>JADYXR010000280.1 GCA_021772095.1 Candidatus Obscuribacter sp. | reverse complement strand
GTATCTTTCTTCATTGGCGTATCTCCTTTCTTTGTCGTTATTGAAAGAATACGCCACCTTATTCAATTACTCAAAACACAACATCTGGCAAAAACTCTTCGGGAAGTGGAGTTTTTATGCGTTAGAAAACGACAGTTTCGTGTGGCGCATAGCCTATTGGACAGCACGCCGTTTTAGCTCGGCATCACGTGCCTGGCGGGACATTTTTTCGAATTGTCGGGCTTCGTTCGACCGACCGGTCCAGTTTAATAAAGCGGCACCGTACAGGAAGTTGGTGGCATGTTCAAATCCTTGAGCATGTACGCCCGCGAATTCGACAAACTGCCGGATTTTTTCCGGGGGCATGTTGGCGTCTTTGGGCGGTCGGCGATTGTTTCGAAGGAAATTGTTGATCTGCCATTCCAAGAGCGCGCTTTCGAAATTCGTGTGGACTTTCTGCAAATATCGGTGTGCAGTTTCCATTTCAACTTTCGCCTTGTCGTCGTCTTTTTGCACAAAAAAAGCTTTCGCCTTATTAATGTGAAGCTCAGCTATAACACCGTCGAGCGGAGCAAGCGATGAGTCGCATACTGCAATTCCTTCGTTCAGATAGTTTTGCGCTGCAGTTGAGTCACCATTAAGTGCGGCGCCCCAGCCCAGAAGAGACAGGGAGCGACTGACCAGGTCCGAGCGAAACTCACTTTTCTGCGCTACCGCGAGGGACTTTTCTGTGATACTGCGGGCGGTGGCATAATTTTTTAACAATAGTTCATTTGTGCTCTGACTGGTCAGGGCGTTCCAGTAGTACTCGGGAAATTCAGAGGGCAGTTTTTGCGATTCAGCAGTTGCGGCCTCATACCATTTTTGCGCCTGGGCGAACTGACCGAGCTTACGTTTGACATTGCCTTTGCCCAGGGCGATTTGGGTTTTGAATTTTACGTCATGCACATTTCTTTCTATGAAAAATCGGTCGCCAATTTGCAACATGCGCTCTGCCGCGTCGGCGTCTCCCATGCCAGCGTGTGTGTGGGCGGCGAGAATTGCTGAATCGAAGTAGATGCCGTTTTGCCCAGGGAATTTTGGACCGGACTTAATCCGATCTTGGACAAGCTGAAAATATTTGAGAGCGTTTTCGAAATCGTGATTAGTAAAGTAAAAGTGTCCAGCTAGAAAGTAGACGGTAACCTGCATCGCAGGCGATTCAGTCTTGTGGGTTTTGCAATAATTCAATGCCGACTCAATGTGAGCTTTTTGTTCTTTGAAGTTACCGGCAGCACCGGCTAGCTCAGCCAAGTTCATAGAATGAGTGGGTATTAGATCGGGATGTGGAACTGGGCGAATATTCAAAACTGCTTCGGCTTGCTTGAGGTGTCGAGCGGCTTCAGTGAAGCTGCCTTCTATTTGTTCAATTTTAGAAATCGAAGCGAGCATAAAGTAGCGGTTGATCGGATCCCTTTTTGTGGGATACAGTGTTTTTTCAACTTCGTCGAAAAGGAGCAAAGCCTTTTCCAATTGAACAATTGCAGCCGGGTAGTTGTGAATGGTCACGTAAGCGTCGGCAAGAGCTCGGCGAGTAACGACGAATTCGAGCCCTTTCGGTCCCCAGCGTTCGCGCAGTGCCAGTGCGCGTTCTCGATACGGGAGGTTGGAATAGTGCAGTCCTTTTTGAGACATCAGCTCGCCGCGTTTGTGTAAATCGCTCGCCAGGATTTGTATGTCAGTGATTTTTTCCGGATCGCCTTCCACCTCGGCGCTGGTGAAATTTTCAGCGAGTAAAAATTCTTTGATGTCATTGTCGAGGAGGACCCTGGCTTTATCGTACTGAAACGTTGCGGAGTAATAATTGAACAGACCACTGAAGGCGATTCTGTATCTGCCTTCGCGGATGCCGAACAAATTCTTTGCTTCACTGAGGCGCTGCTTTAGTTTTTGCTCGGACAAATCTGATTTTTCGCCGATTTCCAGAGCGGAATAATCTTTATGGAGATTGTCATAGCTGAGCTTCTGTTTGTATCGCTCGGTCGGCGTGTAGTCTTTATTTTGGAGCATCATGTCGTCGAATACATCATCGCTTTTGTGGCGATGCTCTTCCATAATGGTGAAGTCTTTGTGGATGGCGGCTGCTAGTTGGGCACTGGTCAAGGTGGTGTCGCCGGCGGTAGTGGTATTACCTGTAGAACTGAATGCGGTAGCGCTTGTGGTGTCATCGGTGGGTCTGGTACCACTGGTGGTTTTGTCTTCTGTGAGTTTGGTGCCTGGAGCGTCTACCAGTTCTGCAGCTCGTTTGTAGAGCGGTTCGGATTCGATGAATTGTCCGTGATCACGATAAACGTTGGCACGGGCAAGTGCCGATCGGGCGGTTAGATTGTGCCAGAGAAGTTTTTGTTGTGCATTGGAGGCGCTCTCCTTCAATTGTTTTTCGGACAGAGCATGCGCGCGAGTAAGGAGCGGAGAGCATTTTTCCGACTGTCCGGATTTGTAATAAAAATCGCTGAGGCTTAGTAGCGATAAAACAATCAGTTCAGTGTTCTGGAGTTCATCGGCGATCTTTATTGCGGCTTGAAAATGTTCTTCTGCATCGGCGGTGTTGCCGGTCTTCGATTCATTTTGCGCTGACGTTTGTAATGCTTGCCATTCTGATCGTCCGTCAGGGTTGCACGCGGTCAATGCCAGAATAAACAACGGCAACGTTGTGCGTAAAAGTTTTGAAGATGCGCTGTTCTTTGACTGCATGTAGACTCTGAGGCAACCGCGTTTATTCTAACGGTTTCCGGCTTGGCGGTCGCATTATTGTTGTACCCGGGCTTTTTGCTTTTGAAGGCTTTCGACGGCTCGCTTCAGATCGAGTTCTCCGGCAGCGTATCCCGGTTTTAAGACCATAAGTTGTTTGAAGTCAGTGATTGATTTTTTGTACTCGCCGATTTCATAGTAACTCTTAGCTCTCAGTTCGAACTCATCGGCTTCAGGTTCCATCTCTAGAACTTTGTCGAGATCGGCAATCGCTTTCTGGTAGTCCTTTTGCTTGAAGTATTCGTTGGCGCGGGCTCGCAGTGGTGGTGCCGTTTTTTGTTCGTATTGTACGCAAACATCGAAATCGGCCAGGGCGTTTTTAGACTGGCCCAGATGGCTGTAACACCTTCCTCTCATCAGCCTGGCCATGCAATGTTTGGGGTCCAGTTCCAGAGCTTTATTGTAGTCTTTCAGTGCAAGTGCGTACTCGGGTTGATCGTAGTGGAAGGAACCCTTGGTTCGGTAAAACTCCGGCTCATCAGGCTTTAAGGCGATTGCCGCATCCAGGTCTTTAATCGCCCTGCGGTAATCACCTCGTTCGCAGTAGATCAATCCACGCTCCGCGTAGCTGGGATAATTGTGGGGATCGAGTTTGATGCTATCGGTGAGGTCGAGCATAGCGTCAGTGTTTTCATCAATTTCTCGACTTAGTCGACCGCGCAGAAACAACAGTTCGGAATCATCGGGTGAGGAGTCGATGAGGGGCTTGATTATCTCTTTGGCTTCGTAGTATCGCTTATCTTTCCTGAATTGTGCGACCCTCTGGATAATTCTATATCGGTCACGAGCCGCCTGGTCGGTCGGCTCGCATAAGGCAGCTAGAGGTATTGCGTTGATCAAAACGCTCACGAGTAGCACAATTGCTTGTTGTTTGATTGATATCAATGAAATTGTGCACCAGGGGTGGTGCGAAGAAGCTGGGTAGTGGAATTGGCTCTTCGGTTCATTTTATCATGCGGCCATTGTCTGCGGATTATTGAAGGTCCGACTCGGTCTCTTCAGAACCGCCAGCGGTTTGGTCACAAGATTCGGGCATCACATAGCTTTTCGACATTGCATCCAGGGCTTGCTCCATGGCATTGCGAACCGGATCTTGAGTGAGACGCGCATAGACAGCGGTCGATGCAGGAGACTTGTGTCCCAGCGCCTTGCCGATAATCGTGGAGCTGACGCCCTGGATAGCCATGAAGCTTCCCATAGTTCGGCGCAAGTCGTGGATGTGCAGGTCTTCGATTTTCGCGTTTGCAACGATTCGGTTCCACGCTTTTTTAGGTTCTACGAGGTGTCGGTCTGGAAATCGATCGCTCGGGAAAACCCATGCCGTTTTTGAATCGGGCTGCCTGCCTTTCAATATTTTGATGGCGTCCTTCGTCAATGCAATCGTGTGAGAGTCACCATTTTTGGTATCAGGTATGCGCCAGGTTTCGAATTCGAAACTGATTTGTTCCCAGCGCATCATCAAGATATTTGTCTTGCGCGCGCCGGTGAAGATGCACATCCAGAAGAAGTCTCGAAGTGTTTTGTTCGGGTATGCATTTATAGATTCTGCCAGACGGGCAAATTCAGCACCAGGTTGAACGAATCGCTCTCGCGGTTTGGTTTTGTATCTGTCTATTTGGCTTGCCGGATTGGCGCAGAAAATATATTCCTTTCGTATTCCCCAGTTGAATATGGTGCGCATGGTGTCATGTGAGCGGTTGGCGCAATGCTTGCCTCTGGTGGCTGCGAGTTGATCGACCCAGTGCTGAACATCGCGTCGTTTTATCGAAGTGCATTTGCGGTTGTTCCAGGTCTGAAAATATCGTTTATAGTTTTCGATCAACTCTTTCCATGTTTTGGTGTGGTTGATCGCATAATTCAGAAGATAGAGTTCGTAGAGGGCACCGAATGTGATGTCATCGGGTTCGATATTTTTGGAATTGTCTCTTTCCCGGGACTTATTCGTGTTCCCATAAGCAGTCAGAGCAAATGACTGCCCGTCCCGCTTGACATTCGGGAATTGAATTAAATTTTTTCTGGAACCGTCTCTGTTATCACTTGCCATGAGGAACTCCTTGCAGGTGCTACCTGACAATTCGGTGGGCGCAACTAAAGTAATAGACGGGGTTTTCGACCGGTTAGTTCAATGGCGCTATTAGCCAAAACAGCACAAACCGGCAAGAGCAAATCTGTGTAACAGCTGTTACACCATCGGGTGAGAGGTACGGGGAGGCTGTGCTACACTCAAGGTCTTGGGGGCGGTTAGCTCAATGGTGGAGCACTTCGTTTACACCGAAGGGGTTGGGAGTTCGAGTCTCTCACCGCCCAAGACTTTTCGGGATCGTGGTTTCTCCGGGGCTATGTCGGAGCTAGGAATAGAAAACACGTCTCTGCAATAAAATAACAGTTGAAACCAAGTGCGTTTGCGGTTTCCAATTTTTGCTGAGGGCTCTTGCAATCCTTCGCGCCAAAGAAACACGTTCGAGTCGTACCGGACAGGTGCATTAAAAACCAGATTGACAGCCATTCTTGAGTAACGGCTGTCATTTCGTTTTGTTCTTCAAAATGTTTGCCGCTACTTTGCCGCTACCTTTGGACAAAGTTGGAAAATCGTGACGACTAGATCTGTTTGCCACCATAAATGGTGCTTTCCTAACCTTAACAAATTTACGCGAATATCATCACGTGACCAAGGCCCTTCCGAGGATCAGAAATGCAAGATTGAGTTTGACCTGAGCGGTAGTTCCATCATCCAGAATGTCAAAGTTTCCAGCCACAGCAAATCCCCTGCATTTGATTTGACCTTCTTGCAAAGAAATTGATTTTAGAATCAATCGGTTCCCCTGATCTTAAAACTGCCAAACTCGCAAGCAGAAGAACCTTATGCGTGACGAGCATGTTCTACAAGGCAGGAGCATCCCGTTGGGTGGTGGTTCGTATTAACAAGGCTCCCACGGTCACGGATGGTGAGCGAACAGCGAACAATCCATGTTAGCACCACTAGCACTTGGTGTTGTTCTCGGAGTCAGGTGCTTCAAAAAACAGTTTCCAAAGCGTTCCCCTGCCCAGTGATTTCTCAGCGCCTCTGACCGTAAATAAGACAATGAAGATCAGCATTGAGGCTAACTGATGCGTTGCCATTAACACGAAAGGGTTTCCGGTCTCTGCGAGCAATTTGGCAGAGCGCGGAAAGAAGTGATCTTCTAATTGACCGCCGAAATCAACAATGACAGTCATTACAATCGCTTGGTACAAAACGACCCAAATTAATGCGCGTCTTCTGAGTGCATTCAAAAACGGAAGGTTCTGCGCTAGAGCAACAATTTTTCCCAGTGCAACGGCTTCTACGATTGCGACGGTATAGTTATGGCCAAACTCACTTATTCCCTGTTGCAGCAATATCAGCGATTTGTATGTTTCGAGGATTGATAGACTTGCTGCCAAGTACAGAACAATTGCCAGAACTTCTTTCACCTCTTTGAGAAGAACTTGTTTTTTTGTTAGTACTAAGACGGGCTCAGTAGGCTGCTTTCCGGGGGCGCTTGCTACTGCATCTGTCGATAAAACTTCAGCTTTGTCAATCCCATCGTTGTGGGAGGCATTCTCTTTGCTTATTCGATCAGACTTCATAATTACCGTTTTGCCACCTTGTCATTATTTGCGGCCCGCAACCAAGGTTGACGGTTCTAGATCGTCAAGCAGTATACATTCTTTGGAACATCTATAGAATGCGCTTAAGGAGGAACCGAGCGTATATACTTATTCCGGTCTCATCCAATTGGATACAGCCACTTTTCATTCCTTGTGTAAGAGGCAAGGGACAGGCGTAGGTAAATCAAGAACTCACTCTCGACAAAGATCAAGGAACAAGCATGAATGCAAAAAAGCCAAACATCCTAATTATTTGGGGAGATGACATCGGCATCTCGAATCTAAGCATTTTTACTAAAGGCATGATGGGCTATCGCACACCTAACATTGATCGTATTGCTGAAGAAGGCATGCTTTTCACTGACTGCTATGGTGAGCAAAGCTGCACTGCGGGAAGGTCTGCGTTCATAACTGGACAGAGTGTCTTTCGCACCGGCTTGAGCAAAGTTGGAATGCCTGGTGCGGATTTAGGCTTACGGGCTGAAGATCCGAGCATGGCAGAATTGCTGAAACCATTGGGTTATGCTACTGGTCAGTTTGGCAAAAACCATTTTGGTGACAAAGATGAATTCTTGCCGACAAAGCATGGATTCGACGAGTTCTTTGGCTTTCTCTATCACCTGAACGCCATGGAGGAGCCTGAACTTCCTGATTATCCATCGGCTTCTGATTTTCCAGACTTCAGAAAGAACTTCGGACCTCGTGGGGTACTTGATTGCAAGGCCGACGGTAGTGTGGAAGACACGGGACCTCTTACAAAGAAGCGAATGTTGACTATTGACGATGAAGTCCTGGTCAAGAGCAAGGATTTTATAGCTCGCCAAGTCAAGGCAGACACTCCCTTCTTCGTTTGGTTCAATACATCACACATGCATTTCCGCACTCACGCTAAGCCAGAGATCGTTGGCCAAGCGGGACGCTGGCAGTCGGTGTATCACGACGTGATGATTGAGCACGACAAAATTGTTGGGGAAGTATTAAAGCAATTGGATGAGTTAGGCATCGCGGATAATACCATTGTGATGTATGGCACCGACAATGGACCTCATATGAACTCGTGGCCTGACTCTGGAATGACGCCATTTCGCAGCGAGAAGGATACCAATTGGGAAGGTGCGTTCAGAGTGCCGGGCATGGTGCGCTGGCCCGGTGTGCTCAAGCCCGGAAGCGTTTGCAATGAGATCATCAGCCACTTAGACTGGTTGCCCACATTGCTCGCTGCTGCAGGAGAGCCCAACATCAAGCAAAATCTACTAGAGGGACACAAAGCAGGAAACAAGACTTTCAAAGTCCATCTTGACGGTTACAACTGGCTTCCCTATTTCAAAGGCGACGAGAAGAAAAGCCCTCGAGTCGAGTATTTCTACTTCTCCGACGACGGTGAGCTGATGGCTATGAGGTACGACAACTGGAAACTGATTTTTATGGAACAACGAGTCGCGGGCACTCTTCTCCTTTGGCAAGAACCGTTAGTTCCACTTCGATTTCCGAAGTTGTTCAACCTGCGTACCGACCCTTATGAGCGAGCGGACATAACTTCTAACACATATTGGGATTGGGTGATGGATCATTTGTTTTTGTTCGTGCCTGCGCAAAAGGTCGTGGGAGATTTCCTGAAAACGTTCGTTGAGTTTCCACCACGACAAAAAGCTGCAAGTTTCACAATTGATCAGGTATTGGAGAAGCTGCAAAGCCAGGGTGGTAGCCACTAAAAGTAGTTTCTTTATGTCAAATGACCAGTGTGATACGTACAAAGGAAGTGCAATTCTTAAGTGGGAGCCAGGCACGTTTCGCTCACCAACCAGTTCGATAGTTCGCAATCTGGCTTAAACAGCCGAAACTAGTAGCGCGAATTCTTAATGGTAGATTCCCCAGCCGTATCAGTGCTATCAGTCCTACTGCTGAGTTCCTTTTGGCTGTTTTTTTGTCGCCGATCTTCGTGACGATAAAACACTTGCCCACCGGTTTAGACATCTGTTGTCCGCAAACACGAGCGAATTGACTTTTGACTGACACTCACCTACGAACCATGAGGTCGTACGTTCGAGTCGTACCGGGCAGGTCCATTAAAAACCAGATTGACAGCCATTCTTAAGAGACGGCTGTCATTTTTGTTTTGTTCCTCAAAATGTTTGCCGCTACTTTGCCGCTACCTTTGGACGAAATCAAAAATCAGTGCATGATCGAATTATTTATCACCATATATGGTGCTTTCTAAAAATCGCTACGAGTTTTCAATACGCACTTTCATTATCCCCATATGCCACCATTCCAGAAGAGCGTTGCGCTGAAGCAATTCGTTTCCTCCGTCGAAACGCCAATGGTTACTTCGCGCCCATGAGTAGAACGACGATGGGATTCGCGTACCAACAGGCGTTGACGATGTTGGGTCTTAAGACTTCTCGAGAGGTCCGGAGCGGAAGAAGTTCATCGCGACCAATTCGGAATTTTGCACTCTAGGAATGCTGAGCCAGAGCCTTTCGCAATGGTTGAAGTGATTAATAGAACTTCAGAACCGGATGGAAGTTTCAAGCACCACTTCCTCTGTGTTCCTCCTCATTTAAGCACCGCGCATGAGGCTGTGGCCTGGACGTTTGGTATGTCGGCGAGCGAATATAGACCTGAGTTAGAAACATAAAGACAAGGCTCAATCAGAAAAAGCACAATACCGTCCGGGCAGAAGATGGTGTCATAGGCGGTGCTGTCACATAAGTGATAATCTTCGTTTGAAAGTTAGGTGGTTTGTTTGTTAATCAGTCAGACCGTTGCAAGGTTTAGTGCCGAACATCCAATTTCTCACCCATCGTGAGAAAGGTGGGCGCAGATCGTGGCACGCGAACTTAATACCGCTGATGACCTTGCCGATGAGTTCCACATTGCGACACCTACACCTAGAACTCACACCGTTAGCCCTCCGCCATCGCGTATGGTGCCCTAATCAAGTTATGTGACGAAAGACCAGAACACCGACAAGGGCAAGGCAATCCTGCCAGCACCGAAGGAGAGCAGATCTTCACCGAGATAGACAACGAAACCAGCGCCTCGATAGCTCTTTCCCGGTCCCTCACTCAAGAACCAGTTGATGTGGCGAAAATCGTCGGCGCCGACGGTTGCTGCGGCCTTCATTTCGAAGAGGGCAAGCAGCCTACCGGGCGCCTCGGCAACTATATCGATCTCGCGGGCGTGTTGCCGCCAGTGATACAGCCGCCATCGCTTCCCGAGGTGCGACAATGATTTTTCCAATTCTATAAAGACAAAGCTTTCCAGTAGATGCCCAAGTGCGACGGGATCGGCTCCGAGTCCGAAGCTTCCCCTGTCTTCGCCACGCAGAGAAGTGGCGCAGCCGGTATCCAAGAAATGAAGCTTTGGCGCTCGGATCTCCCGCTTTCCGCCCGAGGATGTCCATGCGCCTAGCCGGTGCACGATACCAAGCCGGGAAAGAATGTCGAAGTAATCGTTCACTGTCTCCTTGCGGGCTCCAAGCACATTGCACAGAGCGGCAATGCTGAGTTCCTCCGCCGTTCGTACCGCCATCTGGTCGATGAGGCGGCGCATCGTGTCCGGCTTGCGGACCTCGGCAATGGGCGATACATCTCGTTCAACGATGCTGTCTAGATAGCTCATGTAACGGTGCACTCGGTCCGGATCGTCGAGCTTTCGGATTTCAGGGAAGCCGCCGCGCACCATCAGATCAATGACGTCCACCCGCGTAAATGGTACCGGCTTGGGCAGTGCACCCAGATAATCCTGCGGATGTTCGCCCACTGCATCGAGCAGGCGGCAAGGCGCCCGCTCCGCAATCTCTGCCGCGCTCAGGGGGCGGAGAGTGAGGGTCAAAACTCGCCCAGCCAGTGAGTCATACGCCTTTCCCGCGGTGAAGATATCGGATGAACCAGTCAGCACATACTGTCCGGGTCGGTGGTCCGCATCAACGATCCGTTTGAGCGCAAGGGTGATCTCCGGCAGGCGCTGTACCTCGTCGATCACGATGGGACGTCCGGTGTTCCTTGTCTGTTCGGAAAGAAGGAGGAGCTGTCCGTAGGGATCGGTTTCAAGCGCCGCCCGCATCGCATCGTCGTCGAGGGTGACATAGCGCGCGGTGGCAATCAGGTCCTTGACGAGCGTCGTCTTGCCCGCTTGCCTTGGGCCTACAATGTTGACTACTCGGCTCGTGCCTAGGGCGCGCTCTACCCGGGTCGCCAGATGCCGAGGAATAACCTTCATTGTTATGGCACCTCGAATTCTGAACAAAAGAACCAGATGCTAAAAGGCTATCACGACAGCTGCAAAAAGGCTATTAGAGGCTCTGCAAAAGTACTAGTAAGGGGAAAAGCAGAGGCTTTGCTCTGTAAGATGTAGAAAATTGACTGTTTTCGAGCCTCCTCCTACCCCATAATAATTATGCAACAACCTGTTGCATAATTGTTAAACTGCTTATCCGAAGGGTCATCTAACCAATAATGGCTTGATGAAGCGTTCCGAAATGCATTTAGAGATCCTAATGTGTGGGCAATCCGCCCCTACGAACCATGAGGTCGTACGTTCGAGTCGTACCGGGCAGGCCAATCAAAACCAAGTAACCATCGGAGTTTTCGCCGATGGTTTTTGATTTTAATGGG
>JADYXR010000279.1 GCA_021772095.1 Candidatus Obscuribacter sp. | reverse complement strand
TTAGCGAGTCTCCGCTCTGGAAAGATTAAACCAGACAGCAGGCTCGCTTCGCGCCGAATTATGCTACCACTACCGGCGATCGGAGAATAGTCCAAGGATCGGAGCTTTACTATATGCATGAATAAATCAGGGTGCAAAAACAAAAGAGTGGAGACGCTCTGAAAAAGAGCGCCTCCACCAAGTTTGTGGTTATTTGGAAGCCAGGGAACGTTCGCCGGCAGCGTAGAGCTTGTCGATCAAGACTCGCATCTCGCTGACGAAAACCGCCGGATCCTTGAGCACCGCCACGTCGAGAACGACGGGGATGCGATAGGTGTCGAGCTGCTTTTTGTCCTTGCTGCCAATGCCGTCTACGACCATCGCGCCATCAGCCTTGAGAAAGACTGTGCCGAAAGTGTCGAACGTCACTCCTGGAACAACAAGCTCACACTTGATGCTCACATTTTTGTCACCCTTGAGCAGCACTTCGACCTTGTCGGTCAGCGCTGCCAGCTGGTCGGCGAAAAGACCAAACTGAGAAGCAATCAGGCTGGTGCCGATCGCTTTCAGACCGCGGGCCACTGCGTTATTCGTCGCAGATTGACCCTGCATGCGGCTACCGCGTTCCAAAGCAATCATGAACGAGTCGCGTGCACGCGTATTCTTCGAGGACATTGTCCTGCCTTCTATGGATTTCTCTTGTTGAAAACGACTGGCGCTGCAAGCAAACCGGCACAGGAAGCGCCAATTCACTTGCGAGCTTAGCGGACGAGAGCCGAGTTCAGCCCTGGCGCCAGTTGTTCAGTTGATGGTTCGAATTTCAGGCGCCGCAGCTGCCACCGGACTTCTTGCAGGCACAATCGCCCACTCCGCCCGATTTCTTGCAGCTGCAGCCCTTCTTCTTCTCGCCGACGTTGGTTTCGCTCTTGGCCTTCTCGCGAGCCAGTCTTTCCTGTTCGCGAATCCAGGCGTCTTCCGAAGCCTTGCCGCGGTCACCGAGCGGATTCTTGCTGGACATGGTTAGTTTCCTTTCGTTGTCACAAACTGTTGATGTTTCAACCTGCTCGCTCTCGACCTGACAAACCCAAGACGCAACCAGACGCAGTATCACCCAGTCTCCCCGAAAGCACGTGATGCTTCAGAAAGAAATGCGGGGGTAGATTCTGCAGGCTGTTCTAAGAAATTTTCAGGTAAAAAGGGAGATTTGGTTGACAGTAATAACTATCAAGAACAACTACGTGGAATGAGCCTCCAGGTTGCTTACGTTTTGCAAAAAATGGCCTCGAAACGTTTCTCAACAAACCTTAAACGCGCTGCTGGTTGCGGCTTAACAGTCGCGCCCGCCGGATTGTGTACGAACTCGCGCAGCAAACGAGAGGCAATTGTCAATAGCTAGAGAAACTGTGGCGGAATATTTTCAACCGTTAGCAGTTGAAAAACAAAATCCACTCTCAGCGCCTTTACCGCAAAACTCGTGACAACCACGCACAACGAGCCACCCGTGACAAATCTTGACACTTGACAGCCGCTACTCGCAATATCAAATAACAAAAATCCCAGTCTTCGCGCTAGCCGTGATGAGGTCGCCAAGAAGTAAGATCCAGATCACCTTGGCAACCATCCCCGCAGGGTAAGCCCTCAGACGTCCACAGAGTCAGAATTATTAGAATTTATGAGCACAAGATCACTTTCATAGACCTGTTGTTAAGTGCCCTCCAATACCACTAGTTTAAAAAACGTCTCTCAACCCAAAACTTTTTGAACCCAGCGCCCCGAATCAAATCCAGATCACAAGCGCCAAGAATAGCTTTTGTACTTCCGTACAAACAGAGAACTTCGTTCTGAAGTTGTCTGCCTGTCTTCTTCGCGTCAGCCTGCAGGGCTTTCCGGAGATGGCTTGAGCTCGTTCTAGAAGTGTCAGTCCTTCGGGACTGGAGGTTGGCTCGTTTCTTACCGAGGTCCTTGAGCCTCATACCGCAACCCGGGTCGCAAAAAGCGCACCCACTCCTGAAGCAAGGAACATTCCACATGATTAACCAGAACGTTAGCGATGTGTTTTCCCGCCTGATTGGCGAAATGAACAAGGTCGTGATCGGTTACGCCGACATCAAGCGTCTCTCGATTGCCGCTCTGCTCGCAGACCAGCATGTTCTCCTCGAAGGTCTTCCCGGCACGGCGAAGTCCTTGTTTGTCGAAGTTTTCCAGCGCGCCGTCAGCGATTCGCAGGCCGTCCGGATCCAGATGACCGCCGACGTCAAGCCCATGGACCTCGTCGGGGTCAAAGTTTATAACCCGTCGACCGGCCGTTTCGATTTCGAAGAAGGTCCGATGATCGGCAAGAATTTCGTCCTCGTCGACAAAATCAACCGCGCCCCCGGCAAGACGCTCTCGGCTGTGCTTTCGGGCATGCAGGAGCGCCGCATCTACATCTCCGGTCGCGAGTTCGCGCTGCCCGATCCGTACTTCGTCATGGCGACGCAGAACCCGATCGAGCAGGAAGGTGTCTATCCGCTTCCGGAAGCGGCTGTGGATCGTTTCGGCGGCAAGCTGATCGTTCCGTACGCCACTGCCGAAGAAGAGGAAGCCATCCTCTCCAACGAAGCGCTCGACGAGCGTGACCCGCAGAACGTGGTTCAGCCCGTCGTTTCCGTCAAACAGATCGTCGAGCTGCGCCAGGCGATCAAGAAGGGCGTCTTCGTGTCGCCTGCCGCCAAACAGTACATCGTCGCCCTCGTGCGCGCCACCCGCCCCGACCTGGCAGAACATGCCGATGTCGCCAAGCAGGATGGCGGTTTCAAGGACATGATCGAAGTGGGCAGCTCCGTTCGCGGACAGCTCGCTCTGCGCGGTTTCGCCCGCGTGCTTGCCGCCGTCAAAGGTCGCGCCTATGTGCTGCCCGAAGACGTTCAGGAAGTGGCGCTGCCGGTGCTTCGACACCGCGTCGCCCTCAAGTTCGAAGCGGCAGCCGATGGCAAGACGTCAGATCAGGCAGTCGCCTCGATCGTCAAGCACGTCAAGTTCAGCAAGGCTGATGACCAGTACGTCCCCGTGGCCGCCTGAACAGGCGCCCCGCTCAGGGCGTCTTTCTATTCAAAACGGAGATGTGCATTATGCAAACAGACCCAAAAACCATGGGGATCGTTCGCGACATTGCGCGTCGAGTGGCTGCGGTGAAAATTCCGGTCGGCAGACTGAAGTCGCATCAGCGGCTTCCTGGCGACAGGCGTTCGATTCACCGGGGCGACGGCGACGACTTCGATGGGCACGAACTGTACGTGCCAGGCGACGATCCGCGCACAATTGATTGGAATGCTACCGCCATGACAGGCGGTCAGCACGTATTGGTGGCACTGTTCAAAGAAGAAGCGCACGTCAAAAGTACGGTTCTCTGCGACGTTTCGTCCACCATGAACTTCGGCTCAACTCGAGTGACCAAGCGCATCCTGGCGGCCGAACTGGCTGCTTGTGCTGTGCGGTCGCTGTCCACCACGCACGACCCGGTGGCGCACGTGAGCTACTCGCAGTACGGAGTGGAGAGGCGCATCAAGAGCGGCTCGTCCGCTTCGATGATGCTGCCGGTCATCCTCAACGTCCTGAAGTCGAGCGAGAAACAACGTCCAGGCGAGCACAGCGGACTGGCCAAGAGCCTCGCTACCCTGCCCCGGAGCCCGTCTATCGTGTTCATCGTGTCTGACTTCATCAACACCACCGAAGCCGACTGGGACGCCCTCAAGCGTGCCGGCCGCAAGCATCGGTTGATCGCCATGTACGTGCAAGACCGGCGTGAACGCGAACTCCCCGACGTCGGCTTACTGCCTGTGCTCTACACGGTGCAGGACGCAGGCGGCGTTGTTCGCGACGTCTGGGTAACGCGCGGCCGGGCTCGCAAACACGCGGCCCAGTTCAAGCTGCGCGAAGCCGGTGTGCTCCAGCGTCTCAAAGATTGCCGGGCAAAATCGATCGTCGTCAGCACCGATGAAGGCGACACCGCCTCGCTTCGCGTGTTGACTCAACTTCAGGCTCCAACCCTGTGAGGAACATCATGAATCTTAAATGGTGCGCCTTCACGGGCGCTCTGATGCTAGTTTTTGTTGCCGCGACCTTTTACCACAAAGAGGTCACTCAGGATCCGCCTGGCGTCTCGACGCGCTGGTGGGACGGCAGTCTTCAGTCTGTGGAACACAAATACGCCAACGGCAAACTCGAGCAGCGCACCACATACGGTGACGACGGCAAAACCGTTCTCACTTATGAAACGTGGGACTCGAAGGGCAAGCTCATGCACTCCAAGATTCGCCGCAAGGACGGTCGGGTCGAGGAGAAGCTCTTCCGCGAAGATAGCGAATCGCTAGCTTCGTTCAAACTCTGGAACGGCGACGAACTGACTTTCGTGGTCGAACAGAAGTTCGGGCGCAACGGCAAACTGCTGTCCGAGGTGATCATGACCGAAGACGGTCTGGTCGCAGCCGAACAGCGTCAATTCGACGACAAGGGCAACCTCCAGATCGAAACCCGCGTGCTCGACAACGCCGACCAGGAAACCAGCATGTTTTCGGGCGGCGTGCGCACTGCCCGTAACGTGTTCAAGGCCAACGGCGACTCCTGGAGCGAGTCCTTCGACGAGAAGGGCAGGCTCACCTCGAGGGACGTCAGAGTGCGCCTGGACAACAGTAGCGTCCGCGAAACCTTTGCCCCCGACGGCAAGGTCACGGCTCGCAGCGAACACGACGGCAAGCCGGCAAGCTTAACCCACATCACCGTTTTCGAAGGTGACAAGGTGAAGCTGCGCCAGACGGTAAAGAACTGGAGCATGGTCAAAGTCGAGGAGGTTTCGGTGCAAACCGGGCTGGCCACGCGTGTTCTCCAGTTCGACCAGAAGACTTCGACCGTCAACCGCGTGGAGATCATCCGCAAAGACGGCACGCTAGAGCGAGTCAAGCTGCTCGATATCGAGGGCAAGGTCACCAAAACCATCGAGTACGACGCCACCGGCAAAACCGTCGCTTCCGAAAAGGAAGGCGGCGACCCTGAAGCGATCGACCCGAAGCTCCTTAACGACGCAACCGGAGGATTCTAACTATGACTTTCGCGCAACCATTATGGTTCGCCGCGCTCTTGTTATTGCCTCTAATCTTCGTCCTGAAGAAAAGGGGCTACCTGGGCTACTCGGACCATCGTTTACTCAGTGCCGGAAACTCGCGGGTACTGCGAGTTATCGGCAGCCTTCCGGTTCTGTTCGCCGCCTCCGCCTTGATACTGCTGGCAGTGGCACTCGCCCGCCCGCAGATTCCCGGCGATCCGGTTCACCAGAAGATTCCAGGGCGAGACATCATCCTGGCAGTCGACATCTCCTACTCGATGACCTTCCCCTGGAAGGGCAAACTCGAACCTCGCGACACGCCGTCGGAGCTGGCCTTCAAGACCGACTTCAACGACCGCCGCCGCGAACACAAGGGTCTGCAGTTCGTGCCTCCCAAGGACGGCAAGCTGCAGCGTATCCACCCGACCCAACAGGCGCTGCTCGACTTCATCGAGAATCGCTGGAAGAACAAAACCGGGGACCGCATCGGTCTCATCCTGTTCGACACGCATCCGCGCTACGGCTGGCCGATCACCGACGACCTCCGGATGCTGTACCGCAAGGCGCAGTTCATCCAGAACAACCTCGGCACCGGCACCAACTTCGGACGCAACCCGCCCGGTCCCTTCGACCTGGCCGCCGAGCACTTCCGTGAGTCCGGTCAAGCCAAGTCGCGAGTGATGATTCTGGTCACCGACGGCGAGGACGATATCGACCCCGACACAGAGCGCCGTTTGATCGAGGTCCTCAAGGCCAACAACATCAAGTTGTACCTGGTCGGCATAGGCGAAACCCTCGCTCAGAAGGAAGTCGGCATCATCAAGCTGGCCAACAAATTCGGCGGCAACATCTTCCGGGTCGAGGATACATCCAGCCTCAACGACTGTTTCGCTACGATCGACAGGCTCGAGAAGTCCGAGGTGACAATCTCGCAGCTGGAGACACGTGATGACGTGTTCTTCTACTTCGCTTGGGCGGCTCTGGGCTGCCTGGGATTGCTTCTCGTTTCAGAAATCTTCATTCTGACCAGGTGACCTATGCGCAAAACAAGCAAAACTCTGGGGAGATTGCTACTCTCCCTGGCTATCGCTTTAGCATTCGGTTACGGCTTCTACGGGCTGTTCACATACGCCTTGCCGTTGTCGCAGGACAATCTCAGGCAGGCGCGTACCAGCTACGTCGCTGACGAAACCGAAATTCTTCTCAACGGCGCCGCCAAAGCGTACGACGAGAAACGTCTGGATGAGGTCACGAAAGTGCTCGAGCTCGAACTCGAGAAACTCATCGACAAGGGCGGTCGTTACAGCAAAACCGACCGCTGGAAACTGGAGCGCGTCTACTTCCTTCTCGGCAAGGCTTACCACCTGCAGGAGAAGTTCGACAAGGCGATCTCCAACTACGAAGACACGCTTCGGATCAACCCTGACCATCTGCCCGCCAAGTACAACCTGGAGATGATCCAGATGCAGGGCGGCGAAGGTGGCGAGGGCGGCAAGAAACCTCAAGACGGCAAAACTCAGCCGAGAATTTAGGAGCGACTATGTATTTCCTGAACTCACAAATGCTGTATTTGATGCCAGTCGCCGCCATCCTGGCTGGTCTTCTGGTATTTGTAAACTGGCGAAGACGGCAGGCTCTGCACCGCGCTTTCGGTCAATGGGATCTGTTGTCCCAGACGTCACAGCCGCTGCCGGGTTCGCGCTACTTCGCCCGCGCTGCCCTGGCGGCGCTAACGGCGGCGCTGCTTCTGTTTGCGCTTGCCCGACCGATTGTTCCCAACGGCGATAAGACAATCGCCGAAGGAACCTTCGACGTGCTTGCCGTGGTCGACGTCAGCCGCAGTATGGCCGCACTCGACTACGAAGGCAAAGTGCCACCAACTGCAGTGGCTAAGCAACTGATCGAACCGGAACACCTGCTCACCAATCAGGGCCGGCCGATTCCGCAGAAAGGCAAGGCCGGAATCGATAACGACGCCGGCACGCGCCTCGAGATGGTTCGTCACATGCTGCTCGACAGCGTGATCAAACAGCTGGACGGCAATCAGCTCGGCGTGGTCAGCTACGCCGGTTCTGCCTTCCCGCAAGCCTTCCTCACCCGCGACGCCGCCGCTCTCAAGTGGGTGGTAGACCGTGGTTTGACGATCTCGAGTGCCCCGGGCGAAGGCAGCGGCATGGCTAAGGCGCTGGAACTGGCGCTCGCCATGTTCGACGCCGACTCGCCCGCCGACCACGAACGCCTGCTCGTCCTCTTCTCGGACGGCGGCAACGACGACAAACCCGAGCAGCTGGCTGCATTCGCCAGCGAAGCAAAGAAACGCGGCATCAAGGTTGTGGTCGTCGCCATGGGCAACGTCATGCCCTCCAAGATCCCGGTCAGCAAGCTGGCCTCCGACGACGATGCTGCAATCGCGCTCAAGGACAACGGCAAGCGTTGGCTGGAAACCGACGGTCAAATCGAGAAGTCGGGCATGAACGCCTCGCTTCTGCAGAACCTGGCCAATCAAGCCGGCGGCAAGTTTATTCATCTCGAGAACGCCTCGGACCTCAACCTGCTCGATCAAGTCGGCAAGACTTCGATGGCGCGGGTGCCAGGTTCAGTCGAACTCTTCCCTTGGGCGCTTGGCGGCGCTCTTGTTTGCCTGGTGCTGACATTCGCCGCCACCAACCAGTGGCGCAGGAGGAAACAATCATGAAAAAACTGATTATCACGATTGCGACCGCCAGCCTTCTGGTTGCCGCAATCTTCGGAGCAACCGCCTGGGTGAATCGGACCATCTGGCCCGAGTTCGCCGCAGTCAAGGACAACACACCACAGGCGGTGCTGAAGGTGGAGCGCGACTACGCTCACCACATCGGCGATCTTATCGTCGTCGACCTGTTCATCCACCAGCAACCAGGCACCGACGTTGATGGCAAAACGCTCTCGATTACCGGCGACTACGAGCTGGTGAGCAAGCCCGAGGTGAAAACCAAAGAGGCGAAAGACGGCTCGGTCACGTACCGGTACCGCCTCAACCTGCAGACCTTCAAGGTCAAGCCCGAGCATAAGCTGGAAGGCTCAATCGGCTGGAGAGCGGACGACAAGCGTCATGACCTGACGCTGCCGGCGTTGTCGCTCTACTGGTCCAACACCTACGACGGACGCACAAGCCTGATGGAAGGAGACGATCCGCGCGTTCCGGTGCTCTGGTACACGCTGCGTCACGCCATCCCTCTGGGACTGGCGAGCCTGCTGTTCCTCGCACTGTCGGCGGTGGCATTCCTGCAGCTGATCAAACGGCTGCGCCAACCGAAACCGGTTGACCACGCCCGTGTACGTGTCGCCGAGTTGCTCGCTCTGGTGGCAAACGGAACCTGCACCAGGGAGAAACACCTGGAGCTCGATGGGCTCATGCGTGCCCGATACAAACTCGGTCCCGTTCCGGCAGGCCAGCTCGATTCGCGCTTACTCGACGCCCAACTCGTCAAATTTCTGCGTGCCAACGAGCCGGCAATTTACGCAGAAGACGCACTAGACGCCAACGCCCAGACCGAGCTGAAAGCAGCCGGCGAGGCCCTGCTCAAGAGATGGCGCTGACAGCTTAACTCTTGTAAACCAAACCCGAAACCGCAACAGGCTGTCACCGGAGCCCTAGGATTTCAACCGTTAGCGGTTGAAATTATTAAGGGCTCCGGTCCGGGGCGGAGCGACATGTGTGGGCGAAGCGCCCACTATGTCGTTTTCCGTCGGCGGCCGTTCAACTATCGCGCCCAGTAAAACAAACGCAACTCGAGGCATCGTTTTGGATGCCTTACAACTTACATTCCGTGCTTATTAAAGCGATAATTTCAGCTCTGTTCGTCAGAAAAATGGTTCTTATTTCTGACGTTCCGAGTTCGTCAATTCAGATGGGCATTCCAAGTTCGACAATTCAGCTGGACATTCCAATTTCGTCAATCAGATGGACATGCCAATTTCGTTATTCGACTCTTCATTCCAGATCGTCAGAACCACGTCCAATAGACTATTACAGGCTTGAACACTGCACCCACCAACCAAAACATGACGGCATTTTTCCCTCGTAACTTCAACAAAAAATATCCAGTCATCCAATCCGCAAACGGCGTCTGGATTACGGACACTTCAGGCAAGACATATTTAGATGGCTGCAGCGGCGCCGTGGTAGCCAATCTTGGTTACGGCATAACTGAAATTACCAACGCGATTTCAGACCAAGTTTCGCGCGCACCGTTTGCGCACACGTCTCAGTTTCTTTCCGAACCGGCTCTCCTACTGGCTGACGAACTGCTGAAGTTGACACCAAGCAGTTTCCAAAACGGTCGTGTCTATTTCGCCTCGGGCGGTTCCGAAGCCGTAGAAACAGCGCTAAAAATGGCGCGCGGCCACTTCATCGAGTCGGGCGAAAGCGAGCGCCACGTCGTCATCTCAAGATGGCCGGGCTACCACGGCGCCACTCTGGGTGCGCTTTCTGCCACAGGTCACCTGGCAAGAAGAAAGCCGTATCTGCCAATACTAAAACCGCCCGCTCTGATCCGCACTGACTTCCGTTACCGCTGCCAGTGCGGCTTTGGACCAGGTCCCTGTTCGGATGAACGCTGTTCCATTTCGCGAGCGAACGAATTAGAAGACGCGATCAATATCTTCGGCGCCAAAAACGTCATGGCGTTTCTGGGCGAACCAATTATCGGAGCGGCGCTCGGGGCAGCCGTTCCAGGCCACTCATACTGGAAGCGCATCCGAGAGATCTGCACCAAATACGGTGTCCTCTTGATCGCCGATGAAGTGATGACCGGTCTTGGAAGGACTGGTAAAAACTTTGCCATGCAACACTGGGATGTCGATCCGGACATCATCGTGATCGGCAAAGGCGTGGCCGCTGGCTATCAACCTTTGAGCGCCGTGATCGCGAGCAACAAAGTCGCCTCAGCTTTTGCAAACGGCAGCGGCGTGTTCGAGCATGGTTTCACCTACAGCGGGCATCCCACCTCGTGTGCCGCAGGATTGGCCGCTGTCAATTACTTGAATCAAAACAAACTCGTCGAGCACGTTCAACAACAAGAACAAAACTTCTTCAGCCGTCTAAACGCTCTGCGAAAGTGGGGTTTCGTGGGTGACGTCCGCGGTCGCGGTTATCTTGCCGGCATCGAAATCGTCAAAAATCGCGACACAAAAGAACCGTTTCCTTCTTCGTTCAAAGCCCACAAACTTCTGGGAGAACTGGCTCAAGAAGCCGGACTACTGGTTTATCCAGGATCAGGATTTATCGATGGAGTACTGGGCGATCACATCATGATCGCGCCACCATTTACTATCGCCGAAGACGAATTAGACGAATTATTCAATCGTTTAGAATCAACATTTTCAAGCTTCGCAGGGCTTGCGGGTGACGTTAGCGAACATTCGTCGAATTCAACAACGTTTTAGACTGATCCCATACAACAAACGCTGCCTTACAAAAAACGCTGGCGACGCAACCTCTAAAGCAACGTTATCTCGCACTGCGGGTGCTTCTTTCTAAATGTGGACAATCCTTCCTGCGTAAAACCTATGCTTTGTTCCAGATCCAGAAACCGCAGTGATTTGAGTTCACCAATCTCCTCAAGGTGTTCGTCAGTTAGAACCGAACGCCGCAGTTTGAGCTCGTTTAGACCGGATTGCTTAAGCGATTGAAATGCCCTTTCTGGAAACTTATTCTCATCGACGTACAGTTGCCGAAGCTGTTTAATCTCGCTCACAGCGCCGATTAACTCAGGACCGACCTTGAGATTTCTTAAAGTTAAACTCTCCAGCCCAGGAATCGCCGCCAATTTCGTGACACCAGCGGCGGTGACCTTTTCGGTATCACGCAAATTGATGCTGTGCAATTTTTCGAGTTTGGAAACTACTGACAAAGTCTTATCATCCAGCAACGGGCCGCCAATCTGCAGGTCGATAAGGTTAGGCAGACTCGACAATTTGGCTATCCCTTTTTCGGTGATTTTGGTGTTAGCGATTCCCAGGGTTTCCAACAATTGAAAACGACAGATGGTATCGACGTCCGCATCGGACATATTGGTCCGGTCTATATCAAGCCCGACCAGCGGCAATTTGCTCACGAAAAGTAAGGCGCGGCCATCAACAGAATCGCCCAGCAACGACAATCGTTGAATGTCATTGGTGTTGGTAGTATTTTCAACCGCTAGCGCTTGAAAATAGAATTCACCTCTGCGCCGTCCGAAATTTCTCGTCCAGCAGCGGCACCGAGAAGCAAAAAGTACTGCCTTTGCCTTCCTCACTTTGCACCCAAATACTGCCGTTGTGTTTCTCAACTAGAGCCTTACAAATAGCCAGCCCTAAACCGAACCCTCGCTTCTTCGTTTCCGCCGGTTGGTTGAGTTGTTTGTATCGCTCAAAAATCGCTGCCTGCAGGTGTTTGGGAATGCCAGGTCCGCGATCGCGAACTCTAAAAACGACTCCGGCTCCTTCTAGTCCTGCTGAAATAGTAACCACGGAACCCGGTGGCGCGAACTTAATCGCGTTGCCGGCAAGGTTGACGATCACCTGCACTATTCGCTCTTCGTCGGCCCAGAACACGTCATTTGTGACATCTTTCTCAACCGTCACGTCTGCGGATGACGCAGATGACGTGATCGCATACATTGCCCGATCGACCACCATGCCGCATGTAGTTTCTTGAAATTCTGGCTCGAAGTCGCCTGACTCAATCTTCTCGGCGTCAAGCAAATCGACGACTAGTGAAATCAGTAAGTCCGCGCTCGATTGCGCCCGTTCGACCGCTCTGTGTCCTGCCGGCGAGATTGGACCATAACCACCTTCATCGACCATCGTCAGAAATCCTCTAATCGATGTGAGCGGTGTGCGCAAGTCGTGGCTCACCATAGCTACGAAGTCCTGGCGTAATTGGTTGAGGCGGTGCCGTTCTGTAATGTCTTGGATGTGAACGAAGTTGAGTTGCGCGTCGTATTCGTTGACAAAAATTTCAGCGGGAAACGTTTCGCCACTTTTGCGCTTGCCCAGTACTTGTACGGGCTTTGGGTTAACTTCCATCGCCAGTAACTCAGGAAACAATACGCTGATCTTTTGACTGACCAGCTCTTCGGTTTGGTATCCGAAGAATTCTTCCACTAGCTTGTTGAGCGCCTCGATGCGTTGCTGATCGTTGACGACGAGCAATCCCAAAGGAATACTGTAAAGAATTTCGCGAGTTTTATTCTGCTGAAACGTAAGCGTACTTTTCAGAGTTTTGATAACCGACTCGTGTCGTTTGACGAGTTCGGCCAGTTCTTCATAGCTTTGTGAAGACGAAAATTTATCCGTGTTGGTCATTGAGCCCACATTCTCTGCTGTGCATAATGTACCCGCCTTACAACTGTTCAGGCCGGTTGCAAAATGACTACCACCATAATTCGTTTTGGTTTAAACCAAAGCTTGCGACTCCCTCGGAATTCTTTGCCGGTGATAGGATGGAATTAGAGTGGCGGAGTTTATCGAACATGGGCAGAAAGATTTCCAGGCGACACGTTCTCTTTTCTATGGGAGCGGTATCTTTGGGTGGACTGTCATGGTCGCTGTCAGACCACGAGGAGGCGTTTGCCTCTCACCCGGCCATCGCGGCGCAAACCGGTCTGGTGCCTTTGATCTATAGCCCGAGTTACAACATCAGTGCCTTTGGGCTTGAACACCTTCACCCGTTCGACAGCAGCAAGTACGACAAGATTTATAAGAGTATCAAGAACGCTGGTCTGCGGTCGGAGGACGATTTTCTCAGACCGACCAGCATCAGTGAGGAAGCACTTCTTCGCGTGCACACCAGAGAGTATCTCGACTCTCTTAAGGACAGTTGGGAACTTGCCAAAATTTTGGAAGTTGGGCCATCGATGTTCGTGCCCTCGATTCTGCTAGATTGGAAGGTTTTGAAACCAATGCGCGTCGCTGCCGGCGGCACTTTGCTGACGTGTAGAACCGCTCTGCAACATGGTTTGGCGATCAATCTCGGCGGTGGATATCATCATGCGTTTAGCAATAAGGGCGGTGGCTTTTGTGTTTATTCCGATGTGCCTGTCGCAATCAACGCGCTTCACGAGGAAGGTTTGCTCAAACGTGCGCTGATTATCGACACCGACGCGCATCAGGGAAACGGCTTTGCGACTCTGGCGCAGGCCTCGAACGAACGCATTTCGTTGCTCGATTTTTACGACGAGAGCATCTATCCGATTCCGAAGGTCGAGGAGGACTGGGCGATTGCGTTCCCAAAAGGTACTGACGGCAAAACTTATTTGACTGCCCTGGAAGACAATGTTCCCAGGGCGATCGATAAATACAAACCTGACCTGATCGTCTACAACGCAGGCTCCGACGTGCTTGAGCCAGATCCGCTCTCGACGTTCAAACTGAATTCAAACGACATGTCGGCACGGGATTTTTTCGTTGTCGATTACGCGCGCAGTAAAAACATACCCGTCGCAATGGTGTTGGCAGGCGGCTATAGCAAAGACTCGGCACTCGCTCATGCAGCGTCGATTAAAGGAATTCTCAAGAAGTTCGACGATGTGAGTTAGCCTGGAAGCATGGCGGCAAGCATTATCAGCAATCATGTTTAAAACGTTTCAGAAAGCGTCGTAAAAACGTGGTCGGCGAGCTTGTCCTAAACATTGTCCGCAAGCGGAATCGCAACACAAAACGTACTGCCTTTACCTTCCTCACTCTCGACCCAAATCGACCCGTGATGTTTTTCAACCAGCCTTTTGCAGATCGCCAAACCCAGGCCAACACCGCGCTTCTTCGTATCCTTCGGCTGATCGAGTTGCCGGTAGCGTTCGAAAATTGCCGTCTGCAAATGTTTTGGCACGCCAACTCCTTGATCGCGAACACGAAAGACCACCCGCGCACCCTCGAGCCCGGCAAGCACTGTCACGACTGAATCCGCAGGCGAATATTTTATTGCGTTGGTAATCAGATTTATTAAAACCTGAACGATTCGCTCTTCATCGGCGAGAAAAACGTCATTAGTGACCGCGTGCTCAAGCCTGATTTCGCCGGCTTTAGCCGCGCCCTGACTGGCTCCAATGGCGCGCTCCACGGTTCGCGAAGTAGTGGTCTGGGTCAGATCGATTTCCAGATCTCCGGACTCGATTTTTTCCGCTTCCAACAGATCGTTGACAATAGAAATCAAAAGTTCAGTACTCGACTCGGCACGATCGATCGCGCGCTTGCCCTTGTCGGTCATATCGCCATAATTTCCCATCGCTGCCATTTGCAGAAACAGTCGAATCGAGGTGAGCGGCGTTCTCAAATCATGGCTCACCATGGCGAGAAAATCCTGGCGTAATTTTTCGAGGCGGTGGCGTTCGGTTATGTCTTGGATGTGAACGAAATCGAGATTGGCGTCGAATTCGTTCACAGAGATTTCGGCAGGAAACGTCTCACCACTTTTGCGACGGGCGACAACCACAACCGGTTTAGAATTCGGTTCGAATTTCTGTAGTTCCGGAAACAACAGAGTAGCTCTTTCGCCTTTCAATTCGTCCGGTTTGTATTCGAAGTGATCCTGAACAAGTTTATTGACCGCTTCAATTCGCTGCTGTTTGTCTATGACAAGTAAACCCAACGGAATGCCATACAAAATACTCTTGGTCCGAGCCTGCTGATTGGCAATCACCGTCGCCTGCTTTTTCACAAGCGCGCTCAGCTCTTCGTAGGAGAGCTTCTGCGAATCAGGAGTGCGCGAATCAGACATACGTGCGGCTGTTGTGAAACCGATGGAGCGTCATTTCTTCTTACCGCCCTGGCGAATGGCTGAAACGACCGAGTTTGTCGACGATCCCCCGGATGCGTCACGGGCGCGTATATTTTCAACCGCTAGCGGTTGAAAATATTAAAGACACCTCTCCAGCCAGGTCCTCAATTTAGCCTGATAAGATAATACGAACGCTTTTCTGGAAGTTTCTATGCCGGACAAACAGTGGTACTACGCGCTCGACAATAAACAGTTGGGTCCAGTCGGCGAAGCCGAACTATCACGCATTTTGTCCGAGCAGGAATTGCCGCCTACCACCCTGGTTTGGGCAGAACATCTGGAGCGCTGGACAGCCGCCGGCGAAATCGCGCAATTCGAACGCAGCGTGGCATCAGCGGACGAGCGCTCCTTTACCGAGGCGCCAAAACCCTGGCACCGACTGCTTGCGCGCATGACCGACAACTCGATTTACAGCATTCCTTATGTGCTGATGGCGGTTGTTCTGTTCCTGACGCTCAACGCCATTCATCCAATCGAAAAGGAAACCGCGGCGCTCGCCATCGTTCTCATCGTCACTGTCCTGGCGCCGATGCCATACATTCTCGAGTCGGTGCTTCTGGCTGTTGCAGGAAACACTCCCGGAAAGGTCTTGTTTAATTCGCGAGTTTTGACTCAGTCTGGAGAAAAACTATCAATTCTGCAAGCTCTGCAAAGAACAGGCGCCGTCTGGATCCGCGGTGGTCAGCTGATCTCGTGTGTGCCGGTCGTCGGATTTTTAGGGCTTCTCGGATTGGGCGTTTATCAATACACTCAGCTTGTCACCTACGGAGCTGTTAGCTGGGATCGAAACCAAAGTCTTGTTTACCAGCATGGACGAATCGATTCGGCGCGCGTCGGCGGGCTGGTCGCGGCCGCGTTCGGTCTCTTTATTTGGTACGGATTACTTAGCTTTTTTGTTCTTATGTTGGTGAAAGACCTGGGCACAGCCAAGTGATCTAGGGGCGTCTTGCCGGCGTAGAGCCCGCAGCACGGTGCCACAAACAATCAGCGCCAAACCGAGATAAAACGCTGACAATCCGTGTAACGCCATCACGAATTGCCCACGATGTCGCCGAACAGAACTGCTCGCCGTGCACCGATCCAGCGGTCAGCAATCCAGCCTCCCGGAATGCAGGCGAGGTGCACGGACACCTGTTAAACGAAATATTCTCATTGAAATTTCTGAATTTAAAAGCACTGGCTAAACATAAGTAATTCACTAGCCAGTAAAGAGACAGTGTTCAACACTGTTTTAGATGACACCTTGAACGGCTATCGTCTTTGATATTGCCAGTAAACAGAAACAAGAGAACGACATTTCGATATTACCATTCAATCCGAACTCGTTTCGCCTCACGGCAAGCCGCTTTTCGCCCACGGCGCGTTTGCAATATTTCGAATTTGTACGTTTATTCGTTTCTAAAGCACTGTGGAAATTACTGACACCAAACTACATGAATTTCAACTTAACTTACTCCAAAGTCGCAGCCCGCCTTAGTTTCTAGGCGTCTCTTTTTAAACTTCAATCGGAATTAGTTCAAAACCCACAAGGTATTACACCAATCGCGTTGTTAATCCATCGACTCTTCCAACCGGAGAGACCAGAAACAACGCACCACATGTGGTGCACACTAATCCCGATTCGAAGCGTGTTCCGGACTCAAAGTGAGTCTTCCGAACGATACCTGCTTACGGAGAACTATCTTGGCCAATAACGAACTGGTTCGCGGCGACGTCGTTTCTTCGAACCGATTCCGCCACGGCGTCACCCGCCCCGACGGACGCACGCAAGTCGGAGTTCCGACCCACCGTGCCCAATCCAACGACCCCTCCCGCGCCACCGCGCGCTACCTCGTTGTCCACGTTCTCACCGCCGGGCGGCAACGCGAAGTCACCGCTCTGCGGCTGGACAACTGCGAACTCACCGACGAGATCGTCTTCGAAACCAACGACACGCGCCAGTCGCTGATCCCGCCGTCCGAGGTGACCGTCCTCGGTCACTACGACCTCGCCCCCGTCCTGGAAAACGCCGCGCTCATTCTGCACGCCGACGGCAAGCGCAAGGCCAGCGACCTCGCCTTCTCGGTCCTGGGCTTCGTGCCCACCAACGAACCGGCGCCCGATAACAACACCTGGAAAGTCGAGGGCTTCAGCTTCCGGCCGGTCAACCACCCCGACGTCGTCGGCGTTTGCGAGCTGATCACCGCAAACAGCGGTCACCCCATCGATCTGCAAGGAGCATGAACAGCCAAAGCGCCGCCCAGCTTAGGTTGTGAACTTTGGCGCGGCTGATCCCGGCTCTGTATTTTCAACCGCTAGCGGTTGAAAATACGGACTGGGACAATCGCCTCTAAAGCCTGATCTGGCATGACTTTCCAGCTCCGCAAAAGCGAAACGCCGAACGGATTGGTCCAAAAACCAATTTCCGTTCACGGTTTTCATTAGCTCGAGCACCACTACATGGAATAGTAACGGTTCGGCAGGCAAAAAAACTCGGATGGCGAAAACCGATCGGACGCACACCAACTACACTAGATGCATTCGATCGAAACCGGGGACAGTGACACTACGGTCCTGTGACATCGCATAGTGCACCGCCTGTAGTGCACAAAGTTTTGGACTAATCCAAAACGAAGAGGGCAAGTCAATTAGAGAGAACCCGAGAGAACAGCAAAGAAAACAAGAAAAAAGACAAAGGCGGCCGACCGAAGCCGGCGCGCCTTGTCCGTCTTCAACCAAGTCACTTGGACGGTCGAGTTCCAAGCCCCTGGTGATCGAACACCCGGTGCGCAGAAACGAAACCGTAGTCAACCATTGCCAGAGCCTGCTCGCGGCAGATTCCGAACGTTAAGGTTCCGACATCGGGCTTGCCGCTGTTGATCGTGATGTGCGATTCATTCGGTGGGAAATAGCGGGTGACGAAACGTCCAGCCGCTACCTCGATCGACTGAAACACATACTCCGCCCAGGTTGCGCACTCGTCATACGACTGCTGCGGCATCTCGGACGCGATACCGAGACGGCTGATGATCGCCGGCCCCCTGCAGAAGTCGCCAGGAGCCGGATGGTGCACACCGCCGTCAACTAGAACGGTCTCCTCACCCTTGCCGCGACGCCGCCGCAAAATGGTGCTAAGCGTTTGCCCCTTCTTCCAGTCACCGCTCCAGACGGGGCGCATGACGAACGGAATCGAGCAGGAAGCGGCGATCGCAGTCGGCAGGTCGTACTTCAAACCTTCAAACACGACAGGGCGTCGCTGAATGGCATCGTACGCCACGATTCGCAAATTGCGACGCGGTTTGACTTCATATCGAGTCATCACGTCTTGAAAAAACGGCAACAAATTGATGCCGCTCAAAAGTGACAACACCGTCGTCAGACTGGTCGGCTGCTTGCCGCGCCCGATCACACGTTTGTTGAAGTCATTAAACTCTTTGAGCAGAATGTCCAGAGCTTCGTCCGGACAATAGCCGTTCCTGTATAGAGCAGCCACGGCAGAACCGATGGACACTCCAGTGACCATCCCGACCTTGATGTTGCGTTCATGAATGGCTTTGAGAACACCGATGTGTCCGTAGCCTTTGATGCCGCCTCCACCAAGAACGAGCTCGTATTTCGGTGAGCTCGATTTTGATTTAGTAGACATTGGGTTTTCCCCTGGGTCCCCTGCAACGAAAAATCGCTGCGCGACCTCTTTTAAAAGCTCAACGGCAGAAAAATTGTCAAAGAAACACAGCGCTTGCGGCAAGAACATCAAAGCCGCAAGCGGCTCCGAATCAGCGCTTGCTTAGAATGGAACGGGTTTTGAAATGCACGAGCTGGCTGATCGTGACCACCTCAATCAGGTGAACAATCATGATTCCGCCTTCCGGCTGGCCCCAGAACAGCAGCCAGGTTACACCGTAACCGACAAGTCCGGTAAGCAATTGCATGATGGCGCGATCGTAGCGAAAAAAACCGCGAGCATCGCAGAATCCGCACAGCACGCCCCAAAACAGACCGACCACGAGAAAGAACAGGTAGCTCATAGTTCCAAATCCTTTTTTGATTTAAACCGCAGCAACACCGCAGATTGGAGACACGCCTGGGCGAACGACGAAGATTCGCCGGAGAAATCTCGACTGCTTATTGCTAGCTCAGTTCGGAGATGACGCGCTGCTTTTCACTTTCGAGCAAACGCTCGAAGTTAGGTTTGTACTCACGCCACTCAGGCGCAAACGACAATGCCGCGTCAATCTGACGAACAGCACCCTGCAAATCACGACGTCGCGCAGCCACGCGGAAGAGCCCGTAGTGAGCTTCCGACATGAGCAAAGGAGCGCCGACGGCCAAAGTGGTCGCGCGACTGTACAGAGCTGAAGCCGAGTCCAGCTGACCGGTCTGCACTTGCATTTCGGCCTGCCCGATCAACCGATCGGCTTCTTCCTGATTGCGACGAGAACCGCGATTGCCGCCGCCCGAAGAGGACGAAGCACCGCGAAGCAGAAACGGAAGTGCCGAAACCAGCACGAGAACGATGATGGCGACGAGAAGTGGTCCTGACATGATGGTAGCCTTTTTTTCAGGTGGAAATAGATGGTGGGCGCTATTTCCTTCGCCGAAATATTCTGCCAGTCGCTCTTTCCGAAAAGCGCTTACCACTCGGATCACCACACACTTCGAAGAAGCGCAGGTATATCATGTGAGAGGAGCAAGGAGACTTATTCGATAAGAGAGGAGTGCAGAATTGGAAAATAGAAATCGGACTGAATTTTAAGTTGTGCTCTATAAACTAAACAATACGCGAATGAACGATATAAGCTGAAATTCAGATCTTTGCATTAGCGACGGACGGAACAAAGCGACTGCTGACTACAGTGCAAAACCGGTGAGCAGCGAGGGTTTGCGAATGCTTGGAATCCCGCGCCCTTCTTAGCTCTTCCGGCTAGCGTAGCAGTCCAATTTTCAACCGCTAGTGGTTGAAAATATTCGCAATAATCGAACGAAAAGACCGCGTTTTTGCCAACTGTGGGTTACGAACAAAAGCACTTTTCGACAAGCCCCTATGACCCGTTTTGCGCGAGGGCTCGGCGTTGACAGAATATTTTCAAGCGCTAGCGGTTGAAAATATTTCGCACCTGCATGAGCCCCCCTTGCCACTTGCTGAGATTCACCGCTGGCCTTACTGCGTTAAAAATCCCCTTCTGCAAACCCAATCTCCCCGCAACATCATCAAAGATGTGAGCCAAACCCCCACGAGGCGCACTTCCGTCATACTACCGCCAAGAGTAGAAAACCAGCCCAAGCGAACAGAACCAGGGCACCGTATTTGGTGGCGGGTTCTGCTCGCATAAAACATTCATCCGTCAAGAAGCTGCCTGCCCTGAAGCTCGAAAGCTCCCGGCGGCAGCGTTCCGACCTCCACTCCGGGGCTCCGTCAACTAAATCAGCTCTTGACCAGAGCGCACAACAGCAAACCACCGACTACCATGCCGCCGACCCGGAACCAGGCGCGGTCATTTTGCGCTCGTCGGATGCGGTTTTGATGCGCGAGAGCCACACGATGTTGATGGTCCTCCAGGACGATCATGCCTGCGCTCCACAGTTCTTCGGCATCGTGATATTCGCCGACCTGGTCGTACGATTTGCAAACCGCGCGCAGAGCGAGTTCGCATTCGTCGACGGATGAGTGGCGATGGCCCCAGATCTGGAGAAACGACTCGATCGGTCCTTGTAGAGAGACTTTTCGAGACCTCTTCAGACGATTTTGCAGACGTTCACTGATGATCATGGCTTTAACTCCGTTCGAGAAATCGAGCATGAAAGAACTTCGCTGTGCCGCTTGTACCAACCTCTTGAAACGCGTGAGATTTCCGTGCACGATTGTGCAATTGGCGGAATAGAAAACTCATGTTCTGGCGCTCGGTTGGGGTGGCAGTTCTAATCGGTATTTGCGAAGACAATATGCACAGCCTAATCAAAAGTTCTGATCGGTTGCAAACAATTCTGTTCGGCGCGGTTTGAGCTTGAAGGACAACCGTAACGGCTTGCACCGCCAGTCTTCAGAGCGTTTGATCGAGCTGCAATATCGACAGTACCAGATGCACAATCAGGTTTATTCTCCAAATAATTTTTTGAAGATAACCATAGCCGCTAGCTTACTTCCTCATTTCGATATTGCCGATAGTCAGGCAACCGATATTCAAAAGGACACTCCACAACCACAGCCGGGGTTGCTATATTGCGCTAACCTTGAAGGCTTCTTGAGAGATTTGTCATAAGTTGTTTTCCAGCCTGTCGGCTCTCGCGACGACGGGCTCAGCAAACACCGCTTGTGGGCACTAGCGATATTTTGTTAGGGTCATGTATCTCTTTGTATACAAGCCCTCTCAAAATAACGAAACAAACACTCGACCTTCCGACATAAACCCGCTCCCACAGTGCCTCTGATCCAGAAATCAACCTGGTGAATCGCGCACGCGTTTTCGAAACGGCCGACAAATGTTTGTCGCCTGGCGTAAGCAACCTCGAAAACGGTCAGACTGCCACAAATTTTACCCGCGGGCTGATAGCCCTCGACGACACTGATCGATTTCGCCCGCTTGGCGATCGAACAGTTCAGAAAGAACACCATGAAGCGACGCATTCTGCGCATTGCTTGCTGGCTCGTATCACTGCTTCTGATTGCCTGGATCGCGCTTTCTCCGCGCGTCTCCCCATCGCTCTACAGCGAACGGCTCTTCAAGCCGGATTGGGGAAAGGGCTCGGTGGAGGAACTTCTGGCGTTCAAGAAATACGAAAACCACGAAGTCTACTTTCCCACCAGAAACGGAACGCAGTTGCACGGCTGGCTGTTTCAAAATCCTGCCTCCAACAGGATATTCCTCTTCCACCCCGGCAACGCAGGCGACATCGCCAAGCGCCTGCCCATCATCGATTACCTGCTCCAGAGCGGCGCATCGGTTTTCATCTACGAGCCGCGCGGCTTCGGTCTGAGTCCGGGCAAGCCCACCATTCTCGGTATCACCGAAGACGGACTGGCGGCCTACGACCACCTGGCGAACAGCGGCTACAAACCCTCCCAGATTGTGCTTTACGGCGAATCACTGGGAGCCTCAGTCGCCACTTACGTCTCCAGTCAGCGCACCGTAGCCGGTATCATCCTGCAAAGTGGTTTCGCCTCGCTGGAGCGCATCGGCAAAGAGCAGGTTCCGGCTCTCCAGATCTATCCGAGCTGGCTGTTCGCAAAACCCCGGCTCGACAACGCCGCATTGATGAGCAAGCCGCACGCGCCACTGCTTATCCTGCACGGCGAGAAAGACACCTTGATCGACATCAGCCACTCGGAGGAAATCTTCAGTCGCGCTGCCGCTCCCAAACAATTCGTCCGCTTTCCGAACTCAGGACACGCCGACGTGACGCCAACCGATCTTGAGCTTTTTATCAAGACTCTGTCTGCGTTTATCGAAAGGCTTCCTTGAGCGCAGTCAGTCCGCAAGCAGGACTTGCGACTGAACAATCAACTTGAAGAATGGTCCGGTGGACCATTCTTCACAAATCGCATTCATACTACTTGTTTTAGTATGCACCGCGGATAGAGCCATGAGCAAAGAGAGTGGTCAGCATCTTGGGATGCAAACCGGCTCGCTAAGCCCATGACAGGGTAACAGAACACACGGACCGTTCCATCCGAAAGCAAAACAGCACGGACAGCAGGAGGGCTGGAACTGGCTTTTACCGCCACTCTCAGCCCTACCTGCAAGTCCGCCCGTTTTGAAACTAAACCACCAATCGTGGACTCCTTTCGCAATCGGCCGACCTCGAATTGATTCTTTGATCGGCACGCAGAATCGCTCCAGGGCAATTCCGACGCCGAGCGCCGGATTACACCCAGCTCAGAGCTCCGACAGGAGGCGCGCCAGAGTGCGCACGCCCACGCCGGTTCCACCTTCGGATTCGATGCCTGAAGCGTTGGCAGCCGTGCGGAACGCGGTGCCGGCGATGTCGGCATGGACCCACTGCACACCGTCCTGGATGAATTCCCGGAGGAACCAGGCGGCGATGATGTGTCCCGGACCGGCGCCGTCGTTGGTCAAGTCAGCGAACTGACCCTTGTTCTCGTCGCGATAGACCTCGACGAGCGGCAGCTCGAACATGGGCTCGCCCGCGTAGTCACCGGCGCGCTTTATCAAACGCGTCAGGCGCTCGTCGTTGCCGAAGATGCCGGTGGTGTAGACACCGACTGCAGTCTCGATGTCACCGGTCAGCGTCGCGAGATTGAAGATGCGCTTGGCGCCGCACTTCACCTGCATGTAGTGCAGGGCGTCAGCCAGGGTCAGGCGACCTTCGGCATCGGTGTGACCGACTTCGATGGTCTTGCCGGACATCGACGTGAGCACGTCGCCTGGCTGCATGGCCTTGGGACCGACAGCGTTGTCGGTCGCGGCGATCACTGCGCGAATCGAGTAGCGCGGCTTGATAGCCGGCATCAGCGACATGGCGCCAATCACGGCAGCCGCACCACCCATGTCCATCTTCATGTCCCGCATGCTGGTGTAGTCCTTCATGTTCAGACCACCCGTGTCATACGTGACGCCCTTGCCCACCAGCCCGAACACCTCTTCGGTGGCACCGCTGGCGGGGTCATAGGAGAGCTCGATGAACACCGGAGGCGAAGCCGAGCCGCGGTTAACGGCCAGCACACCACCCATCTTCATCTTCTCGATGCTCGCCTTCTTGAACACCTTACACTTGACGACGCCACCGGTGGCAGCCGCCATCTTGGCCGCCTGCTCACCGAGCCAGGTCGGAGTCTTGGTGTCGCCCGGTTCGTTTACCAGGTCGCGGGCCAGACGAGTGGCCTCACCCAGTTGCCGACCCAGAAGCGCACCAGCCTTGGCGGCCTTGAGCGTGCTGCGCGTGGACACGAGCGTCAACGACTTGAAGTGCGTCGTCGGCGCTTCGTCACGCCACGTGGTCGTCTTGCGATGGTTGGGCTCGTAGTCCGCGAGAGTCGCGTACTCGGCCACCACCTGGGAGAACTGCTCGACGGTGAAGCGCTTCAGGTCCAGGTCGATCAAGGGGAAGATCAGGTGCTCGCTCTGCGCCGTGTCACGCGCTTCGACGAAGGCCTTCGCCAGTGCCGAACGCAGACCGTCGAGCGTGAGCTTGGAGCGCTGACCGAGCGCGACCAGGACGATCTTGTCCAGTCCCGGGATGGTCAGATCGGTGTCGATCACCTTGGCCTGCTTGGTCTTGGCGTCGAAGCCGTCGTTTGCGATACGCCGCGAGAGCAACCCGGAGGTTGCCGTCTCGACAGCTTCAAGGTGAGTGCCCCTGAGCCCCTCACCCGAAAAAATCACCAGGACCAGCGTGGCACGCTTTTCCGCAAAATCCGGAAGAAGAGTGGCCAACTTGCCTGCTGAGACATTGATTTCGAGGTTCATAATTTTGGTCTCCGTCCCAACCTGTTGGTCGGGGTTTGATAGAGAAAATGGCGCCGCGCGAAGGGCTGACATTGCCCAGAAGGGCGCGCGGCAGCGGGTGGTCGCTCAGGGCAGCCCGGCTAGACCGGACAGAACCAAGCGATTAAAAAACATCGTTCACAGGCTCTTCGGCGATGTTCTCGAAACCGTCGTCGGAGTTGCCGACGTGGCTCGGAATACGCGTCTCGCCCTGATTAGCGTCCGCCTGAAGAAGAATCTCCACGCGGGATGCGGTGCCGAGCTTCTCGGTGAGGAAGGCGACGGCAGCATCGACCAGCTCCTGGCTGGACGAAACCGGCACACTCTTCGAGAAGGACGGCGGGATGCCGACCATCAAGTCGATGTCGTTGGTTGCCGCCCAGAGTGTGGGTTCGCTTCCGTTTTCGCCATCGAGCTTGTTGACCGAAATCCACCAGAAGTTGAAGTTGAAGGCGCGGTTGGGATCCGTGAACCGGATACGAGCACTGCGCGCACGTCCACCGCCGACGATGTCGGTCAAGGCGGTGATGGAGGCGGAGAAAAGGGATGCGACTTTCGCGGTTTCGCTCATAAGCATTTGCTCCTTTTGTGGCAAATTTACGGGGACAGACGACAAGAAGACCCGCTCCCGGCGGCAGAATCTTCCATGCAAAGCCGATATCCATAACGACACTCAGCGAAACTGCAGAATGCAATCTCACGCGTGAGTGGCGAGTAGTTTTAAAACAGGTGTGTCGAGCGGTTGGTGTCGATTACATTCCAGAAAAATTTTGGTGAGGATATAGGACTTCAACGTAGCTCTAGAAGATTTCGCTTAGCAATAAAAATAAGCATCTAGAGAAGTGATACTGAGGTTACTTGAGTACTAAGATTAGGCTGCTCTTATTTCTTGAGAACCCTAGCACAATGCTCTTTTCAAGACTTTGGCTCACAGTTTTCCATACCGATATTGAGGTCAAAACGCTGATCGGCTGTGAAAAAAGTAATTTCTCCACCCAAATGCTAAGAACTGGCGCTGATTGCGCAACCGCTTGACAATAAGCGCTTTACCCAGCTCTACGAGCTATTGATTCCGCACCCGCCTGTGCGTAGTTTCAAATTACAAATTTATTTCTCAAAAAAGGAAACTCATGTAAGCCCTTCCAAACTTCCTCTGCGCACCCGATCCGTTTGATTTTAAACACGCCCCAAGCGTGGTGCCTTCTGCCTCCTTAGCTGCAAAACCTTGATGTCTGCAGGTTCCGCGTCAAAGTGTTCGACTGCAACAGTTGTATCCGGCTCGCGTTCTAAACGGCACCATCGCTGTTCAAAACCGAGCCCAAAAACTGCGGAAAGACGTTCCAACTCAGCCAGTCAGCCACTAGCGCGGATTTGAAATCTCGCACGCTCACTGGTTTCTGCCTGCATGGAACGTCCATCGCGCGGTCGTCGCAAAACAAAAGCAGTGCACCACGCATGGCGTCGTTTCGAACATCAGAGCAGCCTTATCGTCGCCGCAAACCTGGTCCGTGACCGGCTTGCGGCAGTTCCAACCGTTCGATTTTTCGTTTCAGTTTACTCTCACAAGAGGAATTTCCCATGAAGCCAAAGTTCGCAAACTGGGTCTCGGGCGTGTGGCATGACGCCACGCTCAAGATCAACATCGACGAGCAGCACGGCGCCGGCAGCGCCTCGCTCATGCGTCAGATGGGCTTGTTCTCTGTGATTCTGTTCACCATCACGTCGGCGGTCGGCTCCGGCATCCTCACCACCCCTGGTATCATCGCCCGGGATTACGCCGGACCTTACGCCTACATGAGCTTCCTGAAGGCAGGCATGATTTGCCTGTGTCCGGCGCTCTGCCTGGCGTACATGGCCAGTCGCACGATGAAGAGCGGAAGCACCGGCAGCTACGCCTGCCTCGTTCTTGGACAACTTCCCGGTCTTTTGATGTTCGTCGACGTGATGATGGAATGTATCGGTGGAACCGCAGCTGTTGCGATTTCACAGGCAGACCACATCAAGATGATCGTCAGGTTGGTCGGCAAGGAATATTTCAACCAGGAGTGGCATCTTCCGGACGCCATCACGAAAACGCCGACCCACGTCAACTGGGTGATGCTGTTCAGCGCCATCGCCTGTGGTATCATCGCCGCTGTGCTGGTGGGCTACGGACGTCGACTTCTGCAGAAGAAAACGGACGCCAAAAACCATAAACAAACCCGCTTCAACACCGTCACAGCCCTCGCGCTGGCGGCGATTGCGGGCGCGGCTTGCGGTTTCTGCGCCATCCGTTTCGTCGGCGACTTGCAATCGATAAACTTGCTGTCCATGTCGGTGGTTCTCGCCGTCATGTGCATCTTGCTGCGCGGCATCAAGGAAACGGCATTCCTCACCAACCTGTTCACGATCACCAAGCAGCGATTCCGCAAGATACTTCTTGCCAACGGCGTTTCATGGTCATTGGTTGAGCAATTTGCTGATTGCAAGGGTGGCTAAGCAAATTCGCTTTTGAG
>JADYXR010000278.1 GCA_021772095.1 Candidatus Obscuribacter sp. | reverse complement strand
TCTGGACAAGAACACCTGCATGTACGAGACTCTAAATGTCATCGTCCAATGATGATCCAGGGGTTCAAGTTACAGCTTGAACCCTTGACCTTTAAGAACTCTGTTAATGTGTCAGATCGCGGGGGGCGAAACAACAACCCCGGCGAATAAATCTCTGTGCAAATTAAGGTTGCCACCTAAGAACGTTCGCTTTTAAACCGCCGTCAACACGTCGGTGAATCTGAGGTCGGCGGTTATGCGTCCGCTTGTTGTATCGGCACTTGCGATGTGCCATTTGTCACCGAAGTTATATGAGGTGTCTGCCAGTAAGTCTCTGACTTTGGCGAATGCTTGTTTGACCGGTACCTTGTATTCTCGCGGTACCGGATGTAAGAAGTTGTATCTTTGAACTCGCGACTGATGGAGGAACGGCCATGCTGCCCAAACTCCTGCTACCAGACCGGGGAAAAAACTTGCTTCGTTATTATGAAGCACCATCTGCCCAAGGAATGCTCCTGTGAGCAGGAAAACGAATACGCCGAGTGATATTCCGAATCCCATTATCTTTCTGCCTTGTCTGTATCTTCGAAATCAAAGCCGACACCGAAGTCGTCGACGTTGCATGCTTTGCACCAGTGGTGCAGGCTGGCTTCGATTATTTGTCCGGTGAGTTGAAAGTGCATCAGCTCCTCCTCTGCTGCAATCACATGTCGGTTGCCGGTTCCCCAGTGTCGTATCAGGTGGATGATGTTTTGCTTGAGCATCACCTCCGCTTCGTCGATTCGTCCTTGCTCCCAGAAGAATGTTGCGAGAGCGACGCATAGGGTGGAGGCGTTCATTGCCATTCCGCTTCTGTCGAAGAGCTTTATTGCTTGTAGGTAGCTTCGCTCTGCCAGGTACGGCTCACAGAGCCTCGCATAAAGACCAGCCGTGCAGGACAGTGACCATGCTGCGTCGAATTGGTCATCTCGATTGCCACTGTTTTTGGTGGCATCGTATATTTCCTTGAATCTGCGGAGCACTATTTCGATTTCACTTTTGCTTGATGCTACGCAATACATTCTGTGCATCAATGTGTATGTCTCAGGTTGCATATTTTATTGTTCTCCTTCAATGAGGTTGATTGTGTTTGGTGGTTAGTCGTAATCCGGGGGAATTCCGTCAGACGGATTCCTGTTTTGCCGACTTGGTTTTGGTTCAGTGTTGCGATTCTTTGTTTCGCTGGAGGTCGTTCGTTGTTGGTTTTGCTCATTGCGCCTCTGTTTCTGTGACTTGTCATTTCTCCAGGGCTTTTTCCGAGGCTGCGGATCTTCTTCCGGTTCCTCTTCTTCGACTCGGTTTTGTGTGCGACCGCGCTTGCGAACAAAGTCACTTACTTTGTGCTTATCTCGCTCTGGCGGATCGTACTTCAGCGCCTGGTCATAAGCGGTTGGAGAAGTGAGAGGGAGCTTGAGCGGGTTCGTGTCAGGAGCGAAGATGATAACTTCGTTTTTCAATCCGATTAGCTCATCCGGTGTAATCAAAGCGCGTCCCTGAATCATTTCGTGTACTCTGCCGTTATCGTTTACGGTTGCCTCTTCAACCGTCGTTCGGCCTATCGCTTCGCTTAGCTCCCTGGCTTCAGAGAATGTTTTTTGTTTGAAGTAGACTTGCGTTGCAGGCATGTCGATGATTATTTGCGCCTCCCTTCTGCTGTACACCTGCTCTAGTTGGAAGTAGTTTTGGAAGCCGAGGATTAGTCCAATCTTGTTTTTTCGGATGATTGAGAGTGTGTCTCCGATGCCGGATATCTTGCCGAAGTTGGTGAATTCATCGAGTAGCATGGTGATTGGGTATTTCATCTGCTCTCTGGTCTCAAGGATGTGGTCCAGGAGAAAGTTGACCATCAGCGAGCCGATTAGCTTGCTGTCTCGGCTGCGGCTGGGAACCGCTAGATAAAAGGTGAAGAGCTGGTCTTTCAGCGCATCCAGATCGATGTCCGTGGTTTCGGTGAGCGTTACCATTTGATCGGTCATCCATGGATTCAGCTTGGTGATTAGACCGGAGAAGACTCCGTATCGGAAGTCGGTTTCGCCGCTGAGTCTCAGCCATCCTTCGAATTCCATCTGCGCTACGTGAGATTGACTGTTCTTCAGGACCTTGGCTAGCCGGTCTGGTCCTGTTAGGAGAAGCCAGCGTAGCGCACCGAAGTGTCCATGCTCTTTGGGTCCTGCCGCCGCATGTAGTATCAGCGGAATTAAAAGCAACTTTTCTGATCGGTTCCATGTTTGCTCATGTTTTGCTTCGCTTGACTCTCCGTTCATGATGATCAGATCTGCTAACTTTTCGGCGAGTTGTGATTTCATTTCCTCCGGCGCTCGCCTTACTCGATCAATTGGATTGATTCTGTGCGAGGTCAGGTCCGAGGCATTGAAGCAGTAGATTTTGTGTCCTGCGAGTTTTCGCCATCCCGCCGTTAGCTTGTAGAGTTCACCGGTTTCGTATCCGGGTGTTGCCTCTGTCACAACCATGCTGGTTCCGAGTCGCTCGATGAGTTGCGGAATGAAGAAGCCTCGCGATTTGCCGACACCCGTTCTTCCGCATACTAGAGCGTGAGCATGTGTCCACAGCTCTGGAACTTGAATGTATTGTTTGTCGTTTGTCCTCCCGATTATTAGTCTTTTCGAGTCTGCCTTAGGTTGGATGTAGCCTGCGGTTTTTAGTTCGTCTACTGTGCCCCATCGGGCGGCACCGTATAAGGTGCTTGGCTCCTTATGCTCTTTGGCTTCAGAAGCTCGTCTTGCGTCCTTTTGAAGTTCGAGAAGTATTTGGTCGCATCTTTTCTGACAGTCACTCTGCGTACCCGATCCTTTCTTTTCTTCAATTTCGATTGCGACAAGCATGTCATCGCGGGCGGTGCGCCTCCATCGCACCACTACCCGATATTCATGTCGCCACCAGTCTCGTCCTATTTGCTCGTCGAGTCGTTCGACTGCGAGTATTTGATCTAGCTGTTTACTGGCTCTTGAGACCTGGTATCCAAGCCGGTCGAGCACATTTACAGCTAACACCGGAAAGTCTTGGGCATTAGTTTCGACTATGCCGGAGTCATTTGCTTTCACGTGTTTGTTACCTCATGTAATCAAGGCCGTCATCTCTTTTCCTGCGCTCTTTTTCGTTCTCCTTTCGACGTCTCTTGCGCTCGTCTCTGTTTTCGTCTATGGCCTTGTCTATGTCTTCGATGGTTTCCTGATCTCGCGCCTTTTGTTCGTGCGTGCGTTCAGGTTTGACGTAATCTTGATGTTTGTTTCTCTTCGCTTCTTCGAGATTATCTTTTGCCTCCTTTAGCCGATCTCGGTGGTCTCGTAAATCGACCAATTTAACGAGCTCGTTTGCGATTGATGCGCCTTGCATGAAGAGACCAACCACGGGATTGGACATCATCTGTTGCTGCATCGGATTCACATAACGGTTCGCGTTTGGCGATGTCTCAGAAGCGCCCTGGCGTGCGAACTTGTCTTTTGACATTTGCAGTTGCCGGTCGGTGACTCCAGCCCATCTTGCTCGGTCGGCGTTTTCTATCCACCCTCTGAACTTCTGGTACTGGTCAACCGGTAAGCGCTCTGCTTTGGCTTCCCTCAGTTTGTTATCGAGCTTCGTTAGCTTTTCATACGAGCTGTTCTTGTCGTACTTCTGACCTTGATACTCGAATGAGTCCTTTTCTTTTTTCGGATGCTCCTTGTCCGGCGTCTTCCGTTGTTCGGTTTGGTCCGGCTGTCTTGAGCGTTCCTTTTCTTTGATCCAGGCGATGAGCTTCTTATACTCCGGCACCGGTATTCTTTCGTCGTGGTTGTCCCACAGATGTGTGTTTAGTTCTTTGAGTTCGGCGATTGTGTTTTGCTTGGACCATTCCCTGCCTGCTGCTTGAATCGTTTCTTGAATTTGAGGTTTGTCTCCTCTTCCATTGGGCGTTTTCTCAAGTCTGTGATCTTTTTCTTTTTTCTCCTGCTCACTTTTCCATTTGTTGTAGGGCTCGTATTGTTCTCTAACGATTTTCTTGTGTAGCCAGGGAAGTTCGAGTCCCTCTTTGATTCGCTCCTGGCGCTGCGCTTCTCGTTCCTTCTTGCGAGTTTCAATTCGCTCTTTGTCTTTGCGTTCACGTTCGTCTCGGGCACGTGCGAATTCAATTGGTCTGGTGCGCTCGAGATGTCGGTCACCCCATTCTCTAAGCTTTGGATAATCCTCCTTGTCGATTCGAACACTCTTGCCGTTCTTGTCCTTACCGAGGATGACCACATGAATGTGGTGGTGTGCGGTGTTATTGTGTTCAACTGCCATCCATTTGAGATCCTGTCCCTTTTCGGCGGCGAGTTGTTGCATGATTTCTCGCGTGTATTCCTTTTTGTCGAGTGGCTCGACTTCAGGAGAGAGCGTTAGTTTGTGCGCCACCACTTTGCTATCTTCGAGTTCCTTGATGGCCTTTCGGAGAGATCGGCCATCAAGGTTCTCTTCTGTTTCGTCGAAGAATGTTCTTCCGTCTGGAGGTTTGTCATCGCCGGGTCTGTGCTGAATGTATTTCACATGGGCGAGGGTCCGGGCGACTGCCACCACCTTCGGTGATTGGCCGGCTACGCGACTCTTCTTGTCCCTTGCTGAAATATAACCGTGGATGACAACGTTCACTAGCTGTTCACCACCTTCTTCATTGTTTCAGCAATTTCTCGCTCGTCGTTTTCGACGTGGCGGGCCATTCTTTGTTTGGCTCTCGTTGCTGCCGCTTCGAATGCGTTGCGGGCGTTCTCATCATCCGGCAGTGACATCCAGCTCAGTTCGTACAGTGTTCCGATTGCTCGACCCTGTCGAGCGAGCATCTTGCAGATTCTGTCGACGCCACCGTTGATTGCTTTGATTAGTCCGTCGGTGGCATATCTGATTGCCTGAGATACTTCTGCTTCCTTTGCTTTTCCTCCGGTTTTTTCGTGATTTTCTAAGTACCATCTAATTGCCTCTCGGGCTAGTTCTGTTATCGTCAGATTTTTTGCCTTGGCTTTTTGAACGAGTCGCTCTCGGTCTTCGGCTGCTAATCCGACGTAAATTTGGTGATAGGTTGTTCTGGTTCTGGGCATATTTGTCCTCATCCTTAAAGTGCACGCCCACTGGGCGATTGCTGGTTTGACTATGAGTTAAAACCGAGCGCGCGATTTTGACTAAGACTAAAAACTCTCTAGTGAAGCCACTTTCGGGGTTCGACCTAGTCGTATGTATCTTGCATTACCGTACGGTCAAGCCTCCCGGTAATGTCTCGCTGCGCTCGGTTGTTTGTTGCGCATCGGTGCCACCTCCTCGCGGCGACACCGTATGTGGTTACTGTGCGTTGATGGTCTGTTCTTCTGTTTTTGATGTTGTTGGCGATTGTTCTGGTTCTTTCTATCTTTTGTTTTGTCTTCCAGAGCCATTTTTGAGCGTCTCTGCGAGGAGATTTACTCCAGACATGAGAACATTGCCCAAGACTCTAAACAGAGTTATTAGAAGGGTGCTGAGCAGGCTTAAAAGAGCCTTTACCATCTGCCCGACAATATCGAACACTGGATTCAGAACCATGCTCGGATTACCTCCGGCAATAGCCACAAGAACCATCAACATGAAGAGAAGTAAGAAAACCTGCTCTATTCCGCCAAGCAGCGATGAGGTCGGTGTCATTGTTTCACCTCCTGTCACCAGTGAGCTTCAAGAGCCGGAGGCATGTGCGCCGTCCATGTCATCTCGCGAACTCACCAGGTGGCTAAATGTTGTTTTATATGTTTGGGCAAGACAGATCCGAAGACTGGGTAACACCGGCCGTGGTGCGTCTATGATTTTCTAGATTGTGCCGTAGCAGGGTTAGCCCAAGAAGCCAGCCATTCGAACGTGTCATAGCCCCGTTTTCAGGGTTCGTCCCCCGGAAGGGATTCGTTACTGTTCTTGGGTCTTCGGTTTTTACGCGGTCTTGTGATTTTTTTCGATGAATGCATCGAGATCAGATTTCTTGTATTTCACAAGTCTTCCGATCTTAATATAGGGGAGGTTGTATCTTCCCGTGCATTTCCAGATTGCGAGAGTTTGCTCAGAGATGCCGAGATAAGTAGCTGCTTCTCTGCGGGTGAGAAGCTCGGAGCGCACGAAGGCAGCTCCGTAGGGAGTTTCTTGTGTCATATAGATTTTTTTCCTTTTGATTTAGATCGCTCGCCAGCAATTGTTTGACGCGCTGGCGGCGGAATTGAAAAACTTGAAAGTGATGGCTGCACCGTGCAGCTAACAACAAAACGGGAGATCAGTACTGCTGATCCATATTGTCAGTTATCGCTCTTGAATGATTTTCCTTATTCGGTTTGGTCTGGTTTGTTAGCGGTCGCTTTCCGGGCGCCGGTCAACGAAACTCAGAGCTAAAAAAATTTGTTAGAAGCTGTATTTGGAAGTAACAGCAGAAAGAAATCGGGAAGAAGATCAGTTACTGATCATTTAAATGGTAGGTCGCGC
>JADYXR010000038.1 GCA_021772095.1 Candidatus Obscuribacter sp. | reverse complement strand
GGATCTTTATCGCGGAACATGCTATTTGTCGGCTTGTCGCCGAAATCTCAACAAACTGAAGCTGAATAGAACAACTGCTGAAGCGGCATGTCAGGCTCATACCCTGTGAGCAATTACTCCAGCGAATTCCTTCTCGCGAAGCAGCGAGGCCGAAGAAACAAGCGTGCTTGTCAGAGTCAACATCGCTCCTATGACTCCAGGAACGAAATGGTTCGTTCGGGCTTCAAGGACATGACAATCTAATGGTTCAGAATAAGCAGTGATCGTGTCTTGAATCTGAAAGTGCCGTCGCAAGCACGCACCATATATGGTGGTAACAGTGCCAATCTGCAGTCTATATTTCGCTAATTTTAAAGGTCATGCATAATTTTTGGCGGAAGAGCGGCTCGCAAGGCGTTTAGCACCGACAATATGTCGATCACTTCCTGGGTGATTGCGCCGTTAACCGGATTCAAATGACCGGTAGCTGCGAAGACCATACCGATAATACTCAGAGTCATTCCACCGACCGCGCTCTGGATTGCAATGCTTCGCATTCTTCGGCTGATATGCATGAATTCGTCCACCTTCTGGAGCGAGTTATCCATGATTACTACCCCTGCCGCTTCTGCAGTAACATCGCTGTTTTGACCGATTGCCATACCCACGGTGGCAGCCATCATGGCCGGTGCGTCATTGATACCATCTCCCACGTAGAGAGTCTTAGCCGCGGCTGTTTGCTCACGGACAATTGCCAGTTTCTCTTCAGGACTTTTCTGGGCATAGACTTCGGTGATACCAACTTCTTCAGCGAGATAGCGCACCTCTGATTCGCGATCTCCGGACAAAATCATTACCCGGTCGAAGTCGTGCTTCGGTCCAAGGTGACTTACGAACGACTGACTTTCCTTACGTGGTGCATCGCGAAAGCGCAAGGTTGCCGCGTATCGCCCATCAATCACTACCACGCACTCCAATCCTCCAGCAATTGCTGGAAGTTGTTCATCTCCTTCGACCTTTTGTTTGCCAAGTTGCTTGCGGCTGGTGATCTGCACGGAATGACCAGATACGATTCCGCGCAATCCCTCTCCTGGCGGCTCACTAACTGAATTTGATTCCGGTACAGTGATACCATCGGACTTGGCAGCAGCCAGAATGGCACGTGCCAGTGGATGTTTCGAATAGCCTTCCAAACTGGCTACAAGCGTCAGCACCTGTTTCTGCTCGAAACCCGAAGCGATTAGTTGTTCCGTCAATTTGGGTTCGCCATAAGTCAGTGTTCCTGTCTTGTCGAAAATTGCAGTTCGACACTGGGCGATTTGCTCTAGAACTACGGGACTTTTAACGATAATTGCCCGGCGTGCGCACAAGGAAATCGAGCCAATGATCGTGATTGGTATTCCGATCAGTAGTGGGCAGGGTGTGGCGATCACCAACACCGCGAGAAAACGTGTCGCTTCTCCACTGAGTCCCCAGGCGGCTAGCGCCACTACCAGCGCCACTGGAGTGTAATATGCACCCAGCGTATCGCCGAGGCGACGCAACTGCGGTCTTTTATCCTCCGATTCGCGCATTACTTCCATGATTTTTGCATAGCGCGAATCAGCGGCGCGCTTGGTCGTGCGAATAGTAAGAGCGGACTCTCCGTTGATTGCACCTGAAATCACTGTCGAACCGGCGGTCTTTGTGATTTGAAATGGTTCGCCAGTAAGATAGGATTCGTCCATCACTCCGTGACCTTCAAGGACGACTCCATCGACTGGACAAATATCATGAGGATAGAGCACTAGCGTGTCACCCACCGCAACCTCATTCAGTTCGACGTCAACGATCTGAGTCTCCCGTTTGCGATGAGCTATGGAAGGCAGTCGTTTTGCCAGAGCCGCTAAAACTGAGGATGCGCTTCGCAAGGCATAACTCTCAAGGGCCTCACCACCAGAGAGCATTAAAACGATAATCGAGCCGGCCAGGTATTCGCCGAGCAAAACAGAGGTGATGATCGAAATACCGCCAAGTAATTGGGAGCCGAATTCACGCTTGAGGAGCTTTTGAAACAAGTCAAAGAGCAGTGGTAGACCGCCGAACACGAGCGCAACTAACAGGGGAATCTGATCAGTGCTCTGGTTTGTGTGAATACCGAAGCGCAGTATCAGATGCAAAATGATTGCCAAAATTGAAACAGTCGTGATGATTGTCGACTTATGTCGCCATAAACCGGAAAGCGAGATCGGTGACTCCACCGATGGTGACTCGTGGGTCAGCGCAGACTGCAGCGAGTCTTTCTCTTGTTGTTTCTTTAAATCAGTCTTCATGAAGGACAATCGCAACCTTTGTGGGGATAACTCAGTTATTTTGCAAGAGGTACCAACTAAAACAATGTTCGCGGGCAGAAGCAAAACGAGCGTTGCAGTCAGCAGCGGGGCTGAAAATTTTATTGTGTGAGTTCTTCCAGGTCGGGTTTAGTGTTCCTGCTGTAGTCACTGTCATGACCTTACTCTTATTCTCAATTGAGCACATCGTCCGAGGGACTGAGAATGAGCACTCTGATTGTCGGGCGCTCCGCACTCCTGACTCCGCGCGTCAGGCTGATTGATTGATTGATTGATTGATGTGTAACTTTATCGGAGTGCAATCGACTTAAATGATGAGAGATTATCTTTCGAATACTTACCACGGTGGATGTTAAAGCGGCGCTTTGCTGACATGATTATATGTGTCGCCCTTGTTTTATGGAGATCTGTAAATGAAAGTTTTGATCGCAGTCGACGGTTCAGATTGTTCCAATAAAGCCGTGGAAGCCTTAGCTGAACGCCAATGGAAACAGGACGATCAGTTTATGGTCATCTCCGTGGTTCAGCCGATTTCACAAGATATTGGTGTTGGACTCTTCCAGGCGACTGGCGGCACTATTGAAGATCAGCAGTATGCGGAGTGCGCCAGATATAGTGGCACCGCAGCATCTAGATTGCAAAGTCTGCTTGGTGAAAATCAAGTCGAAGTTAAGGTGGTATCGGGTTTGGTGGCAGACTCGATCTGTTATTTGGCCGAATCATGGGAAGCTGACCTTGTAGTTTTAGGTTCACACGGTCGCAAAGGAATTGCGCACTTACTTTTGGGAAGCGTTGCCGAAGAAGTGTTGAAAAAATCTCCATGTTCCGTTGAAGTCGTTAAACTGAAGCAAAAGCTGCAACTGAAGGAAAGCGAAACTCAAAAAACTAAGCCTTCAGTGACGAAGTAATAAACAGTTCTGTTTTAGCACTGCTGACTGACTCTGGTTTAGCATCTTGGATAGTTGAAAAGAAATTTCTGACTTTGATAGTGCCAAATCTAATGAAGAGCGACACTTAGACATAATTCCATAAGGTGGTATGTAAGAATGAAAATATTGGTCCCTGTCGAGTCTGAAAAAATTGCCAGTGCGCAAATCGACTTTATCATCAATCATAAATGGCCCGATGATTTAGCCTTTCACCTTATTTATGCGATCGAGCCAATCTTTTCTGGAGGGAGTGATGATTCCGACGTAGATCTGCGCAACCAAATGTCAGTGTGGAATAAAAAAATTGGACTAAAGGTACTAGGCGATGTTGCCCATCAGCTTCGCCAAGCATTTCAAAATGCTGATATTTTAGAAACAGTCGATACCGACCACGCCAGTGAAGTGATTCTGGACATTGCTGAGGATTGGAAAGCGGACCTGATTGTGATTGGAGCGCACGGACGGAAACCGTCGGCTCGAGTGCACATTAGCAGCGTATCGAATGCAGTTCTTTGTTACGCTGATTGTGCTGTGATCGTCGTTAGACCAGCAAAAACCATCATGCACGTCCAAAGCAGCAGCGATGTACAAAATTCGTCGGCGCTGCTTTGAGGTTACAAGCGCTCAAAATGTGAATCAAGGGAACAAAGGATGTCTACCTTGATACTGGAAACCAAGTCACCAGTCGCGCGAATCAAAATTAATTGTTTTGTACTAATCATGAAACCTGGGACTCGGCAGGCTTTCGTTCTCAAATCTTGCAAGTGCGACTCTGCTGTTGTTCGTGTTCTTGAAACTGTAGCGGCTTTAAACATCTGCTAAACTTTCGGTATGAAACTATGTTTTGATGCCACTAGATTCGGTGGCGGACTTGATGGCGCTATCGCGCTGGCAGCCGACCGAGGGCTGACTGCAGTCGAATATTGTTTTGACGAATTTAAAGTGCCAGCGGGCAAAAACGCGCATGAAGTAAAGGGTCAAGAAAAATCCTTTCTTGAACGCGTGGTGAGACTTTCTGCAAAGAAAAACGTCGCGGTTGCTTGTCTGAATCTGGACTATGCTCATGAACCAGGCGACAAAGCATCGAGCAAGAAATTTGTCGGCATGCTCTCCAAACTATTGGAAGTAGCGTCAATTCTCAAGTGTCCACGCGTTGCCTTCTTGTTGTCGCCGGGCGAGGACGATTCTTGGAAGCAGGCATTCGAAGAGGAATACGCGCAGATAGCGCCGAGCTTCGAAGAACGCGAGGTTCAATTGCTATTGCGAATTGCGACGCCATTGAAATATCGCGGAGTTTCACTGAAACGCTGGCGCGGAATGGAGCCTCAAGATTGGCGCGATTTGATTTCCGGCTGTCACGGTTTGTCACTTAGTTTTTCGCCAGGAGATTGTCTCTGGTTGGGTATCGACTACTTGCAAATTCTCTCGGAGATTTTCTCAAATGTTGTGTTTTAGCATTGCTTAGGCGGCCTCTTCTTGTTTGATACCATCAACAAACTTAATTCCCTGAATTAGCTCACCAAGC
>JADYXR010000037.1 GCA_021772095.1 Candidatus Obscuribacter sp. | reverse complement strand
GATTTGGCGGAATGAGCGGTCATTCAAGAGATAGAAACTTCGGAGGCGGCTTCAACGGTCTAGGTGGCGGTGGAGCAAGACCATCCAATGGATTCGGTGGAGGCGGAAACCGTCCTGACTTCGGTGGTGGCGGTGGTGGCTTCGGCGGTGGCAATCGCCCGAATGGCGGCGACGGCTTCGGTGGCAATCGTCCCAACGGCGGCAATGGCTTCGGTGGTGGCAATCGCCCGAACGGTGGCGATGGCTTCGGTGGCAATCGTCCCAACGGCGGCGATGGCTTCGGTGGTGGCAATCGCCCGAACGGTGGCGATGGCTTCGGTGGCAATCGCCCCAATGGTGGTTTCAACGGTAACAGGCCAAACAACCGTCTCCCCACCGATGGTGGCATGAGCGGAATCGCTGGGAATAGAACTCCTAAAAATATCGATAGGAATACTCTCAATAATCAAGGAAATAGCATAAGAAACTCATTCAACAATAACAATTTCAACAACGTCAACGTCAATCGTTATGGTCGTGGCGGATATGGTGCAGGTTTTGCTCATGGTTACGGTGCCGCTGGCGGCTATCATGGTGGCTACCACGGCTGGGGCTACCCCGGTGCCTGGGGATGCGGAGGATGGGGCGCAGCTACAGCCTGGACAATGATGGGCGTTTCCACTCTGACGTCGTTCCTCGGGATGGGAATGATGGCGGCTTCAGGCGGTCATTCTTCATCAGAGCCCGTAGTCAACAACGTCACGTACGAGGGTGACAATGTTTACGTAAACGGACAGCCTTCTGGTTCACAACAGCAGTACTACCAGCAGGCGCAACAACTGGCTTCGCAAGCAAGTTCGTCCGGCAATTACGATCAGAGCAACGACCAAAACAACTACTCAACCCCCGACTCCCAAACAGCATCAACCGAAGAGTGGCAGCCACTCGGAGTTTTCTCGCTGGCAGAACCAGGGGCAACCCAATCAAACACGCAACTGCAGCTCGCCATCAACAAGGCCGGAACAATTAGAGGCAACTACCTCAATATGTTGACCAACGAAAAAGCGCAGATTTACGGTTCATTAGACAAGAAGACTCAGAGAATTTCCTGGACTCTGGGACAAGATAACAGCACCGTATTTGACACTAGCTTTGGTGACTTAGTCAAAGATGATAGTACCGTTTTGGTACATTACGGTCCGGACAACACTCGGGAGATGGCACTGATTCGTTTGCCTGCTCCCAAGGATGGTGATGCGCCGACAGGAAACAATACACCGACGGGCTAACGAATTGACAGTGTTTTTTGAAGCACTAAAACTGCAAACATGAGAAACAAAACGAGGCATCTGAATGACCACTTCGCCAAGACCGGCGCCCAGAATATACAACCAGACTCATTCTCCGCGAACTTATTCCAAAGGTAAAAAACGCGTCAGCATTTATATCGCCTGGAGTTATCCTGCAGAAGCGAATCGGGCCGTAGATGACCTGGACAATCGCTATTCGACGATGGCAGAAGTTCGCAGAGTTTCCTGGCCGAACTTCGAGCCCCTTGCCGCTGATCCGAAAAACTTTCTCCACGGAATTGCTGGCTCGCTGGAATTATTTTTCAGAGCTTGGGTGGAGTTTCAGCAAGTTGTGGGAGAAACCACTGGTCATGTTGTTCCAGTTTTCCAACGGTGCGATCAAGCTGGATATCAGCTTCCGATTGATGATCGAATTCTGGAGGACACGGACATATTGATGGTGTTCGGCTTGGACCATTCAATCACAGAACAGGAAGCATCCGCCGAGGAAATAGCAGCGATTAAAAAATTCCTCGCGCGCGAGGGCACCTCACTGATCATCGGTCCCCATCACGATGTTGGCGATACTGAAGACCTCGGCACACGTCATTTAGAATATCGGCACCATGGTGACAGACTGGTACCACGACAGCAAGCTTTCGGCAGATACACTCGTTCTCTCATGCAAGGCCTTGGAATTCCGGTAGAAAATCGCTATGGACTTCGACCAATGCGCGATAAGGAAACTCATCAGATGGCGCCGCTTTCCATCAATCGAGACTTAGACACACGCGGTTTCTTCGAAGGCGTGACTACGTTTAATTACCATATGCATATGCCGCATTATGCAATTACTGAGGAAGACTCAAAATCAATTCATGTGCTTGCAAAACAGCCGATTGATTTGACACGACCTCCGCATCCGTTCACCGATGCCGGCAACAAAGAGTTCAATGCTTTCAATTGGATGCCACCACAAGGCGAACGCGCGGGCGATGTGATGATCGTTGATTCGACGATTTTCAGCACATTATTTGGCGCGGACGAAAGCCTGAAGAGATTTTGGCAGAACATAGCAAAGTGAGGCATTAAACCGTGCTTGAACTCGATGATATCCAAAGCGGCATATTGCGTTCGCGTCCCTCACCCTATGCGGCTACTTATATTTTGCTACGCATCGACGATCGAAAAGATGGTCGAGATTTGATGCGTCGAGTGCGCGATGCCGTGGCTTCTGCGGCTCACCCTGCCAGCCCGGCAGGTGATGCCTGGTTGAGTGTGGCACTCACGTTTCAAGGACTGAAAGCGCTCGGCGTTCCTCAAAGCTCGCTCGATAGCTTTCCGATGGAATTTCAGCAAGGCATGGCCGCACGCGCGTCTGAACTCGGTGATATCGGCGTAAACAGTCCGGAGAATTGGGAGGCACCACTAGGAACTCCTGATGTCCACGTTGTTCTTGCCGTTGTTGCTCCGAACCATGAGCAACTCGAACAACTGCTCGAGGGCGGACGAAAAGCTTTTGAGCAGCTACCGGGAATTACTCCAATATGGCGCCAGGACTGCCATGCGTTGCCGGATGATTGCGAAGCATTTGGCTTCAGGGATGGTATCAGTCACCCCGCCGTTGAAGGAAGTGGCTTTCCTGGAACCAACTCAAAAGAGCCACCAATCAAAGCCGGCGAATTCATTTTAGGTTACATCGACGAGATGGGCAACATCGTGGATCTGCCGCAACCAGAGGTTTTGGGTCGCAATGGAACATACGCAGTGCTGCGGAAATTGCACCAGAACGTAGCAGCCTTTCGACAATTTCTCAAAGCAAATTCCAATGGCGCAGAAGAGGAAGAATTGCTCGCCGCAAAGATGATGGGGCGATGGCGAAGTGGTGCACCACTAGCAATCAGCCCCAAGAAAGACGATCCCGCGCTCGGCGCCGATCGGTCGCGCAACAATGATTTCCTCTACTACGAAGACGACAAAATTGGATTCAAAACACCACCAGGATCGCACGTCCGTAGAACGAATCCGCGCGACGGTCTCACTGACAGTGGCACGAGCACGAGAATAAGACGCATGATTCGACGTGGTACCAGCTATGGTGCGCGCCTTCCGGAAGGAGTTCTCACCGACGATGGTGCCGACAGAGGATTGATGTTCCTTTTCATCGGAGCTCACATCAAACGACAATTCGAGTTCGTTCAAACGACATGGATCGACGCGGGGCAGTTTATTGCATCAACCGGTCAGAAGGATCCAATTTCCGGTACGAACGACGCCGGCGATTTCACCATTCCGCGCCAACCAGTCAGACGGCGATTAACAGGGATTCCTCGCTTTGTAGTAACGCGCGGTGGCGAGTATTGTTTTATGCCGAGCCTAAAAGCGTTATCCTGGCTCGCCAATTTGACTGATTAGGCCGTCAACCGGAAGCTTCGCTCACTCACCGAAATCGCCTCAGTCACCGCAGCTCTGCTGACATTTATAGCGAAGAAGCCCACCAGTGCTGACGTGCGCCGGGTCTGACCGCCGGGTCTAACCGCACGGTCTAACCACCACTACTAGATCCTCGGAAACACTTCTTCGCGTGTTTATTTGGTTAAGTTAATTAGTTTCGTTCACCCCTTCAGTTTCTAAAGAAGCCCGAGAATGTTTCACTGCAACGGTCGGCGAGCCGTCACGTTGCGGTGACACTGATTTTGTACTGTTGTTGCACGCAAAGCACTTGGTGAGGCAAAAACTTATGTCGAAAGATAGCGGACACCCGGGCGATAGAGACCTTAAACCGGGCACGAGTTCGGATGTGGCAGACACACCAGTAAGTAACGGCTTTCATGAAGAACTTCACACCATTACTACTCCGGGCGACAAAACGACAACAAAGCCAATTGCACCAAGCACTGCAGGCGATACCACTACCGATGCCGTCACCCCCTCGACCGTAGACGCTAAATCCGATGGCGGCGCGGTTCTGCCAGATGCATCAAAGGACGTAAGTAAAGCGGACCAGACTCCAAAGCAAGCTGCGACCGAGAAAACCTCCTATGTGGATCCGAGATTTAAAAATGACTCGACAGAAAAAATTCAGACCATCCTTAGAACAATCCCCTTCTCAGGAAGCGAGAAACAGCAACAGTGGTTCACTGATGCGCATAAAGAAGTAATCGCCCGTGCCGACAAGGAGCTCCCGCTCAAAGAAGTAAAAACCGCCGTCGAGAGTATTGGCGTTTTGCAGAATGCGCTCGAAGCCGGCAAAAAAGTCAAACTGGACGAGCATGACAAACCTGTCTTGTCGGATAAGGAGCTTTCGCCCCAGGATAGATGGAACTATCACCAGGCGATAGCGGCTGATTTGATCACAATGAACCAACAGATCACTGCTAGGACAGAATTCTCAAACTTTTTGCGAACAACCGGGCAATCAGCTGAATCAGACAAGATGAGCGCTGAAGCGATCGAATTGTCAGACAAAATTCCTACCGACCTGGTTCAGAGACAAGCGAAATCCGCCGCACAATTCAGTAATTCTCTTGGCGGCGAAGGCGAAACGGGTGCAACTCTCGGTAGCTTTGCCCAGTTTTTAACCCATCCGACCTATGGTCTCGACAAGCTAGCAGTCAGCACACGAAAAGATATAGCGTCAGGCAATCTTGGTCTCAAGGCTGAGCCCACCCGTAATTTCCTGGGCATAAAAGATGGGGGGATCGACCTCACTTTTGGTAAGGAGAAGCTCTTTAACTCGGACCGAGCGTTCGAACTGGCTAAAGAACTGAGACAAAAAACGATTGAAATTACAGGCAAGGATCCAATTACCAGTGGCGATAAAGCCGTCGGATCTTTTATTGGTGGCGAGATATTAGCTAGCGAGAAATTAGCTCAGGTAGACTTTTCCAAAACCAATGTTTATGCAATGGCAGAACAGCTCTCCGGGCGTCGCTTCGAAGGTACTGGTAAGATCAATTCCGCAGAGTTTGCGGAGATTAGCGCCAAGATGTTCGATAAGATAGATAAAAGTGGTGACAAAAAACTGGATCCCAAAGAGATAAAATTGGCGGCTACAGACACAACACTCCCAAGTGAAGAACGGCAAGCCATCGAAACTTTGCAAGAGACACAAGATTTATTGCAAGGCTTGAACAAAAATGACGGACCAGGCAAAGGCGTCAGCCGCGATGACCTGCTTACCTTCGTCAAAGAGCAGCGCGAAAGCACGGAGCGTTTGGAACAAATCAGAGACGCGCGTGCAAAGCTCCTCTTCAACAATGAGTTTGATACCGCCGCCGGTGATTCCAAATATCTCACGCAAAAAGAATTGCGCAATTTCTTGACGGTCAAGTCAGACAGTTCGTCACCACTATCGGAAAACGAACTGAAATCGTTTAATTACTTGAACGACAACTTCTCCACGCTGGCCAAGTCCAGGTGGGGAATCACTAGATCGGACCTGGCTGATACCAGATCTGAAAGCGTAAAGCGTGTAGAGTCGAGTTTGTGGAAATCCTACTACAACTCTCGTCAAGTGAGCGCTAAATAAATCAGCCTACGAAACAGCTGTTAGAAAAGCGGTATCACCGTCACAACCATGGAACCATGCGTGATGTGCTCAGGCAACATCTATTTCGCCAACATCGGAAATGTCGTTTATGGTGGCACTGAAGAGATGCTGAAAAAATTGACGGGCGACAGCAAGATGAACTTGACGATGAATCTGCCCTGCAGAAAAGTTTTTGAATCTGGTCAGAAATCAATTACAGTTGAAGGACCCTTTCTCGAATTGGGAGAAGAGCTCGTTGAGCCACACAAAGGATTTTGGAAATAGGCATTTTTGAAAAAACCGTGTGTATCCCAAACTTTTTTCAACATCACGCACAAACTCAGTAAAGATTGGCACCAAAATTTTCAGCGAGGATGGCTTTGTTGTCCGAGCTTTGCTAAATTTAGTTTGAGAAAACTATGAAAATCGCTACCTACAACGTCAACGGCTTAAACGCGCGCCTTCCATCACTTCTTCGCTGGTTGCAGGAGGAGGCTCCTGATGTGGCGTGCCTGCAAGAGATGAAGATGATCGATGAAAAATTTCCGTCCCTGGCGATAATGAATGCAGGCTACAACGCAATCTGGCACGGACAAAAAAGCTGGAACGGCGTCGCCATTCTCGCAAAAAATAATTTAGAACTGAACGAAGTCGGACGCGGTTTACCCGGCGATCCAGAAGATCTACAGAGCCGTTTCATCGAAGCGCGCGTGAATGATTTACTGGTTGGCTGCCTGTATCTTCCAAACGGCAACCCCGCACCGGGACCAAAATTCGACTACAAATTGGCATGGCTCGAACGATTAATAACGAAAGCAAAATCGCTGGTTGAACTCGAAACACCAGTCGTATTACTCGGCGACTATAATGTCGTGCCAACCGATCTAGACGTTTATAAACCAGAACGTTTGACCTATGACGCCGTCTTTCTTCCGGAAACGAAAGAAGCGTATCGACGACTGCTCGATCAGGGATGGACAGATGCACTGCGAACGCTGAATCCCGATATCAAAATCTACACATTCTGGGATTACTTCCGCAATTCCTACGGACGCGACGCCGGTATTCGCCTCGATCATCTATTACTTAATCCGGTGCTCGCAAAACGCTTGCAAACCTGCGGCGTAGATCGACACGTACGCGGCTGGGAGAAACCAAGCGACCATGCTCCAACGTGGATCACGATCGAAGATTAGTGATACCACCTCTCACAAACCGCCGAATAGATGATTCGACCTACTCATTCCGTCAGCACTGCGCGGCGTCATCAGCTCGATTGAAGAATAGTATTTCCATGCATTTATTCCGTTGCAATCAATTGGCAACGGTCGCCACCGTCACAGCCATCCATGGCGATTGCGTCTTACCAAGAAGCGCAGACCAATACCACGAAGAAGTGTCGGACCAGGTGCGTCCTTGAGAATCAGAAACGATCTCGCGAACCTCTAGATTACGTCCGCCCTTTGACGCTTGAAAGCGCGACCAAACTTTGCCTTCCGTATCACGTAACGCTGCCATCGGGCGGAGCTTAAAAGAATTGCCTTTGTAGCAATCGCTGGACGGATGTAACTGCCTGGTTGGCTTATTCACCTGGCGATACAGAATAGTTCTTTTGCCGTCGGAGAACTTTGCAATGCGCCCAGGAAACTCTGATGAAAACTTAGTTTCGACGGATGACAACTTCACCGGCTTCAGTACGCAACCTTCAAATTCACCAGGCCAGGCGCTCTCACCACTCTTCGAAATGTTTTCGTGGTACGGTGCTTGGAAGAACGGAATTAAGCATGCCACCACGGATGCCACCGCAAATGAAACTGTCGTGAGCGTCGATTTTCGTGGCTTAAAATCGAACACCTGAGCACGCGGCATAAGCACTGCGGATGTCTCCGATGAGGCAAGTGTTGCTGACGTTTCAGTTTCACACCCGGTTTCACCATTTTCAGTAATCTTCGCATTTGTGCTTGACATGCAGGTTTTCGCCAGCCTCTCAGCGACGAATACGATTATCAAGGCGAGCGAAACGAACGATGCAGTTCCAACTGCATCGTGTGTGAACTCCGGAAATTTTCGCCCGGCCGCATTAAGAATATCGACAAAGACCAGAGTCGCCGTTCTCCCGACGTTCGTTGCGACCACGCCAGAGAACGTAATCGCACACAACAGCAACGATCTGAAAACCGATAGCCGTTTGATCCAGCACAGCACAAAACATAGATAGAAACCCGACCACAGCATGTTGATGCCACTACATGGAGAGTCAACGAGAATCATCCGCCCTTGATGCTCAAACGTGGTGCCTGTAACCGACAATGCCACTCCTGCACCTTGAATGACTGCGGCGGACACGTTCGTAACCAGCACTCGCAAAGGAAATCCGACAAAAAACTGCAGCGACGCGATTAGTGGCGAAGACAATATAAGTAGACCGAAGAGTGCGATCAGATTCCGTTTCTCCGGCAAGGTTCGGCTCCACACCACAACACCAAAGGTCAGAAGAGCAATTAAACAGCGCACCAAAGGCGGCATCACTAAAAAGCTAAAGCTGTAAACGGCCATTAATACGACGGCAACCACTGTCAGTTGTTTCGATGAAAAAATTGATTTCTTGGAATTCCAAGAAGCAGCGATGAAACACGCGACTGTGGCAAGAGAAACTAGTCCCCACGGCTCATCGGAGATGTCCGCGGTCCGCACCACAAACCAGTGCACGCTGTGCCAAAATGCCACCAACAGCAACACCAGTTCAATTGGGACTAGTTTCAGTTTCGCCACGGCAATTTCCTCTGCACGGCTATCGGCAACATGCCCGACAGGCGTTTGTTTTGAAGCATTAGCAACATGCCGACAACGAACAACATCAGCCACATCTCAGGCTCTGGAACTGATGGAACCTCAGCTTCATCCTGGAAAACAGGTTCTCCATTTGCACCTTTATGAGTCTTAGTCGGATCCTGTTTTTGGCTCAGTCCGGCGTTGGCAAAATCTTGCTTGGTTTCGAGAACCACCGCACCAGAAACAGGCGTGACGATCCGATAAGTGGTGGCAGTCTTGGTGGCGCCAACGGTGTCATACTTTCTGAGACCAGCTTGAACCTGGTCGTAAGCCCAGAGTCTAATCAATTCACTATGGGTGGTATCGGGTTTCGCTTGAGGGCTGTTCTGAGGCAATGCAGCTACTGTTCGAATCGGCATGAACACGTCAGCGCCGGAATCGAGCTGCTTAATTATCTTATTCAGATCATCCTTCACCGTGCCAAATCGCGGAACAGTTTTAAACGCCATTTCTCTAGACAATTTCTCGGCAACCATATTCGGTCCGGCCTCGACTTCAAAACTATAAATCGTTGGTCGCGACCACTTTTCTTGATCCAACTTCAGATCGAAATCATCAGCCATGACAGGCTGAGGTCCATGAATCCAGAGAATTTTAGCATCCCTTTCTGCGCTGCGATCTTAGAGGCAATGGCCAGCGCTGTCGCGTTATCCGGTCCGCCTTGAAACTTCAGATTCGCCAAGTTGCTTGCCACCACTTTAGGTGTCAATTGTTTATATAGCGAATCCTCCGGAGTCAACGCGCTGATTTCATCTGAAGCCAGCACGATGCTCCACGGAAGCCGATCCGAAATCGACGAGAGCGCCTGCGAAACATCCTGCGTGAATGGACGCATCGACTTCGATCCATCGAGGACAATCACGACATTGTCGGTTGGTTCTTCGTGAACCATTTTGATATTCTGCGTCAACAAACTCGTTGTTTTGTTGATGGTGAATATCTTCGATGCTGCGGGTGCATTGGGATTGCGTTGAAACACAATCGGCTCCACGGTGGAATCAAACTTGTTTTGATCGATCACACCTTTGAGTGAATACGCGTATGCACCACTGGTGTTAGACGCGATCAGTGAATGCGGCTTTTTCTCAACCGGTGTGGTTGATCTAAGCGTGGTTTTGGTTGGAGTGAATATATCGAAGTTATTCTCAATCAACTTCGGCAAAACCAATGTCGCTTTATCGCGATCTAGAGAAAGTGGTGCCGAAATGCGAACACGCGTCTTCATCAGTCCCTTCACCGGTACTGGGAAGCACTGAAGCAAAACTCGGTCGCCACCGGCACTGGTGACAAGAACCGGGTCGCGACTGCGCGATACAACCGCTTGATAGGCGGCGCGCGTCTTACTCTTCGACCCGAACGCAGCAGGTTGTGGAACGCCATTAATCCACAATGTCAAATCGGAAACTACGGCTCCAGGCGGCAGAGCGATGTTGGTTCGCGCTTCAGCTTGCGAATTGGACATGTTTTCAAATACAAATGTCCAGTCCAGATCAGCACTGGCCGAATTCGGATCGCAAGTGATTTCCAGATCGGAATTCTTCAACGTCAAATCGTCGACGCGCCCGCCAACCTCCTCGCCAGCCAGGTCGTGATCCCAGCGGCGAGAGAAGAATTCGTCACCTTTGCTTAGAAACTGCTGCGGAAATTTCTCACGATTAAACGGAACGCCAGTAACTCTGTAAAAAACTTTTCTAGCCTTAGTCGGATCAATAGGCTTAAACTGAAACATCGCAACGTTAACGAAATCAGACATTTGCGCCTTGTCGGAATAACACATCTTAAGCAACTCGTCCTGGCTTCCGAATGAAATCAACGAGTTGATACCACGTCTTGCTTCCACTGGATCGGCAGACAGTGCGCGTTCCAACGCGTGCCGAGTGATACTATGCGGCAACTCGGCAAGGAAAATACACATGACGCCCGCGCACACGCCTAAGAATACAGCTTTCGAAATCGCCGGATTAGCAACTCTGGGTTTTGCCTCAGGATCCACAGCTGATAGCTTGCGCGCGAGACCAACAGCGACGATGAAGCTCACCATTGGTCCGTATACGAGCAAGCCTCCCCACATTATGAAGCACATGAGGACCAAAGGAAGAAGGGGAATGAACCGTAATGAATAAATCAACGAGATTCCAATGCTCACTCCGATTATCAACGCATCGCGCTTTAACGGCTTGTAGTCAGGATTGGCAAAGCTAAACAATATCCAGCCATTGGCATAAGCGACAAAAGTAATCATCGCCACATGAAACCAGGTTGGTATCGGATCGAAAAACGCGGTCGTGCAAAAGCGCCACGTATACTCCACGCCCAAACACACAAGCGGAAGTATTACTCCCAAAATAATGCGAAACATTTTTACTCCGGCAAGGTGGAATTAATAGATGGGTTTCCTGCAGGCGAGATGCGCGCTCCTCGACTTAATCCAATTATATCACCACTACGTTAGAGCACAAATAAACGTCAACTTCTGTACGGACGTCGAAGACCCCGCTACATATTCGCTTTCATGAATCGATCGCCGACGAAAGATTGATACAAAGGCGTTAACTGTTCGTTAGAACAGAATTGATTTCAATATCATGAGTTGGTCGTGCCGACCGGTACTTTGGCAGTCGGCAAGATAACAGTAAACTGGGTCCCTTCTGAAGGGACGCTCTCGACCAGCACATGCCCGGCTGCTGTTTCAACCAGTGCTTTTACTATAGCTAACCCGAGCCCGGAGCCGCCCGACGTGCGGTCGCGTGATTGATCGACTCGATAGAAGCGATCAAATATGTACGGCAAACAATCGGCCGGTATTCCGATGCCTGTGTCTTTTACGATTAATCGCACTTCGTTTGTTGGCGTGCTGTGCAAACAATTGATAGTGACGAGACCGTTTGGTTGAGTGTATTTAAGCGCGTTCTCCAGAAGATTGGAGATGATGCCCCTGAGCGTGTCTTGACTGGCCCCTACATTCGCTGATTCAATAATTTCCGATTGCAAAAGAACATCTTTGTCTTCAAAGCGCTCACCGAATTCTGCGATAGCAGACTCAACAACGCTTTTGAAATCTGTCGCTGATTCGGATTTGTATTGAGTTTTGCTGTCGAGTTCCGCAAGCAGCATCAAGTCTTTAACAATGTAACCCATACGTTCGGCTGACTTGGAGATAATTTGCAAATCCTCTTCGTATTTGTTTCCTTCCTTTTTTAGTTTACGCTCGAGCGACTGAGCGCGAGCCTGAATTATCGAGGCGGGCGTGTTAAGCTCGTGTCCGGCGTCGGCGACGAATCGTTGCAACGTTGCGACAAGTTGCTCAATCGGTTTGACCGCCATAGTCGATACGCTTTTTCCTATCTGCGCAAAACCCAGAATAACGAACGGAGCCATTATCGACATTGTAATCAAAAATTCAGTAGTCACTTCCGTTCGCTTCCTGGTTGGAAGCTCAAGCTGCAGATATCCAACGGGCAATCCCTTGTGCAGCAGCGGACCTTGACGAATGCGCATTTGCTGCCCGTTCTCAGTAAACTCAGTAGTATCTTTGAGCAGTTTAGGAATTCCCACCGGACCGTAGTGCTCCAATAATTTCCCGTCGGGATCGAATAGTTGCATCGTAATAAGGGAACGAGCCGGCTCTGTCTCGACCACTCTCAGCCAATCTCTGAATGTCGGATTTTCGCCGGAAACATCAATGGCGTGCCCAATTTGAGATGCCACCACCCGCAGTTCCTCATCCATCGAGTGAGATTGACTCGCGAATATAAAAAGTGCTCCGACGCAAGTGCAAGCCAGATAAACGAGTGATGACAGACCCAAAAACCATAAGGCAATTTGGCGCTGGAAGCTTTTAAACATTGTTTGAAGCAGCCTCGATTTTATAACCTACCGCATGGACATTGACGATCATCGACGAAGTGTTCGGAGAGTCGATCTTTCTCCTTAATGCCTTCACATGCGAGCGCACCGTATCCGGTGCGACTTGTGAGTGGGGTCCCCAGACATGGTCTATCAAATCTTCAGTGGAAAGGACAATGCCCTGGTGCCGCATTAGAACTTCCAAAAGAATAAATTCCTTGGGGAGCAGCTTTATGACCTGATCCTTTTTCAAAACAGTTCGGTTGTTCATGTTCAATGTCAAATCCCCGCATTCGAGGACGGCTCTGGGAACTGTTTGAGGACGACGCAAAAGAGCGCGTACCCGTGCGGACAACTCACGCATATTAAAAGGCTTGGTCAGATAGTCATCAGCGCCGCTGTCCAAGCCCTCTTCTTTTGCGGACATGGTGGTTTTAGCAGTCAAAATCAGAATAGGCGTTTTGCCGCCGCTCTCGCGATAGCGTTTGCAAATACTGATGCCATCCAACCCAGGCAACATCCAGTCCAGCAGAATAAGTTCAAATGAATTCTCAAGGATAACTTCCAGCGCATCTTCTCCATTGCTGACAATTGTGACTACGTAGAGTTCCTCCTCGAGCCACTCTTTGATAGCACCGGACAGCCCATGCTCGTCCTCAACGACTAAAATTCGAGACATACATTTAGCTCCTCATCGCGGATGGAGTGCCGCACCACGTCGCGTTCCCGGAATGTCGTTGCACGAGAAATGCACACTTCCTCTCAAACATTTTGCTATCGTCATCAAAGAAGCTCTCCTGATCTGAAATTTTTTGATAGGGTCTCCGGGATCCATCAGCAAATTTTCCGAAACGCTCTGCTCCATCTCAATGTGTTCAAGTCATGAAGGATCGAATCAATCTGCGCCTTTTTGTCGATTCCGGAAACTCCGGAAATGCTTTGTCGCTGCTCTATAAGGCCCTTGAGCATCATGCTTATGACGAATACGAAATTGAAATTATAAATGTCAACCAGACTCCCGATGCAATGGCACAACACAACGTTTCGAAAATTCCGGCAATTCAACTGCTGAGAAACAGTGGTGAAATGCTGCCATTTGACCAGTTGCACAATACCGACGGGTTGCGCGAAACCTTCGGATTCAGACGAAATAAGTTCTCCTACTGAGAGAGCACCATTAATGTTCATGGTTTTCCTCACTGGTCAAAGCTGATAGCAAGTGAGTTCGCACTTTCATTCCGGATACTATGTCGTCGCTCGGCGAAACAAGAATTTCGTCACCGGCGTGAATGTCGCCCACCACTTCGACATAGTCGTTCATTGTTTGTCCCCGGGTAACGGGCACCACTTCTGCCTTTCCGTCGGAAACTCGAATCAGATTAGTCCTGTCATTGGCACTCAATACTGATGACGCCGGCGCAAATAAAGTCTGGTATGGTCGCTCCATTTGCCATACTACCTCAGCATACATGCCCGGTTCAAGCGCCAAATCCGTATTCGGCACGTCAAGTTCGATCGCCATTGTTCTGCTCTTTCGATCCAAACCATGGCTGATTCTCTGTATTCTTGCCGAGAATTTTTTTCCGACAAATGCCGGAACCGTGAATGTCATCATTTTGCCCTGACTCACCCCGGCAACAGCGGTCTCTGGGACGGGCACCGTGAGCCGAAGTTTGCTCACATCTTGAATGCGCACCATCGGCGGATTGCTGGTAGCGGAACTAACCAGGCTTCCCTCATGAACGTTTCTCTCTGTAATAACTCCGCTGAAGGGTGCCCGTACGGTTAAGTACGACCTGATCTGGCTCACTGATTGGAGCGCCTGTTCCGAAGCTTTTGCGGAGGCTTTGAATACTTCGACCTTGGACTTCTCTGCCACAATTCTTCGAGCGGCAGCCTGTGAATGTGCTTTGGCGGCGGCAACCGACTGTTGAGCCTCGTCAATGTCTGCCGGCGCAATCGCACCGGGCGTTTGTGCGGCAAACTGAATGCGTTTGAAATTCGCTACTTTAGCTTCCATATTAGCGTCGGCTTCCGCTTTGTCGGCTTTTAGAGTCTCCACGCGCGATTCGACTTCGATCAGTGCGGACCTGGCACTATCAACTCGAGCTTGTGATTCGCGAAAGTTTGCCTCCAACTCCGGAGCAGAAACCTCAACCAGAATTTGATTCTGTTTGACGATTGAACCTCTATCCACGTAAATCGCTTTGACGAATCCCTGCGCACGGGGATAGATAGCCACATCTCGATAAGGCAATAGCTCAGATGGAATTGTAATCGTCCGCCTCAAGATTTGTTTTCCAATGCGAATCGTTGGCAGGGCGACTTCCTCACCGCCAGGCGAGTTACTCTTCATAGTTGAATCAGAGTGCTTCTCTGGTGAACTATTTTCGTGATTTAACTGACTACACCCTGAAAGGGACGCCAGGACAAAACCTGCAATAAAAAAACTGGAGCGCCGAATCATCCGCTCTCTTACCTCGTGCTGTCTTCAAAACGCTCTTGGGAAGCGTCTTTGTGTTTAACTTCGTTGGTGTCTTCTTCTGCACTTTCCTCGATCAACATCGATGGGGTTTTAAGTGAAACATTTTTTTGAAGAATCGAAAAAACAATTGGCAAAATAAAAAGTACAGCGATCAAAGAGGATAGCAACCCCCCGACGACGGCGATGCCTAATGGCGCGGTGCGTTCTCCCCCCTCAGCCATCCCGAGAGCCATTGGCGCCATTCCGGCAACCATCGCGATGCTGGTCATTAAAACCGGACGAACTCGCCCTGCCGCGCCGCGCACCGCTGATAGTGTCACCGACAAACCGGTCTGTCTGCGAGTCTCGGAGAACGAAACAATCAGGATGGCATTTGCTATGCCGATGCCAACCGCCATAATCGTTCCCATAAACGACTGAATGTTCAAAGTTATATCCGTCAATTTTATAGCAAGAACCGCTCCAGCTAAGATTCCTGGAATGACCGATACAACTGTAATCGCCAGCTTGATGCGTTGAAAATATGCGACCAGCATCAGAAGAATTGCCACAATGGCGAGGAATAATCCGTTTGTCAGACCGCTAATTGTATTTTTCAAAATTGGCACTTGCCCGCGAATATCGACGGCCATGCCGCGCGACGGCTTACCAAGACCAGCGATCACGGCGTCAACATTTCTTGCCGCCTTACCGAGGTCGTCTCCTGAAATATTAGCGGTTACGCTAATCATTCGTCGCATGTTGTACCGATCGTATTCGCCGACCATCTTTCCGTAATTGACTTGCGCCACATCACCGAGTCGAGGTCCGGTTTTGCCGCCAGTTTTCAGTTGAATCATTTCAACATCCTTAAGCGACTCAAGGTGGGCTGAAGGATATTGAACTTGCACTTGATATGAATGCCCGTGGTGCTCATCGCGCCACCAGATTTGTTTGATGAACCTGCTTGAATAAAGCGCCGGAACGATAGCTTTGCTTACGTCTGATACCGTTAGATCGAATTGTCCGGCGCGTATTCGGTCGACAGTAATATCTATCGTGGGATATTCCAGTGCCTGCACGATCATCACGTCGCGCAGCTCGGGTAGCGCCTTGAGCCCAGCTAGAAGCCTGTGCGAATAGCGCTCTAACTTGCCCAGGTCAGAACCTGTGACATCGACTTGAATCGGAGTCGGCGCACCAAGATTCATGATTTTGTTGATGATGTCGCCGGACTCAAACGAAAAGCGAACGTTGGGAAGGTCCTGGGCAAAGCGTTTTCGCAACTTCTCGCGCAGTCCAGATAATTGAATTTTAGCGTCGTGTTTAAGTGATATCAAGATCACAGCTTCTTGTGGTCCGCCGGTCCATATATAGACATTACTCACACCAAAGTTTGGTGGCTGGGTGCCGACGTAGCATATCGTGATATCTACGTTCTCTTTGCCGACCGTTTCTTCGACGATGTGCAAAACCTGTTTCGTGTATTGTTCGGTTTTCCTCACACGCGTTCCAGCCGGACCGATCATGCGAAGTTGAAAACTCGATGGATTTCCGGCAGGAAAAATTTCGGTTTTCAAAACGGGAACCAGGATTACCAGAAGGCTAATGGTCAAAGCCAGGTAGCCCACCATAAGTAAAGGACGAAACCGAAATAGTCTAGCCAAAACTCTGGCGTAAAAACGTTGCGATTTGACGTTAAATGAATTGTGTTTGTTTTTCAGATGTTCTTCGTCTCGATGCCCTTTGAGCAACCATCCGCTCAACACTGGAACCAGAGTATTAGCAAGAACATAGGAAGCGGCCATGGCAAATCCAACAGCCAGAGACAGAGGAACGAATAGAGATTTCGTCGTTCCCTCCATCAAAAAAGAGGGAAGAAAGACCGAGACAACCGAAAGCACCGCGAGCAACTGAGGAGTTATGACTTCTCTACAGGCATTCAGAATGGCGCTAAATGGGTGCACTCGGCGTTCAAGATGAGTATGGATATTTTCAATGGCAACTGTCGCTTCGTCGACAAGAACGCCGACCGCAAGCGACAATCCACCAAGTGTCATGATATTGATTGTTTGCCCGGAGGCTCGCAAACCGACAAGCGCTGCTGCCAGTGCAATCGGAATTGTAACAACGACGATGATGGCGCTTTTGATGTCTCGTAAAAAGATTAGCACCATGATGCCTGTAAGAAGCGCACCGACAGCGCTTTCAAACACGAGTCCATTAACCGCTTCGGAGACATAAACCGATTGATCGAAATTGAAACTGACCTCGATGTCTTCGGGAATCACTGACTTCATCGTCGGAAGTGCTTCGCGAACTCTTTTCACGACATCAACCGTCGAGGCCTCTGAGAGTTTGGAGATGGTCATGAACACTGTACGTCTGCCGTTCACCAGAGCGTAACCGGTGGCGATATCCATGCTGTCTTCGATGGTGGCAATATCGCCAAGAAGGACCGCGTTATTGCCGCCCCGCAGAGGAATTTTTGCAAGTTCTTGAATATTCAAAACGGTTGAATTTAAACTCGCGATTCGTTGAATATCTCCTGATTTGACCAAGCCCGAAGGAGTGATGAGATTCCCTGCCGTCAGTTGATTCACAACGTCGTCGGTGCTCAGTTGCAGCGCTCGCATTCTTTGCGGATTGACGGTGACGACAATCGTGCGAGCGTTGCCTCCAAACGGGTGAGTCGTCGTGGCTCCGGAAATGGTCGTGATAATTGGTCTAATCCGCTCGTCAGCCAGCGCTTCGATATCGCCGACCGATCGCTTTTTACTGGACAAAACAACATAGCCTACAGGGACGTTGCCGGCATCAAAACGCAAAATGAATGGTGTCACCGTGCCTGGTGGCATCTTTGCGCGCGATCGTTCGACCTGAGCCACGATATTCGCCATCGCTTCAGCCATGTTGGTGTCAGGCTTAAACACGACTTTCATCATCGACACGTTTTGAATCGACTTCGATTCGATATGATCGACGCCGGAGATGTAGAGAAAGTGATTTTCGTAGTGAGAGACGACGTAAGCTTCAAATTGCGCAGGATCGAGCCCGCCATAAGGCTGAACCACATATACGATCGGAATGTTGAGGTTCGGGAAGATGTCGATTTGCATGCCCCGGACCGACAGCACCGCCGCCAGTACCAGAGTGACTACTAAAACCGCTATAGTTACCGGGCGTCCCATTGCCAGTTTCAGAAGCCACATCAGGGAGTCTCCTTTTGTGTGGCACTGTCGGCGGCCGTGAGAAACGGTCGCAAATCACCATGAGCTGCAGCCGTCGCCAGTAACGCTTTCCAAACTCCGACGTTGGCCACCGCTTCCTTCACACGGGAGTCAGCCAGAATCTGATTGGCTTCTGCAACCTGGGCAACAGTGGCCAGCCCTGCTGCGTAGCGGGCTTGCGCTTGTTGAGCAGCTTCCTCCGCCGCCCTGACTTGTACCGGCATGTTAGCGGCCAGTTCAACGGCAGCCTGCACTTTTACGCGAGCTTGCACATTATCAGTTTTGAGTCTTTGAATGGCCAAATCGAGTGCGCTTTGTGATGCGCGGATTCGATCGTCGACCACCTTCTCCTCGGCTTTGATTCGAATGATATCGAGAAATGGAAAATCAATCATAAGACCGACGTTCCAGTTTGGAACAACAGGAAATATTCCACTCACATCAGGCGCTGGGACATCTCCACGGTTGGTGTCGAATGTGGTGCCGCGCAAGTTCACTCCGCCTAACCATCTGAGGGTCGGGTAGTACTCTTTACTCAGTATTTTTCGTGATGCGATGTTCACGTCAAACTCCGCTTTTCTGGTTTGCGCCAGAGGATGGGCAAAAAAATCAGGTTCAGCCTGTTGCGAGTCAGTCGGCTCCGTGACGAGGACAATCCCGCCCGGATCAATCTCAATCAATTCTCCTCCCTGACCGGTAATAAAACCCAAGTCAGTTTTTGCAAGATCTGAATTTAGCCTCGCTCTAATCAAATCGTTCCTGGCGTTGGCTAATTGTGAGTCAGCAAGACTCGCATCAGCCCCGGGTTTGAGCCCTGCATTTACTTTGGCGTGAACTATAGTGCTGAAGTCAGAAAATTGTTGCACATTCGCTCTAGCGACCTGAACCTGTTCTCGCATCACTAATGCATCGAGAAACCTTGCCGCTGAATCTACGCATACATCGAGCAAAGTGAGATTGTATGCGGCTTGGCTAAGTTTATATTCGCTTTTCGAATAATTGATTCTCGCTTTGTGTAAGCCAAAATCAATCGGCGCCCAATCGATGATAAAACCTGCCGCGCTGAAAGCATTTGGTCTCATAGAAACGCTCTCCGGCCCAGGACCTGGCGTCGCTGGAAGCACTGCGCTGCCAAAGAGAGTCTGCGTCAAACGATTGTGACTGGCGACTGCGTCCTGATACGACATCAACGCCGACGGGTTATATTCTCTGATCTTTTGCAGAGTGATACCATGTTTGGCAGCATCTACATCTGCTTGTTGCTGCATCAAACGAGGGAAGTTACGCTCGGTCAAACGCACGGTCCCGACCAGAGTCAATGGCTTTGTCGAATTAATTGGCGGACGCAAAGGCAGCTTTGATTCGGCTGCGGCAAAAGACGGATGACATGAGAGTGCCAGCGAAAATATCGCTGTCCAAAATTGCAGTGAAACAAAACTCGCATGATTCGAGGACAACACATGCCTCTCCGGGTCTGCCTGTTTCAGTTTATGGAAAGAGGCTTGAAATTGTGTGCAAAAATCGTGCAATTACCAAAAGCGTTGTTACCAAAGTGCTTTCCAGCACCCTCGGCGCTTAGATTTCGTGAGCCTTGAAAACCCCCGATGTTGAAAATTCTATGACCACGCCGATTATGTCTTAAATCTCATACCGTGCATCGCTGATACTCCACTAAACCGTTATGCGACGGCATCAGCAGATTACTCACGATAGTATCGCAATGGCGCCAGGAAGCCCCATTTATCTAGATGAGTTCATTGCTCTTCGTCGGTGGCAGTGTGCTTCCGCGTCGTGATAATGATGGCGCATCGATTTGCCATTTTATTTAGATACTTCTTGAACACACCTTTATTGATTGCCTTGGCCAGATATGTCCTCGGCACTCCCATGATCAGAACATCTTTCGAATCCAGATCTGTCAACTGGGCTAGCAATGCAGCCGGCGAATTAGCCAGAGTTTCCACCATCTCAACGTTTTGGATGCCCTGTTTTTTATGGCAACGCTGCATCAAAATTTTCAATCTGCCATCGATTTCTTCTTCCGCAATCATTTGCTTCGGGTGCCTGACTCGGTTTAATGTAATTCTGGAGTGCTCATCAATCAAGTTGAGGCATAGTTCGATAGGCAATTCGTCGTCGAGAAAATCGGCTATTGGCAGTTGGTAGCGTGTGTGTTCTGAGCCTCGGTACAGCTTGCCGACGAGAATAACCTCACATGTGCTGCTGGACAATATTGATTGAATTAGTGTGTCACTTCTAACGGATTTTTTATTACCAAGGTATCTCATCAGAAAAATTGATGCGTTTCGATCGAAGATCGTTTCGGCAATCGCGGCTGAAACTTCATGCGCCACCCGTATACTTGCGTGGACAGGTATTCCGAATTCCGCGCCGATGGTTTCGCATTGGTTGATTATCTCTCGGCCGACAACACTCGAAACTTTAGTAGTGGATGGTGATTGCGATAGAGGCACAGTAATCACATGAAGACATTCCAGTTCATAATTTTTTTGTTTAGCGATCTGCGCGGCGATTCTCATGAGATCCTCCGCTGTACCAGGATTCCCCACAGCAACCAGCAATCGACCGGCCCCACTTTCCGGAGAACGTGTCTGAAAAATAGGATACGATCTGCTACTGCCCGTGGTGCGCATGCCCAGCGCTTGAGACTCTGCGCTGACGACATCTTTTCGCGTGATTATGCCAATTAGTTTATCGCGTTCCACTACGGGAACCCGGCTCACACGATATTTTTCCATCAGATAAAGGACGCCTGTGAGTGATTCGTCTGAACTAACCGTTACCGGATTACGCGTCATAAACTTCTGTACGGAATCTTCGGGTGTCATTTTGCGCTGAACAGCGAGTCGAACATCTTTATGCGCAACAATCCCAATTACCTTTTGCTGCTCGTCGACGACGGGAAAACCACGATGAGTTGATTCTTCGAAAATTGCTTTGACAGAAGCAAGAGAGGCGCTGAATGAAATGCTCTGAACATTCCGTGTCATAAACCTGTTAGCCCGCAAACGTGACAATACACTTTCTTCGGACTCTTCATCCAAGCTGATACCACTCCACAGCAAAAGTCGGTCGTAGAGCGAGCCCGGATCCAAACGTTCCGCCACCAGATATGACACCACGCAACAAACCATTAACGGAAGGACAACATTGAAATCTTGTGTCATTTCGAACACTATTACAACAGCAGTCATCGGCACTCTGGCAACCGCGCAGAAATACGCTCCCATCCCGACAATAGCCATAGTACCTACATGTCCGGTGCCGGTCAGCTGTATCTCCAGCAAGGCAACAAGATGACCGAGGCAAGCACCGAGCATCAAGCTTGGCGCAAACAGCCCGCCCGGAGCATTTAATCCGTACGCAATGATTGTAAGAATTAATTGCATGACAAATGCTGTTCCGATGATGCTGATATCGGTGCCGCTCTGCAAGACGAGGGCCCTTAATCCGGCGTAGTTCCAATAAATTTCGTTCAAATTCATCACAACTAGACCAGTGAGCAATCCGGCCAATCCACATGAGACTGTAGTCGGCAGCTTCAATTTATCCCGGTTGAAGGTCATCGCCGCAAGAATCAACTTATTGAAGAGGCTGGCAGAAACTCCCGCGATCATGCCGAGAAATATCAAAAACGGTATATCAATAAAACTGAAGGTCGCTTTGGAGAAAACTTCCGATAGATTGATGTCGAGACTGCGTACGCCGACAAGTCGCGAAGTAACAGCAGCAACGAAGCATGCAACGACGGTCGTACCTACGGCAAGACCCGACATTTTTTTGATTAGTTCTTCAAGAACAAATAGAACTCCGGCAAGAGGCGCATTAAAAGCAGCCGCCAGACCGGCTCCGGCACCGGCGGCAATCAGTTGAATCCTATGAGTCGGAGATGTTTTCAACCAACCACTAAACTTAGATGACAGAGCCGCGGCCAACTGCACTGTCGGTCCCTCTCGACCAAGAGCCAGACCAGATCCCAGAGCAACAACACAGGAGCTCAGTTTTACGGCTGCAGTCGTCAAATCGAGACGTATCGGATGGCCCGCCAGAGCAGCCTTGGTCTGCGGAATGCCGCTGCCTGCTGCCGTAGGCACTATAAATTGAACAAGGGCACCAGCTAAAGTGCCTCCTATCAGTCCTATCAAAGGCAAACTGATAGCAAATTCATTGGCAATCTGAATTCGCCAGGAACCAATAAAGCCCACGCCCCATTTCAAGGAGACCGCCCCGACGGCGGCCGCCAGTCCAATTACGCAAGCCTCGGCAACTGCAATGTTGACTGGTGCCTTTGACTGCGCGACTTGAAAAGGCATCTTGAGTGCTCCCATGCTCGGCAGGCTGTCATTCCGCTTATGCTGAAGAGCGAATCGTCAATCATACACGACGAATATTTCAATAATCTTGTGCGCCATCATATCCGGTATCGCTTCTGAAACTGCTCGCATCATATTTAGAGAAGGATGTCCGCGTTAGAATTAATTTTGTCTTCAAAAAACCTAAGAAACCATCAACACACAGATCGCTGCTCCGGAACTTTCTTCTGAAAATCATCGAACAGCAAACGCCGCTTGCGGCGCAAACCTTTGCTTTTCGCCATTCGCGCGGACCAGAGAAAAGAGGCAGCTGTTATTGCAAACATCAACCAGACAACGACAAGATGAGGACGGAGGCTTTCAGCTGCAGAAACGCCGATTATCATGCCCATCAATATCAGAGACACCATGAACATTTTCAACATGCTTGCGGCAGTTCTTCTGTGATCGATTTCTCCGTTAAATGAATGCATAAATCAACTCCAAATCCGCACGCAGAATTCCCCTCGTCGAGAAATGCAAAGAACACGGAACTTTTTCCGGTAATAGATTCCATCCATAGTAAAACGCGAAGATTTCAAAGAGATTTCAACATCACTTGTCAACCCTGTGAATTGCGAAAAAATCGGTAGCACCAAAAGTTAGTTAAAAATCATCGCCCATAGAGCTTCAAAAATCTCTGTTCCGCTTCAGGTGCGCCGATCAGAATGAGTCGACCATTGCCCGGCAGCGGAAGATCAGGATCCAACATTACCTGTTGTTGCTCATCATCAACGTGCAACGCCACCACTGTGCAACCAGTCTTCTGATGTATATCGCATTCTGCCACCGTTTTGCCGATCATCGCCTTTGGCATATCAATTTCGAATATATCCAAACCTTCCGTCATCATCAAGATATTCATGCGACCGAGCAAATTAACCATTGTGTTTGCGCCAATCGATGCATAGGACAAAACGAAATCTGCACCTACGCGGTGCAATGTCGCGACATTGCGTTCAAGGTTAGAACGGCTCAGAATCTCAACATCAGGGCACAGCTGACGGCAGAAAATTGTCAGGTAGATATTCATATCGTCATCATGGGTGGTGACGATGATAACCGGTGCCTTGCGAATACCCGCCTTCTCTAGAACCTCCAAGTTGGCACCATCACCCAGAACATATTTACTGGAATCTCGTATCAACTCAGGCGATTTCTCAACGATGCGATAATCAAGACCCCGGTCAGCTAGCGCCTGCACAGTAGCCCGGCCAACTCGGCCGCCACCGATTACGAGTATCGGCGAGTCCATCGATTGTTCGCTCTGAAACATTTGATTGTAGTGATCGATCTGCTTTTCAGAACCGGCGACGACAAGAATCGTTTTGTCCGTGATCGGCATATCAGGAGAAACAGTTTCAAAATATCCGCGCTCCCAACTGCCGAGCACGTTGATGCCGGTAGCGTTTCGCAAACCACTTTCGCGCAGTGTTTTACCCACAAGACATGTGTCGCGCACCATTGCTTCGGCAATAACCAGATCACCAAAGCGCCCGATAGGATGCGCCAATCGCTTGCCGTCGAAAACTCGGCGAGCCAATCCACGCCCCATCATTTCGGGCAACTCGAGAACTTGCGTGCAGCCGGCCAGAGTCAGGATACCGGCAGAGGCCCGTGAATTCGCTGTTGCAACAATCGCCACCGTGTCCGAGACTTCGCGCACCGTCGACGCGATGTTTGCGTTAACTTGATCGCTCGCGGTTGCAATTACCATCAAGGCTTTGTCGGCTTGCGCAAGTTCATATGTCTTGAGACTATCTAGATCTCCGAGCATCACTTTGTAGTCCTGATCGTGCAAGTTGAGCGCTTCAGTAAGATCCGACACCAATAGAACATAAGGATGGCTGTATTGTTTGAGCTTACTAATCAGCGTTCTGGTGACACCATCAAAATGCGTGATGATCACATGCCCGGTCGTACTTTCCAAAATCCGGGTGGGGGCGCGTGCCGCATGGTGAGCCTTCATCCATGGCGCGTAGAAAAATTCGATAAAAGTAAAAGGAAACAAAATCAGCAAGAAAATCATTCCACTTATAAGGACAATGATCGAAAAAGCCCTTCCCAAGTCGGAATTAAATGTGATATCTCCAAAACCAGTAGTCGACATCACGGTGAGCGTCCAGTAAACACCCGTAATCCATGAATAAGAGCGCTGCTCATACTGCATGATGTAATGAAAAATAATGCTGTAGATGCTGACGAGCGCGACCAGAGCGAGGAGGAATCGCAACAGGATGACAAGCTTTATCCGGCTGGAACGATCTCTAGAGAAGCTCAGGATTTGAGCGGTCAGGAATTTCATGGTTTCAAAGCGTTCAGCCCGAATGCGTGGGATTTTCTTGCTTTAGCAAATTTCTGCTGCCAGTATTGCTCGAAATTGTCTTACTGTCGAATTCCTTAATTATTCGACCTTTGCTGATGCGATTTAAGAATAAATCAGTTTACCCAATTTTGGAACAGTTAGATTCGTGAAAACACGGTGGCATTTGCAATGATGGCGAAATTCGAACAAAATTGGCTGCACCGCATCCAGTATCAAAATTTTTCAACACAAAAATCAAATTGATCTGTTCTGTGCTTGGCACCATTGATAGTGGCGACATTCGAACCACCAGCTCAGCAACCAACGGAGACATCTCAAGACTGTCAGGCGGTTCAGCAACTGACCCTACCTGCGGCTCTCTTCCTTTTGCCAGACTCCGACGCGCACCGTGGTGTCTTCTACTTTTTTCAAAACAGGTAGCCACTTCGCGGCCATGAGCACTTTCATAATCGAATCTTGCTGAAGAATTCGCATCGGGTCAATCACAACGAGTTTGCAATTCCGCATCCCCACTGCGATCACAACGCTTGAAGATGCTTGATGCCCCACGTATTGTAAAACGCCGCTGGCGATTGAATCTTTGGGGCCGTTGGTGATTATTCCGAACCCCTCAGCGAGCCCAATACACTGATCGTAATTCGATTTGTGGTGCGGCACGCCTTCTTCCGGCAAGTGAACCACGAATTCACGACCGCCTAAATTGAATATAGAAATGCGATCGGACACAAATCCAATTAGAGCGATACCATCTTTTGGCACAGCAATATTCGCAAATTTTGTGCGCACCAATAGTTGACCATCGACCGGTGCCACCAAAATCTTTCCAGCGTCGAGCGTGATGGTGCCTGCAGAAAGTGCACTGCACTTCGTCCCCGCGTCCTCTTCAATCAGACACTTTTTGCAATTAAACTTTTCTGGAAATTTTTGAAATCCAATTTTCATTTTTGACTTGGACGTAGACGTGGACGAAGACTCAACCAGCTCAATCTGCGTTCCAGTAACATCGGTCGGTACCAATATCGCAGGACCCTGATTGCCTCCCGGAGCAGGCTGAGCCAACGCAATCGGACTCATCGCAATTGTTGAGAACACGAGAGCACTAGCTATTGTAGCCTTCAGCACAGTCAACAGGGACTTCGGCATAGAGTTCAACTCCTTTTCAGCTATTGTGGTTTCTGCCGCTTCCTGCTAAAACTCGAATGTTTGCCTGGTACTATTTATACATAACATAGCCGCGTAAAAGAAACTGTGGCAACATAAATTATAGTGCTGCTACCGCTGCAGTTTCTTGTGTCTGATCTGGCGACGATCGCATTCTTAAAAAAAGAACCGATCTCCCCACTCCCGGTCAAAAGACATAAACGCCCATCATTGGTCAAGCAGCTACAAGCTGACAAGGTCAAAACAACATTCAACAAATTCTGTGATCTTGATCTTAACTAGCAACAGGCACCGCTGGCAGTGTCACACAAAATACGGTACCACGGCCTTCTTCGCTCGAGCATGTGATTTGCCCGTTATGTGCGTCTACGATTTGTTTGCACAAATACAGCCCCAGTCCGGTTCCTGGAGTGTATTTTTTTCCAACCCTTCCTTGAGAAAAGCGTTGAAACAATTTCGCTTGTTCTTCAGTTGAGATTCCAGGACCGGTGTCTCCAATTTTTACAGAAATACACCCATTGGTTGGATGAACAAGAAGGCTGATCTCGCCTCCGCTCGGAGTAAATTTCAAAGCATTGTCCAACAGGTTTTGCATGACCCTTCGAATCGCACTGGCATCAGCCCGAACTTCCCTTAGATGTTCTGAAAAATCGGTTTTGATACGGATGGCACGGTTCTCTGCTATTGGTGCGATATCTTTGATGCATGACGATACAATCAGCAAGAGGTTAGTGTTCTCCAAAATAACGGCATTAATATCTTTTTCAAACCTGTACACCTCAATCAGGTTTTGAATCATTGATAAAAGCATTTTGTTATTATCGCGCACCTGCAAGAGCAGATCTGACTGTTCACTCGAAACAACTCCCATGGCTTGCTGAGCCATTAACTCCAGGATTCGATTCGCCCCAATCAGCGGATTCTTTAAATCATGAGTCAATGTCGCCATGAATTCTTCTCGTTGTTCTAAGACCAAAAGTCGTTTAGAATTTTCCTCGGTTTGCTTTCGTTCAATGGCATAACGAATGGCTCGCGACAAAGTGTACTGGCTTATATCCTGTTTAAGAATATAGTCCTGTGCCCCTAACTTAACCGCTCGGCTCGAAACATCTTCATCGACTAAACCAGTAAGAATTACGATCGGAATAGTCGGGACGCGTTCGAAGATTGCTTCAAAAGTTTCTAGTCCATTGCTATCCGCTAAAGATAAATCAAGCAAAATAACATCAAAATGATGTCTGCCAATATCTTCAAATGCTTGAGACAAACTGTCGCAATGAGCAATGTCATATATCGGTCTTAACAGCATTTCTCGTACATAACGTGCGTCAGCCGGACTATCTTCAACTAAAAGAACGGAGATGTTTTTTACGATCATAATTTTGGTGGATACCTCACAGCTGAAAACCAAAATTCATCAATTGACTTTATGATTTTCCTGAATTGATCTAAATCGATCGGTTTGGCCACATAGCAGCTGGCATGCAAGTTGTAACTTTTGAGTATGTCTTCTTCAGACTGAGACGTTGTTAAAATCACAACCGGAATTGATTTGAGCCGTTCATCTGCCTTTATTTCAGCGAGCACCTCACGTCCATCCTTTCTCGGCATATTGAGATCCAGGAGAATGAGATCTGGAGACGTTTTATTTTCATATTCTCCAGTTCTGTACAAATACGACATCGCCGCATCCCCGTCTCGGACCACGTCAACGTCAACATGTATTTTTTCTTCTTTGAAAACTTCCATTATCAATCTGGCATCCGCACGACTATCCTCCACCAGTAGAATTTTTAATTGATTCACCATCAGTGTTCTCCTAATCCAGCTTCGGCAAAGTAAACTGAAACAGCGTTCCCCGCTGTGGCGCTGACTCAACCCAGATTCGACCGCCGTGTCGTTCCACAATCTTTTTGCAGACAGCCAATCCAATTCCGCTGCCCGGGTACATTTCTTTGTTGTGAAGTCGCTGAAAAATGATAAAAATTCTGTTGGCATATTTCATATCGAATCCTTGTCCATTGTCGCGGACACTGATGTTCCAGGAGTTGCCGATACTTTCTGCGCTTATATGAACCTCTGGTGGTTTCTTCGAACGAAATTTTATGGCGTTACTGATCAGATTTTGGAACAGTTGAAGTAGCTGCGTACTGTCACCTTTGACCGTTGGCAGCGGCTCGCAAATCACTGTGGCATTGCTTTCTCCTATTGCTAATTTCAAATTTGCGATTGCCATATCTACAATTGTCGAACAATCGACAGAAGCAAAGTCTTGCGCTTTCGTTTGCACGCGGCTATACATCAACAGATCATTTATAAGCTCTTGCATTCGTTTGGTGGCATCCACGGTGAACTCTATAAATTCACCGGCCGCTTCATCCAGGACGCGTCCGTTGTATCGACTCGCTAGCAGCTGGTTATAATTCGAAATTACACGAAGGGGTTCTTGAAGATCGTGAGAACACACATATGCAAATTGCTGCAAATCTTCATTCGATCTTTCGAGCTCGAGAAGCTTTTCTTGTAACAGTGCTTCGGATCGCTTCCTCTCGGTTATGTTAACAATAGAAGCTAGAACAAAACGCTCACCTTCGGTCATTAATGGATTGAGACCAATTTCCACGGGGATCTGTGTTCCATCTTTGCACTGACCAAACAGATCGCGGCCTATTCCCATTGCTCGAGATCTTGGATCAGCAAAAAAACTGGCACGCTCTTGAGGGTGCTTCGTTCGTACGGACGCAGGCACAAGCATGTCAATTGATTGTCCAAGCAGTTCTTCACGGTCGTAACCGAACAGGCGCTCGATCTGCGAATTGACAAGAACGATACTGCCATTCTCGTCAACCATAATCATTCCGCTGGGAGCGGCTTCGACAACCAGTCGAATACGCTCCTCCGATCGCCTTCGTTCAGTTATATCGACAACCGATGCAAGTACAAACGTTTCCCCTCCGGAAACCAGGGGGTTGAGCCCGATTTCCACCGGAACTTGACTTCCATCTTTTCGTAGGCCGAAAAGATCGCGACCAGCTCCCATCGATCTGGCCTGTGGTTCACGGAAAAAATGATCGCGATATGCTGGATGTTTTTCACGCGCGGCGTGCGGAACAAGCTCTTCAATCGACGTGCCCAGCAATTCAGAACGATCGTATTGAAACAGCCGCTCTACTTGGGTATTAGCAAGAACAATCACACCGTGCCGATCCACCATGAGCATGCCGTTTGGAGCTGCATCAATTATTTGACGCAGTCGCACCTCGTCCAGAGCAAGCGCGTGCTTGTCGAAATTATGATCAGGTCGCATCAGCTAGAACTTCCAAGAACCTTACCATAACGGCGATTACACTCGCGAGGGGTTACCAGGGATTCCGCGGATAGCAATTTAGAAGCGCATTTGTTTTCTAATCATTTTATACTACTCCAATATCAGGGCGAGTTCTAGGGAAAGTGAGAAAATACAATTGATACCGCTTATAGCACCAAAGAGTTAGAATGTTCGTATGCCCGTTTCACAGCTAACCACCAGCATCCCCGAGTTTTGCCCCGGTAAGCAAGTAGCCATTATTGGCGGTGGTCCCGCTGGTCTGATGGCTGCGGAGATCCTCATAAGCTCAGGAGCGCGGGTTGATGTGTACGAATCCATGCCGACGCTCGGACGCAAATTCCTTCGAGCTGGCCTTGGCGGATTGAACATTACACACAGCGAGCCATTCAAAAAGTTTTGCTCGCGCTACGGCGAAAGACAAAATCAATTGCAACCATTTCTCGACGAATTTACTCCCAATGCATTTCGCGAGTGGGTGCATGGACTTGGAATAAATACATTCGTGGGAACCTCTGGCAGGGTATTTCCAACCGAGATGAAGGCAGCACCACTCCTGCGAACCTGGGTCCATCGCCTTCGAAATGATGGCGTGCAATTTCATCACAGTCATAGGTGGCTCGGTTTTGATGCTGATGGATTATTGAGACTAGAGAACCAAACGGAAGAACTGATCATAAATCCGGACGCCGTAATTTTGGCACTTGGTGGAGCGAGCTGGCCACAACTAGGATCTACCGGAACCTGGGTCTCCTGGCTGCAAGAACGTGGGGTCGAGGTTGCAGAATTTCAAAGCGCCAACTGCGGATTTGATTATGCCTGGAGCGATCATTTAGTTGAAAAGTTTTCCGGTGCGCCACTAAAGGCGGTATCGCTCACATTTACCGGATTGGATGGAGTGACAGAATGCCGCCAGGGCGAAATGCTGATCAAAGAATACGGAATCGAAGGCAGCCTCATTTACTGGTTTTCCAAAAGGCTTCGGGAAACAATCAACAAATATGGTGAAGCGACATTTCTGCTAGATCTCCTACCGGGGCGCGACGCTCAACGGGTGCGAGCGGAACTTTCGCGCCCTCGCAACACTGAATCAATTTCTCGCTATTTACAAAAATGCCTCGGCAACGACGCCTTGAAAAGGTCTCTGATTTTCGAACTCCTCACACGTGAGCAGATTGATAATCCGACTTCATTAGCTAAACTAATTAAGGCACTTCCGATTACTATACGCAATACCCGCCCGATTGAAGAAGCCATTAGTAGCGCCGGAGGTATCAGCTTCAATTCGCTCGATCAGAACCTCATGCTCAAATCGCTGCCTGGTGTTTTTGTGGCTGGCGAAATGATTGACTGGGAAGCACCGACAGGCGGATATCTCCTCACTGCTTGCGCCGCCACAGGACGATGGGCCGGAATTGGTGCATCCAAGTGGTTAACCAGCAGGTAGCCCAAATAGAAACCGCTTGTGACCTGTTGGCACACGAGCGGTTTCGTTCACATGAATAAACTATTCGTTCACCTTCGAATCCAAGCAAGTTTTGATCTCTGGCTTAGATGAAAGTTCAGCTAAAGTTAGCGACGTATTCTGAATTCGCGACAAGATCATGCCGCAGAAAATCCACCGTTCCTCATTAGTTAGTCCGAGATTGCCATCGAGAATTTTGTATTCGCTTACCAAACTATCGAGTTCCTGCGCGCTGTTGTTCGAATCTGGCTTCCTCATCCATTCAACGATGTCGAGAACGAGCTTCCGGCGCTCAGCTAGCGTACTTTCGAATTTGAACCCGATGTAACTGCTCTTGTCTGCAATCATTCTCGCGTAAACTTGTTCGAGCCAATGATCGAATTCCGAACTAAAGTTTCCGTTCTGTAAAATGCGTCGCAAATTTTCTTCTGTCACGATCCTGGGAGCTGGAGCGCCTGGATACACATAACTTGCAGGTTGCCCCGAAAGCATTTTCGAAAAACTATCGTAGTACGCCCAAGTATTTTCGCGACCAAGTTGCTGAGATATCGCTGAATCAGCCGGCGGCAAATCTCGCAGCAAAGCGGCTCGAATCACAAACACTTCATGCGGATTGTCGCTACAGCCAGCCATTTTTTTGAGCATGGTCTGGGCTCCGACGTGTTCACCCTTGTCGATGAACATTCCAACGATACGATTCGAAGTTGCTTCTACAACGTCATCACCGGCCACCCAATAGTGCATTGAAGTCGGCGAGATTTTATCAAACTGTGCAGCCCAGGTCGGATCGCCAGGAATTGGTTGAGCATAAGCCATTAAAGTCGTGTCGTTCCACGGCCAACTTTTGACTTCCTTTCTCAACTCATCGCCATAATCACCCTGCTCAACAGCGCTCGCAAACTGGCTAGCCAAGCCAGCTCCCAGACTATGCCCGGTCACGTAGATGTGTTCAGGAGCTGAATACTTCTGTTCAAGATATTTGCAACAAGCAGTGATCGGTCCAAGCATTGTCGGCAGAGATTGCGCGAATCCCTCGGTCACTTTTCCGACTTTGCTAATCAACGGCTGCTGCATCTGCCGCACGCCATGCAGATCCGTGATCCAATCTGGATTTCCTTTGGACTCTCCGATTGCATCCTGTGCTTTCCAAACTGTTGTACTCAGCGCGGCACCACTTCGACTTCCACGAAAGACAATGTGCGCATCGTATCCAGTCGGTGTTTTTTGCATCAAAACAAAACCCATCAGGCTCCACGAAGGATCTGTAGTGCCGGCGCTTCCTGTGCCACCTTCGAATACGACAAGATGATTTTCACCACTCGGATACTCACGAATTTGAACTCGTTCAACATCGTTGTATGGATAGCTTGTCGGCTTTGTTCTGTAGCGAATCGCCTCGATCATTTTTATGTTTTGCGTGACATAGTTCGGCGCAACCAGCAGCGATTCCGCAACTTCGGACGGTACGACCTGATAATCACTTCTTTGCAAGAATGTATGTTCTGTTTCGGGCGAGAATTCGTACTGTGGCGGCAAATG
>JADYXR010000036.1 GCA_021772095.1 Candidatus Obscuribacter sp. | reverse complement strand
TTTAAGCGAAAGCTCATCATAAACGGCGGATTCATCAATAAACTTGCAGACAAAAATGACCCCAAAGCATTCGTGTATGCATTCGATGGACAGGCATTTCCAAACACATCCCTGATCCAGCCTCGACTTAATTCAATCGAGGAATGGAACTTCGTCAACAACAATAACGACGAGCATCCGATTCACGTACATGTCAATGATTTTCAGGTGACCGAATACTTAGACCCAACAACCGGGATGCACACTGGGCCCGACAAATTTTCCGTCGACAATGCCAACGCACCGGCACCAAAGATCGACTTCGACGAGAATGTGATCGCACCCGGTATTCTTTCCATCCGTACCCGGTTCGAAGAATATACAGGTACTTACGTAACGCACTGCCACCGCCTCAACCATGAGGACAACGGGCTGATGTCCACGATTAACGTGATACCGGCTGTATCCACTTATGCAGTAGCGATTCCTGGTGCACCAGGCAGAGCTGCAGAAGTTCATGTCTATGATGGAGAGGGTGATCGCCTGGTCGCCACGCTCATTCCGTTTCCTTTCTATGAAGGCAACGTCAATGTTGCCATGGGCGATGTAGACGGTGATGGCATACTCGACTTGCTGGTCGGTTCCGGAAAGGATCATGCACCGGAAGTGGTGGCATACGCAGGATCGTCAATCGTAGGCAAAGGTATTTTTGGAACACAATTAGCGCGCTTTCAACCGTTTGATACCACGCTACGCACCGGTGTAACAGTTGCCGCTGCACAGATTGATGGAACGCAGTCAGATAACCTTATAGTCGGGTCTCCTGCCGGCGTCACAGATGAAGTGAAAGTCTACGATATCCCATTGGCGGGATCTAATAAGGGACCCACACTATTCGCCAGTTTCAAACCGTATGGTGAGGATCGCTCCGGCGTGAATGTTTCAGCGGGTATGGTCGATTTCGTGACTGGTCGTGAGTGCATCGTTACGGCACCCGGTCCCGGCAGCCCAACTGAAATTAAGACCTTCGCCTACACTCTTTTCCAGCCCAACGAGAAAGCCCGGAAAGGCGAAGGAAAACCAGCGGATACTCTCGTAAATAACACAAGTTTCTTTCCATTCGGCAAAGACTACTCGGACGGCGTTTCCTTAGCCACGGGATGGATAGCAGGTTCACTCGGTGGTGCGAAATCAATCATAGCTAGCCAACTGACGGGCAAAGGCTCGGTAAAGGTTTTTTCCAGCGGCTCTGCATTGGATGAAGGACCGGCAATCTACCTGGGAGTGTGCAGATGCGGTAAGGATGCCCCTTTCCGCGAGACCGCGAGCTTTAATCCGTTCACCGAATCTGGTGGCGTACGAGTGGCGACCACGAGTACAACGACCGGCGCAAACCTCCTGGTGAGCGGCAGTGTTAACGGAAGCAATCAGGCAAGCGTCCTCAAATATGATTTCGTTAGACCGACCGCTTCAGCAACCACACTTGAACCGGTGCGCCTTGGAGAAGTCTGGTCAGGGAAAGCACCGTCAGCTGCCACCCTCGGCGGTTACTAACGCTTAGATCACAATGATGTCCACGAACGCGATGGTATCATAACCCAAAGGTCGTTACCCCTCAATCAATTGAGAAGCCTTTTCGAGATCTCTTTCGAAGAGGCTTTTTATTGTTTGTCGATGCCTATCGCTCTGTCCAAATTCAGACGATAATTAAAGTGCTGACGCGTGCAGCTTGCCACCAGATGTGGTGCACAGCACTCCAAATCGTCGCAACAGACCAAACACTCGATATGGGCAGTATCGGTAAACATTCTGTGGTGCACTTTTGATTCAACAAGCCAATGGCACTGTTAGAATGTGATTCACCGCAGATTAACATAATGACCAAGCTTCTTCTCCAGATAGCCTTTCAATGCTACCGCCTGATTGTGCTCAGTATCCTTAGCTCCATAAAGAAGAATTACGTTCTCTTTTTTTGCAGCTTCGAGAATCTTCCGCCATGCCTCCGGTCGCTCGTCAAGCTCCTTGAAGTACCGAGAGATAAAGCCATGCCATTTCCTCGGATCATGGCGGAACCACTTGCGCAGCTGGGCACTGGGAGCCGCTTCCCGAACCCATTCGACGTTGCCCAGCTCGTTTTTGCGGATGCCACGCGGCCACAAGCGGTCTACCAGAAACAACGACTCTCCGTCGCTTGCTGACTTTTCGTATGCTCGTTTAATTTTGATAGCCATGGTGGCACCTCACTTTCGGATGTAATTAACGCTCTCTTGCGCTATTAAACTGCAATCGCCGTCCTCATTTTCCTTGCAAAGCCGCCAGTTTCCCGGCGCCTGATCTGCCACTGTTGATTAGATCTGGGATTTACTACTGCGCACGGATATGCTCCCGCAATCGAAACGTTCAGAGCCTGGGTGGGCCGGCAACGCGATTCTTCTATTGGCTGAGTAACCCCAACCAGCCATGCCAGCTCCTCATCGTTCAACATCTTCTCAATTGCTGGAAACAAAATATTCTCCTCCCAGCGCACATAGTCATCAAGCGCGTTTCCGAGCATGGAAAGCAATCCAACTCCTGGATCTTCTGATTCATCAAGTTCGTTGACGCAGGCAATCAAATATCGTATTCGTTGATGATGCTTGAGAAAACGGTGGGCATATCCGGTGCGTGCAAGCATTGGCACCAATACTTGCAACTCATCCAAAAGAAACAAGGTCAGAATATCCGAGAAAACTAATTGCATCTGCTCCACGAATTTTATACGCTCACGTCTGGTTGCACGAGCTGCTTGGCGCAGCCGCTGCACGCAGAGCAACCCCACACCGTGATCCCGTGCGAAGGGTCGCAGACCTGGATGTCTTTTCAGGGAAGAACCTTTAGTCTCTACAAATCGCTTAGACATGGTGTTCATCCTCCTCAAATGGCACAGGGACAGGAGCTAAAACGAACGGAGAGCAGTGCACGCAAGTCCCTACATAGGCAGTGATGCCAACAAGAGTTCCTCCGATAACTACTGCAAAAGGACCTGTTCCCATAAAGTAGAACGCCCCGGCCGCGATAAGTGACATTGCCATAGACAAACAGAATGCAACGGCAAGCATTTTTGTTTCGCTCATCATAGTCATAACCTCCCAATTGAAAACTTTATTTAAGCTCAAGGTATTCTAGGGATCAGGTACCGCATCCACCGCTGATTCCAGTTCCAACTCTTCCGCAGCAGTCAGTAGTTGAGTCGGCGGTGCGCCCAACAGGAAGAACAGCTCACTGCCTGGTGTCCCTAGTTGATCATTCCAGCAGTCTTTGCTGTAACGAAGGAATAGTGCGAGCATGGCTTCCAAAGAATCGAGTTCCTCGTCACTTGGTTCCTCGATTAAATCGTCGATGGTGCACCTTGCAAGAACGGCATCGTCTACGTCGTTTCGAGCCGCTGGTTGCAGTATCGTATTTAGTGTCATAAAGAAATACTCCTGATTTATAAGCATAGAATGCCTGACCGGAAGAGCCTGTGCCGAAGCCACAAGGCAAGCCTCGGTTCGTGTTACGGCGCGCTGCGTTCGCGGACCGCAGTGTTCTATGCATGTGTCGCTGTAGCCGCCTCGCACGAGCAAGGCTATTTCGGTTCGTCGCTGTCTATGCAATTGTGCCTGCGCGAACGAGGCACCACTTGTGGTGAATGCATCTATTACAGATGCGACAAACGATCAGGTACCGACTAAATCAATATAGAGCGGTTCAAAAGCCATAGCGGGCTTGGAGCGCACTCACTTGCTATCGACTGAGACACAAACGATTCAACAGATTTTCGTGGGCAGAAACCTTTAGCCTCGATCGTAAGCGCAACGCCGCTTGCGCCCGTATTCGTAATTTTGTGCTTAACTTCAACTAGATAGGTAGGAATGCTGGTCGAAGCAAAGAAAAATTTGTGCTGCCCAACAGTCTGAAGATCGGCGTCGCCACTGGAAGCTGGCTGCTTGAAGTACATCGAAGAAACAAGCATCAACAAACCGAAGATGGTAAGAAGGATGACTAATCTGCGATGTTTTTTCATGACTGCGCCTCCTTTCCTTAATCATATCAAACCTGATAAATGGTTGAAAAACAGGTAACCATGCGGACGGATGCATTACGTGCATAATCTTGAACTTATAAGTTCAGAGTTTATTAACGATTTCATCATTTCCTGGCGTTCGGGAAACCGATGGCCACACAGTGCGCAAGGTACTGGGTGTGCGTCCGATCTGATTTACAAAAAATGGAACGACAGTTTTAGGATCGTTGATAAAATTTTTTGCTTCGTCATGATTGGTTTGATTTTCCCACAATGCTTTGCCTTCAAGCACTTCTAAAAATCAAGTTGTGCGGCATCCCCGGAATCCTATTTGTAACTAGACTATTCGAAATTGAGAGGATTTCCAGCATGGCGCTCGCTGGGCTAATTGCCTGCCATCACTTGGCCGGCGCTAACATCGGTTTCTCGAGAAACGTGCCGACCATGTTGATAGTGAATACGACAACTCCAGTCAGCTCCAGAGTAGCTGAGATTGGCAGTAGAACCCAAGCCCATTCAGCATAATGCTGGTAAGCAATAATTTCCGATGTCACACGTACAGCGCAGCCAATGTTTGTTAATAAGAGTGCAAACAGCATGAGTCGCTCACTGAACAACTTCTTTTTACCTAAAAAGCCTGGTAGCATCCGTGGTGCCACGGCGAACACCATAGTCATAAGATAGCCAACAGTAAGAGCATGTCGTCCAGCTCCGCCAATTCCCAGTGAATCTGGTTCAATTGCTGCCCAGACGCCTATGGCTGCAGCAATAAGGAACCAGGCATAGGCAATGCGCATGAACGCGGGAAAACTGCGATGCACGCCTTGAATTTTCGCTGGTTTTTCAGCCTGTTCCAAAATTCGAATCGCAATCACGATTAGAATTGCGCCCAGAAGAATTATCAACGAACTTGCCATTAGAAGATTCGCCAATGCGGCAATTATTCCAATTGAATTGATAACAAACGCTAATAGAATCAGCGATTTCTTTGATGGTCTGAGTCCGAGAAAAACTGGCATCCAGCGAGCCGTAAAACCCCATGCTATCGGCACGGGAAAACTCCATACAGAGAGAATCAAGAAACGGCTGTTAAAATCAGCAGGAAAGGCAGGCGAATCGCCTGCTAAGAATGCGAGCACAAAGCTCTCATAAACGTTAACGCTCATCGTCGCAATGAAACCAATTGTTCCTCCGATTACCAGAGCCGCCCAAGGCTCCACTGAGCCTTTGATCTTGCCCTGCATTCGATGCCCCTGAATTGAGCGCACAAGAAAAAGCATGACCGCCAACAATTCAAGTACTGCCGACAACGGAAGTAAGGTCGTCCATTGCCACTGATAGACATTCGTTAACCAGCGTAAGGCAACCCCAGAGGTCCATAGCGCCCATACAAGCCAACCATCCCAAAATGACCACGCCGATACACGTCTAAGATTCGGGATTGAGTAAAAGCCGATTCCGAGAATGAAACTGCCTATCCAACCAAACAGTTGAGCGTGACCGTGCGCCTGCATCCAGGCGGCCGAAACGGAACTGGCTGAGTGTGCATCACTGATGACGAACAGATTCCAAACACCAAGGAAAGTTCCTGGAAATACCATGAACAAAATCCCGGTAACCAGAAAACTCATGAGGAGTTTAATCAGTTGCTGCTCTCGCGCAATACTGATTGCTACAGCTGGTTTGGCAGGTTCCGGTGTCATCACTATATTCTCTACAAGAGTCGATTAAACTCGAAAAGCTTTTCGGTTGTGAATCAAAGCGTAGATATCGACTTTGTGCACATTAGTGCCGTTAGTTTTGACCATAAAAGCTTCGTGGATCAGTGATGCGAACCACCGCCCAAAGAAGAACCACCACCCAGTGAATGGTTACCGCCAGCTCCACCAGTAACCACTGGAACGGCCTCACCCGCTGATAGTCTCGAACGCGTCGGCTGCGTAATCACAGTTTGCGAAGACGCCTGCTTATCAACGCCTTCGTTGTTGTTTTTCAGCCCAAGGAAGTAAAGCATAAGCGCCAGCAACGCCACAATGAAAACTCCAAAAACCGGCTTGGAAAACCACATCGGTTTACTAGGTCCGCGCGGGGAATCTCTTGGTTGCATAGTCATGTTTAATCCTCCTTACTTGTATAGCAGATTTAGAGTGCTGCTACGCAATCTTTTTCTCCAAGGACATCAAACTTGGCGTCGACGCGTAACTTGCGAACATTCCGAAAGCGCGCTCGAAGAACGCAAGCTGTGCATGTGTTCCCATCACGTAAAGTTCATCCGCCTCCAACAAGATGAACTCCCGATCGGGATTTTGAACCACCACCCCATCGCGGCGAACACCAAGGATGGTGCTGCCCGTCAATTTGCGGATGCTCAGTTCTCCGATTGATTTCCCAAAGAGTGATTGTGTTTCAACCGCGTACCAGCGCGCATGTACCGGAATTTTTCCGTATGGGTTTTGTGGTGCTCTCGCTAAAGATATGATCATGATTAGTCTCCTTATGTGTTTCGGCTAAAAATACTGGTGAACTAAAACCCGCTTGCTGACGGCATTTTCATTGATTCCGCGCTCCGATCCTTGACGCGCTTGAGTTGCGCGACACTCGATCTGACAACTTGCACAGAGCAATCAGCTTGCATGGCAACCGCGTGCGACACTGAGCCTAGCAATCGAGTGGCCATGTTCGGCCGCCCATGAGAGCCAACAACAATCAAGTCTGGACGCCAGTCTCGCGCGGATTCTAGAATGACATTTTCAGCGCTACCTTCCTTCACATCGTATTCAACGCGGCCTGGACCAAACACATTTTCGAACTGATGCGCGACACCACGAACCATGTCGCCAACTTCTCGACGGTATTCATCCTGAATTTCCAGGGAATTGAACACCGAGATCGCCGACGGTTCGTACGTAAAGCCTGAATACATCGGATTGCAGACACTAAGAATGTAGAACTTTGTTTTCTCAGGCCACTTAGCATTGAGGATAGAATTCACTGCGGCTTTTGAGTATGGTGAGTCATCGATTGCCAGCATCACTCTATTCATTGGGCGGCCATCCGCTGTTCCATAGCCCGAATCCCTCGCTACCAGAACTGAACAATTAGCCTTGTGCAATATAGCTTTCGAAACGCTTCCCATAAAGAACCGACCCAATGCAGGACGGTCGTGGGAGCCGACAATGACAAGATCCGCCGGCCATGAGTCGGCCATTCTAGTTATCGTCTTTGTCGGATTTCCAACATCAATTTCGCCGGTCACGACGGAATCTATATTTCGAATTTCAATCGCGCCGGTTGCAACATCTACCAGGCGATGAGCCTGGAATAGATCAGCGCCGATTTGGCCACCGCTAAACCTATCGCGCAATTTTCCTGGTATCACAGTCAAGACACGGAAGTCCGTGCCCTCCGGCCAACGTCGCGCCAGAGTGGCAACAAGAGCCGCGTGAGCTGAAGCCGAGCTATCCATGGCCACAAGAATATTCATAACAATCTCCTCTGGTGTATTTAAAATTTAAAACTTCGAAGGCTACGCGATCGCTCGTTCATCACCCGGTGCGAGCTCACCGTGCAAATATAAATCAAGAAAAACTTCAAACGCGGGATCATCTAACAGGTTGTTTTCAATCGCGTTTCTGACTATTTTTCGTTCAGTTTTGCTGAAGTAACCATCTTTAAGAATTAGCTCACGAAGCCGTTTGGCATCGTTTTTACTGAGTCGCTCCTTGCTATTGAGCATGCGACGGAGAGTGCGTTCTATTGTTGTAGCGGACATATTTGATTCTCCTTTGCCGGAAGTCTTGTGATCATTAGTCACAAGTGTTCTTTCGGCTCTTAGTGCAACATACGGATTCTCGTCCCCGGCCAACCAGATCAAAATGGTCGAAGACAAATTGTGGTTCTCAGCCATACTTAGTCTCACGTCAGGGTTGCGATCTAACGCAAGCATCCATAAGACCTGGGCTGGAGTGGCTGAATTGCAGCTGACTGCGATTCGAACATCCGCGCATTTGTCTTCGCTCAGAATTTGCAGAAGATGCACGGGGGTCGCTTTGTTTTCCGCGACACGAGCGCGAATTTTTTCACAAACTGCATTCGATAAGATCGCCAGGATTTCCGGTGAAGTCGAAGGTCTCCCGGCTTGCAAATAGAACTTAGATATCGTGTTCATTACTCGGCACCTCAAAAATTATTGTGAATCAGCCCATCAGGGCTCAGGGCGGTCGAGCAGAGCGCCGACTAACGGATAGAGTTCATACATTTGCTGCGCAGCGGCCAGTTGTTCTGGTGTGCCACTGAGAAATATCTCGATGTTCTGCTTGCGCAAATCGGCATTCCAGAAGCCTCTACGCGAAGCAAGAACGAGTGCTCCGGTTTGGTTCTCAATTGTGAATTCCTCGACGCTTTTATCGCTAAGGGCCTCGGTTGCAACAAACCATTCGCCGGTTTGTGTGCGGCATTCGGCAATGTCGTCATTGCCGGTTTGCAGTATCGTATCTAGTGTCATAAAGTAAATGCTCCTGAATATAAGCAAAGAACGCCTGACCGGATGTGCCTGAGCGAAAGCCACAAGGCAAGCCCTGGTCCGTGTTATGGTGCGCTGCGTTCGCGGAACGCAGTGTTCTGTGCATGTGTCGGTGTATCCAGCCTCGCACGAGCAAGGCTAGTTCGGTTCGCGGCATAGGCATAGGCAAGCCTGTTCGTGCGAATGGGCACCACTGATGGTGAATTTCCCTTCCGCAGATGCAGCAATCGGACAGCTACCGACTAAATCAATATAGAGCGATTCAAAAGCCACAGTGGGCGTGGAGCGCACTCACTCGTTCTCGACTGAGACACAAATGATTCAACAGAGTTTCGTGGGCCGAAAACTTTAGCGTCGATCGTGAATGCAACGCCGCTTGCGCCAGTACTTGCAATCCTGTGTTTAACTTCCACTAGATAGGTAGGAATGCTAGCAGAAGCAAAGAAAACTTTGTGATGCCCAACAGTGTTTCTGGCAAACTAAAAGTGTGCCAGTTTGGCAAGAATGGCAGCCGAAAAGTTTGCCACTTGTCAGCCGGAACATTTAATCCAAATTCTCAGTT
>JADYXR010000277.1 GCA_021772095.1 Candidatus Obscuribacter sp. | reverse complement strand
TGGTGCGGGATTGTTTTGCTTAATTCGAAATCTTCTAAACCTCTGTCCTGCAAGCATTCATGGGGACATAAAAGAAAACTCTGGCACACCTATTGACATCATGTTATGCTCTAGCTGTTTCCTAGTTGTATTTTTAATAGCCAAACATTTTACCAAGCCGAAAGTAACCCATAATTTCCCGCGGAAAAACCCATCAGAGTGTCGCGATGACAAACGTTTTCTATATCAATTTAAGCGTGGTATGTTTCCTTTTGTTCGCGCAGCCTGCGATCAGCAAAAACATCAAATACACGCACACAACAGAACACACAATCGAGATTCAGCAGAGCCAACCCTCATGGGCAAGAACGCGACCGGCATCCGTATCCAGATTCACTCCTGGTCAAGGAGAAGTAAAAGCGCAACCAATCAATCAGCAGGCGAAGACAACCTTGCCTGGCACGCCGATGGGAGCAGCGGTTCGACAGCCCGGCGATTACCTCTATCAAAAACGAGCGGGCGGAACTCATTCGCAAGTTCGACAAGGAAAAGGACTAGCGGGACTGCCTGACACAAAAATGGGTGCGACGGTCGGAATGGCCGGAGATCATGTCGGCAAGCAGAGATCCGCGGTCTCTTCACACAACGCGATGGGTTTGCCGAGCACCAGCCTTGGTGCCACGGTAGGGTCACCTGGCGATGGGATCAGGACCGACATCCGTAACGGCTACAAGCATTCTCCAGCGCGAATGCAACCAATTCATCAAAAAGTAAGCGCGACAAGTAAACAAAGTAGCGCGCCGACAACGAATTATGCCGCCACGTACGGGTCGTACGATGGGAAGAAAAAGCGGAACTACTAAACCGGGTGCGCACCATATCCGGTGCCGCGGCGGTTAGTTAGTTCATCTGTGCAAATTCGTCAGTTCGTCAGTTCGTTCAGTTTCGGGTCATTCAGTTCGTCAAATCGTTCAAATCACTCAAATGCGGAGGTCAGGAAGTCAAGGTCATATTAAAATATGCCGGATTTTCGGGAATTTCTGAATTTGGATATGCCGCTTTTCAACCGTCCGGAATTAAGGTCTGAAATTGAACGTTTTGGACCCCAATTCAAAATGATCTGAAACCAAGGACCAGACCAGACCGGACCAGACTCATAACAAAATCGACCTGGACGAGCAAAGTCGACTGAACGAGCAAAGTCGAACTGAACGAGCAAAGTCGAACTGAACGAGAACGAACTGATGCCGTTCGGTTCGTCCAATCAAACGACTACTTGCTGCGTGCACCAACTGGAACCGCTAACACCGGATCTCCACCGGACCAGCTCTTGTTGTAGAGGTTCGGCGTCTGCACTCTGCTGCGATCGGTTAGCACTTCAGCTCCTACGGATGCGCGCAGTTGTTCATACGCTTCGTTCAAAGTAGTGTCTTTGCCTCTGCACTGAAGCGCTTCGATCAGCTTACGCGTGAAGACACTGTTTGGATAATTTCTGGACTCCCACGAGACTTGATCGGCCAGGCTGGAGCACAGCAACACTTGTCCGCTACCCACGTTGAGCGCGTTGACATCCATCTTTGCTCGGTACAAACCTTTGCTGGCGGAGTCGCTTGATCCACTGGCGTCATCGTCGTCGTCATCATCGCTGGCGGAGATTTTCTTCGAGTCATCACCGGCGGCACCACTATGGCAAACATCCAGAATGACGACAACGCGTTTACTCTTCACCTGTTCTTGAATGATCTTCGTCAACCACTGCATTGGAACACCGGTCGAAACCAGTTTAAATTTGTCCGTATCGTGTGCCACCAGGAAGTTAACGCCAACGTCTTCGTGAGAGGGGCTGCCGTGACTCGACACATAGACCACGACAAGGTCGCCGTCCTTGGCTCGACTCCCCAGCCATCCTTGACCCAGCTTCGAGATGATGGCGTCTTTGGTGGCATCGGCATCGGTCAGTAACATCACATGATCGTCAGCAAAGTTTTCTTGAGTGACCAGGAAGTTTTTAAAATCGGTGGCATCTTTAGCCGCATACTTTAAATTGATCGAAGTGTCCTTAAAGTTGCTGATTCCAACTACCAGAGCCCATTTGTCGGTCACAGCTTTGTCTTGCGCTGAGCCGGCTAGAGTCGCTGCGGTGTAGTTTTGCACGGCTTCTCCACCAGGCAAAGCGGTGGTGATTTCCTTTGACTGTTTGAGCAACGAGTCAGCAAGATCTTTCTTGTTTTGCAATATATACAGACCTGCCAGCGCTTCCATATCGCGGGCAACTTGCGGGCTCTTTGCTCCGAACAGTTTTTCGTCAGCGCCCAAGACTTGCTTCAGAAGTGGTTCGGCTTGATCATATTTTTTCTGAGCAGTGAGGATCTCGCTCAAGCTTCTTCGATTGTTTATTACTTGAACGCTATCCGGTCCCAACGTTTTTTCAGCTAACTCGAGAGCGCTTTTGAACATAGGTTCTGCTTTGGCATAATCCTTTTGAGCAAAATAGATTTCCGCCAAACTGCGGGTGGTCAGGGCGATATCCGGATGATCGGCACCGAGTTTTTCTTTACTGATCGTCAGCGATTTATTCAAAATACTTTCGGCTTGAACAAATTTCCGCTGGTCCGCCAAAATATTTCCCAACACAACTAGATCGTGCGCGACATTAGGATGATCGGCGGTCAAAAGTTTTTCATCCAGCTTAAGGGCACGGTTCGCCAGTTCTTCAGCCTCGCTGTAACGACCTTGATAGCGGGCGATCGACGCCTGGGTAATCCAGCATTGTGAAATGTCTACGTTGTTTTGTCCGAGCGATTTTTCGATAATCGCGGTTGCTTGTTTGCAAAGGTCTTGCGCTTTGGCATATTTTCCTTCGTCGCGATATACCAGAGCCACGTCGAGAAGCGCCTTTCCGTAATCCGGATGTTCTTTGGTGAGAGCGGCGGCGCGAATTTTGCGAACTTGTTGGAAAGTTTTTCGCGCTTCGGCATAGCGACTTTCTTTTAGATACAACTCACCGAGAGGTTCAAGAACAATAGCAACGTGCTCATGCTCGAATCCCATCAAAGATTGAACACCAAGCAAAGTTGCCTTGTAGAGCGCTTCGGCAGCCTTGTAATGTCCTTTCTCGTTGAGAATTTGCGCCATGTTGAATGCGGTGTAGGCATACAACCAATTATTTCTCGATGCCGGAGTAGTGAACATCGCCATCGTTTTGTCGTTTATTCTTTTCGCCTCGCTCAACTTTCCCCACTTGAGGTAGAGTCGAGTCAAACCATTGAGAGGCAGAGCCAGCCCCGTATTATTGGGGCCTACTTTTTTGATGGCGATCGCTAGCGAATTGTTCAGAACTTCTTCACACTCCGGAAATCTACTTTGATCGAGATAGAGAACGGAGAGATTGCTCATCATTGTCGGCACCAGATCACTGGCGCGTTTTTTACCCTTCTTGTATTTCTTGTTGAGGTGCTTCTTGTCCTCATCTTCGGCTTCGGAGATGCTGCTTTTAAACAAGTCTTCGGCATCTTTGTAGCGACCGGACGCTCGATAAGCGTCAGCCAGACCGAGCGAAATCAGCGCTTTTTGATAGCTGGTTTCGGCACCAAGCTGTTGTGCTTGTTCGAAAAGTCGAATCGCCTCTTTGTAATGACCGTGCTGATACTGTGCCTGTCCTTCGAGGATCAAACTCTCCAACTGGATTTCACCAGTGACTTTTGACGCCGCCGCGGCAGTTTGCTCGCGAGTCATCTCCGCAGCTGGACTTGCTCCTGCCGTCAGCGCGAGGAATGAAACGGCGAGCAGAGCCGACAATAATCGTTTAGATCTCATTGAAAAACCTGCTTGTGAGTGAGATGGAGAGGAGGACGCGGCGGGGCAATCTCGCTCGCTTCCACGTAACACGAAAGTTCATTCGCTTAGCTGCCCTGATCGCTGACTACCAGCCGGCTGGTGCGTCGGCTTGAGGTTCATTACCATTCGATCCCTGTTGCAAATCGAGAGCACCATCGGTAGATCCCGGTGTCGGCGCGCTCACAGCTGCTGGAGCGGTCGCCTGCGGTACAACGACTAAAGGAGTGTTCAACGCTGGTGTTTGCTCAACTGCCGCTGTGGCAGCCGGTTTATCGCCGATTATTTTAGAACTCAAAGCTTCCAGTCCGCGCTTGACGCCGCGACCGAGATTTTCAACGCCTCGTCCGAGAGTCTCGGCACCCTTCACAGCGCCTTGTCCGACTTTCTCAGCTCCGGCTTTGGTCTTCTCGCCGACGGTTTCAGCGAACTCTGCGCCGCCATGTCCGAGCTTTTCGATGCCGACCACGGCCTTCGTGCCGACAGTTTGCGCTCCCCGTCCGACCGCTTCGACGCCAACAACGGCCTTGTTGCCGACTGTCTGAGCTCCGCGTCCGACGGCTTCAACTCCGCCCACTGCCTTTCTTCCGACCGCTTCTGCACCTGTGACAGCTCCGTGTCCAACTGCCTCAGCGCCGTGCCCGATGGCTTCAGCGCCTTTCTTGGCTCCCTGTCCGACCGCTTCAGCTCCATTGGCTGCGCCTCTGCCGACCGACTCAACGCCTTTGACCGCGCCATGTCCGACGGCTCCTGCCCCCTTGCCGACTCCGCCGACCGAGCCACCGATTACCGAGCCTTTGCCTGTGCCGGTTTCCGTGGAGTCTTCCACAGGTGACAACGCTTTAACTTTGGGCGCTGCTGGTGCTTTGACATTTTTTCCAACAGGTGCCGATTGAACAGAGGATCCAGCCTGGCCCGACGGGTCCAAAACCTTGTCGGTGACTATATCGATCGCTTTCTGCTCTTCGTCGACGATTTTCGATTCCCCGATAGTCTCTGGTAGTTCAGGTCTCAACTCCTGCGCACTCACAGGTGCCGAAAAGCTAAACGCCAGTACCAGACCCAATAAGTGTTGAAATTTCATATCAAAGCCTCACTCGGAACTTCCAAACCGACAGTCGATGCCGAATGGAGTATGTTCCACGGATTACCAGGCTAAGTATATCGAGCGCAGCCACGCTCAGAGCCGACATGAGACTAATTGAATACCGTGCTTAAAGGTTCGATATCCAAATGGACCATATTTGGTGAGGATTAAACAATCTCAATGGTTTAGACAGCCAAGAACCAGCACCACGGGTGATACCACTAATCGTAATCCTGGTCGTCGTAAAGATCCATATCTTCCTGTGACGGAAGTTCTTCCTCTTCCGGCTCAGTTTGCTCTTTTCCGTCTGCGTGCCCAACCAATTTGATCAATCGATCCAGCTCGTCAATATGCAAACCGAGTTCAGCCGCCACTTCTTCTCTTGTCGGTTCGCGCTGCAGTTCTTCCATCAGACGCTGAGAAACGGGGCGCACAGAACTAATCTTCTCGAGCAAATAGTCCGGAACGCGACTCAAACTGGTTTCGTACGCGACAGCGCGGGATATCGATCTGCGCACCGCGGCGGCGGCGTGCAGACGAAACGGCTCTCCTGACGTCACATCAAAGGAATCGATCGCTTCGTTTAAACCCAGACAACCTTCGTTAATCAAGTCAGGTAGCTGCGCTTCGCCCTCTGCGTATTCTTTTGCAATCCAGGCGACTAGCCGAATACTGGCTTCGTTAAGCTTCTTGCGAAGGTTTTTGTCTGTGTTGTTCTGGACTTCTTTAACTAGAGCAAGCTCCTCAGAGTCCGACAGGACCGGAAAACGAGCGATCTCCTTCAAATAAATTCGAATCGCTTGAGCCGCCGGAACCTGCTCAATCACGCGCTGGGCGAACTCTGCGGGAGCCGGCAAAGTTTCCACCAGCGAGACGACTGCCTCGTCTACCAATGCTTCCGGTTCCTTGCCGCGAGATTTCTCGCTGTTCTCATCGCTCATGAGAGCCTCCCAGCCCTAATTCCATTTCCTGACCGGTCAGATTACCATGGAATCGATATCTGAATGTAGGTCTTACGGCATCTTGTGGTAATAAAAGATAGGGAACGTTTTTTCGACAAGGATTTTTCAAGCCACTTTGAGTGAACCAGTAGATGTTTGGCAAAGGCTAAAACGCCTGACCCGCGACAGATCGAAAATCTGTAGCCGCATCCGCCGTCTCAACCATTCAATCGGCTTCCGCGTGGACAAGCTTCAGCTCGTCGGGCTCAAATACAACCTCCTGCTGGCGGCGCTGCAACAACGGCGAGACGAGTTCAGCGAGGAGCAAATTGAGCTGATAATAAAACTGATGGAGCTGCTTGGCGAGAAAGTCGAGAAGCTTACCGACGATATTACCGATCTCGCCGAACCAAGCGCTGAGCTTTACCACGAACTCGATGATTGCGAGCGGCAAATCCGCGCGCTCGAGGCGATTGTGGAAGCGGAAGTCGGGATGAGCGACGACTGATTCTATAGTGAAACCGTGGTCGGCGCGAGGCGTCGGCTGATACCATCGACGGTGCGCGCAATTACACTTTTGCTACTCGTGATGCTATTTGTACTGTTACTCGTTCTGCAACTCGTTCTGCTACTCGTTCTGCTACTCGATCTGCTACTCGTTCTGCTACTGGTCAGCGACAGTTACCGCGACTCGACTGTTTCTTCAAACGGCCCGTACGCTTGTTCCGCCGGTTAGGCAACTGAGCGAGACGGAGAGAGCCGCTCTCAATCAATTCTTTCTTCCGTAACGCAAACTACTTGTTCTGCGACTTCCGTTCGTTCTGTTCGTCCAGGCGTCGGCGCAAAACGTCCTTGCGCGTGCTGGACAATTCAGGATCGCGATAAGGAATACCTGTGATGGTGTCCAGTTTTTCGACTTCTTCAGGACGCAATGGATAAATCAAATCTTCGATCAAAACATCATTGTCACCGCGCACCGCGAGTGTGCCGCCTTTCTTGACGCCGACGTCGCGCGTTCTATATATCGAGAAGCCGCTGTGTTTAAGCCCACCTCGAACGGCCGATGCGGCGCAGTAAGTCAGCAAGCGACCACTGTCGGATCGCAACAGTTTGAAATAGCAATCAAACAATTCGATTGTCCATAGATGCGGTAACTTTGATGGTGAGAAGGGATCGTGGAAGATCAAATCGAACTGACCCGGTTCATTAGCCGCGAGTGCAGCAGCCTGAACTCTCAAGTCGTCAAAGATCAGGTGCAGATTAAACGTCGGTCCACCGACGCTCTGGTAGCTGAATTTCATCGATTGCGTCGGCAGACCCAACTTCATAAATGCTCTGAGATTCTGTGCGAGAGATTGACCGTTCGCGTCCTTCAGTTCGTCCAAAATAATCTTGAAACATTCCTGTTCCAGAATGTCCGGAAGCGTCGCCAGCAAAGCGGTATCTAATTCTATTGCGACCACGTCAACCTGATCGATGGGCAGATGAGGCTTGCTCAAAATATGGTGCCACAAAGCGAAAGTGTTGTAGCCCATTCCAAAACAAGCATCAATCATGCGAATGACAGATTTCCCTTCGCCATTCGCGTCACCTTTTCTTCTCTGGATAATATCTTCCAGCCGGGCAGGCAGGACGTAACTCTCCATGGACTCAAAAAACGCGCCCTTCGAATTATGGTAAAGCTCGCCCGTTATTTTGTCGCGCAACGTCATGGTACCGTCGGCGGTGGGCACCATATTTAATACCTTATTGACTGAATCAGACATGGCGTTCCCGCTGCAGACGGGGAGTTACAAAAGGATCTCCAGGAGCATTATTCCAGAGTCAGAACTACTTTACCAAAACTATCATTCTTTTCTACATATTCGTGGGCTTTGGCGGCATCGGCTAGCGGGAAAGTTTTATCGATTATCGGTTTCAACTGCCCCGACTCCAATAATGGAACAATGTTGTTTGCCAACAATTGCCCCGCCACAATCTTCTCTTCCAGCGGTCGAGCACGAAGCGTAGTTCCCTTTAGAAGCACTCGCTTCCTGAGTATCGCGCCCAGATTCATATCGACCTTCGCGCCAGCGAGCAGTCCAACCAAAATAATTCTTCCTTGATCGGCGATGCATTCCAGATCTTCTGCGACATAGTTGCCGCCGATCAATTCCAAGACAAGATTGACTCCCTGAGCGCCGACTATGGTTTTGACCTCGGCGGCAAAATCGCCTTTTTCCATCACGATGCCGCGATGCAGTCCCAACTCCATCGCCCGATCAACTTTGTCCTTCGTGCGCGATGTGCCTATGCAGCGAGCACCAAGCGCGCGACAGATCTGCACAGCGGCAGTTCCCACGCCACTTCCGACCGCGTGAATCAAAACCCATTCACCAGACTTCAAATTGCCCTGGCTGACCATGGCATCATATGCGGTGACAAATGCTTCAGGCACCGCCGCCGCTTCGACGAATGTGAGATTGTCTGGAATTCTCGCCAGCGTGCGGTGATTGACGACAACGAACTCGGCGTACGATCCGCCCGGTACAAGACCAAAAACGCGATCTCCCGGTTTCATCCCAAAAACACCTTCGCCAACATCTATAACTACTCCGGCAAACTCCAGACCCAGGATGTTGGCTACAGTGCCCGGAGGCGCCGGATAATTGCCTTTGCGTTGAATCAAGTCAGCCCGATTGACAGCCGTCGCCATCACTTTGACGCGCACCTCACCATGCTGAGCCTGCGGATCCGGGACATCCTGCAATTGCAAAACCTCGGGTCCGCCCGATTCGGTCACGATCACAGCCTTCATGAATCTTCTCCTTAGTAGTTGCTAAGTGACAGTCGTTTACACACTATAGGAAACCCCCGGCGGTGGTGATAGCTTTGTCACAGCCCCTGGGCTAAATCCAATTTGTAATACCTCCGCTTGCTCTACAGATTGGGATCAATTTCAGGGCAAAGTCCGGGGGCTCTTCTTAGAACGGAGTTCAATTAATGATGACCGTGGATGTTCCATCCTTTATTTCTTACGATTTACTGCTCGAGTCGATTCAAATGAAGCTCGAGACTGGCGATATTGGCAGCGATACCGAATATCTCGCTGATTTGATCATTACGCTCGAAAGCCGCATCCGCTTGACTCACGCGATGAAGCAAGCGCTGGAAGGCAGAGAACTTTCAGTCGTTGAAGATTAAACGATTCGATTAGGTTCAGTCCTAGTCTTCGTCCTGGATAAACGAATCCCAGTATTCGGTTCGTTCTTTCCAGGCACAGCCGTCGTTTCCACAGATCAAAGTTACCTTGCTGCCAGCAAACTCGGTTCCGGAATCGCCGGCACCGTCCCAAACGCTGGCGACCAGGTCAACAAAATTATCAAATTGCTGAACCGGCTTTTTGCACTTCGGACAAATCATTTTCTTGTCCGTAATGGCTTGTTGCAGCACGTCGCGAGACATAAATCCTCCAATCTCATCGGTCGATCTGAACGTCAATCATAGACCACGTTTTGTCCCGATGATCGTTCATCAAGATACCATCAAAGATTGCTCGTCGCAGCATTCAAGGTCGGAATCCATCAAAAATCGCGCGGCGCGGCTACACCGCCGTGCTCTTAGTTAACATAAATTTCCGTTATCCGCGCCTACTTAAAGTATTGACGTTTTCATTAGCATAAGATGACTGAGGACCAAAACCTTTCGAATAAAGCCAAAACCTTGTAGTCATCGGCATTTCGAATGCAAACACGCTGTAGCCGAATATCGCACAGGGCGGACAAAGGATGCCAAACACCACTCGCACACGCTGTTTCGAAGTAACCAAAGAAATTTCTATAGGCACATATGATATCGATTTCGCGGGACACGTCTCGAATATCGTCTATTTGCGCTGGATGGAAGACATGCGATTGATGATTTTCGACAAACATTTTCCGTTGCAAGGTTTCATGGAACAAGGCTTGTTGCCGGTTCTCGCTGCTACTTCGATCGAGTATCGCAAGGCGATCAGATTGTTCGACAAACCAGTTGGACACATGTGGATTCAGGAAGTGCGCCCGGCCAGCGTGATCTTCGGCGGTGAAGTCGTGCTTGACGGCGCGGTGACGACGACCGTTACGCACACTGGTGTTTTTGTCAGCGCGACTACGATGAAGCCGGTACGTATCCCGAAAGTAATTGTTGCAAAATATCTGGAGCAGCCGAAACAATAATCGAATCTTTGCGGCTGACGGCTGCATTTTTGATTCGAGCGCGCCATAATAAGGACTTGGAATCAAGGAAGATCTGATGAGCTTTAAACGGAAACAACGAGTCGCGATTTTTGCAATTTTGTTTGTCGCGATTATATTCTGCGTTTTCAACAATGTACTGCTCAAGCCAACTTCCGCTGCTGATGCTGCTTCTGTATCGCAGGGCAAAGTTGCTACTGAAAGAGTCAATCCAAATTCGTCGCTCGATAATTTAGTCCGAGTTTGGCTGCGCATCCCGGCTCTCGAACATTCCAACGTTGGTTTGGAAATTATGGAATTGCCGAGCGGCAGAGTTCTTTATTCATTCAATGGCAATCGCAGATACACTCCGGCATCGACAGTCAAAGCTATTACAACCGCGTGCGCATTTGATTTACTCAGCGGAGCCTACACATATAAAGATTCGATCGTTGCTGAAGGAACGTTCTCAGGCTCGACTCTGAATGGAAATCTCGTCGTCGTGCCCTCGCAGAATCCCACGTTTACTCGCAGCCAGCTTCAGAATTTAGTGAAAGACGCTGTTCAGGCAACCGCTAGAATTCCTGGAGCAGGCACCATCAGTGATATCACCGGGCAGGTGAAACTGCGGTTGCCGCCGGCAACTGAAATGGGATTTCACCAGTCGTGGTTAATCGAAGACTGGGGCCGTCACTGGATGCCCGTGTCATCTAATCTGGTGCTCGATCATAACTTAGCCAGTCCCGCGGAACTAACAGACAACTATCGCGTAGTCGATGCCGCGAACACACATGGATCGTTGTTCAACACTTTGTTGAATGCACCGGATGGACCGTGCTGGTTGTTTATGGATCGCGGCAGCCGAGTGGCTCTCACTTATAAACCTAAGCATCCAGGTGCACCAAAGACGCCATCATTTGCGGAGGCCAATCCGGACGAATATAATCTTGCGCTTACTGAAATTATGTTGCGCCGTCACAACGTCAGAATCAGTGGAAGAGATGTGCCGCTCACAACGTCGGATCAGGTTTATCCGTTAGCGCAGCACGAATCAATTCCGCTGTCGCAAATAATCAAAACTTGTCTTGCAGAGAGCGATAATTTATACGCACAGCAACTGCTGAGAACAATCGGTCTCAACTCGATGAAAGTCGAAACGACTGCACCTGGAAAAGCGCCGGAGAAGCAGAGCTCGCTTTCGCTTGAAGCGCGTGGCTTGTTGGCGATGTCGAGATGGCTTTCAAAGATTGGCGTCCCTGGACAGGAAACAATTTTGTTCGACGGATGCGGACTTTGTCGTAAAGACGCAGTTTCGCCTCACGCACTGAATATGGTGCTGAAACACATGGCTGGTGAAAATGTTGATGGATCGTTTTTGTCCTTGCTAAGACAAAACGACGAATCGAACGTAGGCAAAGGAAACTATCGCTTCAAGACGGGAACGATGGACAGCGTGCGATCCATATCCGGTGTTCTGACGACAGCCGGCAAACAAAATTTAGCTGTCACAATTATGGTCAATGGACACACGCCTTCTATTCGAAATTTGAAAATTGCTCAAGCGGCGCTGATCAATCAGCTTCGCAGTATCAAGGCGATCGGAACGGCTTATCCTAAGGAGCCAGCCGGTTCCGCAACCGATCCAAACGTCACGGTCAGCGCGCACGAAAACATCGTGATCGATCAAGCCGCGTTGAAACGCTCGCCGAAACCTGCGCCGCGCAAAGCTCGGGCGGCGAAGCGCCGACGATGATCGATAGCCGAAGATCGTTGGACGCGACTATCTACAGTTTGTCTTCCAAGTAACCAACTACGCCTTTGAGATAATCGCAAAGGTACGTGTTGCAAACCTCAGGCTTGATTGAATGCACCATGCATTTAGAATCGAGCGACAACATCTGGCATGGAAAGCCTCGGGACTCATCAGGCAAAACTCGCATCGCCGGAAAATTTTTCGGGTTTTGCCAGCAAGATTTATCAGGAAACATCTTGTGTCCTTCATCGTACTCGATGAACACATCTTCGAATTTGATCTTTTCACCAAGCTTCTTCGATAAATCTTCAATGAAGCGAGCGGTATCGCTGATTGGTCCAATGATGAAGTCGCGGTCGCCAATCATGCAGCAACCGCCGGCCTGATCTTTGACACCGTAACACATACGCGTGCAAGTGTAATAGCAAGCGGAATCTATCACTTCCTGCTTGGTCGGAGACTCTCCGGCCTTCAGCGAATCATCCTTGTCTTCAGGAATCCGGATAAAACCACGCTCCTGGTTGTCGTCGCCAGGCTTCTGTCGCAGGGTGTCTAGCCATTTCATCGATTTACTCTCCGCACCGGGCGATGTTAAACCACTGCTGGTCCCACCTTAATAATACCCGTCACCGCAGACGAATAAACCGAATGTGCCGGTAGGAGTCGAAATATGTATGAATACTGGCGTGTTTCCAGATGCCGTCGTTCCAGTCGTTGGTAAAAACGGTGTTGTCGGGACCGATAATTCCGCAGTGCGCTTTGGGTCCGATATTGCCGCCCGGTAGGGGATCCATGAAGGCGACTAGAACATCACCAGGTTTGGCTACGCTCGAAAGCGTGTCGTCGTTAATCGGTTTTTCGCCGCCGGATTTGACGACGAACTCAGATGTTTTGATTGGCCCGGCGAGAAGTTTTTGTCGAACCGACTTCGTGACCGGCGAGTACGCGTAACTCACTCCAGCTTTCTTGAGCACATTGCTGACCGACGCAGCGCAACCCAGGCTGCCGTTTCCCAGACCAAAACCTTTCCACATTTCCTTTCCGACTGACGCGCGCGCAGCGGTCAAAATATCCTTGGCGTGTTTGCTTTCTGAGCTTGCCGAACTGGTGATACCGGCAGTGGTATTGACACCACTTCCCGATTTTTGGGCGATCAAATACATCTGACTAGACGAAACTGTTCTGGTTTTGGCAGCCAGAGCCACTCGGGTCGCGACTAAACCCAACACGCTCAGTGCCATACAGACCCGCAGAGTCTTATTCGAAATTGGAGACCGAAAGAACGACATAAATTGAATCCCTCCAACATGCATTATTTCGTTATACAACGATTCTGTTTTACGCGCTCGTCAAGCCGATTAATGGCCACTTTTCGAACGAGAAGCGCGACTCCAGGCGTGCTATCAGACACCAGCGAAATAAACCCTGTGGTCCAATTACAGCAAAGTCGGCGAAGACGCAATTAAGCGAGTGAGTTTCTAGAACGCGACGTGGTGCTTATGCAATGGTGTCGCGGCGAGTATCGTTTTCTTTTCTAAAGCGGAGTTATTAGCGACCACTTCCTCCACGCGCTTTCTTAAAGCGATGAGCGTTCGAGGCAGTTCCTGTTTCACACCAAATCTGACAATCCATTGAGGAACATAGAAACCAGGATCGAGGTACATGCTGTAAACCAGTTCTGTTTTCTTACCATTATGAGCGGGGTTCATGACCCAGTGACCTTTGAAGTCCTTGAGAGTTCCACCGATGCGATGGAAGTCGATGCGTGCACCACCATCGGTGCGGGTGTAATCAGATTCAACTAAATAGGTGACGTCCGGAATTGGAAAAGTATCCATGGTCACTTTAAGGATCGATTTTTGAAGTTTGTCGACGACAACTTCGCACGTTTTCATACGCGGAGAGATTTTTTGTTGAAACTCGAACGGATTAACCATGATCGGCCAAACCTTGTCGGGTGGCTGATCTATTAATACGCGACCGGTAACGAATCTCGTTTTTCCGATATTTTCCATGTCGACAACGACTTCGCCGTTGTCCAATTTCTTCTGCACCGCATCTGGTGTCTCCACTACAGGAGCCTCAGCTATGGCGCTATCAGGAGCGAGTACTAGTAAACAAAACAAGAGACAAAGAACTTTGCTCGAAACATTTCTGACAAATGGGGGCATCAATTTCTCCAGACAGCCACCTCAAAGCCAAAAATCAGAGGCAAGCATTCATGCGTTGTTGATAACAGGTTACTTGACATGGGGCAAAAACGGCCCGGTAATCAAGATTTGAAATAGTTTATCAAAAAAATCTCATCGATCAAAACTTCGACCCATAACATTTTCAGTGCCACCACCCGCGCTATCGCTCCGTTCTACCGCGTAATGACAACCAATTTGTTTGCAATACTGTCAACAGTTGTAAATAGCTAACTCCAGCCAATCCTTACTTGACAACAACGTTCATTCGACGAAGACGAACATCAGAAATTCACTGTTCTTGGATCAAAGTTCGACGAAACTATTTGAGCCACCACATGTGATGTCATATCGGAAACTTTCCAGCATGTCCAAAGCTCATCGAACGGGTGCCAGGTTACGCATAATGATGTAACCGGATAGGCGAACTAGTATAATGTAGAGATATGTGTTATACAAAGCTAAGGTAGGATACCGAGGAGAACGTACCGTGCGCGATCAGCAGGAACCTTTGATGGGTCGAGAAGGGCTTTTCCGGCAGAAGCTGAATCAGCTCAGAAAGACAGGCCGCGTCGTCGAGCAAGTCCAGACTGACACTCAAAGTCGGTTGAAGGAACTCGAGCAAGGCGGTTACCTCTCCAACGTGCAAAGCACCCTTTCTCAGACTGATCCTAAAGAGATGGAACGGCTGACACTTTTGGATGGTGTTACCCAGTTCTACAATCACAATACGATCACTCGAATTATTGGCGACGAACTCAAGCGCTCCAAGCGTTACAAGCATGATTGCACCTTGTTGATGTACCTCGTAGACGGTCTCTATGGCGTCCAACAGAGCCACGGCTCCGAAGTGAGCGATTCCATCCTCCGCGGCGTATCGGACTTCGTTATGCGCTGCATCAGAGACGTTGATGTACCGGCTAGATACAGCGCCGAACAGATGCTCGTCCTCTGCCCGGAAACCAACGCCGAAGGCGTCAACATCCTGGCCGAGCGTATGAGAACTAAAATTTGCCTTGAAAGAGTTTCAGATTTAACGCAAAACTGGCATGTGACCTTGAGTTTGGGCATTGCGTCCTTTCCTGCTCACGCCGTCAGCTACGAAGAACTGTTCCAGAAGCTTGAAGGCGCGCTAAATGTTGCTGTCGACAAGGGCGGAAACGTAGTCGTAATCGCAGAATAAGCTCAGGCTCAGGCGCCTCAGTGATGCTTTACGGGACTTCTTTGTGTCCTGCGTCCTCGCTCGTCTCCTCGCAGGCGGCGGTGTGTGTTGGCGAATGTCAGTGCCGCGCCCATGCACTCCTGCCAGCGCTAGCGTGCTGTCGCTCGCGTCTTGACGGAACGCGTCGTGCGACACGAAGAGGCTTGAGGACGGCACGAAGGGGTTTGAACGCGAGGTCGAACGATTTGTCCATTTCGGGCCCTCGGCTGTTTAAACAGCATGTTGATAGTTTATTTTAGAGACAAAAACGCTCAAAAGCCTTGCTGCAATTCAGATACGAGGATTTGACGAAATTTCGCAAACTTGCCTGTATGTTGATTCAGCCGAGGCGGCAAAAACTTACTATGACCGGAGCAAAAGCCGCTAAGGCTGACCAGCTCTTTGTTGCCAGCCTACGCGTGTCAGGATTTCTTCAATACTGCGTCGCGAGCCGATCCAAGTTTGGAGGGCGAACACACACTGCTCTTGACTGATTTCGCCTTGCTTTAACAGATTGCAGCAGCGAGTTGCGGCTTTCATTGTTTCAACATCCACGAGATGCATTGATGTCAGCACGTCTTCGACAGGCTTTCCGGTGATGGAGCTGAAATCGATCGACTTGATCATTTCGGTGTGACCCAGCAACCCTGCGGCTCTCAGCAGTTCTGGAACTTCCATCAAGTCTGACGCTTTTTGCGGAGTGTTACCACGCTGCTTGATTTCAGCGAGCGCCTTCTCGATGCTGATTCCGGTTTTGCGCACCTTGGTCAGAACTTCAGCGGCATCTAGAGGTTTAATTTGTGCCTTGGTGACATGGTCTTGCAGCAAGAGCGCTTGTTCAAGCATTTGCTCCGTTATCAAACCGACGCGCACCATAACCTGTCCGATTGGCTGGTCATCAAGCATGCCGCGTTCCACTGCAGATAACAAATCTATTTCGGAAACGAGATTGGCGAGCATAAGCAGCTCACCAAGCCGAATCGTGTGACCTCGGCGGCAGCTCAAACCTTGTTGGTCGAGAGATTCTTCCAATGTAATTTTGCGCTGAGCGACTATCCGCAGCCCTTCAACGGCTTGTTCGCGTGTGATGTTGCCCTCGCGGAGCAGAACTTGAGCGGTTAGAGCCGCGTAAGTCAGCATCTCGTTGACCTTGCCGCGCAGGACCAGGACTCGCCCTAGAGGAAGACCCGATGTAAAACAGGCGTCGAGAGCTTCTTCGAGATCTTCGCGAACAATGCTTCCAGCCTCGACCAAAAGATCGCCGAGGCGGTTTGTTGTCTCATAATATTCCGAGCGCCAACCCAGCTGAGCAAGCGCCTCGTCAAAGGTGAGCCTTTTCTCGCGCGCCAATTTTAGAGAGTTGATCGCGAGATCGATGGGCAGCAAATTTTCGCGCACAAGCGATTGCGCCGTTACCGACGCTTTGAACTCTGGTTCAGTCAGAAAGCCAGAACCGACCAACACGCGACCGACAGGCAGCCCGGTTTTCAATGAAATAGGCATAGCGTCGGCAAACTGGCCAAGCGTAACCAGACCTGATTTAACCAGCAGATCGCCTATTAGAACCGGAGTGGTGCGTTTACTCATTGGCTCGTCGTGGTGATTGAAGAGACCTGTCGCCTGAACTAAGCACATCATTCACGAAATCCAGACTGACTAATCATATGCTAAAAAGCGCGGAGCTTCCAATTGAAAACGATTACAAGTGGCTTTTGATGGCTACTTCGTCACAACTGCAACTTGAATACAACACCTTGTTAATTGGATTCAACGATTCATTGGTCGGTTTAGCTGATTGCTGCGAAGCGCCGTATAGACATTGTCAGCTGAAATTTGTTCGGCGATGATCCGCAGCTGGCTGCTAGCAGCCGCCGCGATCGTTTATTCAGCCGAATGATTTTGGATCAACTTTATTCGTGCATCGAGATGTCGAGCTTCAGTATCCCGTCCATTCTTCTTGAGAAAAAGTCCGTAGTCATTCAAACTCTGTACCAATTCTCTACTATATTCTCCGAATCGTCGCTCGCGGATTGCCACTGCATTCTTTAAGAGAACTTCGGCGCTATCCGGCTTGCCATGCGCGTTGTAGAGCCAGGCAAGATCAGGAAGATAATCGGCAAATCTGGCAGTATCGCGTCCGCCGGAAATTCCTTCGAGGTAGCGCATCGCGTATTCGTAGACGCGCTCGGATTCAGCACTGTTGCTTTTCTTGTGATAGAGAAACGCCAATCCGCAAAACGAGTTGATCACGCCTGGCTCGTACATCGCCTTGGCCTCGGCTTTCTGGATAGCCAGCTTGAACAAATTTTCGGCTTGAGAGAGGTCATCGTCAAGCAAACTGCGCCGCGCCTTTTGATCCGTAATGAACCATTCTGTTTGCGCGACTGTGGCACTTGTGGTGATACCACCATAATGCCCTTTGGTTCCATCACCACGCGGAAACCAAACCACGTATGCCGGCGCCTCTGAATCGCCGACGTCGGCGTCATCAACGGCAGACGCTGGATTAACAGTCGTGGCGAATGATGCAATTGAGACAATCGCCGCAATAGCGGTTCCAAAAATAAAGGTAGAGGAAAGTCGACCAAGTTTCATAATGTGATTGTACACGTCAACACGGTTAATCACCGCCTATCGATCCATCGCGGCGAGACTTAGAGCCTGCTTGTGCAAACTGCATAAATAGTCAGACCACAAAACAGACTGTGCAGGAGAACTCCTGGCTGCAACAGCTGACACGCTCTGCCTCAGAACGACCAATCCGGAATGAGAAAGCTTCTCGCCGAGTTCTTTGAATCTAGTGCTCGTTTTTTCGTTTAATCGCTGCGTCCCTGATTCGGCGACTTGAAGAAGAATGCCTTCGGTTTCGGATATCACATTCAAAAGATGTGGTGGCACATTCTTACTGATGTCAAAATGATTTTGTAATTCAGTCCAGTCATCATCGTCAGTCATGGTAGTGGCGATTTTGTTTCGCCCGAACTTTTGTCTCAGTCGCAGGAGTAGAGGCGATTGTTTCGCTTCAATTAATTCATGATCGAAAGATGGGTTCAACACTGCGCCACCACGAGTAGTGCCCGTACTTAACATTGCCAACGGTTCAAATAATAAACCATTGGTAGAAAATCCGATTCGTGCCACCACTCGATTGATCTTCTCCACGCCAGGCTTCAACGCTTCGAGAAACTCGATGGCTCTGACGTTGCTGTCACTCCAGGGCAGAGTCAAGCGCAATGAATCACCGGAACCGTCGACGAGATCCCAGCAGAACCGCTGGTGCATCTCGTCGTAAAAACGATCGTTCCACGATTTAGGTTCTAAAACAACGATTCGATCGAGCGGCTTGTGCGTTTTCAACCCGACTGGAAACTGTTTGGCAGCGTAGTTTCTCACCGCCCGCCAATTCGAAAACACGCGACCCTCGAAATCACTGGCGGTAAAAGAACTCTTCGCGATGCCTTCGATTGTTGTTTGCTGTCCACCGGACAGTCGGCCAAACGGATTCACGCGCGCATTTTTCAGAACGAAGGTCGAACGCGACAATTCGCTCGGTGAGCGCCCCGACCAGGTCGACTCAAAGTCGTACGCGTGCTCGATGTCTGTTTTAGATATCGTGGACCCCGGTCTGCTCATCGACCAGGTTAAGATTCGTTTGTTCGTTCGATCCCAAAACAAAACGGTCATGCCTTCATAACCAGAAGCGGTTTGCCATTGGTGAGCGCCCATTCCACAAAGTTCTAAATCGCCAACAAGATCATATTGCGTGCGCGCGACTCCAGCCAGCTCCAGTGGAAAGTCAATCATTCGCGAGTCGCTATGCCGGTTTTCGATGGCATGCTTTTCCAGCGCTTTTACGAGCGTGTAGGTCCAACTCATTGTTGAAAATAAACGATGAGTATTGGCTTTAGCGTGCCGGGTAAGGAGATGCGAAACTTCGTCGGAAAGCGTTTTCAAAAGATGCGAAAGGCGAGGCAACTGTACAATCGACGTAGAAATCGACAACGTGAAAAGACGCTCCACGACCCGCGATGAAGGGTGCGACACGCCACTATCCAGCATACTCGCCAAAAGGTTCTCACACTCTTGCAAAATCTGCAATTGATTTCGTGGCGATTCGACGGTGGCTTTCTGCGAAGATGATCTTTGGAGTTCCTTTCCAGATTTGCGATGCAAAACCAGAAGAGCCGTGGCGATCCATCTTTTGTGCATCGCTTTTGGTGCGGTCGATAAAAGTTGATCGAGCAGTTTTAAACCACGATCCGCGGTTGGCAGCAACCTGATTTCAACGTCGTGCTGCGGTATACGAATAATGACGCCGACACGACATTCGATTTCGACTTCGACTGTCTCATCTAGCAGCGAGAGCAAATCTCCAACGAGTTGCTTGCCGGCCCACTTTGATAGTTCATCGACAGAGATGGACAACAATGCGTCTTTCAGCTTTTCAGCGTCTTCATCAATCCTCTCTCCTTCAGAGGCGGATTGAACAGTGGGAACAGCGGAAGTCGCTGATTTCGAAACGGCTTCTAAACTTGAACTTTGACTCGAGTCCGGCACCGCAACTGGTGCTGAGCTAAAATCACCGGACCAATGATCACGTAGATAGATCGTGGCAGACAAAATTTGCCTGGTGATGCCGGAGGCGACCGTGTCATCCTTTGCCTTGGCGGGACCGCCTACGGGCATCCAGACAGTCCAGTCGGCGCCGCGCACAACGATGGCGTCATCGGCTTCTTCGATTTGAAGTGTTACGCCTTCGAGATCTTTTTGGGCGCGCCGAACTAATCCTTTGTTTGCTAACGCAACTAAGAAATTCTCATCGACAGCGCAGAGAATTCGTTTAAGTTGCAGTCTATCGGCTTCTTTCATGAACCGCTCCGGTGCATGACTTCGCTCAGCCAATTTGCAAGTTCGACTGGAGTGAGCGCCGCAATTTCCATACCTTCGGCGGCTAGACGACCAGCCAGTTTTTCGTCATACCACGCCGTGCATTCCATATCCAAAGATGCCAGGCCGATCAGTTTTACACCAGACTCGCGCAGTCGACGAACGGCCCCGATCAGGTTGCGCGGATCGCCGCCCTCGCAAAAGTCAGTGACTAGAACGAGCACAGTGCGCGTAGGTTGACTGACAAGTTGTTCGCAGTAGCGCACAGCCGCTCCGATGTTGGTGCCGCCACCAAGCTGCACACTCATCAATACCTCAACAGGATCACTCGCGTGGTCGGAGAGATCTACAATGGAAGTGTCGAAAATGACCAACTTCACTTGCACCATATGTAGTGCAGCAAGAATTCCGGCCATGACCGCCGAGTGAATTACGCTGTTCACCATTGACCCGGACTGGTCAATACAAATGATTACTTCCCACGGGATATGCCGCGTCACGCGCTGGAAAAAGCGCGGCTCGCTGACAACTAGTTGTCGTCTTTCAGGATCCCAGTTTTTCAAATTGCGTCGGATCGTATCGCGCGCGTCAAAATTTCTAGCTGTTTTGTATGCGCTATGAGAGAAACGATTGACTCTACCCGAAATCGCATTACGAACATCGGCCATGAGCTTGCGTTTAATTTCCTCGACAACGCGCGCAATCAAACGTCGAGCTTCAGCAAGCACGGACCCTTTCATCTGCCCCTTGAGCGATAGAACCGCGCACAACAGATCGGTGCTTGGTTCCATGTTCTTGAGCGTTTCTGCATCATTGATGAGATCGACCATGCCGTATCGTTCAAGAGCGTGCTTGGTGATCTTCTCGCAAGTCGATTTCGGAAATAATTCTTTAACCTCATCCAACCATTTTGTGACATTGAGCTGAGACGGGTCGAGAGAACCCGGTCCCATGCGCGCGTCCTGGCGCACACCTCGGCCTTTGTACTCGCGTGAGTACAACAGTTCAAGCGCATCCGACATGCGTTGTTGATCTGAATTCAAAACGGAGGGCATCTTTGGTTTGGCGTACTTGCCGAGTACAAGTCGCCACCTCGCCAATGGAGGAGTAGCAGAGGCCAAGTCACCACCGCCGGCAGCATTTGATCGCTTGAATAATTTGCGTTCTTCTTCGTTCACGAATCAAACCCATCCGCTTTCAACGCTTGTTTCACTCTGTCATTCAACGACAAACCAAACTGAATATCTTCCTCACCAATGTCCGTATGAACTAGCTCACCAAGCGACTCTCCTTCATATAAACCAGAAACAGTTTCTGCCACTCTAGAAATATCGTTCGGCGTCAACAGAGAAAAAGCAAGACGTAATTCCGGTAACAGATCTAAAAAGGTTTTTTCATCCCAGGACTGAAACTGACTATCTATCGCCTGGATAACTTCGGCGACTTGCCAGGCAATTTCACACGCAGTCGTTAGTAAACCGCGCAAGATCCCCGCACTCTTCCGGGGGTCGCCAATTGCTCCGCCAAGAAATCCGCAAACTATGCCGATCAGCTCCGCTTCATCGATTCGCCCCTCTCCATAAAGAATGCCGGCGGCGCCACCAACTAAAACGGACTGCGATTCATGGGGTGGTGAATTGACGATTGCTTTCAATCCCTGGAAAAACAAGTCAGTGTCGAATACAGTATCACTCTTATTTTCGCTGTCGGATGCAATTACTTCGCGGAGAATCTGAAGTGCTTTGATAAACTCTTCGACGTGGTGATCAGGACAACGCGCCACATCGTGAAGAAGCTGGCAGGCTCGTTGATACGCGGCCACCATCAGCCGAGGAATAGCAACCAGATCGAAAGCTTCTAGAGGTTCGCGCGCGCGCAATAAAAGTTCCAATTGTGACAGTGCCGATACCACAGATGACACCAGTGGGTCTTCGGCGATGTGAACGTCGAGCAATGGTATCATCGCTTTCGATTGGGCGTGCAGACCCAAGCGGCAAGCGCGCACCAACAATCTGACGGCTGGCGCACTAGATCGACCTTGAGCGCTTTCTTCCAG
>JADYXR010000035.1 GCA_021772095.1 Candidatus Obscuribacter sp. | reverse complement strand
AGATCGCGGGAGGCGAAACAACAACTCCGGCGAATAAATCTCAGTGCATTTTAAGGTTGCCACCCAAGAACGTTCGCTTTTAAACCGCCGTCAACAGCTGTCCGGCGTAAGCATTGTATTTAACGATCTGCCAGTGAAGGTTCAGAAAAAACTGCCCCGGTATCCCGAATCCAGTGGGATATTGCTCGGTCGTCTTGGCGTCGATAGAAACTACAGTCAGAAACTGCACAAGGATTTAGGTTCCAAACCCCGCCTTGGAGAGCTGCTTTTGGCTAATGCGCAAATTCGATGTCTGAAGAATTCCAAGGATGTAGGTAGTGCACTTCTTGTTATCGATGCCGAAATGCCCACCGAAGAAGAACAGAAAAATGGCGCCCTCGATCCGCTCCCGTTCTACACGAAATACGGATTCGTAGCCCTGACGAATAATCCTCGAAGGGTTGTGAAAACTATGCGTGCAATTGAAATAGAGTTCGGGCTAGCCTGAGAAGGCTCCAATGTGGTTCCATCGCGGCTTCGTTGATACCTGTCACCAGATATGGTGGCAAATGGTCGGAACCATTCATGGTCTAAGTCTAGTTAGTTTAGTTTATAACAAGGATCTGTCACGATTTTTTTCGGAGATAACAGCAAAACTTCTCCCGGTTGTCCTCAGGAGAAGTTTTTGTGAGATTTGAAAAACGTATTTAGAAAAACATCGTTTATCTTGTTAACGACGTCACGGCGCACAGTGAGCTTTTGTGTGGTCTTCTGCAATTCCGCGGTTTGCTTGGTCAAATGCGCGAATATGACGAACTGCACCACCACAGGCAGTACCACCATGAGCATGACGAGCGGATAAAGTTTTAACTGGGGAAACCTTGCCATAGTCGCTCGCCGTGGATAGACCTTCATTATAGAGCACGAGCTTCCTCTGATTTTCTGAAAAGGCGGCTGCTTCAGGCTGAGGCTCGCAAAGTAATTTCGCCATCGCATTTGGTGAACCAGGCGAAAGTAGAATGCGATCCTGAGACGCAACTGCTAACCAGGCATCAAAGACTGTTGCACAGTGTTTGCGAGCTTCATAAAATCGCCCATCAATTAGATTGATCGGACAAGTGGCTACTTTTCCTGAGGTTAATGCCCGAGTTGACGTCGGATTTGTGAAATCGCGGCCGCGACATTTGGGTTCGAGTTGAGCAATCCCTTGACCTTGGTATTTGCATGCATAACTGACGTATGTCTGCGGTTGCCGAACGCCTCTCCGATTCTCGGGAAACTCAAATTCATGAGCTCATGCGCGAGGTGCATCGCAACGTGTCTGGGCAAGGTGATGTCGGCGGAACGGGAGGACGACTTGAGCGCCGCCGAGTCCACCTTGTAGTGTTCGGCAACCGCATTGATAATCGCGTCCATGGTGAGCGTGGGTTTTGCCTTGGGCGTGCCGTGAGGCGATAGGATGGTGTGCAGGGTGCGCTGGTCGATTCGCTCCCCGGTCATCTTGCTGTACGCACTGACGCGAATGAGAGCGCCTTCTAATTCCCTTATGTTCGTGGTGAACAATGTGGCGATGTGATTTAAAGTTTCGTCGTCAACTGGGAGCTTGTCGGAATCGCACTTCTTGCGCAAGATTGCCAAACGTGTTTCGTAATCGGGAGCCTGAATGTCGGAAGTCAGTCCCCATTCAAAACGGCTCTTCAAACGTTCCTCCAACTTTGAAAACGCTTTAGGTGGGCGGTCCGACGTCAGGACGATTTGCTTGCCGGCATCTCTAAGAGTATTAAACGTATGGAAAAATTCTTCCTGCGTCGACTCTTTGCCCTCGATAAATTGGATGTCGTCGATGAGTAGGACGTCTACGTTTCGATAACGTTTACGGAACTCCGTGGTGCTCTTGTCTCTGATCGAATTGATCATGTCATTGGTGAATCGCTCACCACTGACATAGCGCACGTGGATATCAGGCGATCGCTCTAGAATGGCGTAACCAATGGCTTGCATCAAGTGGGTCTTGCCCAGGCCGACGCCACCATATATAAATAGAGGATTGTAATTCTGTCCAGGGCTCTGTGCGACAGCGAGTGCGGCAGAGTGACAGAAACGGTTATTGGAGCCAACTACAAAGGTATTAAAGGTATGTTTTGCACTGAGACCGGACTTGGTCAGGTCGAACGTACCAAGATTGTTTGGTCTCGATTGTGCTCTGGTTGGTTGCTGCTGGATCCGCCCCATCTGTGGCGCGGCGCTTGTTCTGGCCGCTTGCGCGTTAGAGTGCGATGCCGGTGGAATGATTGGCGTGACGATGTTGTTCGGTCTGGATGTAAATTGCGGAGCCGCGCCGATAGTCGGTTTTAGAGTGGTCAGTGTAGTATTGACTGAAGTGATGACTGAACTTTCGTCGATTGATTCTTGATCATCTATAGACGGATTCGTTGAAGGATCTGCGACTTCATTAGTCTCAGGCAAGCTGCTCGTCAAAGTTTCAACTGGCGTGGAAGCCTCAGCCGAGTCAACCCAATCTTCAGATAAGTTGTCAGAGGTGTTGGTTGAAACTTCGTAAGCAATTACTTGATCGGCAACCTGGCCACCGTTTGAATCGTAGACAGTATCTTGATGTTGGGCCGGCTCGGCAGCCTCGATGTCGGCGAAAGTGCCGGTGTAATTTCCACCATTAACTGATCCGTCGACTACAAACTCAATCATTACCTGCACACCAGTCGCCTTTAATAAAGCCTCTTGTATAGCGGCTTTAGACTGATGAAGCAGACTTACATAGAATTGATTCGAGACTCCAATCACGGCAAGGCCGCTATTGAAACCTTTCAACTCGGTAGCTGTATCGAGTAGTGCGAACGAGCCTGGTGACAGGGTTTTCGCTAGGATGTTTAATGTGTCGTTCCAAATTTGCGGGATTGGTTTCAAAAAGCGGACTTCGTCTCTGGTTTGCATCGTCACAAACGACCCGGTGTTGATTGGCTGGGGTTGCTAATTTTGACCCGTCTTTCGACGAGTCTGAACGTTTTAATCCTCAGTGGCGCTTCTGAAAACCTTTGAAAACCTCGGAATCTCCGACATATTTCAGTTCAGTATTTAACTGATGATCAGAGGCTTGCCGATTTATCGGAGCAAATGATCCTGAGATAATTCTCAAAGTGTCGATCGACCGGAAGCTTACCCGCAAGTATTTTCGCAAGCCTCAAGAGACGACAACCCTTACGCCATGCTAGATAACGAAGCCGACACAAATATCTTTCGTGCCGGTTATCAGATAGCTAAAGGATGTAAATTTTTCATCGGCTGGGATACAGACCGACGCCAACTTTATTGCTGGAGATGATAGCATAGCCATTCATCAGAAGACATGCCAACATTTTTTAACATTGGCGCAGTGCCAGGAGACTTTGGCTCATGAAACGTACCCTGCGTGGTTCAAAAGTAAAAGCTAAAAAGGACAGCGGATTTCTAGCCCGCATGTTCTCAAAAGCCGGTCGAAGAGTTCTCAAGAGACGTCGTGCCAAAGGGCGCTATCGTCTTGCCGTCTAATTAAGGTCGGTACTGGCGGTGCTCCCGTCGGAAGAGAGACTTCGTCGCGCTAGCGTATTTCAACGTGCTTACAACAAACGTATGGTTGTGAGCACGTCCGTCCTTACCATGTATATTTTGCCGAAAGAAGGCAAGCGAGGCGAGACGCGCACCCCGAGCGAGGTCAGCGGACCGCCGGCTGGCGCAGGCAGAGGGAATTGGAAACCTCTGACCGGTTTTGTCGTGGCCAAAAAAGTTTCCAAAAGCGCGGTCAAGCGAAACCGCGCAAAACGCCGGATTCGAGAAGCGTATCGATTGTTGAGAACGTCCGTGTTTAACGGCGAGCGGGAAGACATCGCATTGCGCGATTGGTATGCCATCGTTTTCGTAGCCCATGAACCGGCGCTTGCGGCTACGTATCAGCAAATCGAAGAAGCGGTGGTCAGTTGTTTAGTCCGCGGCTCAAGCAAGAACCGCAAGGACAGGCAAAACCCGCAGGATCGAAATCAACAGGATCGCAGCCAGCAGGATAAAAATCAGCGAGACCGGAACCAGCTAAGCGGGAATCAGAACGATCGGAAACAACAAGGCAGCGGATCTCCTTCCAAACAGCCCGATCGAAATCAACGTTCCGATAGCCAACAAAGAAAAGAGCGAGCTCCTGTTCCGCACACCGGCGAGGGTTTCACGCTACGTCAGCGAACCGCAAACCAACCTGCAGATACAGGTTCCGCACCGCGACCGGCTTCTCAAGCGCTGCCGCCAGAAACCGAATCATAATCTCCGTATTAATAACGGAGCCATGTTGCCAATAGACGTAGATAATAACTGGGTACTTCTGGTCAAATATTGGCTTCAGGCCAAAACGACATCCCGATTTTGGAATCATACGTAACAAATGAAAATTCCAAATTTTAAGCATCTGCCCGGGTTAACGGCAATTCTAGCCATTCGGCTGTATCAGAAAACCCGTATTTTTAGAGCGCCATCATGCAGGTTTTATCCATCCTGTTCAGAATATATGGCGAGAAGCATAGATGCCAACGGGTTTTTTCGGGGTGTCTTCGCGGGACTAATCAGGCTTTGCAAATGCCACCCGTTTCATCCCGGCGGAGTGGATGAAGTAAAGGTCAGAGTGCCGGTTCTGAAGTCAGAATCGCAGGAAAACTAAGAGGAAATCCGGGTGGATCTTACATATTCGTTCATGCTTCCAGTGCTGCAAGCCTTCCAGAAGTGGACCGGCAGCTATGGCTGGTCTCTGGTGCTTCTGACGCTTTTTGTCAGAGCAATTCTCTGGCCACTGGTTGCAAAACAAACCCAATCGATGCAGCGCATGTCGTCGCTTTCGCCGACTTTGAAAAAACTTCAGACGAAGTACAAAAACGATCCGGAATTGATGCAAAAAAAACTGATGGGGTTCTATGCCAAGAACCGCGTCAGTCCTGTCGGTGGCTGCTTGCCGATGCTCCTGCAATTACCGATTTTCTTCGCCCTCTTCGCAACTTTCAGTGGTCCACCATTCGGTGATAAGCCAATCCCCGTGCACGTCAAGGTGGTTGCTGCCAAGGACACCAAAGTAATCAAGAAGGAAACTTCCAACGATAGTATCCCTTACGTAACTGCCGGGACCGGCGCGCTCTCTAAAGTTACAGTCTTCCCCGGTGAGTCCGATGTCAGTGTCGGCACCGAACTTGACTTCGGCACACGCGCTGTAGACGGCACTCTTCCTCCTGAATTCAAAGTCCACTGGACTATGAAGAAGGACAACAAAGTTGTCGAGCCCGCCGAAGGCACCATTGATGAAAACGGACACGCAGTTTTCAACAAGGAAGGTGATTATCAAGTAGAGGCGCTTGTGCCTGGAATCGCCAGTCATGAGCCTTTCGGCTTCGTGTCTGGACTTGGAAAGGTGGCTTCAGGCACTGCTTTGTTTAAACCTGAAAACCTTGACGCACTGGCGCTGATCATCGCTTTTGGTTTCACCATGTGGCTTTCTCAGAAATACACCATGGCTACCAGCCGACCCAAAGACGAGGAAATGGACGAGCAGACCAGGGTTCAGCAGGACACGATGAAGATACTTCCGCTTGTCACCACAGCGACGTTTTTCTTTATCCCTTTACCGGTTGGTGTGTTAATCTACATAGTTCTGTCCAACATCGTGCAATCGTTCCAGACATGGTTGCTGATGAAAAAACCTGCTGCCCCACTTGAAGGTCTTGAGGACCTGGGACTGGACGATGATACTCCTGTTCCGCCGCCTCCTGGTGGTAAAAGTCCATCTTCTCCGTCCGACTCTCCATCTAAAACAGCTCCATCTAAAACCGCGAAAAAACTGAAGCTGGATACAGGCACCGGCAGCGACATTCAATCTGATTCAATAATCATTGATACTGGCAAAGTGAAGAAGAAAAAGAAGAAGTAGGCTATGAACCAATTCGCAGACACATTCGACGAAAACGCGCAGAGCTACCTGGAAAAGATCCTTGCGATTCTTGATATCGAAGCCACGGTTGTGCAAGAAGATCTCGATGACACCACGACTTGCTATCGCATCGATTGCAAGGCAGACGATGCCCGCATGTTGATCGGACGAAACGGTCAGACGCTGGAGGCGCTGCAGTTCGTCGTAAGACAGATGTGCCGCAGCAATTTGCTCACTCACAATCCGTTCGTTATCGATGTTCTCGACTACCGTTCGCGTCGTCGCCGCACTATGGAAGACAACGCCAAAAAAGGTGCAGTCGCTGTTCTAAACGGTGACTCGGAGCGCTTCGAACTCGATCCAATGAATCCATATGACCGCAGATTGGTTCACAACTATCTGCAAGAAAACTTCCCAGAACTCTCGTCGGACAGCGAAGGCGAGGGCGAAGAGCGCCACATCGTCATCAGCTATCGCGGACTCGACGAAGACGCACCGGAAAAGAAACAACGCGGCGGCGCCGTCTCTCAAGAAGATGAAGACGAGTACGAAGCCGAAGACTTCGACGGTGAAGACGAAGAAGAGTACGAAGAAGCGGATGAAAAAGAAACATCCAAAAAAGCTAAAGCTGTACCAGGCGATTCGTAGAAAACGGCTTCACAAGACGATTCTGCAGGCGATCTGGTTTCCAACGATCGTCGGGCAAATCGAACGCACGTTCTTTTCGAACCGGCGGAACGCCTGCTCGACCACGCCGACGTCCAGGAACGTCTGAAGACGTGGGAGTTGGAACTCGTGACACCACCTGTGGTATCTAGTCATTTATAGTCCATTGATTTAAAGTTTGGTTTAAACCGCGGAACTCGCAGCAACTGTGGATTTGGGAAAGCTCGAGTCGACAGAATCGAAGTATTGTTCAGACTGAGAACTATCCGTGCAGGATAAAACTCTCGTCGAAAAAACGCTTTTGATATTGCGAAAAAGCCGTTTAAAAATGGCTGAAGCTCACTGAAATTCGCGTGGGAAGATCCCCATTGCAGACGGGCGTTTTCAGGCATATGCTGGCGCCTTACACTTAACCGTGAGTTTCTATGGGCGACAAAGGCGATAGCGCAGTAAGCAAAACAAATGATGCCGGGCAAAAACCTGGACTCGACGCCGATACGGCGGAGATGCTGCGCGTCGAAGCCTCAATGCGGCAGCAGCGCCATACTCAAGAACGCAGCAATCCTACTATTGTCGACCTGGGACTGGAACTTGGTCATTCGGCGCTTTATAGTGGCGTTCAAGCTCCCGTCATTGGTGTTTCACAACTAGTAGATAAGGGCTTTGATACTAAGTTGGCGACGTCGCTAGACTACTTGCCCGCACCTGAGCACGAGGAATTCGGAACCGCTCGCTGGCACGCTCAGACGCTGGGTGGTGCAGGTGGGATGGTGTTGCCGTTCATGTTGACGAGGGGCGCGCTAAAAAGTAGCGGACTGACTTTTGCGGCTCGCACCGAAGCGACCATGGTGGCATCTTCGAGACTGATGACCGCAAGTAATGCGGCGATTATTGCCGACGGTGCCCTGACTGGATTCGCTTATGACTTTGTTCTGACGCCGGTTCAAAAAGGCGATGACTTCTGGACTTCCCGTCGTAATCATGGTTTGACTGGTGCTGCCACGTTTGGCACACTCACCGCCGGTAGTGTCGCCTTGAGAGCAGCTACTCGTCCGCTAGCCGGTGAGCTGGTCGGCGCCAAGCGCATCGCACTCGACGTGACGACGGGCGCTTCGTCCGGTCTTCCTGCCGGTATTGTCAACGCTAACGCCATCAGTCTTTTGTCAGAGGGCCGCTGGGCCAACCGCAAAGAAATGGGACAGGGCGCCTACACGATGGCCGTCGCAGGCGGCGTGCTGAGCGCACTTCATAAAGTACCAGGACAAGATCTGGCACCCGGAGATCGGGCGTTGAAAGTTCGTTCTCAGAATGCCGGCGTTAATAATCTGGAAACCATGCTGGCAGAAAGAGCCCGTGCGGACCGCGTTTCTATGCGTCCTGAGGCTGCCACCGTTAGTGGTGCCAAACCAGCAGTGCCGGAAGGAACTGCACTGGGTGGTGCCGCTAGAAAAGGTTCCGGCTCTGAATCCACGCGGATGGTTTCCGACCGGTCGAAAGAAGGTCGTGCTCTGGCTTCCAATGATGTGGAAGGACGAGAAATCAAAACCTCGGTTTCGCCAGCGCAACAAGCACTGTTGCAGAAGGGCGTCGACGTCGCGTTCAAGGCTTCCGAGCCAGGTGCGCCGCCTGCAGACATGGTTGCCTTGTTTAAATATGCCCGCGGTGAAGGCGCGGCTCTCATGCCGGAGCTTCTCAAAGTGGCTGAGGCCGCCAAAGATCCGGCACTGCTGACAGTAATCAGAGAAGCGTATCTGCCGATTGAAGGTATCGAACACCGCGTGATTGAAGGCGACGCCAAGATCAATCCGGAGCCGGGCAAGCCGGTGACCACCGATCAACTGACGCGCTGGAAGCAGTTCACCGAGATGGTGACTGACCCGCCGGTCGACGTTGAAGGTTATTCTAAATTCCGAACCGACTTGTTTACCTGGTTGGATAAAAACCCTGATTTACACAGCTGGGTTCAACAGTTCAACAAACAAAACAACTGGAGCAATCTGGCCGGACCTCTCGATTTCTATTTCCAAACCAATGAGATGGCTCGTTTCATGGAGACCATCAAACCGCGTGTTGAAAAGCCTGTCACCATGGGTGATATCGCAAAGATGCGCCAAATTTCCGAGGAATTTGCCGAGCAGGCAACCACCAATCCTTACGAGCATACGTTGATTGAAAACTTCCGGACGCTCAGCGAAAATTCGGTAGGACTAAACGTTCCGCATCTCGCCAAGCTGATCAATGAAGCGCTCGCCAGAAAAGGTCTCAGCACACTTTGTCATGTTGCTGCCGATAACGCCTGGCAGATGACGTTGTACCAGCCGACGTCGAGCGTGACGAGAGCACCGGTCGGCAAAGTGTCGGATTACAATTTGGTCGAGCCCGTGAGGCCGGAAGGCAAAGAAACTGACGCTCCTAGAGTGGAGGAAGTCAGTAGAATCGCCAATTTATTCGGTCAAAAGCTCGTTCGCGCCGAGGACCGCAGCCAGGCTCAGTACATGTTCGCCGAGACGGCATTGAAATTCAGAAATGAAGGCGTTGCGATCCAAGACGTGCCCGCGGAGCTGAATCACATAATCAAGGCAAATCGAATGCCGTATGAAGTGGTTTTGACGAAAGACGGGCAACTCGAGCTCAATCACGTGACCAAGAAGGAAGGCACTGCGCCAATCATCTCGGTATTCTTTGACACGAATGGAAAAGTCCAGGCCAAGACCGCTGCTGACGGCGTCGATTTTAGAATGACGCCCGATAAGACTGACGGACGTGAGAGCATCGGCAAGGTCGACTACGACAGCGCGCATGTTACCGAGGCAGCACGACGGGGTGTGGAATCGGCAAAAGTCGCCAACGAGTTTGGAAAACAGCTTGATGCCGCAGTAGACGTACCTCAAGCCGGCAAAATCTTTGGTGAAACTCTGGGCCTTTTGAAAGAACTTGGCGTTCCGGCTGCTGAAGTGCCGGCCGAGTTGAACAAAGTTTTGACACGCAACAAGATGCCTTACGAAGTGGTTGTCACCGATGGCGCTTTAGAGCTAGTTTTCATCGAGCACTAAACTAGAATCTGACAGTATGAAATCCGCGTTGTCAGGTTTTTCCAAACCAGCCGAGCTTATGGTTTGGCTGCTCAAGCAGACTGTCAGATAATCAATGAAAGACACAGCCGGTTACAGTTGCCCACCAACATTATCGGCATGGATTCAGCGAAAACAGGAGATCGCGGCGGGTTATGGGTACGATCCGGTAGACCCTCGTGTCACCAATCCTGGACGTTGGCTTGGTAAGATAGAGGGACCGTTGGAGGTTAGATCGTGGCTGAGCCAGCTGAAGTACCAAAGGGAGACCATGCGCCCGTAGCTAGTAAAGAGAGTGTCCAGACGCCACGCCGTCAGGGCATGAAGAACTTTATTCTGGCGCTGAAGCATATCAACGAAGCATCTGTGGCGGAGAACGTTAAACAACGATTTTCTGACTACGTTACTATCGCGCTGGTCGTTTTGTGTATTTTGAGCCTCGTCGTCGCAGTCTCGCTCGACGTACCTCCCGGCGTAAAATTCTTGCCGCTCGCCTTCACTGTTGGCGCAGTGCTTTTTTACATTATCAACCGCATGGGCATCATCATAAGTTTGACCGCGCGTCAGGCTTTGATCGTTTGGCAGATTCTGGTTGCCGGCTTCTGGCTGGGCGTAACCAGTGCCATGCTTGTTATGTTGGTCAGCATGTACTGCCTCTCGCAGATGGGCCCGTAGTGTCCGACAGGTTCGAGATTTATTCATGAAAACGCCGGCAGTCTTCCGGCATGGGATTTTTAAACCTGGTGCAGAGCTATCTGTGACCGCTTCGCAGATGGTGTCCGGGTCCGCGCGGACTGGTTTATATTCAAAGGTGTTGAAGAAATCAGATGCTCGGGCTTGTCTAAATTCACTGATGTTGAATAAGCCTGTCGCACGGTTCGGTCTAACAATGGCTCTGACAGCAGTTCTTCTTGGAGCCAGTGCGTGTGGCTCGGCGGATAAAGATGCGGCGGTAAAACGGCTGCGTTCCAACACTGTCGTGATCGGCATGCCCTGGGAACCTCGAACCCTCAATCCGTATCGTGGTGTTGACTCCGCCTCTTATTTTTCGCAGACTTTGATCCACGGTGGATTAGTCAGATACAACGAAAAGGGCGATATTCTACCGGGTCTGGCTGAATCGTTTTCAATTTCACCTGATGGAAAAACCTATACATTCAATCTGCGCAAGAATTTGAAATTCAGTGACGGCAGTCCGTTGACGGCGGATGACGTTCTCGCGTCCATCAAAGCCACAGTCGGACCGGGCTCGCCGTTTCGCAGCAATTACGAGTCAATTGCTAGTTCCGAATCGCCATCGCCACTGCAGGTGGTGCTGAAGCTATCGGCGAAGAATTTGCCGTTGATGCTCCGAATCGCCGATCTGCGCATCGTGCCTGCCATTACGTTCACCGAGGCGATGAAGAACTCCAACACGCTGGCGCGACAGCCGGTAGGTTGCGGTCCATTTCTGATTCAAAGATGGGATCCAGGTTTTGAGTTGGTGTTCCGCGCTAATCCAAACTACTGGGGCGGCAAGCCCAAAAGCGAGTATCTCGTCTGGCGTGTGATCCCTGACGGCAACTTGTTATCCGCCGCTTTGTTTCGCGGTGATGTGGATGTTGCTCGTGTCGATGGGCGTGTTGAGCTGGGCGTTCTGAGCGAACACAGCGATGTCGAATTCAGAAAATTTCCTGGTGCGCGCACCATCTTTTTGGCGTTTAATACAGAACGATCGCCGTATAAAAATCCGACGTTTCGCCAGGCCATATCTATGTTTATAGATAAGTACGCGATCGTCAATAATTTATATGCCGGTTTTGCGACCGTTCCCGCCTGTGATTTTCCCGAATCCGGAGCTGTATATAACCGCATGGTGCGCCGATGGCCATACGATAAAAAAGAAGCAGAACGTTATCTGACGGCCAGCGGTTTCGATTTGCGAACTGACGGCTGGTTTGAGCGTAACCCCGAAAAGCCGCCTGGTGAGAGCGAACCCGCTAACCCTCTTAAAAAGCAGCAACGACTGGCGTTCAAAATTGTCACCATTAAGGACTTCATGGATGTCGCTCAAGTAGTCGCAGGCGACCTGCAAACAGCGAAGATCGGAGTGCGAGTAGAGCTGGTTGAATACTCGACGATGAAAGATAAATATCTAACGACCGGAGATTACGACGCTGTTCTCTTCAGCCGAACCCAGGGCCCCGACCCCGATTGTCGTTTAGTCTGGAGTAAAAACGGACCGCTTAACTACGCTCACTACAAAGACGACGAACTCGACAGCCTTGTCGAAAGCGCCTATCGCGCAGGCACCGTGAGCCAACGCAACGAGTTGTACGAAAAAATCCAGGCGTTGCTAGGCGAGAAATTGCCATGGGTTTATCTCGTTCAGCCCAGCCTGACAATCGCCCACAAAACCTACATCAAAGGCATCGGCACTGGCGTTCCTGCAGATGGCGGCATGCCCTGGGACAATCCATTATTCGACGCTGCCAACTGGAGCCGCGAAGAGAAGTAGCGATTAGGTTCGGCAAATAGACCCAAAAGAGAAATGTGCCTGTGGGCCACATTTTTTGCCCGGCCCGATTAATGTGGTCACGCAGGCACATTTCCGTTTTTCGAGGTCAAAGTGAGTCGGCGATGCGTTGGCAACGAGATGAGTTAGCAGCAAGACCGGACGCGCCAGGTTCGATGCGTGCAGGTTTGAGTGCGGGCGAAACTACAAGAAGCGCCTCGTTGCGGAGGCGCTTCTATGGTTACTTTTGCGGTCAGCGTAGACACGAAACCTAATTCAGCGAGCGAATTGAACGGCACCTTGAACGGTTTGGATTTAATCCATGCCTAACTGAAGGTCGAATGACCGATAACCGTTTTGAAAAAAATCAAAATGGAACTGTGAACGACCGAAATCGCCACGCAGTGATTATCGATTCGACCCGCTGACTACACTAAAGATGCAAACGCGATTACAGACTACTTGGTGACTGTGATCGTGATGCCTTCGATATAGGACTCAGGGCAAACGAGAACGTTGCCGTTGTGCTCTCTGTACCAACGCAGAGCTTTAGCTTTGCGGTGAATGGTACGTTTTCTGTGACTCGGATACGAGTACGTAGGTGGCTTAAGGTGGAAGTAGCGTCCTTCATCTCCGCAGGCCTGGGCAAAAGCTGCCGGTGCCGCGATCATCGACAAAAGTGCTGTCAATACAAGTGCTCTCATGAAATATGCCTCTCCTTCAACTGAGGTTTTTTTTTGCTCGCTTGACTGGTAAAGATGGTTCGGAAATTCCGGACCAGTGACTCCAAACAAAGAGCCCAAAGTGATTGTACTATTCCCCGGTCGAACTGAAATATGTCAAGAACTGCAATTCGTTTACCCGGGCCCCGGAAAGCCCAGAGTACTTACTCTTTAGCGCATTTAACAGTTTCGTTGCCAATCTAAACGCATATTGTCAGACGGTCAGTCCAAATATTATCTGTCAGAAGATTTGAATATTCTTCAATAGAGATGGGAACGTTGAACTAGACGCATTTTGGGTTTTCAAGAGAATGGGCTAAACTCTCTTGTATATACAGCCCATATAAACAAGTCACTAGAAGAAAGATCTCAAATTGTCTAAGCCACGTAGACCCGACATTCGCTCTCGCAGGATGCCCCCACAACCGACTGATTGTCGCGACGCCATGCACTGGTTCGTCGACAATTTCGCATTGTATACGGGCTCTGTGCGCGGCTTATTTGTATCTGACTTCACACCCGAATACGACGCTTACATCGAGTCGTCGGTAATCAATTTGCGCGCCCGGGGAATCGAACCGTTCCTCACGGTCGGCGAGCAAATCGTGCTCCAGGCCGAGCACTTGTGGGGTCTGGCCACTCAAGGAACGGCGTTCAATCAACCGCAAGTCAGCATGTTCGAACTCGATATGCTGGGTGCCGAAGTAGCGATCATCAAGGACCTGGAGGCGCCTGTGACCCCGCAGCAGCTCTGGTATCTCTATCACTACGTGATCTATCCGCGGGCGCTATTCAACAAGGCCACGGTCATTACAACCTCCCTTGGCATGGATGAGTTCATCGCATATGGTGCCCAATGTGAAGACTTCGAATACGCCGGACGCAAGATCTCGTGGGAGAAACTGATCTGGTTGATCGAAGCGACCATGATTGACCTGTATCAATTCAGACAGGTCAAAACTGAAGGACATCCGCCCATGTTGAAGGCGGAGTACAACCTTTTCAACGCGATGAACGAGCGCGAACTGCCGGTGACAGCGCAGCAAGTTCTCGGTGATTACATGCTCGATATGTCGATTGCCGATCGCGACAATCGGCTGGCCATCGAGTGCGACGTATTGGCTTCGCTGGATCCCAATATTCCGAACAGCGGTGAGGCCAAGAAGAATTTAGTCTTGCTCAGTGATGGTTGGAAGATTTTGAGATTTACCACCGCTGAGATCATGGGCGATCTGACCGCTTGCGTCGATGCTGTGGAACAAGTCTGGACGCAGGGTCGCAAAAAATCGGCAGTCGGTCGATTGATGTCCGGACGCGATCAGCCGAAAATCCCGGAGTTGCCTGTTGACGATGATGCGCAAAAATTTGCCATCACCCACGGTGCTGGTCCTGTCGCGGTGACAGGTGGTGCCGGTACTGGGAAAACCAGTTGTGTCAGCCATCGTGTCGGCTATTTGCTCGCCCAGGGCGTCTGCCCGGAACGCATTCTCGTGTTTTCACATTCCGAGGAAACGATCGCGCAGCTCAAACGAAAAGTTGAGATTTTGACGGATGCGCAAACGGTTCAGCGCATCAACTTCTCTGACTGGAAAGACCTTGGGCTGCGGATATTGAAGGAGAACGCCGCGGTCGTAAAACGTAAGCCTCCGTTAAAGCTGGAATCTGCCCCTCATCGCGTTTTACAGCGCGTGTATAAAAAAGAGTTGAAGGATATGGATCCGCTTCAGCTCGAAATGATGGACGCCGAAATCGATGAAGTTGCCGTCGGCAGTTTGATTTCGCTGTACAAAGCTAATCTGGTTACACCGGAGCGCATCAAAGAAAGAGCTTCGACCGACGAAGAAGATCTGGTGGCAAAACTTTATTTCGCCTATGAAGACGCGCTGCGCAAAAGCAATAAAGTCGATCCGGACGACACTATCTCATTGTGCGCTCAGATTCTCGCCGACGATCCCGATGTGCGTGCCAAGTATCAGCACAAGTACGAGTTTGTTTTGATCGACGAATATCAAGACTGTACAGCCGCAGCGGATTTGATGGCCAGGCTGTTGGCGTTTCCTCAGGACAACATTTTTCTTGTCGGCGATGAAGACGAATGCGTGACCGAGACGCGGGGCGCGTTGCCGCGCATGATGGCGGACACGTCCATTCGGATGCCGAATGCGCGCTGTTATGTGCTCGATAAAAACTGGCGCAGTCATCCTGCGATAGTCGATCACTCGCGAAGCCTGGCCGCCGCCTTGACTATGAAGGGCATCGTCAAAGACATGATTCCTGGATTCGGCACGGCCGCTACCAGCGCCGTCATCGGTCCACAACAATGCCGTTCCGAGGAGGCAGAGGCCGACTGGGTTGCCAACGAAGTCTCTATTCTGGTGGAAAGCGGAAAATCTCCCAACGATATAGTTTTGCTCTGGAGAACTCCTCGTTATAGCGGTCTTCTAGAAGCGGCTTTGTTCAAAAAGAACATAAGATGCAAATCCGAACTGGCGTCCAGCGAAGTGGTGCCCGATGAAGTCGGCGACGTCATGGCGTTCTTGCGATTGGTGATGGATCCGGATGGACCGAAGGCGCGGGAATCGTTCGAACGGTTTTGCCAGCTCAAGTCACGAGAGATGGATCAAAAACTCTCCAAGTTGTCCAACACGATTGCCAGCTTTGCTGAGGCGAATAATCTATCGTTTCTGAAAGCAATCGAGATTTATCATGATGCCACCGCCGATAGTTCTTGCGAAGACCTGGCTCAGCTGGTCCGCATTGTTCGGACCATGCATCAAGAGGGCTTGCCGCCGTCCCAGACGATTGGACTTTTGAAACGTACGCAGCGTTTAAACGAAATATACAGCGCGGTTAAGGTGCCACCGGGAGTGGTGTATGAACCGATGCGTAAAGTCGAGCAGCTCGAAGAAGAAGCAAAAGGCTATTCGACGGTGCGCGAGTTCGTGAAGGCAAAACAAGACTTCTCTGAAAACAAGGATGTGTCCGCAGAAGAGGGCGCGGTGCACGTGAAAAGTTTCGAAGACGCTAAAGGTTCGGAGTATCCGATCGCGTTTCTCACTGGTATGGCAGAAGGCATCTGCCCCGGCGAAGCAGCTATTAATTTCGAAGAAGAACGGCGACTTTGTTATGTGGCGATGACGAGAGCTAAAGAACTGCTCTACATCTCATATCCGGCAACTTTTGAAGAGAAGCAATTGCCGCCGTCACCGTTCCTTGTTGAAGCAAGATTGCTTCCGATCAATGTTTATCGCAAAGCGGTCGAGTTGTTGCAAGCCACGGTAGGTCCAAAACCGGCGGCTGCGGAACCGGCTGCCGCGGGCTCCGGCATGCTGACGCCAATCATGACCGGCAAACCGGATCGTTCGAAACCGGCTGCCGGCAGAGGCGAACGTCAGGGCGCGGCTCCTGGTGGCGGTCCTCCACAGCAAGCGGCGCCGGGTGCCAGTCCGAACCCGAATCAACAACGTCCTGCTAATCAGCTTCGAGGCGGTGGAAATCGCCCGGGTAGCGATGTTGCCGATTTACTTGGTGGCAGAGTCAGTGCGCCTGGCAGTGGATCGCCCACCGCATCCGGTGCCCAACCGATCATTCGTCCAGCCGGTCACAGTGCCAGTCTCGAACGCGGCGCCTCTGCGCAGCCCATTCCTATAGATCCTAATTCCGGCGGAAATCCGTTTGTCGGTCCTGAAGTCGAGCAATTCCGTGTCATTGATGAGGCCCGGATGCGCGCGCTCAACGAAGCCAGACTAAAGGCTCAGTATGAGGCTCACGTCGCGGCGCAGCAAGAAGCGCAGACTCACGCCCAATTGGAACAGCAGAAGCGCGAGGAACAAGCGGCTTATCTGCGAATGCGGCACGAACAGCAGCAGCGCGAGGCCCATGAAGCGGCGATGCGCGCGCAGCAAGAGGAAATGTTGCGTCGTGCGCAAGAAGAAGATCATCGCAGGGCGCGCAACGAGCCGAAAGTAAAGGCACAAGAAGAAGCGATTCTGCGCTCGCAACAAGATGCGGAAATATTGTTGCAGCAGGAAGCTGCTCTGCAAGCCCAGCAGCAAGCGTATCTTCGACAGCAGGAAGAAGGCGCGATGCTCGCGCAACAGGAAGCCGCGATGGCTGCTCAACAACAAGCCGCGGCTCAGGAAGCGTATCAACAAGCTCAGATGCAAGAAATGCTTTTGTTGGTTCAACAAGAAGCAGCGATGCGCGCCAAACAAGAAGCCGAAATATTGGCTCAGCAAGAGGCTGTAGCACTTCAGGCACAGCAGGAGCAAGCCGCGCAGCAGGCGCATCAATTGGCCGCGGAACAAGCGGAGGCGGAGGCACAGCGCCAGGCCGCAGAACATGCGGCCATGCAAGCTCAGCAGTTTGCGGCAATGCAGGCGGAACAGCAGGCTCAAGAACAGGCTCGACTAACGGCACTACAGGCACAGCAATTCGCCGAGATTCAAGCGCAACAACAAGCGGCTGCCCAAGCCCAACACCAGGTCGATCAAGTCGCTCACGAAGAACGCGCCAGATTGCAGGCTCAACAGTTCGCTGAAATCCAGGCGCAGCAACAGGCTGCCGCTCAGGCGCAACAAGAAGCGGCTGCGCAAGCGGAACAACAAGCCGAGCTACAAGCGGAACAAGAAGACGCGCTGATAGTGCAGCAGCATGCAGAGCAGCAGGCTCAGCGACAGGCCGTTCAAGCGCAGCAACAGCAGGCGCATAGGGCTGCTATGCAAGCGCAACAAGAAGCGCAACTGCTGGCTCAAAAACAAGCTGCCGCAGCATCCAACGATGCTTTGCTATCGCAGCAAACAGAGGAACAGCAAGCACAACTAAAAGCGTTGCAAGAAGCAGCGTTCAATGCGGAGCAAGAACAAATCCGCGCGCAACGTGAAGCTTCCTTCAACGCTCAGCGTGAAACGGCGCAAGCAGACGCGGTTCAGCAGCCAGCCGCCAATGAAATGCAGAGTGTACAGAATCAGCAGCCGTCTAGCCAAGATGCATACACTCACGCCCATGAAGCAGGCAATAAGGCTAAACAAGACGCACTTACCAGAGTCCAGGAAAAGGCTGCTCAACGGGCGCTTGTCGATCTCGAATTGCGAATCAGGCAAGACGCCGAGCATCGCGAGCAACAGTTGCCGGCTGCGTCCCAACAACAATCACCAGCTGCGTCGTCCGAGGAACAGGCAATGCCTGCGTCGGCGGCTCAATCGGCCGCTCAATCGGCCGCTCAATCGGCCGCTCCGGCAGCCTCTCAAGGCGATGACATAAATAAGTTAGTCGACGAGCAATTCAATTTTGCAGCCGCAGGACAAAACGTCGGCGACAATCAAAACGTTTCGACCACACAAGACGGTTTAGCACCAAGCTCCGAACCAAGTGCGCCCGCACGTGACGCCGAGGACGTCGTTCGCACCAATAAAGAGATTCTCGAAGAGTTGTCTCCGGAGGAGCGAGCCAAACAACAAGACATCCTGAGAAAGAAAGCCCGCGAGAAAATTTCATCCAAGGGCAGAAAGAAAAAGGGCGCTCCTGTCGAGGCCGAACCGATTGGCGAATTGGCTCCAGCAGCCGATGCTAAGCTGGCGGTCAAAGATAAGTCGGGCGCGGAGCCAGCACTACCTGCGGTGCCCGATTCGGTGTCGCCAAATGCGGTGCCAGAGAAGACTTCGGTAGCAAACGATATGCCGGGCGGACCAAGTTCAGAACCGGCTACTCGAACGCAACCTGCAGTGCAAGCCGACTCCGCTTATGCCGGGATGCCAGTCGAATCAGCCGCAGGCGCACTCAGCACTCCAGGCGACGCACCGAACACCCACGGCGACGCGCACAACATACCAGGCACGAATGCGCCTGGGGATGCTCATGACGCCCGGAATCCATATGAGGAACCGCAACGTTCATCCAGACCGGATGCCACGGCGTCGCCAGTACAATTTCCATCCAACGGCACTCAGGCACCATCATCTGATGGCTATGGCGCGCCGTCTCCATCACCGAATGTTTACGGCGTCCCGTCGCCGTCTCCGACGATTCACGCACCGTCCTTTCCGCAGCAAGCTCCTGTCGTACAACCGGCGGCTGCTCAAGATGCCGGACATCCATCAGTTTTTGGTGACGGTGGAATGGTCGGTGGACCGCCAGCCTCCGGCGTCACTGTGCACAAGCCTGCCGATCAGGGAACGTCGATTCCTGATCTGAATCAACTGATTGCAGCACAGAGTCCAACCTGGACGCAACAACAGGCTGAGCCACCACTGGCAGTGCCGCCAACGATGTCCCCCGTCCCATCTAATCCCGCCGCTTTCTACACGCCGAATGCCCAAACGCCGGGCTACACCCCACAGGCAGCTGCACCGCAACCAGTGGCAGAAGCCGCCAATCGAGCGCCTTTGTTTCAACCAGCAGCGCTGGAGCCAGCGGGCTCTCAATGTCCACAATGCGCTTCGCACCTCGAACCTAATGCAAGATTCTGCGGAGAATGCGGACTGCACTTGCAAGTTCGCGTAAGCGCTTGTCCAAGTTGCCAGCTGCCGTTAGAACCATCCGCAAAATTCTGTGGTGAATGCGGTCACCACATTAACTAAGTCGCGATCGATGTTCGAAAACGCTTCGAATTGCAGACCGTCAATCAGGAATCCGAGTTCCTCAATCAGCGAGTTTGCGTTTCACTTTCTCTACCAGTTGCAGGACCTGCGCCTTTGTCTCTTCCAGTGTTCCGGAGTTGTCGATTCTCTCATCAGCTCTCGAAACTTTGTCACTCTGAGGTAGTTGGGCAGCCAATCTTCGATCGACTTCTTCAGGCGTGAGATTGTCGCGCGCACTGAGCCGGCTTCGCAAAATCGCATCGTCCGTATAAAGCGCCCAGATCTGATCGTAGTGCTTCTCGAGACCTGCTTCGAAAAGCAGCGGCACAAGCATGGCGACGAGATCGCTATCTTGATGTTCGCTTACCCGGCGCTGGCACTCTTTAATTGTGGCAGGATGAACGATGCTCTCCAGATCCTTGCGGGCAGCGGCGTCACCAAAGACAATTTTTCCAAGAGCAGTGCGATCAACTTTTTCGTCATCGCCGGAACCGCTAATTACTCCGTCGCCAAAACGGCTCCGAATCGCCTCTTTCAACGGCGCGCTTTTAGAGAACAGATCGTGAACGACAATGTCAGAGTCGATCACGGGAATTCCCAGTTCTTCAAGAATGGCACCCACTTTGGATTTGCCGGAGCCAATCGTTCCAGTAATGCCGATCAAAAATGGTTTTTGTTTTGACTTGTTCACAAAAGCTCGTTGCCGGTTGCCTTCATCTGACATTGTTTTATGAAATTAGAAACTGCCGGAGCGTATGTCGATGGGCGCCGAGATTGAATCTTCACGCGCATCTCGGTGGAAGTGGAATCAATCGGGCTGAGCACGATGATGAGCCAGGCCGCCCCGTCGTCAGAAGAATCAGATTCGCCTGATTTTGGAATTTTCACCAGGAAGTGCCCGGCGGGTAATGAAAGGGAAGTGAGACCCCATCCTGCTATTGGCGCTTCGCGAAAGAGCGTCGTGTAACTGGTTTTAAAATCAGCTGCGAGTGTGGCCGTCTGCAATGACGAACTTGGAGCCTGATTGCGAATGGCTTCGGCAGTGGCTCTCCATGCTACCGGACGACTAAAATCCTGACCATCGGCACCGCCGGCGCGGTTTTCAACTCGCTGCTTCGGCATAAATGCGCCAGGCAGAGGTGAGGTCGGCTTGCTGCTTTCCAGCCGTGGCAAGACAGAACCAGCGACTCCCAGCGGTACGCGGATCGAGTATGTCGGCTGGCCGGCGGCCGGTGCAGTTGCTCCAGAGGCAGTCGGCAAAGACGGTAGGGACAGCGTGTTTGGTTCTTCAGTCATCTCAGAAGCCGAGGACTGGTCCACCGGTGTCGCCGGCAGAATCGGCACTATCTGTGGTGCGCTGCGGATAATTTTTGTTTCGACCACATCGGTGTCCAGAGGGGCTGTGGCCTCCGCAAGCTGCGGAGTGGCGGCATTAAAAACTGCATTTACAGCAGCAGCGATCGCAAACGATTTTAAATTTTTGCAGTTCTGTGACATTGCAGATCTCGGGCGCTTTTGTTCAACCATATCAGTTTACAGGACGTGGATTTCACCATGGTTGAATATTTTTTCAAGCCTAATTGCATCCAAATTGCGGTTTTTGGGAACAAATAAACTATGCAGACGTCAAATTTCCTCTACTGCAAGATAAGTAGCAGTCTCCTCGGAATCGATTGTGGCAGCGCCGATTTGTCGATTCTCAGGATTCCGAAGTTTCCTCCACGCGGAACAGGTATGGCATGAAAAAGCTCATTCTTGTAGTAGGTATCGCACTGACGATGCCTCTTTCGGCAAACGCTCAAACGGCGGCCGCCAAAGCACTGGTCAACCGTTATCTTGAGATGGGCCGTGTCGAATCGAATGGCAAAAACCTGGACGCTGCCGAGGCTGCATATCGCAGAGCGAGTGAACTGGACCCCGCAAATCCGATGTCGCATTATTTGCTCGCCAATATTCTGGCTCGCACCGGCCGCCATGAAGAAGCGATTGTCGAATACAAAATATCTTTGTCGTCTGGTCCGCGAAGTTCGGTGTCCAAGTATTGCAGACAGGCTCTAAGCGCTTACAAACATACCGCGTTCAACGAAACCGCAAACTCCAGAGAATTTGTTCCGCCGCCTCCTCCGACCAGCCTGGAAACGGCGTTTGATGCGATCGATCGGCAGGCGCAGTGCAAAAAAAAGCGAACCGATCACTTCGCCACCAATCTGTCCAAGACTGCGGTCAAGGGGGGTGATTGGAAGGCGCGCGATCTAAAATTGTCTGCCGAATCAGAAGTCGCAAATATGTACGCATCCACCCGAGTGATTTTGCCTCGCAATTCGCGCCGGACGACTGGGGCAACCAACCATCTGGAGGCCGAGGCTGCTCGTATCCGCGCGGAAGCCGATGAGAGAGCGAGGTTGGAGCAGGCGCTCGCCAATGAGCGTGCCGCCGACCATGCCGCCTGGTCGAAAGAAAGACAAAACGACATAGATGACGTCGCCCTTAACTTGAAAGATCAGCTCACCGATCAGCCCTCCAAGTTTGGATTTGATTTGGCACCGACCGGCACCGGGCTCTATGTGCGCAATTACAAAACATCTAAACCGAAAAAGCAGTTGCCCGATCCGCGCTTCAGCGTTTTGCGTTTGATCGAACCGGGTGTTCAGGAAACAGATTCAGGACTAAAATAGAATCTTGGAGCCTGTTTCAGATGCGCGAATTTGAATGAAAATCGAACGGTATGCTTTTGTCTCCATGGTTTTGCTTTTCAGTCAGCATCCGGCAACAGCAATGACCACGTCGGTTTCATCATCAATCGATGCGCACAAAAGAGGCGTGCATTTCTTCAAGCATAAACAATACGAGCTTGCGATCCATCACTTGAAATTGGCTCTGCAAGCCGAACCCAGGAATGCGACCTCGTATTATTACCTGGCCAATTCGCTGGTTCACACGCGCCATCATAGAAGCGCAATCACCGCGTATAAGCGCTCTTACCAACTCGATCCGTTTGGTCCGGTGTCCGGTTTTTGCCGGCAGGCACTCTTGACCTATAAAGTGGCGTTGCCCGAAACTCGGCTCAGCAAGGGACGCGGCAAGCCCTTGCCGATGTACAAAGAAGGTTCGCCGCAGAATAAATCGTGGTCCGGTAAAGCTGTTCAAAATTCAGACAACGTCGAAGAGTCAGCCGAAGAGGAGAGCGTGCCTGAGGAAGAGTCGGTGGCTCGAGAACCGACGGTTCACGAACATCATCTCAACAACGCCACTGCCATGATTCGCCGCCAGACCGCTGACGAGAAGGCGCGCAAGAAGCAATACGCCGATTACATCAGCGACAACCTGGTGCGAACCGGAAAAGCCAAAGCGGACAGAATCAAGGAAGAAGCTGAAGAGCAGATCAAAGAATTGTATGAGGGCCCGGTTCTTTATGACAGTCAAGGCAATGCTCGCAGCCGCGGCGCGCCAAGCTGGAGGCTCAGCCCAACGCTTCAAGAGATCGTCAAAAATCGCGCTGACCAAATTCGCAGAGACGCGGAGGCGCGCGCTGAGCTGGAGTTGTCGTTCTCGCATGATAAATCCAGCGAGTACAAAAAATGGTATATGGACCGCGAAATCGATTTAGACTCCATCGCCGAGTCTCTCGAGACCCAGCTTCAACAGCCAAGTCGGCGCTCCGGCATCTTGCTCAGCCCGATCGGCACCGGTCTATACGTTCGCAATTATGCGACTTTCAAACCGAAATATCCGATTCCCGAAGCGCACTCGAGCGTACTCCGCATGCTCGATCGCGGCTATCAGGACCCGCCCGAAGAAAGCCGATCGTCGTTTCAAATCCCGCCGTTAAAACACCTGGAAGTGCGCGGAACGGTCGTCGAATAGAATATCCCACGGATGCCCGGCGTCCTCTAACCCGCACCGCCGATAGTGCCATCGTCGCAAGAGTAACCTGCGGGAATTGTTACAGTTTCAAGTATTTCGGAAAATCATTTGACAGTGGCGGTGGGTTTTTTTATGATCGAATTAGTCTTGGTCTGGGATGACGCATAAAAGTTTTGTCCTATTGTAACGAGTATATGGGGCGCTGGCTCGAAGCACAGACGTATACCTATGACCCTTGTGTGAGCGACTAAGTCAATTGGAAGCTAACTACAGATAGAGCAACTGCTACTTGAATAGCACGCAAGGATTAGGAAACGGGAATGTGTCTAGGAGGTACCCCACCTGGGATTTTCCGGGTCAAAACTCATAAACCGGTCCCAGATCGAGACTTACTATTTTTTCAAAACAGATACAGACCTGATTGATGCCACCATCTAACGTGAAATTGCTTCTCGACGACGTCGAAGCAACGCTGGCGTTGGGGCGGGATCTGGCAGAAGTGTTGGTTGGTGGCAGCGTGATTGCGCTCTCAGGCAATCTCGGCGCCGGCAAAACCACTTTTGTGCAAGCTGTTGGAAAGGCGCTCGGCATCAGGGAAGTGATCTGCAGCCCGACCTTCACGATGATGAACGAATATCATTCCGGTCGTTTGTCTCTCTACCATTTTGATTTTTACCGCGTCATGGAAATGGCTGAGCGTCAGCAAGATAATTTGTCGCTCGATCTGGTGGCGACGGAATTCGATGAAATTTCCGAGTCAAAACGTGCCGTTCTCGTCCTCGAATGGCCGGAGTATTTTCTAGTCGATGGAAAAAATTACCTCGATGCCGTCGACCATCTATATATGTCTTTAAAAATGAACGACGGGCCAGACGCGCGAGACTACCAAAGAATTCTCATAATAAATGCCTTCGGGGACCGAGCCGGGGAGCAGCTGGCAAAGCTAAGTGCTGGCCGGGCAACTCTTTCCGAGGACACATAATGATAGAGATCATTCTATATATATTTTCAAAGTAACAAATCGGCCTAAATTCTCCGAGCTGGAGTAAAACGATAGCTATGTGACCGTTTTGCGGATGTCAGACTGGGACATTCAACATATCCGGTCTACTTTTCAATTTCGGATCGCGTGATATACTCAACCCCCAAAACACACCTTGACAAAATATAAGGTAGACAGAACGTGGAAGACAGCCAAAAGTACCTAGTAATAGTAGAGTCCCCGGCGAAGGCAAAGACCATCAGCAAAATTCTCGGCAAGGAGTTTCTTGTCAAAGCGAGCATCGGTCACGTTCGCGACTTGCCTAAAAATCGTCTGGGCGTAAACGTCAGAAAGAATTTTGAGCCGCAATACGAAATTCTGCGAGAGAAAGAGCCCATAGTCGCAGAACTGAGAGAAGCCGCTCTGGAAGCGAAAAAAGTCTACCTCGCGCCCGACCCTGACCGCGAGGGAGAAGCGATTGCATGGCACCTTTCCGAGTTGCTTGAACTGCCTAAGAACAAGCTGCATCGGATAGAGTTCAACGAAATTACAAAAGAAGCTGTACTGGCTGCAATCAAGTCGCCAAGACAAATCGACAAGCGTCTGGTCGATGCGCAACAAGCGCGTCGCGTGCTAGATCGGCTTGTAGGCTACAAAATCAGCCCACTGCTCTGGAGAAAGGTCAACGGACGTTCCGCTGGTCGTGTGCAATCAGTCGCAGTGAGACTGATTTGCGAGCGCGAAGTCGATGTCGTCAGTTTTGATCCAAAAGAATATTGGTCCATCAAAGCCAGTCTCAATAAGGCTAAAGCGAAACAGTCGTTTGTCGCTCCTCTGTATAAGTGGAAAGAGAAACGTGTGATTGCCGCGTCGGACAAGGCTACTGCTAATTCTATGGTGATCGAGAGCGAGAAGGAAGCCAAACAAATCGTCAAAGCGATTGAAGGGCAGGACTACAAAGTCATCTCCGTGACCGAGAAATCTAGTCAGCGCAAGCCACAACCACCATTCATCACGTCGACTCTGCAGCGTGAAGCCGCCAATGCGCTTGGTTATCCAGTAAAGAAAACCATGCAAATTGCTCAGTCGCTTTATGAAGGTGTCGAGCTCGGACCTGATGGCGCCACAGGTTTAATCACCTATATGCGTACAGATTCGACCCGTGTTTCTCAACAAGCGCAAGACGACGCGCGTACGTTCATCGAAGCGAAGTACGGCAAGGACTACATCCCTGCTAAGCCTTGGGTTTACACACGCAAAGCTAAAAACGTCCAGGACGCTCACGAAGCGATTCGCCCGTCGTACCCTGACAAAGTGCCTGAAGACGTGAAGAAGTATCTGACTTCCGATCAATTCAAACTCTATAAGTTGATCTGGCAACGCTTCATGGCAAGCCAGATGTCGCAAGTGAAACTGCAAACCACAAGCGTCGAAATCGGAGCTGGTGATGCGATTTTCCGCGCCTCAGCAACCGAGAAGAAGTTTGATGGTTTCACTGTTGTCTACGATCGTGCCAAACCGGCTCCCGGTGATGGAGACGAAGAACCGACCGAGGACGGCGAAAGTCAGGAAGAGCACACTGAGAACCTGCCGACCCTCAAGAAAAACGAAGAACTCAAGCTCAAAGATCTCGATCCGGGCCAGCACTTCACTCAGCCGCCTCCGCGATACAGTGAAGCAACGCTCGTTAAGACGCTTGAAGAACTCGGCATCGGCCGCCCATCTACGTATTCGGCGACGGTTACGACCATCATCGATCGTAAGTATGTGGAACGTCTCAACAAAGCACTGGCTCCGACGAAACTCGGTCAGGCTGTCAATTTGCTCCTCGTCGAGCACTTCGGCAATATTGTTGACGTGAGCTTCACAGCCAACATGGAAGCCAAGCTCGACCAGATCGAAGAAGATCAAGTCGACTGGCACGGCATGCTCAAAGAGTTCTATTTGCCGTTCGGCGAAACGCTAAAGAAAGCCGAAGAGAATATGAACAAGGTGATCATTCTCTCCGACCACATTTGCCCCGCTTGCGGACTGCAGATGGCGATTCGTTCTTCGCGCTTCGGACAATTCCTTGGTTGCATCGGTTATCCCGAATGCAAAACCAAAATCGCTCTGACTAAAGATGGACTGCCAGTTCCTGAAGACAGACCATCAGAAGAGAAGTGCACTACGTGCGGTTCCGACATGTTGGTTCGCTATGGTCGTTACGGCGACTATCTGGCCTGCAGCGTCGAGGAATGTAAAGAGCAGCGTCCTATCCTCAAGACAACCGGTGTCATGTGTCCTCGTGAAGGATGCGGCGGTGCCATTGTCGAGAAGAAATCACGACGCGGCAAGATCTTCTATGGCTGCAGCAACTACTCGCAAAACCAGTGCACATCGGCTTATTGGTATTCACCAGTAATCTCCGGTGGACCTTACGGCAAGAACACCTGCCCAACCTGCCACGCCATTCTTCTATATAAGACTTTGAAGCGCGGCGATCAGGTGCAATGCTCGAACAAAGAGTGCACATTTGCCGAACTGGCTACCGGAACCGAAATTCACGCTGGAGCTCGCCCTCCTGCCGAACCGGCTCCAGCTGGAAAAGCATAGGTCGTTTAGTCCAAATTCAAAACAATCAACAAGGCCGGCAGCAATGCCGGCTTTGTCGTTTGCGGCAGGTTGCGTGTTGTCAATACGCGCTCGGTGTGATTGACTTTCTCTCCGCCCTGAAGGACGTGAATTCTTGCCCCAGGCAATTTAGCGGTAGTATCGTATCAAGCGAGCCCGGTGCGCCCACCGTTGATATCAGAATACGTGGCATGACAGCGATATATTCGCAGTCATTTGGTTCTTCCTGAACAACTTCATTCAGCATCTTATATCTGCCGCCCTTAAGGACGAAGCTTTACGGTGCTTGTGGTAATTCATCAACACGAAGACTAGATCGCGCTATCTTTTCAGCGTATTCTGTTTCCTCGATAAACAGATGCCCGCGCGTGCGCTTGAGTGATGATGTGAAGAGGTACGCCTCCTCGGCGATCTTCAGAAAGTCTTTACCTATCAGGCTTTCGAAATAGTCTTCTCATCACGTTCATACCGGTGCACTGATGTTAGAATGTAATCACATTGGTTCTGGGAGAAGATAAACAGCCATGTTTGAACGGTTCACCGAAAAAGCGATCAAAGTAATTATGCTTGCGCAAGAAGAAGCGCGGAGACTTGGTCACAATTTTGTGGGCACTGAGCAGATTCTTCTCGGGTTGATTGGCGAAGGCACTGGAATTGCCGCCAAAACACTCAAGTCGATGGGAGTCAACTTGAAGGATGCCCGCGTTGAGGTAGAGAAGATAATCGGAAGAGGCTCCGGTTTCGTGGCTGTGGAGATTCCATTCACACCAAGAGCCAAGCGAGTCCTCGAGTTGTCCTGGGATGAAGCCCGGCAACTTGGCCACAACTACATCGGAACCGAGCACCTGCTTTTAGGTCTCATTCGCGAAGGTGAAGGCGTGGCAGCCCGAGTTCTCGAAAATCTCGGCGTAGATCTGACCAAGGTGCGCAGCCACGTGATCAGATTGCTTGGAGAGAGCGGCGCTTCCACATCGGGCGCGTCTACTTCGACAAGTACTGGACGAAGCAAAACCCCCACTCTCGACGAGTTTGGTCTCAACCTCACTCAAGCCGCCGTGGAAAACCGTCTCGACCCCGTGGTCGGTCGTGAAAAAGAAATTGAGCGCGTGATCCAGATTCTGGGTCGACGTACGAAAAACAACCCTGTGTTGATTGGCGAACCCGGCGTTGGTAAAACAGCAATTGCCGAAGGTCTCTCAATCCGCATTGCCAATGGCGATGTTCCGGACATTTTGTCCGAGCGCAAAATCGTCATGTTGGACATCGGTTTGCTCGTCGCCGGTACCAAGTACCGAGGCGAATTCGAAGAACGCTTGAAGAAGATCATGGATGAAATTCGCACAGCCGGCAACGTCATGCTGGTGATCGACGAACTTCACACTTTGATCGGCGCAGGCGCAGCCGAAGGCGCGATCGACGCAGCCAACATTCTGAAGCCGGCTCTTGCCCGCGGAGAATTGCAGTGCATCGGCGCAACCACAATGGACGAATACCGCAAACACATCGAACGTGACGCCGCTCTGGAACGCCGTTTCCAACCGGTTATCATCGATCCTCCGAGTGTTGACGAAACCATCGAAATTCTTCGTGGTTTGCGTCCTAAATACGAAGAGCACCACCGCCTGCAAATCGGCGATGATGCAATCGATCAAGCAGCTAAACTGTCAGATCGCTACATCACCGATCGGTTCTTGCCGGATAAAGCTATCGACTTAGTCGACGAAGCTTCATCACGCGTACGCCTGAGAGCGAGCTCGCTTCCGCCGGAAGGCAAGGAAGTCGAGAAAGAACTTCGCAAAGTTCGTCGCGATAAAGAAATGGCGATTCGCAATCAAGAGTTCGAAAAAGCAGCATCGCTCAGAGAGCAAGAAACCAAGCTCTCCGAGAAGATCCGCGAGATTCAAGCATCATGGAAAGCCAAACAAGAAACTGAAAAACCATTCGTAACAGCTGAAGAAGTGGCTCACGTAGTCAGCGCCTGGACCGGCATTCCGCTTCTCAAGCTGACCGAAGCCGAATCGGAAAAACTGCTCCATATGTCCGACGTGCTTCACCAGCGCGTTATCGGGCAGAACGAAGCCGTTGACGCGGTTTGCAAAGCTATCCGTAGAGCGCGTGTTGGTTTGAAAAACCCAGCTCGTCCAATCGGCAGTTTCATCTTTTCCGGTCCTACCGGTGTTGGTAAAACAGAACTTGCCAAAGCGCTTGCCGGCTACTTCTTCGGTTCAGAAGATAACTTGATCCGGATCGACATGTCGGAATTTATGGAGCACCACACAACTTCCAAGTTGATTGGTTCACCTCCAGGATATGTCGGCTATCAGGAAGGCGGACAGCTCACCGAGTCAGTTCGTCGCAAACCTTATAGCGTGATCTTGTTCGACGAAATCGAAAAAGCACACCCTGATGTATTCAACGTGCTCTTGCAGATCCTCGATGACGGGCGCCTTTCCGATAGTAAAGGACGCACGGTCGACTTCAAGAATACGATCATCATCATGACGTCAAACGTCGGTGCACAGTTCATCGATAAGTCTGCAATGACGCTCGGCTTCCAGGTTCAAAGCGCAAACGAAGAACACGAATCTCGCTATCGTGAGATCAAAGGTAAAGTTATGGACTCGATGAAGAAGACCTTCAGACCTGAGTTCCTCAACCGTATCGATGAAATCATCGTGTTCCAGCAGTTGACTCGCGAAGAAATTCGTCGCATCGTCGACATCATGTCTGCCGATCTCGGCAGCCGAATCGAAGCGCAAGGCATGGAGCTTGTCGTCACTAACGACGCCAAAGACTTGATCGCTAAAGAAGGATATAACCCCACATATGGTGCCAGACCGTTGCGTCGAGCAATTCAAAGAATGCTCGAAGATGCAATGGCTGAGCAGGTCTTGATGGGTCGCTTTAAAGCAGGCGACGTAATCACGACACGTCTGGAAGGCGACACGGTTGTATTCGACAAATCCGCCATGGTGAAAAAGCCGGAAGAAAAAACTGACGGCAAAGATGGCGAAAAAGCTGAAAAAGTGAAAAGCGAAAAAGTCAGCAAATCCAGCAAGAAATCAGCTGACGGCGATGGTGAAAAAACTGAGGAATCCAGCAACAACTAATCGCTGAATTCAAGAGAAATAAAAGAGGGCGTGCCGCAGGTACGCCCTCTTTGTATTCTGATTTTATTCTTGTCGAAAGCCGTTTGCGGTTTTCGTTTGGAGCAGCTCTAGAGGCTATTGTTGTCTAGGAATCAGTTCGGGAATCTGGTTGGTAGACTAGCTCCGGAGGCTTGTTTGACGAACTCAGGAGGCTGGGTTGATAGCTCTAGAGACTCGTTTAAATATTGGATAGTCGTTTGTGTAGGTCCAGGAGAATGATGCTTTTGAGCGTCAGTTTCGCAGTTTCGTTTTCGAAAAATATTCTCGATTTTAAACGTTGATGCGATCAAGTTTTGCATTCGGAAGAACTAAACTTTTCCGATTTTCATTCCGAAGTCGAGGTCGACATTGTCGATGTTAGATACGTTCGCCGTGCGTGTCGGTTGGCCCGGAGAGTCGGTGATGGTCTGATTGTCCAGTTTGTAATCAGGCGTGGTCGGTGAATTCATGCGCATTCTTTGAAGCGCTTTCAATCTATTAGATGTGATTTTTGCCGACTCGATCCGTGAATCCTTGCTTGCAGTGTCATCTTCGGCGAAGAGCTTCTTGAGCTTGGTCAAACAGTTCTTAAATAAATCGCTCATTTATGGTTTCCCCTTTTTTCTTCCCGTAATAGATATATTGCCATATCCACTTGGGAGTAACATCCTGCATTCAAATGATTCAAAGATCACACTTTTGAGGGATACGTGCGAAAGGCACAAACGATGCGATGTTCCGAAATGCTTGCTTCTAATTTGCAAGCCTATTTACACGATTGAGTGATATCGGATTTGGTTCCAGTCGTTTTCTAAATCGCAGCGGTGTTCTTTTCAGATCTACGCAGTTCGATATCTATTTACGATGAAAGCTAAAAACTTCCGCTACTAATTTCCTCCAATAAATTTCAGCCAAAACAAGAGCTAAAAATGTTGGCTGGGGAACTTCGTCAAAGACTCGCCAAAAAATTTCGGCTGGGAAACTTCGTCCAAAAGCATTTTCCAAACACTCACCAAAGACTCGCGCCAAGACTCTTGTTTGTGAGGATCATCCAAAAACGGCTGTGACCCTGATTTTGTAATACTGTATGCCATAGTATTAATCCCGCCGAAAAAGAGAGACAGCGAGAACGGGTTTGCACCACGTTTCTCGCTGTCTCTCAAACAAACAACAACTCGATCTGGCGACAAGTTCTCCGAAGTGAACTATGTCCCGGGCGAGTGTTTGTTTCTGTTGTAATGCCATTCGTCAGTCAGCCTTTTAAGGGGCTCCGGGGAAGAACGCTACATCAGAATTCTAAACCTGAGTTTTCACTCCGTCTTCACTCAACTTGCGCCTGTTGCATTGCTCATTCATCGGCCCGTGAGGGTCGGTGAATACCCATACATCAGAACGTCAAGTGTTACTCCTTGCCCTTGCGGCGAGTGAAGAGCTCGTCCACCAGCGTGCCGTAACGCTTCAGAACCTCTTCGGTCCTGATTGACAGCTTGTTGGTGAGCAGTCCGTTGTCCACCGAAGCAGCCATCGGAACGATGTTGAACTGCTTGATGGTTTCCCAGCGCTCCAGGCTCTTGTTGGCCTGGTCGACGATTTCCTGAACCCGCTTCACGATCGCAGGATGCGACGCGAAGAACGCGGCAGCGTCCGTCGGAATGGCCGCAGCCTTATCGCCGAGGAGCTTGCGCGCCTTGTCCTGGTTCACGAAGATAAGGGCGCCGATGAACGGCTTGCCATCACCAACGGGGACGACGTATTGCACGAGCTCATCGATGCCGTCGAAGGCATTTTCGAGCTTCTCGGGAGCGACGTACTTGCCGCCGTCCGTCTTCAGGAGCCGCTTCTTGCGACCCGTGATGAACAGATACTTGTCCTTGTCGAAGCGACCGAGGTCACCCGTGTTGAACCAGCCCTCGGCGTCAAACGACGACGCGTTGGCTTCCGGCAGGTGCCAGTAACCAGGCGTGACGCAGTCGCCCTTCAGCCAGATCACGCCGGAGCCGGAAGTGTCACCCGGTTCGGGGACAATTCGCACATCGACGCAGTCCACGACTTGACCTACCGAACCCGGACGGTTGTTGTCGATGGTATTGGTGGCGATACCACCGGTCGTCTCGGTCAACCCGTAGCCCTGACGCAGCGTGAAGCCGGTCAAGTCGAAGAAGTTGACGACGTCGGCGGCAATCGGCGCACCACCGGAAAGCATAATGCGAACGCGACCACCAAGAGCAGCGCGGTTCTTGCTGAAAACCAGCAGGTCGGCGATCTTGCGCTTCAGACCAGGCTTGGTCTGCTTCATGGCCCAGCCGACGATCATCTTCTTGAGACCGGTGGCAGCGTGGAGCTGCGCTTCGGCTTTGTCCTTGATCTTGCGCCAAACAGCCGGCACACCGAGAAGCACCGTCGGGCGAATCTGCTTCACCACATCGGCCATCTCTTCCACCTTGCAGAAGGCGGAGGTGACGCCGAACCAGAGGCAAAGCGACGTTCCGTTCACGCGCTCATAGACGTGAGCGAGCGGCAGGTACGACAGGTATACATCGTTCGGCTTGAACGTGAAACCGTGACGGCCAAGCGCCTGACAGGCAGACGCGATGTTGTGATGAGTGAGGACGACACCCTTGGGCACACCGGTCGAACCGGACGTGTAGATGATGGTGGCAATGTCGTCGCCAGAGATGCCGAGGAAGCTTCCAGCCGTGGCTGAACGCTTGAACTCAGTCTCGATAGCGGAGTAGATCGCCAGGGCGGCAGCAGTCGGTTGACGACTGACAGCGCCGGTAAAGTCGACGGCATTTTTCACGACATCGGAGAATGCGAAGGTGACAACACCTTGCTGTCCGCCGGTCTTAGCTGCCTGGTCGGCGCCGTCGATGAAAATGGTCTTGGCGCCGGAGTCGCGCAAGATGTAACTGACCTGGTCGGTAGCCGAGTTCGGATAAATCGGAACCGAGGTGCCCTGCAACGACTGGATGGCAAGGTCGACCCAAACCCATTCCGGACGGTTCCAGGCGAGAATTGCAGAACGTTCGTTTTTGTCGAAACCATGCTTCTGCAAGAAGCTCATGATCTCGGAAACGATAAGACCACATTCCTTCCAAGAAACTCCACGATGCGTCGGACGTTCCGGGATATAGGCAGAGCCCATTCCTGGATAACCGGCAGACACAAAGATGAGGTCGTGCTCAGGAGCGTCATTCTTGACGAGCACGGCAATCTTGTCAGGCGTGTTAAAAACATGCGACCAGAACTGGCGCACGAGAGGATTCGTTGATTTGCTCATAGAGGCCCATGCCTTCTTCAGTTAGGCGGCAGCAGGCATAGCGACACAGTCCCTCCGAATGAGAGATATCAGTTCGCGTATGCCACCACCAGCGGTGTTAGACAAATACCGGCAGCCGTACCAATCCAATCGGCATCAAACAGATGTCGACTTGGGTGGATAGTTAAGTGCCGAGTGAATTGGGAAGATGTTTCGGCTGGATAAAAGAGATTACGTATAGAGGAACAGATGAAACGTAGCCGATCGGAGTTTGTAATCTCAAGAGCTTTTAGAACTAAGTCTCTGTCAGGTTTTGATTAGAAGTAGATGCCAAGTTGATCACTGAAACGCTAGCTATCGACTGTCCCACCTGTGAGGTTCTCGCCGTGAGCGCTCAACCACTCACGCAACTAGGCCAAAAGCGACAGACTGTGCCGGTTATCAAGTTGACGCGTTCGCGATAACTGTAATCCTGGTTGTCATGTGGTGGTGTCATTGATGGTGCACCTTTAGATGGCGAAAGCAGGCGCCATGACCGGTCGCGTAGTGTCACGGCTGGTATCAGAGCTAAAAAAGGCGCCAACGCTCGCGGGGGCTGCCAAGTGGCTCGATCGGCTTGTGATATTACGCAACAAGGTAAAGCTGGCGATGCGTGAACTTTCTCTTGATAACAAGCTCAATGCTAAACATGGGCGTGATTTAGATGGTTATCAAGAGGTGACTGTTCATGCCCTTCTTACTTAGTACAGCTTTACAAAATGCGTAGCAGTTCTAGATCCATATCTCTAATCCTCAAGCTTCTCTCGATCTCTTTTGAGTACTTGATATATAGGGGCTCAGATTTTTAGCATCATTCTGCATTCATTCAATCCAAAGCTGTCGGAAGTTTCTCCCAACACTTTTTCCAATCATCCTCAACCAAGCTCAGCCATCCCGTCCCCTTCTTCTCGTTCGTTCGAGGAGTGGAGGTAGCTTCAGCCGCTAGTGGTCCCATTCGGGGCTCCATATTGGGCTGCTTTAAGGAGCATGTTCTATGAATAAGAACGTAACTACAGCTCCAACCACGCCTGAGCGCGAGTTCCATCTCGTATGCAGTAGCGGAGGTTCGAGAGCGATTCTTGGCAGTGCGGGCGTCTTGCTCGCCTGCAATCAGGCCGGCATCAAGCGTTTCAAATCGATTGGTGGCATTAGTGGTGGCTCCGTCCCCACTGTTTTGTTTGCCAGCGGCATGGACGCTAAGACATGTTTGAGCACAGCACTGGATATGGACTTTTCCAGCTTGCTCACTCGCCGCGCCAGTTTTTTCCGGATTCTTGTCGCCTACTTCATGCAGCGTCGTTACGAAAAGGTTCGACCGGTCCACGGGGTTCTCACTTCTGAGAAGCTCGGTGACTTCGTTGAATCGTTTCAGAAAGACGGGGAATCCTGGCCGAAGGGCTACTGGACGATGGCGATTGCAGAGGATGCGCAGATTGTGTTCTCGGAGAACGGTGTGTTTGAAATCCGTCCCGACAATCAGCTGCGAGTTCTCAGCTGCGATCCCGGTCCCCTCGGTATCGCCGTCCGTGGTAGCTGTGCCGTTCCCGGCATCATTTCTGCGGTCGAGTACAAGCACAAGCTGTTGTTCGACGGAGCGCTCGGCCCTGAAAGCCGTGTGCCTGCCGGTGTGCCAATGCGCCTCTACGGTGCCAACCCCCGCGACATCATCGCGGTCGACGTTGGTGACGAGGACAGCAAGCAGGCTCAGCGCGCAACCAGGCTCTGGAAGATGGTCTGCGGTGAGGACTGTGTCCCCAACGTAGAAGATCCGATTTACAACAAGTCCCACGGACTGGTGTGGATCAACGCCAACGTCACTTCCGTGCGCTCGCTGCAGTTCAACCTCACCCGCGACCAGAAGTGGGAAGCGGTCATGTGTGGTTTCGTTTCTGCCGTACCCGAGTTGGCTCTGGCCAACATTCTCACCGGCGACCGCCTTGTCGTTGCACAGGAGCTCGTCTCCAAGTACAACGCTATCCTTGCCAACAAGGGCGAGGTCGGTTCGCTGACACGTGAGGTCGAGAGCCTTCTCACCAAGCACGACTTGTTCTAATCAGTTGCGCACCTGGCCGTACGCTCAGGACTGTCTCTGACGGTCCTGGCGTGCGGTCGCACGGTGCAAGCTGATAAGCTAGTATGGACTCGCGTAAAGTCCAGTTCTAGGGGCTTACACGCCCGACACGGAGTGCATCTTTTGAATCCCAACCTGCGTTCAGCAAACAAGTGCCGGCTCGCGCTGGTGGTTGGCTGGGCGTTGTTTACTAGCACTTCAGCATAGGACGAAATCACAATGAGTTCGAAGAAAAACAAAGTGTTTCTCGTTAGCGGCAGCCGCACCCCGATTGGGTCGTTCGGCAAGAGCTTGCGAGCAGTTCCTGTGGATAAGCTGGCAAGCCACAGCATGACCCACGCCATTCGGCGCGCCGGTATCGAAGCCGGTCGTCTCGACGGCATCATTCTCGGTCATGGATACCAGAGCTCTTACACGCCCAACACGGCGCGTGTTGCAGGTCTGGCTGCCAACATCCCCGCCACCGTACACGCCGTGACCGTTCAGCGTCAGTGCGGCTCCGGCATGGAAGCCATCAATCAGGCCATGGACAAGGTCATGCTCGGCAAAGCCGACTTGATGCTTGCCGGTGGTGCCGAGTCGATGTCGACCATTCCTTACCTGCTCCCCGGCGACCTGCGCTGGAACGGGTTTATCTCCAAGTGGTTCAAGATGGCCAAGATGGGACCGCGTCCGACGCCGTTCGCCATCGCCGACAACGGCATCGCCCCCTGGAAGCTGATCAACGACACCAAGACGGTCGCCATGGCCAAGACCGCTCAGCGTCTGGCGGAGACCTACAACATCTCCCGCGAGGAAGCTGACGCGTACGCCCAGCGTTCGCAGACGCTCGCCAACGAAGCGATTTCGTCCGGCCGTTTCGACCTCGAGATCGATCCGATCTCGGTCGGCAGCCGTGGCTTCTTCTCGCGCGACGAGCATGCTCGCAAGTCGTCCCTGGAAGGTCTCAAGGGGCTGAAGCCGGTTCTGGGCACTCGCCAGATCACCGCCGGCAACAGCTCTGGTCTCAACGACGGCGCCTGTATGGTTGTCGTCGCGTCGCAGAATGCAGTCGACGAACTCGGCCTCACGGTGATGGCTGAGCTGGTCGACTACGCGGTCGCCGGAGTGGATCCGGAGCAGATGGGATTGGGTCCTGTCGCTGCCATCACCAAGCTGCTCGAAGCCAACAACCTGACGCTCGCCGACATCGATCTCATCGAGATCAATGAGGCGTTCGCTGCTCAGTACCTGGCTTGCGAGAAGTTGCTTGGTCTGGACCGCAACAAGGTCAACGTTAACGGTGGCGCCATCGCACTCGGTCACCCGATCGGGATGTCCGGCGCGCGTCTGCCCCTCTCTCTCGCCTACGAGCTCAAGAAGCGCGGTCTGAAGCGAGGAATTGCTTCGCTGTGCATCGGCGGCGGAATGGGCATCGCTACTCTTATCGAGCTGCCCTCCTGAAGGGTTCTAACTGGTTTTGAAAAGAACTAAGAGGAAAACATAAACATGTCCAAGGCCATTACACTGACCAGGCTCGCGAGCGGCGTTGCCGTTCTCACCATCGACCTGCCGGATAGCAAGATGAACTTGCTGTCCAGCACTGTCCTTGCCGAGCTTGCTGATTCGTTGACCACCATCGAGCGCGACGGCGCCAAGGGTGTGATTTTGGTCTCCGGCAAAGAAGGCAACTTCGGTGCCGGCGCCAACGTCGAAGAAATTCAGGCTCTCCAGAGCCAACCGTCAATCAAGATCTACGAAGCTGCGAAGATGGGCAAGGTTCTCTTTGCTCGTCTCGAGAAGCTCAATTCCATCGCAGCCATCAACGGCACCTGTCTGGGCGGCTTTACGGAACTGGCTCTGGCGTGCAAATACCGCATCGCCAGCTCCGATCCGAAGACCGAGATCGGTGTTCCGGAAGTTCTGCTCGGCTTCCTCCCCGGCTGGGGCGGCACCGTGCGTCTGCCTCTGCTGATTGGCGGGCAGGCCGGCTTCAAGATGATTTCCACCGGCAAGGCCGAGTCGAGCTACAAGGCTTGGCGTCTGGGTCTGGTCGACGAAATCGTCGCCAAAGATGAGCTCGTCGAGCGCGCTGAGCAGATCCTCACCGGATCGAAGGTCAAGCGCTACACTCCTGGCTTCAAGGAAGCGATGATGAAGAAGTTCACCGCCAGTGCCCTGGAAGGCACGAGCATGGGCCGTTCGTTGTTCGCCAAGATGGCGGGCGGCGCTGTCTATGCGGCTACCAAGGGCAAGTACCCGGCTCCGGTCGAGGCGCTCAAGGTGGTCATGCTGGCTCTGTCGGGCGACCGCGAGAAGGCCTATGAGGCCGAATCGGTGGCGTTCGCGAAGCTCGCCTCCACACAGGTTTCCCGTAACCTGGTCAACATCTTCCGCGGCCAGTCCGTGGCGAAGAAGATGGAAGGCGTTCAGCCCAACATCGACGTGAAAACCGTCGGCGTTCTGGGTGCCGGCGTCATGGGTGCAGGCATCGCGCAAGCGGCTGCCTATAAGGGTTACGAAGTCGTTCTCAAGGACATCGACCAGGCCGCGCTCGACAAGGGCATGGAGACCATTCGCGGTCTGTTCAAGGCGCTGGTCGATCGGAAGAAGCTCAGCCAGACTGAGATGGACGTGATGATGTCGGGCGTCAAGCCGACCCTGAACTACGCTGACCTCGCCGATTGCGAGCTGGTCATCGAAGCTGTGGTCGAGAAGATGAACGTCAAGAAGCTCGTCCGCGCCGAATGCGAGAAGGCGATCTCGAAGCCCTTTATCTTCGCGTCCAACACGTCGTCCCTCTCTGTGGGCGGCATGACCGAAGAGCTGAAGAAGGGTGACGAAGTCGTCGCTCCTGCTTCGCGCCATCCGGAGAACGCGGTGGGCATCCACTTCTTCAACCCGGTGCACAAGATGCAGCTCGTCGAAGTCGTGCGTGGTTCGACCACGTCGGAAGAGACGCTGGCTACTGCGAAGGCGTTCGTCGCCAAGCTCGGCAAGTTCCCGGTTCTGACCAACGATGCCCCCGGCTTCGTGGTCAACCGCATCCTCGCGCCCTACATGCGCGAAGCCATCGTCATGGCTGAGCAGGGCGTTCCGATCGTCGACATCGAGAAAGCAGCGCTCAACTTCGGCATGCTGATGGGTCCGTTTACCCTGCTCGACGAAGTCGGTCTCGACATCGCCGGTCACGTCATCAACACGCTCAACGGCGCGTTCGGTGATCGGCTGTCGCCTCCGCCCATCCTGAAGGTGATCGAGGAGAAGAAGCTCCTCGGCCGCAAGGGTGGCAAGGGCATCTATTTGTACGACGAGAACAACGACCGCAAGTTCGTCATGGAGGGCAAACGCTTCTCCAAGAAGAAGAAGCGGTTCCTGCTCAACCCGGAAATCACCGAGGCCTTGTCGGCTAAGAACAACCGCAAGACCGAAGGCGAGATCCAGGATCGGCTCTTCCTCGCGATGGTTGCCGAAGCCGCTCTCGCGGTGCAGGAAAACGTCATCGATGATCCGAGCCAGCTCGACTTCGCGATGGTCTATGGCACCGGCTTCCCGCCGTTCATCGGTGGTCCGCTGAGCTACGCCGACGCGATGGGCACGCCCCTTGCGTACCAGAAGTTGCTCTACCTGTCGAAGGTGGCCGGCGACAACTACAAGCCCTGCGATCTCCTCAAGGAGAAAGCTCGGACGAGTAGCCCGTTCATCAGCTAAGAGCACTGCTTGAGAGTGTGCAGACGCCAGACTGATGTCACCACGCGTGGTGTCAGTCTGGCGACATTCTTCGAGAGCCGAGAGAACTGGTGTAACAACCTTTTCTCTTCGGCTTTCGTTTTGGATTTTGCTATACTACATCAAGTCGTTTTTGTGAATTGTGGTCCAACGCTTCATCGAATGAGTCCAAAAAAATGGTCTAAACTTCGCGGCTCGGGATTTTCATGAGGCGCGCCAAGACCTCGGTTCGTTGAGTTATTTCTTCGGCGGTGATGTCGGCGAAGGGTGTGAGGTATTCGTCGTTGCGTCCACTTCCGGAATAGTAAGCTTTCGTGCTGACTAGTTTTAAACCGGCTTCTTCTGCGGCTTTGAGGAGGCCTGCTCGAAGAAGTGCTGGGGCGAAACGGATGCATAAATGTAAGCCGGCGCTCTGGCGTGGGATTTCTACGTCTGTTTTAAACAAGCGATAGAATGCCTCTACGAGCGCTTTTCGGCGACGTTCATATTGCACTTTTGTTTTCTTGACGTGGCGAGCGAGGGCGCCGGTGCGAAGGAATTCCGCGAGGGCGTAGTGTTCGAGAATGGGTGATTGACGCTCTGTGAGAAACTTGACGCGGTCGAAGATGGGCACCAGAGATAGTGGCACGACGGCGCAACCGACGGTCGTGAGTGGATAGAGGACTTTCCAGAAACTATACAGATAGATGACGCGATTCTCTCGGTCTAGGCCTTGTAGTGAGGGGATAGGCGCAGTGGAGTAAGTATAATCGCTGTCCCATCCATCTTCGACGATGATAGCGCCGCGTCTAGACGCCCATTCTAACAAGGCTTGTCGTCGTTCTAAGGACATAATCGCGCCTGTTGGATCGTGGCAGGATGGTGTTACGTAAACGACCTTGACTGGCTCATTAAGCGCTTCCAGACGCTCCACGAGGATGCCGTCCTGGTCTATAGGAATGGGAATTAATTTGGCACCACGATCTGAAAAGGTGTCCCTTCCGCCGCCGAAACCTGGGTCTTCGACAGCGACCGTGTCGCCTGCGTCGATGAGGATCTTCGCCACATTCGCCAGGGCGCGTTGAGGTCCGGGAAAAACGATCACCTGTTCTGGTTGACAGTTCAATCCTTTCGATCGCGTTAGATGTGTTGCGATTTCGACGCGCAGTTTATACGAGCCCAGTGTCTCAGGTGTGCAGTCGAAATGGTGTGGTTGTTGACGGCGACATTGGGCTGTCAGGATCTCTTTCCATTGAGGTAAGGGCAGCATTTCTGCAGGTGGCGCGCCGTAGTTCAACTCGGGTTGGAACCCTGCCGTTCCTTCGGACAAGCTCATCTCCATTAGTTTTCGGGCTTCAAGAGACAGCTTGAAATTACCGTCGGTTTCTACGTTGCGCTTCCATTCAACTTCGCTTTGAGTTTCACGATCCAGTTGACCTCGTTTACTTACGAATGTGCTGCTGCCCGTCAATGACTCGAGATAGCCTTGTGCGATTAAGTCGTCATAGGCTTTGACGACGGTTCCGCGAGACACGTCCAGTGAATCAGCGAGCACTCTCGATGGTGGCAGTGCAACACCGGGCGCCAGTCCGCCGGAGACGATGCGTTCTTTCAGAGCCTTGGAGAGCTGGATGAATAGCGGTTCTGCGGATTTTGAATCGAGAAGGATTGGAAAGTCCATGAGGGAAACTCTTAACAGGGTGCCAATACCAATTTATGGAAAGTGCCAGTCCAATTTAGTCAGTACAACTGTAGATCTTTGGTCTGAGCGCATCAATCGCCTGGAAGAGGCAATCAAAGCTTGCCCGGCGACATCCATGAATTGTAGCGTTTAATTCTTGTCCACCAAAACGTTCTGAAGTCACAGATCAGGTTAGCTTCCGACCGAACTGAGCATTGGAGTCTTCTGACAAAAGGTTAGGTAATTAACGAGGTTGGGCTAGCCAAGAGGGCGTCCGATTTGCTTCGCGATGTAGCGCGAATTGTTCGGCTAATCCCAACGTTTAGTCCTTCCAGAAAAGGACGACCTGGTGTGTGAGCTTGCGGGAATGGCGGAACGGCAGGGATGCGCCCGATTATTTCTAATAAACATACTGAAATTCGGGGAAGTAAAGCGAGAACTTAGTTAAAAGCTCTTTGTAGTCTCCAAGAGATCTCTTCTTTAATTCAATCAATTTAGACGCCTACAGAACTCCCAGCCCGACGCTGATTCTCGATTTTATTTTTTCGCACGCGCAATTTTTTTTGCGTGTGTACGAGACCACGCCTTGCGCGTAGCCGAAAGGAAGGGTTCAACCCATGTCTGCTGTTTTAGTTTTAAACAACTCCTCAGAGCCGTTGCATGTTTGCGACTGGCGACGGGCAGTTGCGCTTATCGTGAAAAATCGAGCAGAGGTGGTTGAGCACAACGGCAAGATGTTGGCGGAAGATTTCCCGCTGCCTCTTGTGATTCGCCTGTCGAATCAGGTGTTTGTGCCGTACTCGCCAATCTCGCCCAACCGTCACAACATCTTTGCTCGCGACCGGCAAACGTGCCAGTACTGCGGAGGCAAAGGCATGGAACTGACGCTCGACCACGTCATTCCGCGCTCCAAGGGTGGACCCGATTCCTGGGAAAACCTGGTCACCGCTTGTCACAAATGCAATGGGCGCAAAGGCGATCAAAGCCTGAGTGAATCCGGCATGACACTGCTTGCCAAACCGGTGCGTCCGCGCAACCGAATGGCGTTTTTTATCATGAAGCACCGTTCCAAAGGCGGCGCTTACGAGTGCTGGTCACGCTATCTTCAAACCGCGTGATTTGCTAACGTAAACAAACAAGGAAAATAACATGAATACGGAAACTGATCACGCGCTGGCTGCAAAGCCCGGTCGCTCGCTTTACCCGTCGCGGGAGCCATTCAATTCGGGCTTGCTGCGGGTTTCGGATGTGCATGAAATTTACTACGAGGAGAGCGGAAACCCAAACGGGAAGCCGGCTGTCTTCGTTCATGGTGGCCCCGGTGGTGGCACTGATGCGTCGCAGCGTGGGTTTTTCGACCCCGATGTTTATCGCATCATCCTGTTCGATCAGCGCGGCTGCGGCAAGTCTTTGCCTTACGCTTCGCTCGTCGATAACACGACCTGGGACCTAGTCGAAGACATGGAGAAGTTGCGCAAGCATCTGAACATCCCCAGGTGGCAGGTCTTCGGCGGTTCGTGGGGAAGCACTCTGGCTCTGGCTTACGCCGAGACGCATCCCGACGTCGTCACGGAACTCGTTCTGCGCGGCATCTTCCTTGTGCGCAAGCAGGAGATTGACTGGTTCTACCAACGCGGTGCCAGTGCCATCTTCCCGGACGCCTGGGAGCATTATCTCGCGGCCATTCCGGAGGCGGAACGCGGTGATCTGGTCGCTGCTTATCACAAGCGCCTGACGTCGGACGAGCATGATGTGCGCGTTGCGGCTGCCAAAGCCTGGAGCATTTGGGAAGGCAGCACAAGCAAACTGCACAACGATCCGAAGTTCGTCGAGCGTTATGCCGACGGCAGCTTCGCGGTCGCTTTCGCTCGCATCGAGTGCCACTACTTCGTCAACATGGGCTTCATGACGGAAGGCCAGCTGTTGGCCAACGTAGGCAAGATTCGCCACATTCCGACTGTGATCGTGCAAGGCCGCTATGACGTGGTCTGCCCGGCTGAGTCGGCTTGGGCACTGCATCGCGCTTTCCCGGAGGCGGAGCTGGTCGTGGTTGCCGATGCCGGTCACTCGGCGAAGGAACCCGGCAACATGTCAGCTTTGCTGGATGCAACCGACCGTTTCGGCGCGGATTATTCGGCTGCGGTCGCCAGCACCGAGAAATCGGATGCTGCCGAAACTGGCACGGATGTCTCATCTTCGGATCAGCGTTGTGTGTTTCTCGACCGCGATGGTGTGATCAATGTCGGCATCAATGTCACGCAAGCCAGTGACTTCCAGCTCCTCGACGGCGCGAAGGACGCGATTGTGCGTTTGAAGAAGGCTGGCTTCAAAGTCGTGGTCGCCACTAACCAGGGCGGTCTGGGCGAGAAGCTCGACGGCTCGATTCACTGGCCGGCGCACCCGCTTTCGCGCAAGGCGCTCGGCGAGATTCACGCTCGCATGCTCGAGTTGCTCGGCGAGGAGGCGAAGCCGGATGCGGTCAAGGTCTGCCCGCACTCGAAGTCGATCGTGTGCCCATGCCGCAAACCGCTGCCCGGCATGCTTAATGAAGCCGCGACCGAGTTGAACATCAATCTCGCTCGTTCGTTCATGGTCGGCGACCGTGATACCGACGTTGCCACTGGTGTCGCCGCTGGTGCGCTCGGCATTCTTGTTTTGACCGGACCGGAAGGTGCCGAATCGAAGGACAAGGAGCGCGTGCCGGCTGGAACACCAATCTTCGCTTCGCTCAAAGAAGCGGCGGATTGGATTCTGACGCAAAAGTAAATTGAACATGCTCGCGTTTTGATACAGCAGACTGCTGTTGATGATGTGAGTTGTTCGGTTTCACGAGAATCGGGAGAGACGGCCGAAAGGCTTGTCTTCTCCTGGTTTTCGTTTTTGTATCCTGGAAAACGAAATGAGATAGTAGAAGGAGCGAGGAAGGAAAGATTTGAGTTGAAGGACAGAAATCGAGATTGATTTGGGAAGTATGTGGCACCGGATGTGGTGATGCGAAACAAGCGACATGGCTCGAAACTTGCCGTGGTTTTGAAAGCTAGTTCCGGCTAGTTGTCCGACAGCAATTGTTGATCTTCTGGAATCGCCAGTGCACGCCATGTTCCAGTGATTACGGCAACACCAGGACCGTGAACCCGATTAGCTTCATCCTCGCGGCCGGTACTTCTCAGAAGATTGGCAAGACTTCGAGCCAAACCTTTCGTCTCTGGATGGTCCGGCCCAAGCGTCTCCTGGCGAATCTGCAGCGCCTGACGATAGAGCGGCTCGGCGTCGCGAAAACGCACCTGGATGTGATACAGTGTGCCGAGGTTGTGGAGCGCGGTTGCGTAATCCGGATGTCGATTTCCAAAAATCTGTTCGTAAATCTCCACGCATTTTTTGGTCAGCGGTTCCGCTTCCTGGAAGCGATTGAGCTGGTAGTAGAGCCGGGCCAGGTTGTTTAAAGATCTTGCCACCACGACGTGCTGAGCGCCGAGATGTTTTGCCTTGATGTCGATCGCGCGGCGATAATACGGCTCCGCCAAATGATGCTTGTCCTGCGCGCAGAGCGAGTCTGCAAAACAATCGAGAGCGTACGCCAGCCGCCTTGGATCTTCGTTTGCGAACGGTTCGAAGTACCTGACAGACGCCGCCCAGATCGCCTCGACATCAGCCAGCCGTCTTTCCTGATCGGCATACTCCGCCAGTCTGCGAAGATTCTCCCAACGCGAAACTGCAACCGCGAGTGGTTCTTTTGTGATTTTGCCGGACTGATTTTGGTTGATCTCAGCTTCAGTTAGACGCGGAGCAGCAGCCGCAGGCTCTGCCGCTCTTGGCGGTGGCTGCTCGCCATTTCTCGTAATCGCAGGCGGGGGATCCGTTTTTGTTTTCGCCCAATTCTTCGCGGTAATCAATGTCTCGCCGGACTTCAGCTTTTCCGCCTCCTCGACGCGATTACAGGCGCGCAGCAGGTTTGAGTAATTTCCCAGAAGCTTGACCACATCAGGGTGGTCCTTGCCCAGGCGCGCAGTCTTGATGGCCAGTGCTTTCTGGTAATGTAGCTCCGCTTCGGGATATTTTTCTTGGACATGAAGCAGCATGGCCAGGTTGTTTGCAATCACGCCGACGTCATATTGGTCTTCGCCGAAGATCTCAGAATAAATCGACATCAGGCGCCGGCAACAGTTGGTCGCGTCACCAAATCTGCCCAGGTGCCAGTAAACCTCTGACAAACCTTCCAGAGTGAGCGCTGTTCGCCTGTCGGTGCGGTCGAATTTCTCCGATTCTTTCAGCGCTTCTTTCCAGAAAAGCTCCGCCTCGGCCAGCTTCTTCTCGCGCTGTGCCTCTTCCGCTTTCGAGCGTAATTTATCCCAGACTTCCGACACGTTTAAGCCCCAATCACTATCAACATTTCTTACCCGGAAAACTCTGCCAATTTATACCAATTTGCAGAAGGTTACACAGAACCTGATGTCAGTTGCTCCGCTTTGCTTCGGATTGATTGCCCGGTCGTCGATGCGTTTCTATTCGTTTTGGTGAAGTCAAGCACCGCTACCGGCAAGACATTGGTATGATGCTGGCTACCCTTATGAGACCGTGTTTACGATGACTGCCGAGACACCCGTTAATAAAGACTCCTTCTTCCTGCTTCCCCGCGGAGCGCAGTTGATGGTGGCCTATGTGCTCACCAACGAATTGTTCCATTTTGAACTTATGAAGAGCGATGGCGACATGGTCGCACTACGCGGAGCCGGTTGGCTCAACGTCACTCCGAGCGCTACGCACGGATTTGTAAACGGAGAATTTTCGGATTCGACCTGGCAGGGTTTTGAGGACATGGAAGACTCAATTTTGGGCAGTGTAACCGCGACAGAAATGGACCGGTATAAAGCCCGCAAAGGTAAAGCCTATCCCTGGCTCTGGTAATTTCTCCCCGGTAAGCGACCGGCTCCAGCCGCGCTCGCCTCTGGTATCGTATTCGGTATTAAGCACCCGAAACGAAATCTGCCCGACAGCTCACCTGTGACACTTTAATTTTAAGCTCGGCCCGTTTACGATATATTGTTAGCCGCTGTTCAAGGTAATTCCATCCGGAGCTTGGTTCGAATGACGCCCATTAGTACTGCCGATAAAGTCTGGTTCATCCTGGGTCTCGTATTCCTGGTTTGGGTCCTGGCTGCCAGCACTCACCACTTCGCTGGTTAAGCGAATCCGATAAGCTTCCCGAGCGCGCTTCGCTGCAGGGCATTTTTAACTTACTGTAATACTAAACAGTTTAGTATTTCGATTGGTCGCGTTGAGGCTGATGGATGCGGGCGGACGCGGTTCTAAAGTCGTGTCCTCGGTCGTCTGCTTTTGATATCAATACCGCAAGCCAAGTCAGCCGAATGGGTCACAGCATCCAACTGTCTTCTCTGATTCTGATCAGAAAATCGAAACCGTGCTGGCTTCGACGTTAATCGCAGAGTGGTGAAGAACGACCAGGGTGCTTTGTTTCACGATCGTTGACCGGCTCTTTTGATTGAGACTGTTGATGGTTGTGTGCTCAGATACCGCAGATGGTGCAATGGTCCGAGAAGTTCGTGTGCAGAGCGCCCGTGTCGGGCTGTGTGTGTTTGTGGCGCGGCTATGGTTAGCATTGCGCTTGTTCGTTTTAACTGGCTTTAGATCGAGGATTAAGCATGACATCGAATCAGGTCCAAGTAGGATGTGTGGACAAGGTCAACTACGGAAGCGCTCATCAACTGCAGCTCTGGATCGTCAATGGCGCAGGAGGATGGCAATGGAAACTTCGCAACGCGTATGTTCCGGGCGGGGTTAACGCGCGTGCCTGCGAGCTCGACAGTGGTTCGGACCCCGATTACCAGCTGGCGCGAAGCGCCGGCCAGGCGGCGTTCGATCGCGTCAAGGCTGAAGAGTTGGCGAAGGTGAAGCCTGCGGATGCCACCACAGCCGGTGCAGAAGTTCTGGCAACTGCGTAATCTCTGCTTCGAGCAACTAGCTCGAGGACCGTCGCGAACCCCAGGACCAGGGGCTTTTTCGCGACGGTTCTTCGTTTTGGATAAACTATATGCCTGCGTAGCACGAGTCCGGAAATGCAACAAGAAAAGAACGCTTACTTCGCGACGAAGCAGTCTGTGTCTTCTCTTGTGCATTATGTGGTTATTGAAGCGACCAACTGGTCAGCCGCTTCAATATTTTCAGGGACGCGAAGCGTCAGGCGGGGATGACAGTCGCCTCGATCTGCGAAACGAGAAACTCACGAGCGGACGTGCGAGCGCGTTGGAACGAGCTGCCGGCGATCGAAAGAGCGAGATTGCGGACCTGGGCAGGTTCGTCGACGCCCATGCGGGTGACCACGTCGCGACCGAAGTCGGCGTAAGCTGCGCGAAGCGCGCGAGCATAGGACGACCATTCGTTCTTGAGGCGCTCGGGGATGTTGCCGTCGGCGGTCAGAACATCGTGCTTGTTGAACTCCTGGTCGAAGTCCATTTCCGCGCGGTAGCCGGCCACTGCCGTCTGGAACCACGAAAACATGCCGGAAACGGCGAGCGAGAATTGAGCATGCGAAGTGGAGAGGCCGAGGACCTTGAGCTGCTGTGCGGTTTCGAGAATCATTCGAATTTCCTTCCAGGTGAGTTGAATTTTCGGTGCCCTTGAGCGGTAGTTGCCACGTCTCGACCCTCTCGGCGCTCAATTAGAGAGCGGGAAAGAGTTCATTTGCAGGTGATAGCGATGCTTTTGCGATGTCGCTGGTAATTGAGTTTCCGGGAGAAGTGGAGAGATGTGGTAACTCGTTTTAGCGTAAACGCTTACTCAGACTCGAGTTACGATTTAACTTCATAAACCTCTTTACAACCCGTAGCATTGGAAGCTTATAGCTGACGTTAGCTCGCGCGAACTTAGGAGGCCCGTACGAGTTGGCGGTTCCAGTTGATGAAGGTTGGACGGACCCGTGCACCTGAGGTCTACGCCCCCGGGTTCGTCCGTGCCTTTGTTTACATCGTTGTTCAATCTTTACTACTTCATGTCGTTTAGTTCGGGCAAAAAACGAAATCGAGATCTCCCGGCATCCATGCCGAAAGACCCCGATTCGCGGTTAGCCTGTGAGTGTTTGCCGGCGTCTCATCGTTTTGTGATGCGTTGCTGCTCGAAAGTCATCTGGTGTGAGGCAATGACCATTGTGCTGCCATCATGAAGGCGAGTGGCGTGTTCAAGATGGCAATCAACGGCAGCATGTTCACAATCTGATCGGCACCAGTGGTTAACCACATGAAGGTGCAGATGAACACGATTGAGCCGAGATAGAACGGCAACAGGCAAAGCACAACCCACTTCAGGGCTGACAGGAGTGCTTCGACCATAAAAACTCCTTGTGGTTGTATGACAAAGCAAGGGCGTGGTCGCCCTTGCTCGTCAGGCTCGACGGCGGTTTGTTATTGGAACAGGGCGCCGTCGGAGATCTTGCGTGGCTCGGGGCGATTGATAATCAGGCGTTGTGGAACCAGTTCGCCGTTAACAGCGGCATCGTTGAACGGGTTGCCGGGTTTGACCGCGGTGGGCGGAGAAGCAGTGCGCTCGGGTTGAGCGATCTGCCAGGCTGCGATCACAGCGAGTGCGAAAATGCTGAGGAACAGCCATCGGGTGAGAGTCATGAGTTTTCCCTTGGATTGAGTTGTAGGCGACGGAAACAGTGATGCGAGAACGTTCTTTGCCGATTCTGTCGACCGAGTTCGTTTCGCGATGTCTGAATCCACGTTACTTCGTACCGGTCTTCACCACCTGTGATACCGAGATGAAACCCGAATTGGTCGGGACGACCTGTTTTAGCCATTCGACAACTGACAACTGCACGAACAGAGCGCGGTTCGATCCGTGTGACAGAGAGAGTGGAGTTGTGGTCGGTACTGGTAGTTGGTGGTGGGCTCCGGTTATCAAGTTGTCAAGAATGGTTATCTTGAGTTTAGTGTCCAAACGCGGGTTGAATCAAACTGAGGTTTACAGACGAATATTTGGCTAAGAGCTTCTGAAACACAATCATTTAGAGGCTTTATGGAAATATTCCTGTTGCAGCGGGCCAATCCGCTTCGTTAAATGGATACATAGATTGGCTCGCACCATAGAGTTCACTGATATTTCATTCGAAATAAATTCTTAAAATGGTTTCGTTGCTTTAGTTTATGTCCTCTGATGAATGGCTTGATGACTGGGTTTCTAGCGTTATCCCTGAAAACGATCGCGAGTGCATTTATCTTTTTTGTATAAACCCGTTCTGTTTTGACTGCAACTGTTCCTCAGGGCCAAACTGGCTTAATAAGCGCGTTTGCTTGCGTTGAACAATCGATGGTCTTATTCGCGGTTCACGTGTGTGTCGAGAGTGAAACTGTTGAATTTTGCTCAATATCAAATGCGTCACCCGCACGAGTGAAGACCTGCCTAAGGAACCGTCAGCCGGCGGTTCACGGCCGGCGTGGCCAGTCTTTTCCCGTGGGTCTACTTCGCCCTCATGCTTCTCGTTCGTCCGTTGGTCCGTTCGTTCGTTCGTTCGTAAGATAGGAGCAATGACGTAAACCTGATCGGGGCTGCACCACTCACGGTGCCGCCCCTGTTCGGTTTGGTTTTACTATGCCTTGCGAATATTTATAGTGTAGGCACCATATGTGGTGGCTTGATTGTGAATGGCATTTGGAATTCTCCACAGCTCAAAACCAGCGTAATCCGTTCCAGTTTCAATAATGGCTTCAGGTTCCAGTACGTCCTGCCCACCAGTCGAACATCCCGGAGAGAAGGCCTGGTCGCTGTTCTCCGGCCGTAGCGCAACTTTCGCTAGCTGTTACGCTCCGGGCTGCATAAATCGGTAATCTCGGTCAGCGTTTAGTTTTATAGCTCATGAGTTCTAATCCTGGTAAGCAGTATTAACTAGATTCTATGAGCATTCTATGGAGCCTTATCGCTAGTCTCACACGTACACACCCCTGACCACTTAAACATCTGCACAACCTCTCAAATCTTCCGACCTAGCACCCACAGCCTCAGCCCTCACACTCCTCTTCCATAAGCGGAATGTCGGATCGGTTCGGGTTGCTGAGTTGTTGGGATGCGGAACTTGAGAGTTGTTGTCTGGTGTGGGTGTTCAGGTTTCTGCGTGTCATTTTGCAATTTCACTAACCGTAGGAAACTAGCCATGGCGCAAGTCACCATTAAGCAAGTAGTCGGGCTCAAATTCCAGGTCCAAGCGGATACTGGAAGTCACCAAATCGTTTGCGATCAACCTGTTTCTGTAGGCGGTAATGATGGTGGAGCGAATCCGAAGGAGCTGGTCCTCGCTGGACTTGGCGCCTGCACGATTCAAACCATCATGATCGTCGCACCTCGCCGTAAGTGGGACATCCAGGACCTCGTCGTCAATGTCGGCATCACTTTTCCTAATGGAGCGTCGGGAGATCCCGCCGTTACCGAGGATATCGTGGTGACTGGTAATCTGACGCAGGCCGAACTGGATGACATCAAACGCACGGCCGAAAAGTGCCCCGTCTACAAGCTCATGTTCGGTTCGAAGACGCTGATTGCCACAGTGACCAAGAAGTAGTCGCTGGCGGCGCCCCAACAACCAGAAGACCGTGACGATAACGCACTCGTCGCGACGCAATCCACCGGTGACCTCATGGAGGAGGCTCACCATGACCGACGAATGAGTGCCACCGAATGTGGTGCTCTGTTCGTCACCCCAATTGCTCCTGGAGGAATTTGTGCGCTCACATTCGCGCAACCAGACTGGCACACGCGCCAGTTGCAACTTAAACCGCGTAAAGCTCAGCTTTCGGAACACCTCGTAGTCGATGAGCTGTGCCTTCCCGGCTAGCTCATCACTTCTGCCGCTGGTGGAACCAGTAGCCGAGGTCCTGAGCTGATGCTGCACTGCGGTTAGGAAAGGTACCATTATGGGTTCTCCCAATAACCAAAAGGGCCAGACTTCGGTCGGCCTGATGTTGTTTTACTTCGGACTCGTGTACTTCATGCAGGGTCTTGGACAGGCAAGCGGTCTGGTTAGCCAGCCGTTGCAGTTCTTCTTCAAAGAAGCGCTTGGCCTCGACCCCGCACAGGTCACGCAGTATCTCTCGATTCTTACCTTCCCCTGGATCATCAAGCCGCTCTACGGCTTGGTGAGTGACTACGTTCCGCTGCTCGGCTATCGTCGCAAGACGTGGCTGATTGCGATGAACGCGGTTGCCAGTCTGGGCTTCCTCTGGCTCACCGGTCTGTCGTCTCCGACGATGATCGTGTGGGCGATGATGCTGACTGCTTTCGGCACGGCTTCGTCTGACGTTATCGTCGACGCGCTGATGGTCGAGAAGGGCAAGGCACTGAACGCCACTGGTCGTTTCCAGAGCGTGCAGTGGTTCTGGTTCTACGTCGCTGCGATCGGCACCTCTCTTGTCGGCGGCTACCTGTGCAGCATCTTTGCGCCCGCGAAGGCACTGCATATCGCTGCCGGGATTACCATGCTTGCTCCTCTGTCCGTGATGGTCGCGAGCTGGTTAATCGTCAAGGAAGAGAAGGCAGCTGTCAATTTCGGCGGTCTCAGGCAGACCTTCGTCAAACCGCTCGCTCGAGTCAAGCCACTATATCTGGTGCTGTCCGGAATTCTTCTGGTCGGCGCTTTCGTGTACTTCGGAACGACCGCAATCTGGGCTCTGCCGTTCATGATTGCGCTGTTCGCTCTGCGCACGAAGACTTTGTGGTTCGTCGCTCTGTTCATCGCTTTCTGGAACTTCAGTCCCAGCTTTGGCACGCCCTTCTATTACCACATGACCGATACCCTGAAGTTCTCACAGGACTTCATCGGTCAGCTCGGAGCGTTTAGCGCTGTCGGGTCGGTGTTGGGCGCGCTCGCCTATGGCAAGTACTTCTCGAAGAAGACTTTCAAGTTCCAGATGCTCTTCAGCATCATCACGGGCGTGGTTGGTTCGCTGTCGTATCTTTCGCTGGTTCAGGATTCGGCGCATGCCGAGTTCATTGCTATCTCGCTCAACCTCGTGTTCGGCGTGTGCAGCATGGTGGCTGTGTTGGCGACGCTGACCCTGGCTGCCCGGGCTTGCCCGAGCGAGTCGGAAGGCTTCACCTTCGCTGCTTTGATGTCGGTCAATAACGCAGCGGCTCAGGTTTCGGCAATTGTCGGAGCCAAGCTCTACGTGGGTGTTTTCGCAAGCAACATGACGCCGCTTATCTATGTGTCGGCAGCGTTTACGTTCGCGTGCATCTTCCTCCTGCCGCTCCTCAAGGGCGTTTCGGATGAAGTGGCTAAGATCGACCCGGAGAAAGAAAACGATAGTACTGACGAGAAGTAACGGCACCTTCTCTGGTGGCGTCGTGGCTTGATCGTTGTTTCTGCAAACAGCGAGGCGAGAGAATGTCCCCAACGGGCTTCTCTCGCTTTTGCTCTTCTGTTGTTCAACTACTCCATGTCGTTTAATTTTGGAAAAATTTTTTGAGATGGACACAGCATCCCGCGAAGTTGGGGGGGGTCATTGAATCAAATTTTCCAATCGCCTGAAGTGTGACATGGTCTAGTAGAGAGGCGCGAAAAACGAAAAGGCGCCATCAAGAGGGTTTGACCCCTCAGACAGCGCCTTTCCGCCCGCAATGAAGCGGTTCCGTTAGCGGGAAGCGCGTGGTTAGCGCTTCTTCGCTGCGGCGATTCGGCTCTCGACTTCGTCGGCGATGATTCGCAGCACGGTGACCCGGCTGAAGCGCTTGCAGTTGGAAGGGATGACGTTCCACGGCGCGTGCTTCGTGCCGGTGAGACGGAACATCTTGTTGGCGTACTTGGTGTACTCGTCCCAGTGCTCGCGAGCAGTGGCATCGGCTTCCGTGTACTTCCAGTCCTTGTCTTCGCGACGTTCCTTGAAGCGCTCGTGCTGCACTTCCTTGGTGATTTCGAGCCAGATCTTGACGAGGATGGTGCCGCTCTGGGCCATCATCCATTCCATCGTGTTGATCTGTCCGTAGGCACCGTGGACGTGTTCCCTGGACGCGAGGCCCATGACCGGAACGACGAGCAGCTCTTCGTTCCAGCCTCGGTCGAAGATGCGCACCTGACCGAAGGCAGGCATGCGATCTCGCTCGAAGAACCGGAGCAGGTAGGGCTGCGCACGCTCTTCATCGTTCGGCGGACCGACAGGAACGACGGCGAGCGTCTTCATGTCGAAGTCCAGACCGGTGATGATGCGCTTGGTGGCGCCCGACTTGCCGGCTGCGTCGCGACCCTGGAAGGTCACGGCCAGCGAAAGCTTCAGGTCCGTCAACTGGCGAACCAGGTCGTTGAGACGCGCTTCCTCGATGGCCAGAGCCTTCTCGTAAGGCTTCTTTTCCAGCGAGCGCTTGTGGTCGAGCAGTCCGAGGTAGTTCGGAACGTCTTGCGGTTTCTTGTACGGCGCGGTCGGATTGGCGCACGAATGCGTCACCCGAACAATCCCGCGCTTGAACATGCCGGCGTTGACGCCAGCTGGGAGAATGATTCGTGACAAAAGATGTTTTCCTTAGTTAGGGGGACCCCCGAGAGCCCTTGAGAGGCTCTGCGAGGGTCCCCGGACACGAGTTGGTCTCAGAGCTGGTTGAACCAGTCGAAGACATAGAACTTCGTCTGCAGGAATTCACCGGCGGCGACTTTGCCGTCGATGGTGCGCGTGGGCACTGACGCACCGGTCACGGGGTTGAACTCTTCAACGTTCAGCGCCGACACACCGCCGCTTCCGTGCCGCACGAAAGTGACGATGAAAACCGGACGCTTGAGGCCGCTGTAGTGCTCAGCTCGAACGATGCTGCCGAGGTTGTTGACCCGGTAGACGCTCCGACCCGTGAAGATGTTGCCCCTGCCTTCGAAACGGTCGACCTGAGTCGAGTAGTCCGTACCGTAGGAGATGACGTACTGGAACGTCATGTAGTGGTGGTCATCGTACTCCTGGTAAACCAGAAGCTTGCGATCGGCGTCGTAGCCCTTGACGATGGAGCCACGGCAGGCCTCACCATAAGTCACCTCGTAACGCGCCACACGCTCACGAACAGCGTTGTGGACGAAACGGAAGGCGAAACCCGGCACCTCGTCGAAGTCCTGCTTCGAACCCGGAGGGCACACCACCACAGGCGGTGCGACCGGAGGATTGAAGGGCGGTTCCACGACTGGAGGCACCACGACCGGCGGGTCTTTCGAACCGCAATCGCCGCACGGCGGCAGGTTGTTGATCACCGTCACCGAGTGCCCGCCGCCCACGTTCTGAGGCTGGTTGTGCCAGCTGTAGAGCATGAGGCAGGCGAACAGGAAGGCGAGCAGTCCGAACAGGCCGAGCACGACCAGCCACAGGCGGCTGTTGTTGTGCTTGCCGGGCTTGCCATCCTCATCCACCGGCGGAGCCGGCGGCGGAGGCGTGGGCTTCTTGCAGCCGCAGCCGCAGTCGGGCTGGCACGCGCAGTTGACACGGCAACGAGGGCCGCAACCGCACGAGCATTCACCCGGCGTGGGCGTGGAGCCCGGCTTGTTACGCACAGTCATCTTCACCTCCACATCAAGTTGACGGCTCAGGTCGGGCGCGCCATCCGTCGTGCGGCCAACGACCACACTCATACGGGCGGTTGCCTCCTGATGTCCGGTGGTGCCGACGTCACCCAGTTGGGACAGGGTTTCTTCGGCGCCGACATCGGCCGCATCACGCAGCACCTTGCGGTACCGCGCATTGGCGTCGGGGTCGGTGGGAACCGTCGGCACTTCGCCGTCGGTCTTCGTGTCGTCTGTGCCGTCGGTCGGTTCGGCAGTGCCATCAGTGTCCGGGTCGGCAGTGCCATCGGTCGT
>JADYXR010000034.1 GCA_021772095.1 Candidatus Obscuribacter sp. | reverse complement strand
GCTTGGTGAGCTAATTCAGGGAATTAAGTTTGTTGATGGTATCAAACAAGAAGAGGCCGCCTAAGCAATGCTAAAACACAACATTTGAGAAAATCTCCTAGAAAGACGCCGAAGAACAAACCGTCTACTCGAAGGTGGGTTGCTTCATACGCGAATTTCGTGTCAGTGACTGCATTTCGTCCGAAGAAACAGCATACGCAAAGAAGCAGCGCAATCAATGGGATGTAATGCAATCGTTTGAAAAACAAAAGCGTGCAGAGGAAAAAAGGCAAAAGCAAATAGAAGTGCTCTTCAACGGCGAGGCTCCATAGGTGCGGTCTGTCGACGCCGCCCATGTAATTTTGCAGATGCAACCAGTTCCACATCAGATCGTGATTGCGATCGACTGTCGTCAGTGTAAGTCCGGTAGACAGGAAAAGCAGCAGTATCAAGTACGTTGGCCAGAGCCGCATTCCGCGTCTGACCAAAAATTTCATCACATCCAAACTATCTTCTTTTTTGATTTCGGATAGCAATAATCCGCCAATCAGAAAGCCGGACAGAACGAAAAATAAGTCGACGCCAATCCATCCGCACTCTAGCCAGATCCACGAGATCGACTGCAGTTGACCAGATTGGGCGACACGCAGAGGATTGTGCTGACCAATCACCATCAAGATTGCGATGCCGCGTAGAAAATCCAAAGGGTGATTTCGTTTTGACGTGTTCGTCGAATTTTGCTTAAAGCAATCCATATCTCTGACACCTGTAGAGACTGGCTGGAATACAATAATTCCGAGAGGTGGCAGTGTCACTGACAGAGTGTGTTCTTTGCCGTGCTCATTCGTATGCCATGCTTCCACACCACCGAAATTGCCGACGCCACTGCCACCATATGCGGTACCGTCGCTGTTGAGCACTTCTTTCCAGAAACCACCTTGAGGAACGCCGATGCGATAGTCGTGACGAACGACTGGAGTGAAGTTGCAGACAACCATTGCGCACTCTTTTTTATCTTTTGAGTAGCGCAAGAAACTGACCACACTTTGTTCGTAGTCACTGCAGTCGATCCATTCGAATCCGGCTGACTGGAAGTCCAGCTCATATAATGCCGGCTCTTCTTTATAGAGATGATTTAAATCGCGAACGAAATTCTGAACGCCTTTGTGCAGTGGATTTTCCAATAAATGCCAATCGAGACTGGCTGCGTGATTCCATTCGTTCCACTGACCGAACTCACCACCCATGAACAACAATTTCTTCGCTGGAGTAGTGAACATGATTCCGAATAATATCCGGAGATTGGCAAAACGCTGCCATTCGTCGCCCGGCATTTTGTTCAGCAACGACTTCTTGCCGTAGACAACTTCGTCGTGCGAAAGAGGCAAAACAAAGTTCTCAGAGAACGCGTACAGACCGCGGAAGGTCAGTTTAGTCTGATGATATTTTCTGTGAATTGGTTCAAGCGCCATGTACTCGAGAATGTCGTGCATCCAGCCCATGTCCCACTTTTGATGGAAGCCCAGTCCACCGAGATAGGTCGGACGCGACACCAGCGGCCAGGCGGTCGACTCTTCTGCAACGGTCATCACGTCTGGATAATGCGAATAGATTCTCTCGTTTAGTCTTCTCAAAAAATTGATTGCTTCGATATTTTCTCTGCCGCCGAAATCGTTGGCGATCCACTCGCCGTCCTTTCTGGCGTAGTCGAGATAAATCATCGAGGCGACTGCGTCAACGCGTAATCCGTCGATGTGGTATTTGTCGAGCCAGAAGAAGGCGTTGCTGGTCAAATACTCGTCGACTTCGTAGCGACCGTAATTGAAGATGTAGGTGCCCCATTCTTTGTGCTCGCCCTGGCGCGGGTCGGCGTGTTCATACAGATGTGTTCCGTCGAACATGCCCAAGCCGTGACCGTCTTTGGGGAAGTGCGCCGGCACCCAGTCTACGAGGACACCGATGTCATTTTGGTGGAGTTGGTCGATCAGATACATAAGATCGTCGGGCGATCCAAATCGGCTGGTCGGCGAGAAGTAGCCGATTGGCTGGTAGCCCCAGGAGAGGTCGAGTGGGTGTTCTGAAATCGGCAAAAACTCAACGTGTGTAAAGCCCATCTCCTTGACGTAGGTCGTCAATTTGTCGGCAAGCTCGCGATATGTGAGCCAGCGATCTTCTTCCTCAGGCACGTGCATCCAGGAGGCCAGGTGCACTTCATACACCGAAATCGGCGCCTCGAGCCCGTTGTTGTGCCCGCGCTTTTTCATCCAATCCTGGTCTTTCCAGGTGTATTTGTTTAAGTCCCAAACGATTGATGCTGTTTTGGGTCTGACTTCGGCGTAAAAGCCAAACGGGTCGGAACGCTCAGAAGGTGCCGTGCCGTTGCTTGGCGTGATGTGGTATTTGTAAGCTTCTTTCTCTTTGACACCGGGGACAAAACCAGTCCAGAGCCCTGATTGACCGACTTTCTCGAGTGGCGTGACACCCGGTCGCCATTCGTTGAAATCGCCGAGTACCGAGACCCGGTCAGCGCTTGGTGCCCAGACACCGAAATGGGTGCCGCGCTGTCCGCCCTGCTCGATGATGTGAGCCCCGAGTTTGTCATACAGTCGGTAGTGCGAACCTTCGCCAAAGAGGTGAACGTCGTAGTCTGTGAGGAAGTCGAGTTTGATCATAATTCTGTCTCAAGGCGCGGAAGGATCGGTATTGTATCTCAAGGCGCCTTTAGGATAGCCAACCATGAACCTTTTTGGCTATCTCACGATGCGGTAACGTAACATGCCTACACTGAATATTGACAAGTTGTGTCCTAACATCGCACCCCTCATTTAAACTCACGCCTGAGCCGCTCTGATCATTGAAGACTACGTAGGCACCCTGTAACCACTGTTCTCTCGGATACTGAGTTTCTCATGGCGCTGCCAATTTAATCGAGCCGGGATTATTTGAACGCCTGAACCTGTGCGTTTTTTCGGAAATCGAAAAAGTTTTGAAATTCAGGGGTGTTAGGATGGTAATTGTGATCTGCTGGAACCTCTCGTATCGCGGCTCTATCGTGTTGCCGATTGGCAATCGTTTTGTTGTGCAAAGTTTGGTGATCAATCCCGACTTTGTGCAATTTAACCGGGTATAGAACTTTCAGTCTGGTGTTGGCGTAGATTTAAAGAAGTGTGCGGTTGTAAATGAGCGAAGTGTTCAAACAGTCCGGAGAATATAAACCTATTGTCATGCCTGGTGTTGACACCACTGGTGGTGAATTCATACCGGATTATTCCGAAGAAACGGATGAAGAGCGCGATGCTCGGTGGAAGCGTTATGTTGCTGACACGGAACGGTGCATCAAAGACGAAATTTTTGATGAGGCGGAGCAATCTGGATTGCGTGCTCTGGAGATAGCGGAGGCGTATGGCGGCGATGACCAGAGACTGGGGATTTCGCTGGAGTTGCTTTCTCAAATTTATTATCGAGACAGCAGGTTCCATTACGGCGCGCCGGTGATGATGCGCCTTTTGCAGATGTATCGCAGGCGGCTTGGTCAAGATCATCTTGATACTGGAACGGTCACGCACAACGCTGCGCTGCTGTATCATGGTTGGAGAAAGGTCGAAGAGGCTGGTGTTTTCTATCAGCAGGCGATGTACATCAAGTCCGCAAAACTCGGACTCGACCATCCTCAAGTCGAAGCGATTCGAGATGATTACGCGCTCTATTTGAAAGATATCGGCGAGGGCGGAAGTAAGCAGCAGTACAAGCCGCTTGCCAATGAGAATTTGTCTGATGCTCAGGGCTTCAATCCCAACCTGCTTCCGGAACGAGATCGATTTACTTTATCGGGGCAATTCGATGCATTGCCGAAAGATTTATTTGAAGACATGTCCAAGTGATTTAGATGGCGTTTTTAGCTCAAGAAAAACAGCGACGTGATTGAACTTCGCCTACATGTTCGAACGTGGTTGATGTGTCCGAACTTCGCTGATGAGGTTTTGCGCAGCCTCGACGCGTAAAAATAATGCCGGCAGCATAGTCGTGACCACAGTCCAAATGTGTTGTTCACTTGGTTTGATTCGGCGATTCTTCTGGTGCGAGTTTGTCCAGGTAACTTTGAGCGAGAGAATAGGTTTCGCCGTAGGCGTATCCGGTTCTAATTGCGGTCATGAAATTAGTGATGGCCTGTGGCTTTTCACCTAGTTGTAATTTCTTCAGTCCGATGCAACAGTGAGCGTCGGTTTGTTCGTCTTTCGATTTTGCTTTCTCCAGCAGTTCTTTGTCCGAGTATTGGCCGAGCATGTAGCGGAACAGCGGAAGCGGCCATTCATCTTCGGTTTTAATTTTTGTTTTTTTTCGGACATAACTTTCTGCTTGTCGCACCACTTTTTTGGCGTCTTCTTCCTTGTGGAGCGAACTTAGAATCTGCCAAGAAATCATAGATATCGAAGTGGCGCCGAGCTTTTCAAAATCGAGATTGTTGTAATCTCCCAAACTGGTCAATGCGTCTTCGAATCGGCCGTCACACATCGCCTCTTTTGCACGCACCTTACTCGCCTTCTCAAGCGCAGTCGCGAGAAATGACGAAAATTCTTTCGGCGACTTCGCGCCCGTAAACTTGTCCACATAGGTTTTGTCAGGCAACGCAACCACGATAGTGGGAAAGCCGTAGAGATTGTATTTTGTATAAAGGTCAGCAATTTTCGGAGGGTTTTTGTCTTCCTCGGCCCGGCGGTCGATGATTTTTATAGCCTCGAAGTCTTTAGCAGCCATCTCAGTAACGGTGCGGTTCAGGAACGTTGTTCGCTCCATAGTTTTGCATGGACGGCACCAGTCGGCAGAAAAATCGATCAGCAAAAGTTTTTTCGAAGAGGCATCTACTTTATCCAAATAGTTGATGTCATGCCAGGCGATGCCGCTCCGCGTCGACGGTGGATGATTTTTGTCCCACGTCTTCACTCCGATTCGCAGCGTCAACGCCACCAGCATGACGACGACCAATCCGGTCGGAATTGTTGTGGTCTGGTTATGTCCGGCCTTAATCTGTTGCATAGAAAAACTCGCGATGCACCATGCATAGTGTTCCAAGAACCAGGTAGAGAATTATGTTAGACACGTAGACGACCACGGGGTGCCAATCGAACGTAACACTGGTCAGCATAGTATAAACATCAATTGTTGGATATGTGAAGTCACCCAACCAAAAGCTCAGAAAGACAAACAAATCGTGCATTGCGTGTGTGAACCAGTTGTCGCCTTTGTCGTTGAAAGAAGCCAGCGTGTTGCCCGTATTGGTGATACCGATCATGGTGGCATATGTGAGCGCGCCAATTCCTGGTGGCAGGCAGTGAAGAAATACCATAAGCGCTGAGTAGCTAACGGCATTGGCAGCCAGTTCCGCGAACATGTAACTATCCATGAAATTCGTGGTGATATCAAACGGAAGGCAGGCAATTTGGAACAGGTACGCCGACGGAACCATGACGGCGAAGATGCCGATCGCTCCGGCGAGCCATTTTGAAATCACATAATTTATTCTTGGAATAGGCCGAGTGAAAAGTAAACAAAGTGGCGCAGCGTCGCCGACCGGACGCCTTGCCACCAGGGCGTCACTGACGAAAACGTAGGCAATGAGCATCCAAAGCCAGGAGTTAGAAAAGTTTGAAAACAGTGTCTTCGCCACTGTCACTTTGTATTCATGATTTTCGATGTTGTAGACGACCAGACACATCATGAGAGTCGGACTGACGATTATCGCCAGCAAAACTACCCAGTCTATATAACTGGTAAATTTGCTGAATAAACTGTATTGAAATATCGCTCGATTCATGACGATGCACCACCTGAAGATTCGGTGTGCGTCTCTTCTTGTGAGCCTCCGGAACTTTTGATGGTCGGGCTATGGCTAGTATCAACCGGCTGTTCGATTCCGACAAGCGAGGCACCACTAGGAGTGTCTTCGACCGAGCCAGAACTTAAGAACAGATCGACCAGCTCCCGTTTTTCAAAAATCATTTCGTAGACTTTAATACCGGATGCCACCACATCGCAAAGCAACTCGGCAGCCGCGTTTTTGTCGGCGACGGTGAAGCGAGCATTGTTATCGTTTACTTCTATAATCGTTGCGCTATGCCTGCCAGCGGCCGCCTGAATCATCGTGGTATTCGATGCGATGGCATCATCGTTGCAATTCCAACGCATCAAAATAATGCTTTTTTCCTCAGACAATCGATCGACGCGGTCCTGATATTCGATTCGCCCCTGACGGATGAAGGCGACCTGGTCGCAGACTTTTTCCACTTCCTGCAAATGGTGCGAGTTTAGTATCACGGTAATGCCATCGTCTTTGCAGTTTTTCAGAAGTTTTCTCATCAGAATGAAACCGAGAGGATCCATTCCTGATGTGGGTTCGTCGAAAAAACACAACGTCGGTCTGCCGATGAATGCCTGAGCCAGGCCCACGCGTTGCAGCATGCCGCGCGACAATTCTTTGACGCGCCGGCTTTTGGGATCGATGTCGAGTTCCACCATTGACAGCACGCGTTTGATATCGCCTTCTCGTTGCGTGGAGGGTTGTTCGGCGAGCATGTGATGATAAGAAAGAAACTGATGGATAGTCATCCAGCGGTTGTACGACGGGCGTTCTGGTAGAAAGCCGGTCATGCGTTTTACGTCGAGATCGAGGGGCGATTTTCCGTCGATGGTGACAGTGCCGGAAGTGGCTTTAACGAGTGCGAGCAGGCAACCCATAATGGTTGTTTTGCCCGCGCCGTTGGGACCGATCAGTCCGAAGATTTCGCCTTGGTTGACGTGGAAGGAGGCACCGTTAACGGCTTTGACTTTGCCCAGGCGGTAAGTCTTTACGAGGTTCTCGACGGAAATGAACTGTTCCACATTGCACCTTTTTCGAACTTTTCCGCGCGGCGTCGACGGCTCTTTATACCAACATCGTGTGTGGGTTCAATCGATCGAATGATAATCGGACTGATGCGAGTGTGAAACAGTCTCAGCGGATGGTCCGTTGTGTTTCTTGAGGCAAAGCCGCCCACCAGTCCGCAAATTTCGAACTTCGAACGCTTCGAACGAACAAAGAAACGACATGAGATAGTATGTAGGTAAAAAGCGCGAAACAAACGGAATGCTCGGGGCTTGAGGCCCTTTGCAAACCGTTTGCTCGCGTAGCTTGGGTAAGGTTTAGTTGCCTAAACCCAGCCGTTTGCTAAGTTGGCGCTTGCGCGTCAACCTCAGGCGGCGACAGTGATGCCGACCTGTTGCCAGGCGTCCTTCAGGTTGTTCTTCTGCCGGGGCGCGATCTTAGCGCAGTGCACCATGGTCTTGTCGGCGAAGTCCTGGAAGGTCGCGTTGGCGCCCACCCGGTCTTCACCGCAGTTGGCGGCGTACCAGATGGCGAACGGACGCTCGAAGGCGTAGCCGTCCATCGCGATGGCGAACAGGGCGAAGGCCTTGTTGACGATGCCACTGTTGATGTGGACGCCGCCGTTGTCTTCCCAACCCGTGAAGATCCGGTCCATGTGGTCCGGCTGCGGGTCCTTGCCGAGCTTGTCGTCGTCATACGCCGAGCCCGGGTCGATCATGCTGCGCAGCGCCTTGCCGTTGACCGAGGGCATGAACAGTCCCGGACCGACGAGCCAGTCAGCCTTCGACGCCTTGATGTTGCCGATGAACTGGTCGACGAGCACGCCACCGACGTCGGAGAAGCTCTCGTTGAGCGCACCACTCTGGCCCTGGTATTCCAGGCCCGAGGTGTTGTGCGTCACGCCGTGGAACATCTCGTGGCCGACGATGCTGCGGATGATGAAGCGGGCGAAGATGACCTGGTCACCGTTGCCGTACACCATCTGCCGCTGGTTGAAGTAGGCGTTGTTGTAGCCGCGGTCGTAGTTGACGCTGCCGATCAGGTCCATGCCCTTGTTGTCGAGCGAGTTGCGCTTGCAGACCTCGGTCAGAAAGCGACGGACGTCGCCGTGGAACTCGTAGGCGTCGTTGACGAGCGGAAAGGCGGCATACTCACCGTCACCTTCGTGACGAGCGCGGGTGCCGGGAAGGCGAGTGCTTTCCATGCAGTCGAAGATGCGGCGGTCGCCCTGGCCGGCGGCGAGGACAGCGAAGCGCAGAGCGGCAGGCAGAGTGGTCTGACTGTCGAGCGCGAGCGCCTGGGTCTTGGCCAGAGTGGCGAGCAGGGACAGGTTGGTCGGGTTCAGGCGAGCCCAACGATTGAGGAGGAAGGCGGGGATGAAGCCATCGAAGTTGCGATTGTGTGTCATGGTAAATACCTCTTGGTTTTGTGGCTGGGCCAGGAATTGGCTGCCAACTGGTTTGCTCGAGCAACATCGCGAAAGCCGAGAGGCTCTCGTTTTGCTCTCGAAAAGAAGAACTTGCCGATGACGTAAAACGACATCGACTGGCTCACATGAGCCTTTCGACCTCAACTCTTTTTGCAGAAACGACAAAACACTCGGACGGACTTGCTGGTTTACGCGTGTTGCGCAATCGAATAATCGAAACCAGGCTTATAGTCGCGGTAGCGGGTGTTTTGAAATCCTGAAAAAGAGAAGGGGTCAATTTAGGTCTTGACCTTAGGTTTTGACCTTGAGATAAATCAAATTGGCTTAATGTCTAATATCCAAATCGACATTTAGCGAAAAACCGCACCCAGGCGTACTTTCTGGAGAAGGTACAGGCTTCCGGACACCGACGGTCAGGCGTGTTGACCCATGGTTGTCAGATTAAAATTAAACGGTAATCATTCTGCGAGGTTTGCTAGCTTTTAAGGGCAATTCCGGGCATTCTTTTGCGGAGAACAGGTTTCCAGGTGGTTCGCTAGCTTTTAAGGGCAATTCCGGGCATTCTTTTGCGGAGAACAGGTTTCCAGGTGGTTCGCTAGCAGGGCCAGCCTTAGCAGATAAATCAGAGGTAATATTCATTCCGTCAGGTAGCGCTAACCGGCCTCAGCCTCGATGGACTGATGCTTTCGGAGCGTCATCACGGTTGCTCACAGAAGACGACACAAACTGCATCTATGAGTTAGAGTGCTCCAGTTCTTACTGCAAATTTCTCTGTACTCCTACCACCCGTAAACTAAAGCTATTCACCTCTCACTAGTCTTCTATTGCCTCTTCGGAAGCAACAGAAAATCATCGCACGGGATGGAACCGAAGAGAGTTGAATTGAAGCGAGGAGACCGTTATGCCCTACTTGGTTATTAGTACCAGTCTCAACCCCGAGAGCAAGAGCTATTTGCTCGCTCGCGAGGCGTTTCAGCAGCTCAGCGATGGCGGACACGAGGTGGAGTTCTTGGACCTGCGTAAGGTCAAGCTGCCTTTGTGTGATGGCGCTGACTGTTACAGCCGACCCAACGTAGCCAAAGTCCGCGCCAAAATCGAGAAAGCGACCTGCATTCTCGTCGGCGTGCCGATTTACAACTACGATTGCGGAGCGGCTGCCAAAAATCTCGTCGAACTGACCGGAAGAGCATGGGCTGACAAAACAGTCGGCTTTCTCTGCGCAGCCGGTGGGCGTTCCAGCTATATGTCCGTAATGTCGTTCGCTAACAGCTTGATGCTGGACTTTCGTTGCCTTGTCATTCCGCGTTTTGTTTATGCAGACAAATCTGCTTTTGATGCAAACACGATCGCCGACAACACCCTTGTCGAGCGCGTCGGAGAATTTGTTGCTAAGGCTGTGACCCTCGACGGTGTCAACATCACCAAGAAGCCCTAGCATCGCAATCGAACAAGGAAAAACTCCTATGATGCACGCATTCGCCAGCCGGCATTTCCTCAACATGCTCGGCTACTTCGTCGGCGCCTCCGCGCTGATACTGCTTTTCGACTCCAGCATCTCCGCTGCCGGATTTCTCTCCGGTGCGGCAGCTGCTGTCATCATCGGCTTCGTCGGTCTGGTCGTTGGATTGGGCGTCACCATCGTGTTGCGCTCGGTGTTCGGTCTGATGCAGACCGGACGCTTCATTCAGTACCTGTGCTTCTTCCTCGGAACAACGCTGGGCGTCAGCCTGGCTTCTTTCGCGGTTTCGAGCCTGGTCGTGCCCAGCGTCTGGGCTGCCGGACTCCTCATCTTTGCCATCGCATTTGGTGCCGCCACATGGACCGGCGAAGTGCCGGTCAAGGGTCGCACCTGGCTTCCGCGCCGGATGCCGAACCGCGGCTAAGTCTGGTCGGCGCATATCGAACGGGACGGCTCAACGTCTTTAGTTTGGATCGCGGACGGTAACAGCCAGTTCAAAACAGGAGGGGGCGCCACTCGGCGCTCCCTCCTCGTGGGCAGTGACCTGACGGTTTATTCGACAGCATCGCTTCGGTTTATGAGTGGCAGCAAGCCCGCCTTTTATAGCGTCACCGCATTCGGTGGCGGAGTAATTGAAGAACGGTTCAATCATGATGTTGACGCCAACAAAACGAGGGGTGGACTGGGCAAGCCGCTTCCCGTCCTCGTTGCGTTTTGTTTTATCTAAACTAACATTAGTAGTATTATAAAACCTAGTATCAATTTTTTTCAAAAAGAGATAACACACATGTAACTATGCGTTATCTCTAAAAGAGGGCAAGTCCCCGGGCTGCGGAGCCGCAGCCGGGGACCATTCCTTGTGTACCCGAGCGGTAGTGCTCAGATGATCTCGTCGATCAAACCGAAGGAGAGCGCCTCTTCAGGCGTCAGCCACCAGTCGTGGTCGTTGCAGTTGGCCTTGAGCGTCTCCATCGACAGCTTGCCGCCACTGCGCTCCGACATGTGCGTGAACAGCATCTGCTGCAGTCGCTCCATGTTCGCCTGCTTTTCGTCCAGGTGGCTGCTGCTGCCACCGAAGATGGCAGAGACCTGGTGAATCATGAAGTACGCGTTGCGCGTCATGCGGCGATGCGCGCCGGTTTGCGACAGGAAGCCACCCATCGAAGCGGCGTAGCCGTAGATCGTGGTGCTGAGCTTGGTGCCATTAGCCTTCGCCTTGTCGAGCACGTCCATCGTCCCGGCTCCGGAAACGACGCAGCCGCCAGGCGAGTTGATCACGAAGTCGACAGCCGGCGTATTGCGCCGAATGAACGAATTCATCGATTGCGTCACACCCGAGCAGGAAGCCGGGCTCACATCGCTGAACAGGAGCACCTGATTGGTCTCCTCGAACGTGTCGAGGCTATCGTAGCGCGTCATCCGCAGCAGTTCACTCTCGGCGAGAGTCTTGCGGATGGCGGCTTTGTGCTTGCGCACTGACCAGGAGTCGCCTTCCAGAGGCAACAGGTCCGGGTCGACGATATCGGCACAGGGCAGCACTTGCACTTCGGCGCAGATCTCGTCGATCAGCCCGAACTTGAGCGCCTCTTCCGCACCGATCCACCATTCGCCACCGCGGTACGTGTTGTCCAGGATTTGTTGCTTTTCCAGCGAGCTGCGCTCGAGCAAGAGCTTCCAGCCGTGCTCTTCCAGGGTACGGAAGAAGCGGACAGCGTCGCGGTGGGCGTTGGTATTGCCCTTGGCGGTGCCCTCCACTTCCTTGAGCACGATCCAGCTGCTGGGCGACATCACCCGACGCTTGGCCGACTGCATGAGAATGGCCGCTTGGGTGCCCATCATGCCCATGTTCGCTGCCGTTACCTGCCGACCGTCCTTCTGGAACAGGCGGATGATGTCGTACATGGCGAAGGAGTTGATGTAATTGCCGCCGCCGGAGTTGAGCTGCAGGACGTAGGGCTGCTGCTGGTTCGGTTCTTCGAGGGCCCACTTGGTGAAGATGCGGTAGGCGCTGGACGAGGTGGCGCTGCCGATGTCGCCGACCACGTCAACCTGACGGTTGAAGAAGCCACCGGCTCGGATGCGCGCGACCTTTTCTTCGACTGCTCGGGCCTCAGACTCGAGGACGGAAACTTGCGCGCGGACCAGACGGTCACGAAGAGCGCTCGGGGAGAGATTACTGTTGGTCATGATATTTGCTCCTAAAATGGCTGTGAAGCCGGTTTTGCCGCGCATTGCGCAGCGGGTTGTGCTCGGATTGCTCCGAACAAAGAAAAAAGAAGCGCCCAAGCTAAGCCGCTAAGGCTGCGCTTGGGCAAGGGTGGAAGTATCAAACCAGCGAGCAGCCGTGCCACCGAAAGTAGTGACACGACAACTCGTCAGTTTCCGGTTGTTGCAACGAGACCGCGTTCCGCTTAGTGTTCGCGCTGCTCGACGTAGGGGATCACTTGCGGCGGCAATTCCACTTTGCGAACAGTTATCCAGTCGGGGTTGATATCCGGCTTGACGTTCTGCTGCGCGGTGAACTTCTGCTCCGAGATGGTCGTCTGGTTGTCCTTCTGCTTTTTCACCGATTCGAGCGTGTTGTCCGTGCGAAACTCGTGCCGTGTGTGCGGCTCGGTGAAGTTTTTCCCTTCGAAGTGGACGGTGAACTCGACCGTGCCGCTCTCCTGGCCGTGCGTGCGGAACATGACCAGATCGGTCCTGCGACCGTCAGGCAAGTAGACTTCGGCCGACCGCATGCGCAGCTGACCTTCGATGAAGTATTGCGTCTGCTCGAGTCGCTTGTTCGAGTGCTTGTCCATCACGTACGCCGTCAGGCTGCCGGTCTTCAGGTCGCCGTACCAGATGAACTTCTCGGAGATCGAGCCGTCTTTGCGTTTGACCAGCACCTGAGTGCGGCTGGAGTTCTGCTCGACTTCGCGGATTGGCGTTTTGCCGTCCGAGTCGAACCAGACTTCGTTGTACTTGCCGAACTTGAGGTCGGTGGTGCGCACAGCTCGAACGACTTCGTCCGAACCGTACAACGTGTCGATGGCGGCGACTCCTGCGGTGACAGCCAGAACACGAGACTTACTACCGTCCGCGGCGAACGCCAGTTCGTTCATCAGCTTCCACCGCGAACCATCGCGTACCATGACCTGGTCTTTGGCGAGTGTGCCGTCGGCGTGGAAATAGCGCCGAGTGGTCGAGCCGTCCTCTTGCAGGGCGACCTCTTTTGTGACTCGACCGCTGCCGTCGAACTCGGTGTCCGCTAAGTACGTCACGCCGTCAGCTTCCATCACCGAGCGGCGGACCACCGGTCTGACCTTGACGGATCCGTCGACCTTCGCGAAAACCACGGCGCCACTGAGCGTACCGTCGGGACGGTAGTCGTAGTGGGTGGTTGTGCCGTCAGCATGGTCTTCCAGCGCGGATTTGCGCGTGCGCATATCCGGGTAGTAGTCGACCGTGCGGATGCTTGCCGAGCCGTGAGGCAAGACAAGCGTGACGGCAAACTGCTCTCGAAACACATCGCTTCCGAGGTCTTTCTCGGGAACGAGCGTGTGTGCCACAAACGCTAGACCAGCCAGCGACGCGGCAACTACTGTCCCTGCTAACAATCTTTTCAAGAACATTGGGGCTCCTTTAGCCTGAGGGTTGTGACACCACAGGCGGTTACGCGCTACCAGCAGAATGCGGTTGATTTCGCAGCTGCGGCAACGCTCGAAGCAGGCGAACGGGAGTTCGCTACTGCTTCTGTTTCGTTTAAAAAACTGCCCTACGGCGTCACTCGACGTCGCAAGGCGCCGAGACGTATTCCGGTTCGGGGGTGGGATTGCGGCGCTCTTCGGCGCGGCGGGCGAAGTCGGCGTAGGAGCCGGCTGCGGGTTTGGCGTAAGGGTTCGGGGCGCGAGGCGCCTTGTCGCCGTTGATGAGAGTGAGTCCGAGCTGGCCGCAGCGTGCGAGGCGATCCCGGCGAGTGCGGAAGGGCTGAGCGACGGCGCGGTTGTCGGCGGCGAGGTGAAGCTGAGACATGGTTATTCTCCTGATTTCAGGTTGATGGAAAACAAACTTGTAGTCCTGGCGCAAAACCACGTGCACTCGCGATGCGAATGAGCGGTCGACCAGGCGATCAGAGGCTGCCGTCTGCCGGATGATGTCCGGTTTTCGGCGAGCGTTCAAATCATGTGGGGCACCAGATTCAGTGGCAAATCCTTGACGAGCGACGCCACGAATTCAACCGTCTGGTACTGGGAAGAACCTCTGACCTTGCGGATCACAGGGTCGCGTTCCGGATTGCCCAGCGCCATTGCTGATCGGGCACGGAAGAATTTGCTTGTCATAACTTGACCGAACAAAAACTTGCCGTACAACGACGCTGTCGTGAAGCTCAAAATCTTGTCCGCGGAACGAACGAGAAAGATGAGCCGGAGCCAGACGAGAGCTGATGTGAAGTTGACCGCGATAACCACGAACAACATCAGGTACAAAAACGAAGCCATGACAGCCTCCTTTCGAAATCAAAGCAAGCGGGCTTTGAGTTGTTTGATGAAATTCGCGTTTGGACGATTGCAAACCAGAGGCACTGTTTTGAAGCAGGGGCACTGTTTTGAAACCGGGAAACGCGAGCAAATCGACAGGAAGCGTGGCTTCATATCGACTGCGGGATTATGCACAGGAGTGTTCTGCCGCCGGAGGGAAGCCGAAGTGGTGGCGAAGATGGTGGCAGAGCAGATGGAGTGTTTAGAGATTTCCTGTGGAAAATTAGATGTGTAGATGACTGGACCCTACGCGCGCCAAAGAGATCCAACAACGCGGGATTTGTAGAGATATTGGGGATATCACCATTAAATATTTGGTTAAAGAGTAACGCAGCTAGCACTAAGATTTAATTTGAAATGACCATTAGTACTTATTCTCAAGATAAAAGCTAAGCATCAGAACCTCATGCGAGTCGCGCCAATGTTAACGCGGGCTCATCCGGCGCAGGTTCTCAGTCCCGTTCGGTGTGGTGGGAAGGGTCGGCAGCTGGTTTGGCTTCGGGGTGACAAACAGGTTCCAGTGACCGGCGATCAGGTTCTAGTCACCTGGCGATCAGGTTCAAATGCGACTCAGGCAGGTTTGAATATGGAACTTTCGATATGCACCCTGTTAGGGATCCGTCTGGTACTCTTCCTTTTCCGCATCCAAAAAGTCGTCGATGATTTTGAGGACGCTGCGGACGTCTTGTTCGGCTTGGGTGGTGAGTGTTATTTCTTCGGGCGAAATTGTTCCGAACATGCCGGCCGAAAACATCTCCAGACCGTTCAAAAAGGCTCCTAGAGGCGTGCGCAGATCATGGTTGATGATTGCCATCAGGTCTTGCCTCTGGCGTTGTCCTGCGCGGACTTTCTGAGCTACGTCACAGAGTTTTTCGTCCAGGTATGCAAGTTCATCAGTGCCGGTTATCGTCCTTGTGATGTCCTGACCGAAAGCGAATTCGAGAGCTTTTGCGTTTAGTTCTGACACTTTGGCGACCAGATTGAAACCAATCATGCAGAGACAAACTAGCACCGCAACAGTGAATCCTACTGCAGCTATCATGGTTATAAGAATGTCGTTGCGTTCTTTTTGCAGCAATCCGACGGAGGTATCGATGCCTGTGCGCTCGCCCCCGAGGAGTGAAAAAACGCTGAATTCAATGGTGGCACCAAGCGCATTGGCCTCGTGAAACTCAGGGCTGTTCTCGTCTGGTTTGCGTGTGTCTGCTCTAGCGACGGCGGCATCCGAGATCCGAGCGAGTCCGTCCAATCCGCCTTTAAGAGCGATAAAGTGCTTACGAACAGACGATTTCGGTTCCGATAGGGAAACCAATTCTCGGACGCGCTCTTGTTGTTTTTTTAAGAGCGGCTGCATCTCTAAAAATAATTGCACGTCGCCAAATCTGACGGCCTCTAATGATTTCTGGCGCCAGGTCAAGAACGTCGCCAGCAATTCCTGCGAGCCCATTATCAATTCTTTTTGCCGGGCATAACTGGCCAGGTTATGTTTCGTGTGTTGAAACTTGTTGGCCAGAACGAGAGCCATGCCGCTCTGACAAATGGCGTAGGCAACGAAGATTAGGAACAGGCTTCGCGTAAATTTGCCACCATAATTCGAACGCTTTGTCAGAGCGACGATCTCGACAGCCTTAAGCTTAGGCACCGCTTTTAGTGGCAGCCAGAACCAAAAACACGAGCCTTCGTTCTCTACACTGTCGCAGCCAATCTGCCCGCCATGCGCCTCGACGATGTTTTTGCAGATCATCAATCCTAAACCGCTGCCTGATCGTTTCATTCCATCGACAGCTTCTACTTGACTAAATTTTTGAAATAGTCTTTCCTGGTTCTCTAGAGAGATTCCACATCCAGCATCTTGAATTTCAAATCGCACGCCATCCTCAAACTCAGTGGCAGCCATGGTAATCTGAGCTCGGTTAGGAGAGAATTTGGATGCGTTGGAGAGTAGATTGACGAGCACTCGTTCAATCAAATGAATATCACACTCCAAATCAATACAGGAATCCTCGACGATCAGTTCAATTTTTTTTCGACGCATGAGCCAGGTTACTGTTCTACTCGTGTCTTGCAGCAACTCGGTCGTAGACGTCATCGTTGGATCTATAACAAGATCGTTTTCAGCATCAAAATTCAATCCATACGTCATCGACGACAGCAGAAAAAGCATGCCGTCGATGTTTGTTTTCATCAGGTTGATTGTGTCTTGTGCACCGGTACTCTTCGTCCCAACTAAAGAGGAGAGCTGCTCTACGATGCCTTTGACATTTTCCAGAGTGACTTCTTGAACGTTCTGCATTTTTTTGAGAAAGCCGATCCGCGATTCTTCGGTAGCGGCAACTATGCTGGACATGTCATGGAAAGTAGCCTCCAGCCTGTCGATTTCACTCAGCACTCGCGGCGGTGCCGCGACCACTTCGCCTGCGATCAGATTTTTGCTTGTGTTTGTCAGTCGAGTGATTGGTTCTGTTATCCTTGTGACAATCAGATAAACAGCGCCGATCGAGGAAAAAAGGTTGACCGCCAATGCCACTAGACATAGTGTCAAGGGGTCGTACAGAGACTCAGAAGAGTATTGTTGTTCTTCCGCTTTGATTCGTTCGTGAACCTTCTGCATGCGGTCCATCGCAGTGGTGTAGAGCGAAGAAGAGTCAGCCAGAAATGTTTCATATGATTTGAGGCGTGCGGCTTCGCTCTTGCCGCTCGAGTACATTGTGTCGCTGTCCTCGCACATCCGTTGAACGATATTGACGAGGTCGGTGATCTCATCGGTCGGCAGTCCAGCTGCGTTCCAATGCCGCACCAGCGCTCTTGATGAGGTTTTGAGCCCGTTGACGCTGGCGGTATAGTCGTAAGGTGTTTCTTGAGCGGCAGTGAATCGCGTTTGATCCACCAATCTTCTGTGACCAAGCAAATCACCGGCAATAGTCGAGAGCCGCTGTGTTGCCCTGATCATTTTAACCTGGCGTTCGATGTGCCTGGTCGCTTCTAAGGTCTCTTTCTGAAAGATCCCGATGAAGGTAATGTTGACAAGAAAAAACCACAGAAGAACGAAAACGAGAGTGCGCACGAGCCGGGAGTTGGTTATCGTTGCTTTCTCTTTAGGTCGACTCATAATCTCCGCGCTCAATTGGACGACTGATGAGCATTCCAACAGGATATCACCGAACGCGGGCGCGGTGGCATTTGGAAATTTTAGAGCCTGATAACTACGCAAATCGACCGACAGTTGTATGCTATCGGGATGAAGTTATTGCTGGTCGAAGATGATGAGAATATGGCGTCCACGATTTTGTCGTGGCTGCGCGCCGATCGTTATGAGGTCATTCATAGCGCCGACGGATTGGAAGGTTTTGACCTTCTGAAGAATGGAACCTTTGACGCTGCGATTTTGGACTTTGAACTGCCTGGTATCACTGGTTTGGAAATCTGCCGGCAGTATCGCGCCATCAAGGGCGTGGTGCCGATATTGATGTTGACCGGACGCAGTCAGGTTGCCGATCGCATCGATGGACTCGATGCTGGGGCTGATGATTATTTGACTAAACCATTCAGTCTGAAAGAACTGTCTGCCAGGCTGAGAGCGCTTATTCGGCGGCCGGCAGCCGTGGTGTCGTCGACGTTGAAAGTTGGTGAACTGACTTTAGATCCAATCAAACATCGAGTCACCAGGCGCGGTTCCGAAGTGCAGCTTATGCCTCGTGAGTTCTCGCTGCTTGAATTTTTCATGCGAAACGCCGATATGGTGTTTAGTCCGGAAGCGCTGTTGCAGCGGGTTTGGCCAAATGATGCAGACGCCACTCCGGATGCGCTTCGTAATGCGATTAAACGTTTGAGAAAAAAACTGGATGATGGAGAAGATGAGACGGCCTCGTTGATCGAGAATATCCCCCGAGTAGGATATCGCCTGCGAAACCCGGATTGACGGGATCACGCAGGCGATAATCAGTACCATTGTTTTCGAGTCTCGAACGAATTGCGAGCTGCGGACCTGCGGAAGTGAGCCGGGACTGCGGTGCGGAATGGACTGAAACAGTGGCAGGGGTTTTGTGTTGCTTCTCATACAGCTAAGGCAGTTCTGGTTGCTGAGTATGAGGTGAAATTTTGCTGGTTGCTGGCTTGTTCGCTGCGTGCAGTCGAGATTTCATTGGGCGTTGTGCTGTGATGGTTGCTTGTGGTCTTGTTGCGACATGTAGTCGAGATTCCCTCGCGTATTGCCTCTGAACCTGCTTCACCAAGTGCCTGAATGAAACTCTCTTGCTTGTTGCGCCGAGTATCGCTTAGCGCTTGCGGCCGCCAGTCACTTGTTCAACTTGTTGATGATCGTGTCTGGCGCCTTGGCCGAATCCGCCTCGCTGATCGCGTGGATTTCTTTGTCTCTGTTCCGACGGATCGCTGGACCCTGTCGCCGTTCTGTTCGGAAAACAATCAGTCTTTGGTCTATGAGCGCCTGGAGGATTTGCTTTTTCTGTTGAGGTTTCATCGCCTCGTGGTGCTTTCTTTGGGTCAGTCGGCTTGATGTCTTCAATGGTTTTGTCGCGATCGAGTCTGCCGTCGTGCGTTTTGGCTTTTGTCGCTTCGGTAGCGCTCTCACCGGTTTTATCTTTGGTGGAGTTTTCGACTTTTTCCTTGTCGACTATTGTTGCGTTGTCGGTTTTGCTTTGCTCACCGATTTTGTCCTTCACCACGTCGTCTTGTTCTTTTTCTTCGCGCTTGTCCTTGCTATCCAGTTTGTCACCGGTTTTGTCTTTCACGCCACCATCGGTTTTGCTCTTATCTTTTTCTTTTGAAACGTCAGAATCAGAAGTATCGCTTTTGCTTTTTTCTCCGATTTTGTTTTTCACTACATTGGAAGCGTTGTCGTCTTTAGGCGTGCCTTCATGCTTTTGGCTGTCTTTGCTGGAAACGTTCTCGTCTAATTTTTGTTTGACGTCTATTCTGTTTTTATCGCCAGCCTCTTTTAATTCGCCTTGCTTTTGTTCAGCCTTGGTAGCATCAGAGTTGCCACTTTCATTTTTTACTTTGGTGGCTAATTGATTGGAATCGTTGCTCCAGATTTTGCTGTCAAAAACCAATTCGCTGGGCTCAGACTTTTGTTGAGTGGCTCTGCCACCGCGGTCTCCCATTAGCTGGATCGATTCATTTTGCAAATTGCTCGGTGCTTGTTGGGCGTTATCATTAGTAAGTTGAGGACGAAAGGATTCGTAAGTCATGCTGGTTGTTCTCCTTGTTGCCGCCGTCGTTCGGCTGATGAATGCATAGTAAATCCGCATGATGGTCGAATCGGTGATCGAGTTGTAACCAAACTGGGTCTGCACATTAAACGTTTTCGAAAGCCCATTTAAGGACAGAACGGTTGTTTTCGTCCGCTTAGGGCTGTGCGCATTCATGTACGTTTGCAAGTACAGCCCAATGAAAGGGACAGAACACGCACCAGACCGCCGCACTAGAACACGCACCAGACCACATCAACGCGTCGGTGCCAATTCGCCCAAACGCAAAACTGCTGTCTCCGGCAATTGCAGTCTGCCTTCGCCATCGATTGGTATGAGTTTCCACACGAGGTAATCGCCGAGTCGAACGAGTGACAGATTGGCTTTTGGTCCGGAGGAGCTTTTAACTTGACCTTTGTATATTCCACCCGTAAACGATCCGGTGATCGTAGGCCTGGTATTGTCTATGGTGCCATCAACGCGATTGCTGTGTGGAATCGTGTAACTGTGAGAACCTCTAATGACGCCGCTCGTATCGACCAGCTCGATGCTGAAATTCTTTTCCGACCACAAGCCGGTCGGAGCAATTGGAACAGCGGAGGATTGGCCAGCCCCTTTCGCTTCGTTTGGCTCAACGAAGAAAGACAGCTGTAGCTGCGCCGCTTCGCGTTCTTTTCCAACACGCCACAAATAGTCTGAATAGGCTTTGAAAAATTCCTGGTTGGTTTCGTCAATCGGCTGATCTGTACCTAAGAGTTTGAAACCACGAGTAAAGAGGTTGGCTGCTTGCTCGTATCGAGCTTGCCTTGTATAAACGTGCGCAAGTTGAAAAGTCGCGCGTGCTTCAAGCATGTTGATTTTCGCCAGCTCATTTTCTTGTTGTAAGCCCGCCGACAAGTGGTGGCAACCTTCGATGGAAGACTGCAGTAGCACTTCCGCTACCTGGTAAAACGACTTTCGCTTAATCGTTGCATCGTTTTCTGCGATGGCGATCTCGCTTGCCGCGAGTTCGTTCAAAGTGGTCATGTATTCTTCACTCTGTTTGCCGAACGCTTGTTCGACTTCTACCAGAGCTTTTCTAAGGCGCGCCTCTGAATGATTGAGGTTGCCCTCCTGACGTTCGATCACTCCCAGTTTGATCGTATCGAGCGCTTGATCGGTGGTTGCGTTAGTTTGTTGAGACAACAGAGGCGGATGCGCCTGATTAGTCAGCGCATTCTTGCCAAGAAAAAGCATTCCGCACGATGCGCCAATAGCGACAAGTGTGACCAGCCAAAACCCCATTTTACTTCTCGGTGCCGGGTGAGTAGTCTGCACCGACTGGCTTCCAGTGCCGCCTTGCGAGCTTTGATTTAAACGCTGCCTGGCAATTTTCGGCAAGTGCAGAAACCGCTGAATGCTAGCCAAAGCCGCTTCCATTTCTTCCGCGCTACCGAAACGATCGTTTCTATCCTTCGCCATCGCTTTCTTGATAAACGCGTCAAGCTGCTCTGTGAGCTGCGCATCACCGGTTGCCTCGTAAAGTGTCGGCGACGGCTGTGAACAATGCAACATTAAAGTTTCTATTGCGCTCTTTCCTTGAAACGGCGGCTTTCCGCTCAGTGCCTCGAACATCACGCACCCGAGCGCATACAAATCCGTGCGCGCATCGATCTCATCGCCGCGACATTGCTCCGGACTCATGTACAAAGGACTACCCAAAAGCTCGCCGGTCTGAGTCAGGTGATCGATTGAAGAATCGCTCTCCGGAAGAACCTTGGCGATACCAAAATCCACCAGTTTTATACTGTCGGTTTTAACTTCGCGGTCAGTGATCAGAATGTTGCTCGGTTTTATATCGCGATGAACAATCCCTTTTTCATGACAAAACTTCAAGCCGGAAAGCACCTGGGAGAAGACTTTAAAAAAAGAATCGACGCTTAATTCATGCTCTCTTTTTAGTTTATAAGCAAGCGTTTCTCCCTGAATAAAATCCATAGCCAAATAAAATTGCCCTTCCTGTGTGTAGCCAAAGTCAGTGACCGAAACCAGGTTGGGATGCCGCAAAGCATGAGCTGCCTGCGCTGAAAGTCGAAACCGATCCGATATTCCCTGGTGACTGAGAAGATGTTTGTGCAGAACTTTGACCGCGACAAAACGTTTTAAATCAAAGTGCTGCGCTTTGTACACACTGCCCATGCCGCCCTGTCCGCATAGGGCGTGAATCTCGTACTTCGCCGCAATCACCGTGCCGACAAGCGGATCATAATCCGCGTCGTGTCTCGACTGTCCGATTCCTAAAAGCGAAAGAACCGGTGTTTGCAGCTCGCGACGAGGTTCGTCATGGCAGACGAGTTCGACAGACTCATTGATCTGCGCGGCATCTCGTTTCTTAGGCTCGCGTCTTCCAGGCATGATGGCGATTTTTTGAATGATTTTAGTCGCTTATTTGGCATTATAGTCCTAACCCAAAAGCTTCGCTCCGTTTCAATTCCGCGGGTGGCTCGATCAGTCCCTAATGACTAGAGCAGACCCTGGCGACTAGAGCAGACCTTTTGATTCCTTATACCGAATCGCTTTCTGGTTGATCCGTGGAAATGAAATCAGACGTCTAGACATTCTCTAAAAACGGCACAGCCACCGCGTTGTGCCATGAACAGGCTGAACAAAATCGCTAATCGTTCGGTATAAACAAATCGGCAAGACAGCCGAGGCGAGCCCGGAAACCTAATGTTTGCGTGTTTTGTATTGCAGAAGAAGATGAGCAATGACTGGAAACGTAGTGTTTTCGATCCGCCTCGGCTGATACAACATAGCGACAACAAGTAACTGCTCTGGAAATAATGCGTGAAGCCGCCCAACCAGAGCCGTTAAACGAGTTTTGACACATGAATGGATAATCGCCGCCTTGTGGATTTAGTCGAAGGATCGAGGCGATTTGCAGTCCATGCATCGGGGTGTGATAGGATCTGTGATAAGTGATAGTAGAGGTGGGGTGCAAAACGAGAAGAAACAAAACCGTTGCCGGTAGTGCTTCTTCTCGGAAACCTGACGGTCGTGGGTCAGATTTGCACAACGGTCACTTTGCCCGTTGCGATGTCGAGGTCGACGACGACTGGCTTGTGGACCGGCTCGTAGTCGAGGTCGACGCTGGATGCGTTGATGAAGAGGGTACCGTTGTCTTCTTCCTGACCGCGACCTTCGTGGACGTGACCAAAGACGTGCAGCTTGGGGCTGAAGGTCTCCAGGCGTCTGCGAAGCAGTTCGCATCCGACCTCTTCGTAGGCGCTTCTCGAGACATCGAGAATGCCGAAAGGAGGCGAATGAGTAATCAGGACATCGGTGTCATCCGGCACAGCCGCCCACTTTGCTTTGAGCTCAGGGCAGCGGCGGGCCAGATTGAATGCCCAGAAGCGGTGCTCCGGCTGCCAGGGCGAGCCGTAGAACTTGACACCATCGATGGTGACACCGCTATCTTCCAGATACGTGACGGCAGTCAGCATGGCACGGGCAGCTTCAGCGTCGAGCGCAAGCGGCAGATCGTGGTTGCCGGCGACAAACAGCTTGTGTTTGTGTGGCAGCGCGGACATATCGTCATTAAAATGACGCACGGCTTCAAGAGGTACAGTGCGTCCTCGGCAAAAGTCTCCGGAATGGATGAGAACATCACCATCCGGGATGAGCCACTTTGCCAGTGGGTGAGCGTGTGTATCGCTCAGCATTACTAGACGCATGGAGTTGCCTCCTTTCCTATTTAGGGCCCGATCGCGAGTCGTTTTGCAACGCTTGCGACGGGGGGTCTGCGAAGATGCGTTCGCGTTTGCCGGCCAGCAGCGACACGCCCGTTAAGCCACCGAGAATGGTGTCACAACAGAGCACGCCGAAGCCGACCGAGAAGGCGCTGCTCCAGCCGGCAAAGCCGATTGCGGAGGGTACCAGCTTGCTGAGTGCGAACAGGAACACCGCAGGCCACGACATGACTACGCCGAGAAAGGCGAGCATGAGCGCGAGCGTGACAACGAAGTGCAGCGCGCGATTGGTGACACTGTCCGCGATGCGCTTGCTGGCTCGATTGGCGATGCAGATCAGCAGTTTTGCTCCGGCGAAGAAGCCGAATACAGTGACGATGGTCAGCAGGGCCTTGGTCGCAAGACCATCGGCCGGCACGGCGTCCGATCCCGAGAAGAGGACAAGGGCGGTAGCCGCGAGGACTGCGAAGAGCTGATACGTGAAGCCCAGCACTCCTGAACCGGACAGTTTTCCGCTGTCGTTGAGGCCGTAGTGAGTCGCCACCTTATTGCCTGTCAAGGCGTTTTTGAGGTTCATCTTTTGATTCCTAGTTGGGCGATTTCTCGCTTCGACACACGACCAAGTGCAGCCAGGCAAACGGTGACTGGTGATGCAGGATCGGTGCGCATTCCGGCCGCTTCGAGCAGCGTTCGTGCGCTTTGTTGCCGAACGAGACAGCACCAAATGCGGTGCTGTCTCCTTTTGTCGTGTTGTGAAAAGCATGCAACGAGCACACTTTTCGTTACTTCTTACCCCAGCGCGTTCGAGCGAACTTGATAAGCTGAGGCAAGCAAGCCAGTGTTACCAGAGCGCCCATCGCCAAGAAGACTTTGACGTAGAGCCACGGTCCACCGCTGTCAGCTGCTTGTGCACCGGCGTGGCCGATGTACACGAATGCGAACATGCCGGGCAGCGCGAAGATGAAACTGGTCAGGAGATAAGTCCAGAAGTTTATCCTCGTCAGCCCGAAGAGCAGGTTGAGCAGCGAGAAGGGGAAGAGCGGAATCAGACGGCAGAAGGCGATGTATCGCCAGCCGTGTTTTTCGACACTCTGTTGAAACGCTGCGACCTTGTCTTCGACCGATCCGCCGATCTTGGAGAGCAGCCTGTCGAGCAGTTTGCGCCCGAGCAGACGTGAAAACCAGAAAGGCGGAATCAACGCCAGAAATGCACCGATTATGGTGTAGAGATAACCCCACCACAAACCGAAGATGGCACCACTGGCGATGGCAAGTCCAGACGCAGGAATTCCAGGGCTGCAGATGAACAGCCCGATATAAACAAGGGGTGCCCAGGGACCGGAGTCCTTGATTAGCTGTAGCAAGTCCTCCGGGCTGAACACACCTTTCAGAAAGTGGCCGGCGGTAAGGTAGATGGCAGCGAGTGCCACCACTACCAGTCCGGCGCGCAGAATCATTTTGAAATCTATGTTCATAGAGTCCTTCCACCTCGAGTGGAAGAATGGCTTGCTAAGCCACTCTTGTTCACCAGAGACTGTTGCGGAACGAGGCTCGCAAACCGGATAGCTCGCCGACCATCTTGCGATGATGCGACAAGCCGCTTATGAAGCCGGTCTGCGAGACTGCGTTCGGTTGGCTGAGGGTGAAAGCATTTTTCAGCTTGCACCCCGGCCGGGTTGAGGTTCGTGCGCAATTTAGCGCTGTTATTGTTGCCCGATCGAGAGGCTCACGCACTCGGCGCCGTCCGAAGACAGACGCCGAGCACGTTTTGCCCGCTCTATTTCTTGATCTCGAGCTGGATCAGCTTCGGACCAAAACGATCGGTGTTCTCCACGTCGTCTACGGGAATTTCGCCAAGCATGGTGTCACGCTTGCCGTTGGAGCCGTCCGGATACGGATGGATCTCGTCCATGTAGATTTCGCGCATCGGACCGACGACCACCTTGAGGTGATGCCGAGTCAGTTCCCATGGGCTCTTCACACCGGCAGCCTTGAGGATCATCATCAGGCCGCGTTGCAGCACCATGTTGTAGTTCGCCACCTTGACGTACTTGTCCTCCGGATCGAGACCACGCCGCAGACGCGGATCTTGGGTCGCGACACCGACAGGGCAGTGGTTGGAGTGGCAGCGCTTCGCCATGATGCAGCCTTCGGCGATCATGTTGGCGCGACCGATTTCGACAGCGTCGGCACCAAGGGCGATGGCAATTGCCACGTCCGAGGCCTTCGCCATCTGACCGGCCGCGATCAGCACAATGCCGTCACGGACGCCGTGTTCGCGCAGGATGTTGTCGACTTCCGGAATGGCGTGCAGAATCGGCAGACCAACATGGTCAGCCAGATCCACAGGCGCAGCACCGGTTCCGCCTTCACCACCGTCGATCACGAGGAAGTCAGGTCCGTCCTGGTACTTCTTGCAAAGCTTGGCCATCTCGTGGATCTCGTCAGTCTGTCCGCCGACGATCTTGACGCCCCAGGGCTTGCCGGTCAGGTCCTGCAACATGCGGATGACCATGAACAGCGTCTCCGGGTTGTTGAACTCGTCCCAGGCGTTCGGGCTGTAGCAGTCCTTGTCCATCGGGACGCCGCGCCATTGCGCGATCTTCGGAGTGATCTTCTCCTTCGGCAGCTTGCCGCCCTGACCGGGTTTTGCACCCTGCGCCAGTTTGAGCATGCCGCAAACGATTTGCGGGTTCTCCATCACGCGCTTGACCTTTTCGAAGTCCAGCGCCACGAGCTCGTCGCGTTCGGCCAGTTCGCGCAGCATGTCGATGTCGAGACCGTTGAGGAAGTAGGCTTTCGCCAGCCGCCTGAGGTCTGCCGCATCGATCTGCGTGGGGTTGAAGTCGATGCCTATGGTTCGGAACGCATCGGTCAACGATTTGCGAAAACCAAACTTTGCCGGTCCGATTTCCAGCACGATGCGACCGCCGCCGACGACGAGGCCTTGCGGCATCTCGGGTTTGGCTGCGTAGCCGAAGCTGACCCGGTGGAGGAAATTAGCCTTGTAGTAATCCACCCACTTTTTGAACGGAACCCGCCGAACCACGCCGTCCAGGTGGAAGGGCGTCAGTCCGCCTTCGCCTGTGCCCATGTGGATGTTAGCGAGCTTGGCACCCGAAGCGAGCGCCATCACCGCTTCTTCGGAAAGCGCACCCCAGCTCATGTGGGCGATGTTAATCGGCCACGGGCAGTGATACGGAATCCGGCGGCGTTTGCCTATCACTAAAGGTGGCAAGCGATTGCCGCGATGCAGCCGTTCGGACACCGGGAAGTTGGTCGGCATGATGTGAATCTCGCCGACGGCGCGATAGTCTCGACTGGTGCCGAAACCCAGGTTGTTGTTGATGCCCTTGGCGCTACGGTAGATGAACCGCCGCGTTTCGCGGTTGTAGGGCTTCTCTTCGATGTCGGACATGAACCAATACTGGCGCAGTTCGTCACCGATCAACTCGAAGCCGTATCGGCACCATCCCAGAATCGGGAAGTTGCGCCGCACCGAATGCTTCCGTTGCAGGAAGTAGTCTTCGATGCCGACCATGCCGAGGAAGGTGATGACAGCGGCGATCAGGCCGGTCATCGAGCTGTCGAAGTGCCAGCCCAACCAGAATGCTGTTCCTGAGCTCATCAAGAGAACCGGCAGAACCACCGACTTCTTGAGCGAGAACTCCCAGATCATGATTTGCAGTGGCAGCGCAAGAAGCACAGCCAGAACGGCGATCTGGAAACCGCCGAAGTAAAACGCCATGGTGGCGATAAACGCAGTACCGGCGAGCAGGGAATGCCGGTGCTTCTTCAAATCATGAACGCCGAAGACGGCGAGCATGCCCCCAACCGTGAATGCGAACGCAGCGGGATTACCGCCGATATGCCAGCCGAAGAGCCCGGCAAGCAAGCCTGTGGCTAGCGTGAGGAGTGTCCAAAACCAGAACATAGCTAGTTCCTTTTCTTTAGTTGGAGAGGAACAGGCGCCTTTCAGCACCGCAGTCTCTCCTGAAAAGAGCCGAGTGGCTGCACCACATATGGTGTCAGCTGTTACGCTCGGCTCGAGATAAAAAACATCGGTCTTGCGATGCGCCACCGAAGGCAGCGCATCAGACCGGGGGGTGAAACTACCTCAGCGCATTCTTGATGAACGTGTTGATCTCGCTGGCGGGGAACACGCCCACGCGGCTGTCGAGAGGAGTTTCGTCAGACGAACGGAACACCATCGTGGTCGGAATCCGCGTGATGCCGAGGCGCCGCGAGGTGGATTTGTTTTCCTTGACGTTGATGGTGACGAAGCGAGTGTCGCCCTTGTGCGTGGCCGCTGCTTCCTCGAAGTTGGGCTTCTGGGTGTGGCAGGCGGGGCACTGGACGGAGTAGAACTGAACGATTACCGGAGCGGCGCTCGTGGTGAGCAGCTCGCGCAGGTTGAGAGCGGTGACGTCGTTGACCGGTGTGCCGCCGACTTTGGCGGGTGCGGTTTTGGCGCCGAGGTCCTTGCGGAGCGCGAAGAATGCGACGCATCCCGCCAGCAAGGCCAGTCCAATCATGATTGGTGTGAACATGTTATCTACCTTTTGGTTGTGTCAGAAACGGCATGGATAGCCGCTACCCGACGTTGTTTATACGCAGCAAGCAACCGACCCGTTCAAAAACGAGTCTTGATTACTTGCTGTTTTGCAATTAAGAAGCCGGACGTTAATGTGAGCTGCGTTTGCGTCACTTCAGGGGCGCGGCGCCTTGAGAGGGTTCTCAATAGCGCAAGCCGAGCTCGTTTGTAAACAAGCTTTGCACTGGCGATCCTGGGACGGCGAGATCGTTATGCTATACTGCATTAACGCCAGCTCAGTTGGGATTGTAGCTCAGTTGGTTAGAGCGCCTGCCTGTCACGTAGGAGGTCGCGGGTTCGAGTCCCGTCAGTCCCGTTCTTTATCCCAACTATTCTGCAAGTGCCGCTTTTAGAGCGGCTCTTTCTTTTTGTCGCAGTCTCACGTTGACGTGCAACTGCTCGAGCATCTGACGCACAGCCGTTTCTCTAGTGGAGATGCGGTGGTGGCAGAAGAACTTGCGAATGTCCGATTCCAGTTGGGGCGTATCGAGCACCGAAAGCGCCTCTACCATTTTGTGCATGGCGAGGTCCGGGAAGCGCGCTTTCATCTCGTCGAAGTTGGTTTTCAGAAACTCCCAGGCTAAATCGCCGCCTTGCGGATTGCGAATGACGGCGGCGAACAAGTAAGGTGCGTCCTGAGCACGCACTTCCGGAGACAGGCATAAAGACGCTGTATTGAGCAGCAATTCCTGTCTTCGGAAACGCGCGAGTGCATAGAGGAATCTAATCGTATCCTGAGGAGTACTGGCATCCCGAGACAGTCTCAGGAAGTCGTTGTAGGTTTTTCGATCGCCCTCGTGAGCGACGATATGAACGATGGACGGCACCAGTTCTGCATCTATCCTGGTTGAATCTTTGCGCCAGCTCTCGTACATCAAGCATGCGCTTTTGACGATGGTGGCATCATTGCCGACAACCGCCATCAGTTTGATCACCAGTGCCCGCAATTTGCGCGAGTCGACGCCCTCGGTCAAGGACTGAGGCTGCCAGCCGAGAATTGCCAGGTTGGGTGCGCACAAGTTGCGAATCAACCTTGCCATGTTCGGCTTGTCGTCTTCGTCGAGCCAGGAATTGAGATGCTCGAGCGAATCGTAGATCACCTGCCAGACCGCCGAATCGGTTTCTTCTTTGTACAACTTGAGGATTTCGATATAGTCGCCAATCGGCGTCAATCCCGATCGAACAGTCGACCAGGCATCGTTTATCAAATTGAACCTTTCCACAACCGAGAGGCGATGCAGGTCTTCGGTTACCGCTTCAATCAATTCCGGTTGATAGGATACGCGGTAGAAACCGGAACCAAGTGCATTGACGATGTAAGACCGGGCGTCCTCGCCGAGATAGACGATTTCTTCCCGATTGAGCATCAGCAATTTTTTGATTTCAGTGGCGCCGTCTTTTTTCGTAACCCTTATGGTGACAGGAATTGGCCACACAAATGCCACTTCGCCGTCTTCGACGAACCGAAACATGCGCTGTTTCAAAACAATGGAACCCGGCAGCTCGCCTTGATGCACGAAGATAATCGGATGACCGGAGTTAAACACCCAGGCCTCCATGATGTCGCCTACCGACATGCGCAAACCGAGATTAGCCTGTTGGGCTGCCTGATCCAGCGCATCCCATAGTTCTACGGTTTCGGTATTACCAAAGCTGTGAGTCTTGAGGTAACGAGCGCAACCTTTGCGGAAGGTCTCGGCACCTATGAATTCGTGGAGCTGGTAGAGAACCGAACAGCCTTTCTGGTATGAAATTACGTCGAACATCTCGGTTGCTTCATCCGGGTGATTGACCGGATTCTCAATCGCGTGCGTGTTCTTCAGTGCGTCTGTTTCGGACGCGTCGGCCCGCGAGAGGGCGAAGTCGTTCCACACTCGCCACTCGGGACGGAATGAATCGACTGCCATGTTCGCCATGAATGTGGCGAAGGATTCCTTGAGCCAGAGCCCGTTCCACCAGCGCATGGTGACGAGATCGCCGAACCACATGTGAGCAAGCTCGTGCATGATGATTTCGGAGACTCGGATCAAACCGGCATGAGAAGACAATTTCTCGTCTACCAGCAGTGCCGTTTCGCGGAAAGTAATCAGTCCGAGATTTTCCATGGCGCCAATCGGGAAGTCCGGGATGGCGATGTGGTCTATCTTTTCGGCGGGATATGGAATCTCAAAATAGCGTTCGTAAAAGTCGACGGCGAAGGCGGCGCACTCGAGTGCAAACTCGGTGAGGTGCTCCTTGCCCGGCACACAGAAGATTCGAATCTGGGTGCCGTTGACCGTGACTTGTCGCGACGAGGCGAAATCGCCGACTGCAAACGCGACCAGGTAAGTGGAGAGCAGCATGGTTTCTGCAAACTCGACCAACTTTCTGGCGGATGCGTTGTCGTTAGTGGGCGCGGTCTCGTCTGCGAATTGCAGTTCGGGCTGCGACGATTGATTGGAAAACGCGATTCCGGTGTTGTTGGAACCGTCGGTATTTCTTTGCAGCGAACGAACCGTGCGTGCCGATGACAAGCCGGTTTCGCTCAAGATTTTTCCGTTGGAGAGCGCCGTTAATTTCGCATCCACCTCGAGGTAGATTTTGAACGTCGCTTTGAACTCCGGTTCGTCGAAACACGGAAAGGCGCGCCTCGCATGGGTGGGCTCGAAGTGAGTGGATGCGATCGTGTGGCGTTCGCCTTCTTGATCGACCCAAATGCTGCGGTAGAAGCCGCGCAACTTTTCAGACAATTCACCTGCGAATGCTATTTTGAGATGCCAGATGCCGCAGCCCAGCACGCCGTCAAAGACCAGCGCGACAAGCTCGGTTTCTCGATCTTCTTCCACACTGCCATTGAGCCGAGTGCCGTCGTTTGATTCGACATAAACATCGAGGAAACGCAAATCCACCGCGTTGAGAACAATGCGGTCGGTTGTTTCTTTCACCAGAACTTCGATTGTTTCTCGACCGGAGAAGCGCAGACCTTCCAGGTCGGCTGCCAGTCGCAGTTCGTACCGGCGAGGCACGACTGTTGGTTTCAATCGAAACGATTTCTGGTTGGACGTTCTGGTCTTTTCGGTGGCAGCAGCGTGCGTGTGGACAGGCATAAAACCCTCATGTTTGCGTGGGGTCCCAGCCTAATATTCCAGAGTTTCGGCAAAACTACGCTGCTTTGCAATTAAAAGAAAGAGGGCGATCCAGAAATTTCCGGACCGCCCTCCCTCGACATCAACAAGCTTTCGAGACCGTCTGGCAAGAACGAGTCGATACGACTGCTGATTTGAAACTGTTTCGTTTGGAACAACAGCGGCCCGAGAGCCGATGCCGTTTCGAACCAGGTGCCAAGGTGAATGTCGCCGATAGCGTTCCAAGCGCACCCTTTGAGCCGTGCTCGTTTTGAACGAAGAGCGCCGATCCTGAGTCGATTCGCATTGAACTAACCAGCGCCGACTTGAGCGGATGCCGTTTGGAACGACAGCACGGGCCCGAGAGCCGATGCCGTTTTAAACCAACGATCGTCAATCACAGCCGATGCCGTTTCGAGTCCGTTTGCGTGTGTGATCGGCCACTGCAGTCTCGAATCAAACAGAACAGCACCGGCCCGAGAGCCAGTGCTGTTTGTTCGATCAGTTATGCAGTCTGTTTACTTGTCGGCTTTCTTGGAGCCGGCTGCGGCTTTTTCCGTTTTCGTGTCGTTTGCGGCGGCACTACCAGCGGTGGCGGCAGCAAGGTGGGCGGCCAGAGGTGGCGCCTGTTCCTTGCGGAGCTGCAGGTTGATTTCCAGCTGTTCGAGCATCTGTGCGACAGCCATATCGCCCGACTTCACCTTCTTGGTGGCGAAGAACGTGCGCACTTCGTCGGCCAACTCTTCCGAGTCCAGATATTCGGCAGCGCCGCACATGCGGACGACACCGTTTTCCGGGTAGGCGGCCACCATGTCGTCGAACTTCTCGACCAGGTATTTCCAGGCATGCGGTCCGCCATCTTCGCTGGCCAGGAGGCTGGCGAAAAGATACGGCGCGTCCTGGGTTTTCACTTCGTCGGACATGCACTTGGCGATCGTTTTCTCGAGCAGCCTGGTGTCGCGGAAGCGAGCCAGCGCGTTGATGAAACGCAAGGTGTCCTGTGGCGTCGTCGCGTCCTTGGAGAGCTGAACGAATTCGTCGTAACGCGATTCGTCGCCCTTGTACGCGAGGATGCTGACCAGAGCAGGAACGATGTTGGCTTCGACGGATGCCTTGTCGGCTTTCCATTTGTCGAAGTACGTCGCCGCCTTGGTTTGGATTGCCGGGTCGTCGCCGATCGTGCCGAGAGTGCCTATCAGAGTGCCGCGCAATTCGCGGGTCTGGATCGAGTCGGTCTTGCGCAAGTCCCAGCCCAGTTTTTCAACTGCTGGTCCAAGCAGGTCGCGGACGACTTTCTGGAGCGCCGTGCGGTGATCGCCTGTGACCAGACGATTGAGCGCTGACAGCGAGCCGCAGATAATCGACCAGACGTTTGGATCTTCCTCACCGCCGAACAACTTCACCACTTCGAGGTAGTCAGTCACAGGCGTGATGCGAGCTCGCACCGTTGCCCAGCTGTCATTGACGAGGTTGAAGCGCTCGACGACCGAGAGGCATTTCTGCACGTCGCCTATCAATCTTTCGTTCAGTCCTGCCGAGTAAACCACCCGGTAGAAGCCAGAACCGCCGGCATTGACCACGATGTGATCGTAACCTTCGCCGACGAAGACGGACTGTTCGAGCTTGTCGAACACGAACTTCTTCTCTTCGGACGTGCCGTCTTTCCTGGCGATGCGCATGGTGAGCGGAATCGGCCAGAGTGTCGAAGTCGCGTCAGCGTCCTTGGGCAAGAACGTGAAGTGCGACTGGCTCAACGAAACGAAACCGTCGGCGTCGCCTTCTTTTACCGCGATCACCGGATGGCCGGGCGTAAACACCCAGTCGTCCATGATTTCGCGGACAGGCAGATTCAGTCCCAGGTCGCGACAGGTTTTCTCCAGGGCGTCCCAGAGATCGTGTGTCTCGGTGTTCTGGTAGCTGTGCTTCTTCAGGTAAGCGCGGATGCCTTTCTGGAAGGCGTCTTTGCCGATGAATTGGTGAATCTGGTAGAGCACCGAGCAGCCCTTTTCGTACGAAATCAGGTCGAACAGTTCGTCGATTTCGTCGGGATGGTGCACGGGGCATTCGATCGGGTGAGTGCTTTTCAGGGCATCGAGACGGGCAGCGGCTGCGCGTCCCAGAGCGAACTCTTCCCAGACGTTCCAATCTGGTTTCCAGTGATGCAGGCAGAGGTTTTCCATGAAAGTGGCAAACGATTCGTTCAACCACAATCCGTTCCACCAGCCCATCGTCACGAGATCGCCGAACCACATGTGTGCCAGTTCGTGCAGCACCACCTCGGCGACACGCTTGAGCGCGGCATGAGGTGCGGTCTTTTCGTCGACCAGAAGCGCAGTTTCGCGATACGTGATGGCGCCGAGGTTTTCCATCGCGCCCGAAGCGAAGTCGGGAATGGCGATGTGGTCGATCTTGTCGCCACCGGGATAAGCGATGTCGAAGTACTTTTCGTACCAGTCCAGTCCGAAGGACGCGGCTTTGAGCGCGAAGTCCATCAGGTGTTCCTTGCCCGGAACGCACCAGATCCGCACTTCTTTGCCGTTGACGTTGACCGGTTTTGAACTGACGAACTCGCCGACGATGAAGGCCACCAGGTAAGTGGACATCTTCATGGTTTCAGCAAACTCGACGCGTTTCTTGTTGACCGGTTTGGCGTCGGTTGCTCTAACGCTGACATAGCGAATGCCGTCGTCGAGCACTTCTTCTTTGAGAACGCGACCGTTTGAAATTGCCGCCAGATTTTCGTCGACCTCGAGCGCGCACTTGAACGTCGCTTTGAACTCGGGTTCGTCGAAGCAGGGGAAGGCGGCGCGAGCGTCAGTGGCTTCGAACTGGGTGCAGGCGATCGGGTGTTTGACCCCGGCGTCGTCGGTCCAGAAACTGCGGTAGAAGCCTTTGAGCTTGTCACTGAGGACGCCCGAGAAGCGCGCGTGGAGTTTCCATGCGCCTTTGCCCAGGATTCCACTGAAAGTAATGGTTGCGATCTCGACCTGCTCGTCAATTTCAACTTTGCCGTTGAGCCGCGTGCCGTCTGCTTTGACGACGTAGGCTTCCTGGATTTCCAGCTTCTTGGCGTTGAGCTTGATTTCGCTCGTTGCTTCGAGAACCTCGATGTCGACCGTCTCGTCACCTGTGAAGGTGAATTCCTTCAGGTCAGGGCGGAGGGTCATGTCGTAGCGGCTGGGGATCACGTGGGTGGGCAAGCGGAAATTGGCCTGAGTAGTTGCGATCACGCTTTGATCGTCAGGCTTTGTCATATTGTTATCTCCAATTGAACTCATATCGCAGCAGTAATGTTTTCCCGGTAGTCGATCGACTGGACACCGTATAACCGGTAGTCGTGGTCGAAGGCGAGCCTGGGTCTGCAGTAAGTCCATTTAAGAGAATAGCTCTCTAATCGCAAAAAGTAAGCTACTGTTAACCTTCAGTCTTCGCTTGGCAGGTGGAGCTAAATCGTTCTTTTATCCGAAACGCCCGTAGACAGAAGGTTTTGCGCGTCTGGTTCTAAACACTCAGAGTACAAAACGCTCTTGTCGAGAAACTCTGCACGACTGTTCTTCTTAAAACGGTCATGATCTAAGCCGATGGTAATCAGCTCTGGTAGAGGTTCTTAACAAACTCGGGGGCTCTTCTTTAGTGGCCTGCAAAGTTAAAATGAAAGTACATATAGCGGGTCAACCCTACTCATTACATCTCATGATGTTCAAATCAGACATAGCTAAGAATCAGGCTTTTAGTAATGCCGGCTGTTTCTTGACAAGATTATTGTCAAGCACTGGATATGGTGGCAATCAATTACGTTTTGCCCTGGTTGAACATCGCTAGCGTGAATAGCGAGAACTCTGCTAGTCGTTACTGCGGGCCGCTGATTAGAGCTAATTCAGGGGGCGGTCCAGCGCCACATATGTATCTAGTGGTTATACACGATTAATACCACTCTGTTGTTTCAACACGGTCTTTACAGCTAAGTTCTTGAGGCAACCTTAACTCCCTAAATTTGTTTTCGAGAAACCACAAACCTCGCACTGAATGAACTGATTACTCTTTTCCCAACTTGTTTCACGAGTTCCGGGGAAGCTCAGCTCTTTAGTTTTGAAGTTAGTGGTCTTCGCGCGAACAGTTTTGGAGTTCGGGTGTTTGTTCCTCGTCAGCCTTCCCCTCAGATCCCCTGAGCGGTTTTTACATGCCTGCCATTTAAACCCGAAGACACATCCTGTGCTTCGACAACCAAAAGGTAACCCACATGAGCCACCAACACGAAGGCTTCGTTTACGACCACCTGCTGTACGAACTGCATGCCCGTAACCGTAGCAACCTCACCATCCTCGAGACCCTGATCCAGAACCAGCGCCTGGTTCAGAAGGGCCTCATCCTCCCCGGCCGTTTCCCCGGCCTGTTCGCGGGCACCGGCACCGGTGAACGCAAGATCTACGACGCCCAGCAGAAGCAGACCCTGCCCGGCGCCAAGGCGCGTTTCGAAGGCGATGCCGCCACCAACGACACGACCGTCGACAACGCCTACACCTTCCACGGCGGCGTCAAGGACTTCCTGTCCAAGGTCGTGAAGCGCAACTCGATCGATGACCTCGGCATGGCCCTTGTCGGCACCGTGCACTATGGTCGCAAGTACAACAATGCGTTCTGGAACGGCAGCCAGATGACGTACGGCGACGGCGACGGCGAGCTCTTCTCGACCTTCGTTATCGAAGACGTCGTCGGTCACGAGATGGCGCACGGCGTCACCGAGAAGACCTCCGGTCTGATCTACCAGGGCCAGTCCGGCGCCCTCAACGAGCACTTCTCCGACGTCGTCGGCGTGCTTTGCCGCCAGTACCGCGCCGGCCTGACCGCCGACAAGGACACCTGGCTGGTCGGCCCCGGTCTGTGGACCACGAAGGTCAACGGCCGTGCCCTGCGCGATATGCTCAACCCGGGCACCGCGTACGACGACCCGAAGGTCGGCAAGGACCCGCAGCCGGCGCACATGAAGGACCTCTACACCGGATGGTCCGACAATGGCGGCGTGCACATCAACTCGGGCATCCCGAACCGTGCCTTCGCGAACTTCGCGCGCGCCGTCGGCGGCAACGCCTGGGAGCGTCCGTTCGAGATCTGGTACGCCACCAACTGCGGCACCAACCGCGTCGGTTCGAAGGCGGACTTCAAGGCCTTCGCCCTGAAGACCCTCGAGAACTGCAAGGCGCTGCACCCCTCGCTCGAGGCTGCCCTCAAGGCCGCCTGGGTCGAAGTCGCTGTTCTGACGGCCTAATCAGTCGTCAGTCTGTGTGTTTGCTGGTCGGCTTCTCGTTGAGGTCGGCTATCGAACGTAAACCAACGCCGGAGCGGACATTCGTCCGCTCCGGTTACGTTCTTGATTCTGAATTGATAGGCAAAAGGCTCTCGTTGAGCCACTTGCTGCCACTTTACACTTAAGCCCGGAAGGGCCTGAGATTGAGGACAAAATCATGACTCTGAAAAACGATAAAGGTTCGCGGGGCAACAAGCCGGCGGACAATCTGATTACTGGGAACTCCGGCAAGGGCCGCCGGGGTGACTTCTTCTTCCGCTTCATCCTGAACACGATGAAGAAGATGAAAGTCCTCCCCCAAATCTCCGAGACCGAGCGCCAGGCGCTTGAGGCCGGAGATGTTTGGCTCGACGGCGATATCTTCGCCGGCAAGCCCAACTTCCGTTCCATGCTCTCCAAGCCCTACGGTGGGCTGACTGCCGAAGAGCAGGCTTTCCTCGACGGCCCACTGGTCGAGCTCTGTCGCATGTTCGACCACTACGAAGTCGGGCAGACGCGCCGCGTTCCCAAGCACGTCGACGACTTCATCAAGTCGCAGGGCTTCATGGGGTTGATCATCCCCAAGCAGTACGGCGGTCGCGGATTCTCGCGTCTGGCTGTCTCCACCATCCTGCACACGATCACGCCGTACTCGTTCACCGTCGGCGTGCGCGTGATGATTCCCAACTCGCTGGGCGCTGGCGAGCTGCTGATCCACTACGGCACGGATGCGCAGAAGAAGTTCTACCTGCCCAAGTTGGCCTCGGGCGAGTTCGTCCCCTGCTTCGGTCTCACGGAAACGCAGGCCGGCTCCGATGCTGCCAGCATGAAGTCCGGAGGTGTCGTCTTCCGTGACACCGACGGTGAGGTCAAGATCCGGCTCAACTTCGAGAAGCGCTACATCACGCTGGCGCCAATCTCGAACCTCTGCACCGTCGCCATTCAGCTGTCGGATCCCGACAACTTGCTGAACAAGACGACCGCGGAGAACAAGGGCGACATCGGCATCACCTGCGTGCTGATCCACGCCGGAACGCCCGGATTCGAAAACGGTCCGCACCACATCCCGATTGGCGAGCCGTTCGAAAACGGCACGCTCAAGGGTGTGGACGTGATCGTTCCGGTCGATAGCATCATCGGTGGTGCGGAGTATGCCGGTGGCGGCTGGAAGATGCTCATGGAGCAGCTTGCCGGCGGTCGGTGTGTTTCGCTCCCGGCTGGTGCGGTGGGCAACCTCAAGATGGGTGCGGCGGCTGTCGGGGCATACTCGATGGTGCGGTCGCAGTTCAACCGTCAGATCGGTCAGATGGAAGGTATCGAGGAGAAGGTCGCGTCGATCGCCGGCATGACGTACATGCTGGACGCGGCGCGCATCTTCGTCTGCTCGGCTGTCGACGAGGGCGTTCAGCCCCCGGTGACGTCGGCGGTCCTCAAGGCCTACACGACCGAAATCGCCCGCAAGGCCGGCATCGATGCCATGGACGTCTTCGCAGGCGCCGCCGTCATGCAGGGCCCGCGCAACATCCTGTCCAAGGGATACACCGGCGCTCCTGTCGGTATCACCGTCGAGGGTGCCAACATCCTCACGCGTACTCTGATGATCTTCGGTCAGGGTGCGACCCGCTGCCATCCGTATGCGCTCAAGGTGGTGCACGCGGTGGACAACAACGACGTGCCTGCCTTCCGCTGGAACCTCTGCGGTTGGATGCTGCACTTCGGTCTGGGCCTCGTGCGCACCGGCGTGCGGAGCCTCACCCGCGGCTGGACCACGAGCGTGCCCAATGTGGCACCGGAGACCAGGACCTACTACCGGCGCCTCGGTTGGGCGGGTGCGCATTTCGGCACTCTCACCGACCTGGCTATGTTCACGGTTGGCGGGAAGCTGAAAGCGCGCCAGATGCTCACCGGTCGGTACGCGGACGCGGTCGGCTGGATGTTGCTCGGCTTCTCGGCGCTCCGGCGCTTCGAGGCTGAAGGTCGTCGTAAGGAAGACCTGCCGCTGGTCCGTTACGCGTTGGCTCAGGCGCTCAGCGAAGTGCAGACGGCGTTCGAAGGCATCTATGCCAACTTCGACGTGCCCGTCCTCGGCTTCCTGATGCGCACGGTCGGCGCTTACACGCTGCGTCTCAACCCGATCGGCCGCGCGCCGTCGGACGCTGTCGCCCGCAAGGCGGCTGCCACGGTGCAGACTTACGGTCAGCAGTTCGACCGGCTCACCGAAGGCGTCTTCATGCCCGATGAGGACGCTCCCGGGCTCGGACAGTTGATCAAGGCGTTCCGCCTGGTCACTGAGACCCAGCCCACCGTCGACGCCATCATCAAGGCGCAACGGTCCAAGCAGTTGCACCGTGGTGTGATCAACGCCGACATCACCGCGCAGGCGGTTGCGCTCGGTGTGATCACGCAGCCCCAGGCTGACCGGCTCGCGCTCGCGCATGCCGCCAAGCTCAAGGCTATCGAGGTCGACGTGTTCTCGCACGAGGAGTACTACCTCGACGGCGCGACGAAGTAAGCCCATGGCAGACAGGCAGGGTGTCGACGGCTGCAAAGTCGCTGGCGCCCTGCCACTGCCTGTGGTGAACGATGTCTGAAATCCACAGGTGATATCGGGAGCCCGCTTCCGTCCATCGGCTGTGGTAACTGATGACTGAATCCACATGTGGTCTAGGGAGTTCGCTCTTGTCGATTGCTTGTGGTGACGAAGGTTTCAGGCCGAACCCAGAGGTGGTGTCCGTGGGCTCACGCTTCTGGTACCGCTGATGGTGACAGTCCGGATCCCTGTTTTGAAACGGGGCTGGGGCTGCAGAGGTCAGTCGGAGTGGCTTGCAGGGTGAAAACCTTGCTTGACGCCCCGCCTGGCCGACGCAGCCTCAGCCTTTGTTTTTCTGATTACCGTGCGGAGTCTGGAAAAGGGCTGGTGCAAAACGCCTCGCTGAGCACCAGCCTTTCTCCAGGTTCCGCATGTGACGGTATTGCGGTTGCTCTCAAAGAACCGCTCTGGAAGCCCCATTGAATTGTTCTGCCTGCAGGACGGTTCGGTAACGTGGCGAGTTTCCATTTTAGTGAACGCGCAGCTTCGCTGTGCGTGTCTTGGACCAACTTCCGAGGAAAAATTACTATGACGAAATTCGACCCCGCCAAAGTGGGATTCGCATACCCTGCGCATCCGCTCACGACGGTCCCGGTGCATGGCGCACCGTGGCATGACAAATGGCGCAACTGGTGGGCATCTGCCACCATCGCCGCCCCGACGTCCGAGATGTCGGTTCCCGCCAAGCTCAGTGTTGATGCCGTTCGTCGCTTCTACGGCGATGTCGACGCGCTCAACGATTACTATGTTCAGGAAACCGAATATTCACGCTACTGGATCCGTACTCTTTTGGGTCTGGAAGACGAAACCCCGGTCATCCTGGACGCCTCCGGCGCCTTCTCCAGCCTGCTTGTCACTCGTATGTTCGCCCACGTAGGACGGCATCCCGAGTTTCGCGGCATCGTCGCTGGGTTGCCCGGTTATGTCCGCCAGTTCTTCACCGTGACGACGACGGAAGAAGGCACTGTGGAAGGACCAAACGCAGTCAAGAATAACGCCTTCGTGCCGGTGACGAGCTTGTTCTTCGAGCAGACTCCCGCGCTCGACTATCCTGCCGGCATGGCAGTTTCGGACAACGTCATCGACCTGACCAAGTTCGACAACCAGGGCATCGTCGACGAAATCCGCCGTCTGGTTGAAACCTCGTCCTCGGGTGGCACCACTTGTGGTGTCATCCATCTGCCCACGGTTTCGGAAAGCGGTCGCCTCATGCCGGTCATGGAAGTGGCTGACCTGGTGAAGCAGTTGCGGTCGCGAAACCACAACGTCTTCTTTATGGTCGACGACATTCAGGGCATGGGACGGCGCGACGCCGACTCGCTCAACAACCCACTGGCGTACTGCGACGCGTACCTGCTCAGTGCCTCCAAGGCGCTTGGCGGGTTGCTCACGGCATCAGCCTGTGTGGTCAAGGAGGAACTCGCGCAGATCTTCATCGAGAAGACGCGAGCCGGTCGTGTGGTCAATCCGTCGGTTTCGCACTTCCAATTCGAGCCCCGGCTCGAAGCGCTGCTTCCTGACTGGATCTTCAAACGCGGTGCGGTTTCCATCCCGGAAATCGTCGCCATGAACGCCGCCTTCATGTACTTCTACCGGCGCGGCAAGGGCGACACGTTTCGCGAGAAGCGTCTCAACCAGCTCGCTCTGGTGCAAGCCGAGCGCGCCAAGGTGGTGGCGGCCATCTCGTCAATCCGCGGCGTCAAGGTGGTCGAGCCCAGCTCGAGCCGCCCGATCGTGCCGTCGATTGTCGCCTTCGAAATCGAACGCGAAGGTGTAACGCCTTACGCGGTCAGAAAAGCTTTGCAGGAGGGGTCGCCGATTGTGACTCCAGCTGCTTGTGTCGGGTCGCTTTTGCGGCTCGATATTCCGGAATACCGGTCCGTGCCACCCTGCGATGTGCTCGCCGACAAGCTCGCGCGCGTCATTGCCGGCCTGGCCAAAGACTGATTCTCCAGACAAATCGAAATCCGAGACAGCGAGATTGGCTTGTAGCCAGTTTCGCCGTACTCACAACTTGGAGCGAAGTCAATATGAAAATCGTTCTCGACCTGACTCCGCAGACAGGGCAAACCCAGGAAGACAAGCCTGGTTCGCACTGCTGCCGGACCAATATGGTGATTTGCCCCGGCTACGGGGATGAGAATTTTGCATTCCCCACGGTGGAGCAAGCGGTCACCCGCTCGCTGGCCCGTTTGGACGAAAAGCTCGCGGCGGCCAAGCTAGGCGCCCGGAGCAAGAGCGGCAAGGCTGCTCCACAGTCCGGACTGAAGGCGATCAACGTGGGTTTTATCCCTGGCCTGCCGAGTAAAGGACTCGTGCCGTCGCAAGCGGCAGGCCAAAAGCAGTCGCCGTCCACTCTGATTCGCGTGGCGAACGTGGACTCGACACTTTTTGCGGTGGCAGAAGGCATTCGGTTGATGATGGACGCCGGCAAGTACGACGCCATCGTCGCCGAACGCTTCGACGACCATGCCGACAAGGTGGCATGGGCGAAGGACGTGGTGGCGAAGCGCTGGCCCAACAAGGCAGCCGCCATCGCCAGCCTGGAGGGTCAGCTCAACCAGTTGCGCTCTCTCTACCTGTCCACCATTCCGCGCGTGCTGGCGGTCCTGGTGGCCCAGAATCCCGAGGTTTCGGAGGGACGTCTCCTCCAGGCCGCACTGCAGTCGCTCGACGAAGAGCTGGCGCAGATCCTCGGTGTGCTGCGGATCTGGACGGATGCCTTCGGGCAGCTCCGCTCCGGTAACTACAAGCAGCTGGAAGCGGTCGTCTTCTCGGTCGAGCAGGCTTTCCGCCTGTTCGAAGGCATGTCGCCGTCCGCGAAGCTCGACCCCGACGTCAAGGAACGCCTGAAGACGTCCAAGTTCCACGTCGGCAACGTCTTCGTGGCGCGCTTCAGCGAGCACGGTCCGGCTACTCTGCCCGGTACCCGTGGTCCGGTCGGCGCCCACGCCATCGAAGTGCCGCACGACGAGCGCAGCATCATCACCTTGATGCTGGTGCTCTACATGCACGAATTCCGCCACGACATCTTCGCCGATGTCGAAGGGCTCGGTGACGAGCTCACGATGGTGGTGGCCAAGGCGATCGCCGAAGCCTGCGAAAAGCAGGAAGTGGTGTTCAGCCTGCCCGAAGTGCAGATCGACCGCACCACGGTGCCGATGTCGAGCCTGATGGTCAAGATCTTCGCCGACACCATCGGTGAAGTGGACGCAGATATCTCGGGCGGCATCCTGCTGTCCGGTCCGGCGTACCTGTACAACATGATCTCGACCTTCTCGGCTTTCAACTCGAAGCCCGAAGGCGTGTTCCGCAACCCGCGTCTTCTGCGGACCGGTTCGTACTTCAGCGTTCGCAAGCTGGAGAGCGGTCAGAAGACGTTGCAGTTCTGGCCTCACCCGCCGGACTACATCCGCGCCTACATCGTGGCTGCGGCTCTCGATGAGATCGGCTTCCCCGAGGAAGCGATCCGTTGCCGTCTGCTCGCCGATCAGGCAGTAGGCACGGTGCCTGAGTTCATCACCTGGCACAGCGACAACGCCAAGAGCAAGACCGCGATTCGCATCCCGACCGCCGACCTAAAGTTGGTGGCACCGGTGGTGGCGAAGGCGCTGATCCGCACCAAGTTGGCGACTCTGGGTGGGCTGTCCACTTCCGAGATCATCAACTGGACGCCGCGCCGTCAGATGAAGGTCGACCGCCTGGTCGAGAACATCATGAACGGCTCCAGCGAACTGCCGGAAGACATCGGCGACGTCTACGCCACTTACGTGGCTGCGGCGGCGTCTCTGGCTTACTGGCGGTTGGTGCAAGCAGGCGTGCCGGCAGTGAAAGCTGCCCCTCACGTCGAGCTGCACTGTCTGGCCATGCTGGACGCGGTCAAGGCGCGCTACGACGACAACGAGCAAGGGCTCGATGGCGGCGCAGTCGAACTGACCGATGGTTCCGAAGCGCATGTCGCCGACCTGCCCGATCCGGCGCCTGTGGTTTGCGGTGACGGCAACGCGGCGACTGCCGATGGTTTGCCGGCGACCTGCGACCCCACGGCCAAGGATGGAGGCTGTCGCGGCGGTACGGTCAGCTAGTCGCAGAGCGCCCGGCATCAGTTCCTGGGTGCCGGTAGGTTTCGACAGTTTTTGGGGCGGCGCATCCTGAAACCCCTCGGGGTGCGCCGTCCTGTTCTTTGGCAGAGTAGCTATCGGATGTACCGGTAGTGATCTTTGTTTATTGATCGAAAGGCCTGGGGTGACTTGACCGTCACCTCAGGTCCTTGCGGTCACCCGAAAGACAACCGAGATGAGGGTGGGCTTGCAAGCGCTGCCTTCACCCCGGTTTTTTTTCCTCTCCATATCTTGACTACGGCGCATTCCGTGCCGTTCTATGAGGCATACTCCAATGAAAAGGAATAACTTCGTTAAGACCGTGCTGGTCGCGGCTCTTGCCCTCCCGCTCCTGCTCACGACGGCTTGCGGCTCGCACTCCGTCCTGGACGAGGAGAGCGGTTACGCACGCCAGCTCGACAGCCAGCTTTTGCTTGCTCACGACGGGCAGAAGGAAATGCGGCGTGAAGTGGAATACTGGTCCGGCAGCCGAAACCTCAAGCAGGTGACGGTGTTTTACCGGGCAGGCGGCAAACAGATTGCCGTGTATCGGAACAACGGCACCGTCCGTCTTCTCACCGAATGGTATCCGGAACCGGCACTGACTGTGGCTCCGCCTAGAGAAGTCGCCGCGAATCCGGCTGTTTTTTCGGGACCCGGAGCTGGGATATTGCCCGGTATCCAAACCGCCGAACAGGCGCAAGCCACCGCCGGCAGTGCCAAGATCTACGACCCGCCCACCAAGTTCGGCAAGGTCAAGCGTTCGATCGAATACGGCGACAACGGCAAGTCGATCGTCAGAGCCAGCTTCTTCCGCGAAGACGGCTCGCTCTCCGCTTACGGTCGCACCGTCGGCGGTACCGACTTCGAACTGGTTGACTACACCAGGGACGGTCGGACAATTGCTCGCAAGCAGCAGTTCACCCAGTCCGGCGACCTGTTCTACATGCAGGTAGTCGTCGGCGCGCCCACCAACATCATGGTGGCGAAGCTGCTCAACAGGACCGAGCAGACCACCACATTCGGTGCCGACGGTCTGCGAGTGTCACGCTCCACCAAGCCCCTCTACGGCACCGAAGAGATCGAGTTCTACAGGGCTGACGGTAAGGCGCTCAGGCTGATCGTCTATCGCAGCTACATGATCGAGGCACTCTACTTCAGGGACGACGGAACTGTCGAGAGCTTCCGCAGTTTTGGCGCGGATGGCTCGATCACCGTCACCAAGTATCGCGACAACTGCAGCACCAAGAAGCCCGAGAGTGTTGACGGCGCGTCTCCATGCGAGGATTACCGTCAGTATTGGCAGGCGAAGAAGGACGCATCCGGCAAGGTCACGTACGAATTGACTCGTCTCGATGAAATCGCAACGAACGGCCGAATGTCGCGCCGACTCATGTTTAGGGCCGGCAAGCTGACCTTCGTGGACTATTTTCACCCGAGCGGTGATTTCGATAAGGTACTCACGCTGCGCCCTGATCAAACGGTCGAGCAGATGCGGACCTATAGCTATCCGCCTGGCGGTGTCGTCACTTCGGCAGTCACCGAAGTCGCTATCGAGAAGAATATGCGCGAATCATACGACAGCAAGCTCCTCGAGCTGGCTCCGGTCGAAGACGTTCGCAACCTGGTGGAACCGCTGGCGACGCCGCCTTGGAACGGCTACGAGGGTTACGACTATTAAGCCGCGCATGCACATCAGTTAGGCTCCTCGAGCTGGCTACACTCACCGGGCTGCTTGGTGCCTTTGATTTGATAGTTCCCGTTCAAACGTGCCAATTTGGCAGACCGCTTTACCGAGCGTCTGCCTGATTGGCAATTATTGGCTGGAAAGCGTAACGCAAAGCGCTTTCCGGCCAGCCACAACGGCAAAAACAATAAGCGCTGGATTAAACCAGACGCTACACGCCAGGCGCTCAACCGCCCGGCCACTATTTGCGAATACCGCAAGGAATTTGTATATGACTAAAGCGAAACGATTCAGTTTTGTTGCTCTGGCAGCCGTAACGGCTGTCGGGCTGTTGTTTTTCGCTCAGAGCGGTGCCGATAAGACCGACCTGGGGCAATCGACTTTTCCAGAGCTGACCTCGGCAAACCGTGTCGAGCTGCCGCCCGAGGAAGGCGAGGAGATTCGCTATCTCTACTTCGCCCCCGACGGCGTCAAAAGGAAGCTCACGCAGATCGAGTACCGGTCGGGCGTCACTTCGTTGATTCTCTACCGCGGCGATGGCGTTGCGAAGGAGACCCGTTCGTTCTTCCCTCCCTTGAAGGGCGACTCCAAGCGCAAACTGCGCAGTCTGATCACGTACCAGGATGATGGTCGCTCCTACAAGAGTCACCAGGTCTATCGTGAAGATGGCTCGCTGGAGCGCAACGGCGGTCGTTTGTCGGAAGGCGAATACCAGACGTTGTACTTCAACGGCAAAGACGGGTCCGTGCAAAGACGGCTTGTCTACTCGACTTCGAGCCAACTCGAAAGCGAAGAAAGCTTCAGCGACGAAGGCAAGCTGCTCGAGAAAACCGAACAGGTCTCTGACAGCGAGCTCAAGACCACGCGCTGGAACGCGGACGGCAAGTTGATCTCCGAGATCAACGACATGTCCGACGGAAGGCGTTCGGGCAAGCTCTATTTCGAAGACGGCAAAACCGTGAAAATCGAGTTCAACCATCGTGGCTACCAAATCGAAGTCCAGTACTTCGACAAGGACGGCAAGATCGCGTTTGAAGTCGAGCACGTGGAGCAAGGCATGGCGGTCACCACCTTCGGACCGGGAGAGAAAGCGCTGTTCAAACAGTACTGGCTTTTGACCGGCGGCAAGACCCTGTGCGACGCCACCTACCGCCTCGCGAAAGTGGAGGAATTCCACAAGTGGGGCGACGAACGCGACAAGCGAGAACTCTTGCGTGTCATTGGCGTCGACGCCGATGGCAAGCCCAATCTGATGCTGGCTCCGGTCAATATGACCTACTCCTACGAGCGCACCGAAACCGTGCTTTATCCCGACGGCAGCGTCAAGCAGGAGAGGGTCTACGACAAGAGCAATCAGGTGAGCAGCTCCAGGACCTTCGTCCAGGGCGAACAGAAGAGTGACCTCAAGCCCGAGTTGTTCGTCAAGCCGGTCATCGAATGCCTCGATCCACCAAATTCGAAGTTCAAAGAAACCGGTCCTTCCGAGGGCGAAGAACCGACGGAAGACTGATCTCGTCGAGGGAATCTATCGGGTGAAAACCGAGTCAAGGAGCAGAGATCGCAAGATCTCTTGCTCCTTGATGTTTCTAAGTTGTTTTACTATTCCGTGCCATACGATTGTGTGTAGTAATTCGAAAACCGGGAAAAAATTGGTGGTAAGGCAAAACCTTTTTAATTCCTTATGCTGAATCGCTTCCTTGTTGATTTGTGGAATCGAAATCAGGAAGCTGCCCGTGTGCTTAAAACGGCACGACCACCTCGTTTTGAGCTAACCTTCCAGGCAAAAATCAGCAGTCGCTCGGTATAAACAAATCGGCAAGACAGCCTAGGCGAGACCGGAAACCGAATGTTTGCGTGTTCTCCATTCGATAAAAATGATCAGCAAGGCTGGAAACGCAGTGTTTTCGATCCGCCTCGGTTGGTACAACAATGCGGCAACACACTGGCTTCATCACAGAAATAGCCGAAGGCGCTGACCAAGAGCCATTTGCGAGTTCGGCACCTCCAAGGAGAAGATCCCCTCTGCGTTGATTCAATCGAAGGAGTTATTTCGGCACGAGCTAGTCGCGTGTTTAAAAAAAACGCGCGAATAGGCGAAGAAGCGCTTGAATAGCGATTCTTCATGCGACCAACTTTTCTGTGGGAGTCGCCTGTTGTTGAAGTCGTCGTTAGTTGTTGAACTTATTTTTGATGAAGTGGGTGTGCGCAGCGCAGAACCTCGATGAGCAAATTGCCCATCGAGGTTCTGAACTTTGCATCACCAAGTAGACGCGGACGACGGCACCGACGACGACACGCTGAAGGGCGAAGAGGACGCTTTCGCCCACAACGAAATTCAACGGCGTCCGTCTGAGCTTTTCCTACTTCTTGGCAAGAACGATGTCGAAGGTGACGGTATCGTAGGTGGTGCCGTGCGTCGTCGCCTGGTTAACCTTCATGATCAGCGACTGCTTGATGAAGTCGTCTCCGGCATTGTGCGGGTCGCCCTCAAAGTAGAGCTGAGTGACCAGCGTCTGATAGCCGGGATGGCTGACCATGAAGTGGATGTGTTCGGGGCGCCAGGTCGTGTCGTTGATCATGTAGCGACCGGGATGGATCGACTCGAACTCGTAGCGGCCGGCTTCGTCGGCGACCATCCGCGCGCGATTGGTCATCTCGGTGAGACCGGGCTGCTTCTTCGGATTCTGGTTGTCGTAGACGCCGTTGTCGTCGGCTTGCCAGACATCGAGGATTGCCATGGACAGCGGTTTGCGAGTGTCGTCACCCCAAACGCGGCCGTTGACGACCAGCAGTCGTCCGGGCTCCATAGGAGGTGTGACCTTGGCGCGGAACATCGCACCCTTGCGATAGAACGGACCGAGAATGTTGTCTTCGGTGGCACCCCAGCTGCCGTTTGCGGGCTGTTTGGGCAGGGTGGCCATGAGTTTGCGGACGAAGTCGTCGACTTTGCCGCTGGTTTCGGTGGCGATGGCGCCGACGGGGAGGAAAGGAGCGCTGCCAGCGACGGCAGCGGAAACCCCCGCGGCTTTCAGAAATTTTCTGCGCGATTTCATGTTTTTGACCTTGTAAGTTGGCGTATGGATATGGATTGCCACACGCTGAGTTTCTGTAGTGCGAGATTCGAACTACAACAGCTGCAAATGGGCAGCCGGAGAACCATCGAAACGTAATTCGGTCTTTCCAAAGCACATTCAGGTTTTGCCTTGAGACAGTCGAGATCAGAGCTCCGAGCAGGAGATGACTTTGACGCGAAGTTGTTGGTGAACTGAATTTGCCGAATGTGTTTCTGAAAGAGTTGAAAATGAATTACAGCTATCCTTACTGGGTTGGAATATTCAAATTCAACGGTGGCGAACCAAAAATGCTATTAATTTATTCGGAGTTAATTCGAGCCGGCTTGAAAAAACTTCCAGCAATGCCTGCTGCAAAGAAGGCATAATCAGCGCACGTCACACGGGAGTTGTCATGTTAAAACGTAAGTCCGCTTTGTTTCTATCCGCCTTGCTTAGCCTCGCGTTGCCGGCATTTGCAGCCGACGTCAAGAGTGGAACTTCAGGCAATCATTTGATTGCTGCAAAATCTGTCAAAACCACAAAAACAGTTTCCAACTACTCTGCCAAAGGCGCGTCGCCGGCCTGGGCTCGCGCCATCAAAGTGCCATACCGCGCCTGGTTGCCGGAACAGAAGCCAAACGAAGTGATCCTCTGCGTTCATGGCCTGGGCTTCTCGAGTGCATCATTTGCAGAGTTCGGACGTCAGATGGCAGCGCACGGATCGGCCACCTACGCAATCGATGTTCGCGGTTTCGGGCAGTGGATGAGTAAAGGCCAGGGCTTAATGGACTTCGAGGCTTGTTTGACCGACATCGAGTCGGCATTGAAGACTCTGCGCAAACACTATCCATCAACGCCAATCTACGTCGTCGGCGAATCGATGGGCGGAGCAATCGCGCTCAACGCAGCCTCTCGCTATCCCGATCTGGTCAATGGTTTGATAAGCTCCGTGCCCAGTAGCGATCGCTTCGCCAAGGCCAGCTCCGAACTCACTATCGGCGCCAAGTACATGATCAATAAAGACAAGCCCGTCGATATATCGCAGGAAGTAGTTTCAAGAGCCACAGCTAATCCCACTCTTCGCAAGAAGTGGGAAGCAGAACCTCTGAACCGCATGAAGATCTCGCCAAAGGAACTTAAGCAATTCGATGATTTTATGAAAGGCAACTACGATGCCGCCGCTCTGGTGCAGCGCACGCCGGTGCTCTTGCTTGCCGGGTTTAAGGACAAATTGGTCAAGCCTGAAGGAACGATCGAATTGTTCAACGCGATTTCATGCGAAGACAAATTGCTGATGGTTGTTGGCGATGGCGAGCATTTGTTGCTCGAAGAAAACCAACTTACCGAACAACTGGAAAGTATGATCGTTGTCTGGATCCGCAACCAGTCCCGCGCTCGCGGTGTGACGTCGCACCCATAAGCCGTCTTTCAAAGATGGATTAAAACAAATGTTGCTCCGATTGACTGATTCGATGGAGCAACTTCTGTTTTATAGTGTTTTAGTCGCGACTGAGACGTTCCACACGAGTTTCAAACCATCGATCCGCCTCTGGAATGTTCCAGCAGCCGGCGTTTGAAACCGATGGATCAGCTACTTACGTTTCTTGGCGGCGTCTTCTTTTGCATCCGCTTTGTCTTCTGCAGCGTTTGCTTTATCTTTCGCCACGTCGACGCGCTTTTCGAGCGCCAGACGTTTGATATCCACGCTCACTTTGTTCAAAGCGCCTTCTAACTTAGCTTTGTCTTCGATCGGAATTTGCTTGTCGTTTTTTCCGCGCAATTTTGCTTCTTTGCGAGCGACATCGGCGAGGTCTTTGCGCAGTCCTTTAGCTTCTTTGTCCGTCAACGCTTTTTTCTTCTGAGCTGTGTTGATGTCCTTCATTAGCTGATCTTGGCGTTCGTTGATCGTCCATTCTTTGGCTGAAGCGCCGTCGCTATTGCCTAGCAATGCGACCAACGCAAGAAGGAAAGTAATAATTGAGACTCTGGTTTTCATGTGGTAATTCCCGGCAGGCTGACCCCATCAATATACAACGTGCCTTGATCTTCAGTCGATTCTTGTGTTTATCCTGACATCCGGATATTTGCGTTTTGTACAAATTTTGACCGGACATTCAGTCGTGATATCAAAACTTCGAGCCATGCGAACAGTCGCATGGGTGCTACTTCTTGATATCGCAACAATTGATCGCGCTAGTCGTTCATCGCGTTTCTCTTCAGTAATGCGTGGGGATTTTACGCTGTTCGTGTTTGTGACCACTAAACTATTCGGATTGTCGTAAGGCCTATGGAAAGTGCGTTTCGTGTTTTGATTGAATGATTTCAACCGATGAAAAGGACATTGTATTTTGCTCTGAAATTTCCTAGATTGAATTAATAATTCAGAATCCACTTTCAAGAAGAGACGACAGCACCACAGCACATTTCACTTGCCATCAGGTTTAACAGCATTCGATTCAAATCGATTCTGTTGTCCCGGGTGCAAAAAAATGGCTATGGAATCTGCTGCGATGTTGTCTCGTGTTTCGTCACTCGTGCGGGTGTCGTTCTTGGAGCATGGGCTGAGAGTCAACGTAACAGGGGTTCAAACATGTTAGGAGAACGAGAAACCGCAACTGACGTCGCACGTCTTTTGCAAGAACGGGGCTTTATCGCCTTGTTCGTCGGCGGCTGTGTGCGTGACAAGATGCTCGGTCTGGCGCCCTGCGACTACGACGTGGCGACCAACGCTCCGCTCGACGCCGTGGAAGCGCTGATTACGCCGCTTGCTCAAGGTGTCCCCACGCGCGGGACGAATTACCCGGTCGCGAAGTTCAACATCAACGGTCACAAAATCGACGTGACGAGCCTGAAGAACGGCTCCATCCTCGATGACAGCAACCGCCGGGACTTCACGATGAACGCGATGTACGAGGACCCGATTTCCGGTCGGCTGTACGACTTGCTCGGCGGTGCGGACGACATGAAGCGCGGCGTTCTGCGCGGTGTCGGCGACGTGGTCGCGCACATGAAGGACGACAGGCGTCGCATGTTGCGCGCTCCGCGCTTCGCTGCCCGGTTCGGATACACCATCGACGACGCTGTCTGGAACGCTTCCAACCAGTGCGCCGAGATGGTTCGCGAAATCGACCCGGAGTGGGTGGCGAAGGAGTGTCGCTCCATGGCGCAGGGCTCGTTCATGCACATGGCGTGGAGCTTCCTGGTCTTCACCGGTGTGCTGAAGTACCTACCCGCCGCCCTGGTCGAGGAGTGCTTCACCCGGCATGGTATTGGCGAACCCCAGCCTGGCCATGAGATGGCTCGGGGCGGGCATTTGCTGCAATCTTGCGGATAAGAATCAGCGGATGACCAGCTCCAGAGTGTTCTGCAGCAAAAGCTCGAGGACCAGTTCTCAGTGCCGACTTGATGGCCTCACTTCGGCGACAGCTTGGTAATGTCCAAGCTGATAACCATATCGGACCAGTTCTGGTAGTGGTTGATAGAAATCCCAGTCAGTCGCAAACCGATCGCGCGTTCTCACGTGGCTGACCGGTGGCGGCTTGTTTTTTGTTGTACCAAGTACTCGCAGAAAGGTCCAGTATCATGACCGTATCCAACGACAACGTCGCCGTCGCTGCTTCGCGCCTGGAGCCCGAAGTCGCGGTGACCTTCGACTTCACCGTGTCCCGGCAGTCCGACACGGTGATCAAGGTGATCTTCTGGCTCACCTTTGCGTTCTTCGTGCTGTCAGTGCCGACCCAGTGGCTGAGCAGCTGGGCGGGGCTGGAGGTGGGCGACAAGATCGCCCTGTGGATGTACACCACATTCGGTGTCAATCCGAGCCGGCTCTCGGAACAGCCGTGGACCCTCGTCACGCACATGTTCATGCACGGTGGAGTGCTCCACTTCGTAATGAACATGCTGACGCTTTATGTGTTCTATGTGTCCGCCAAGGAGTTCTTCCCGAACAAGACCTGGCTGATCATCTTCTTCAGTGCAGGCATCGGTGGTGCTCTGCTCCAATGCCTGATGAACTCGGGCGAAGGCTTGATGGTGGGCGCCTCGGGCGGGGTG
>JADYXR010000276.1 GCA_021772095.1 Candidatus Obscuribacter sp. | reverse complement strand
GTGTATTGAGTTATCGTCAATTTATCGATTTTTTGAATATGACAGACGAAGGAAATTGCGCTTTTTGTGGACGTCCCGAGATTAGACGGATGTCCGGCTCATTGACCGACTGGGTTCTAATTTGCGATTGCCAGAATCTCGAATCAGTTGAATTGCCAGAAAACTGTATGCACTGTGGAAAGCCCAGAGTTGCTCAAAGCGGCTCTCTGACCGGTCTTGTCTTTCGCGGCTTCAACTGCGATTGCATAAACGCGGACCATTCCGATGGCGCTAGCCCTCTAGAAAGGGCGTTGGAACTCGATGAGCAATGTTTCCCACTGAACCGTTTTCAACCACGCGCGGTGCTTGGTACCGGCTCATTTGGCACCGTGTACTTGTGCGCGGATAACCTCCTGATTAAAGATGTGGCCGTTAAACTCCTGCATAGAATCTTGCCTGGTGATGTCATCCGGTTGCAACGGGAGGCGCAATTATTGGCTGGGCTGCAACACAAGAATCTAGTAACGGTGCTGGATCTTGGATTAACCGACAACAGTGCACCATATATGGTGATGGATTATTTCAATAGTGAGTCACTGGAAAAACGACTTTCGGACGGGCCAATGGAGCTAAGCTGCGCGCTTCATCTGCTTGGGCAAGTGTGTCGGGCACTGACTTATATCCATGAGAAAAAAATCTTTCATCGGGACCTGAGTACTGCCAATATCCTGATTGAAAAGCGGGAAGACTCGGTCATCAATGTCAAACTTATCGACTTCGGTTTGTCTTACTTCCAGACATCAGAAGAGCAAGGAAAGACTGTGGTTGGCAGTCCGTACTACATGTGTCCGGAAATGCTTCGAGGTCAAGCCTATGGCGCGTCAGCGGAAATATACTCGCTGGGCGCGCTCTTCTTCAATGTCCTTACCGGCAGACCTGTTTTTGAGGGCAATTCGGCAGCAAGAATTATCTACCAGCATGACAAAGTTGAAGCGCCGCTTGTATCACAGTATCGCGATGATTGTCCTGAACCTCTGGTTCAATTGATTGCGCGGATGCTTGCCAAGAACCCCGAGTGCAGACCAGCAAGCGTGGAGGAGGTGATCAAATTTCTTGACCTCGAAACGATTGATGATGTTTCTTCTGAAAAAACTGACAAGAAGGTCAAAGTCAAGAAGGTGCCTCTGGTCAAGGTTTTGGCTGGTCTTGCTCTGTCTTTTTTGTTGGCTTTCTGTTTCATTTTGAATCAGAAATTTTTGAATGAGAAAAACGAATTTGACGTGGACACAGTAAAGACTCCGATGACGACAGAGTTTACCGAACCGTTTATCGTAGAAGACGCTGTGACTTCTGAGTCGCTTGCGAAATCCGCTAGTAACTTCCAAAGAGCTTATTCAAGTCACTTGCGTTCGGATGTTGACCTGTCGAGAATAGGATCTGAGGCAGGGCTCGAGGAATTGGATCTTAGATCTTCGGCTGTGCGAGATTTGCCGATTCCGCCGTCTGTCAGGCCTAGAATACGATATTTGAATGCCGGTCTTTGTGACCTGACACCAAAAGGACTGGAGACTGTGGCCAGCCTCAAAAATCTAGAAGAACTCCATCTTGATGGGATCTTACTTTCCAACGGTCGATTGCGCCTTTTGAACTCTTTGCCTAAAGTTTCTATCCTCTCTCTTGTTGACTGCTCGCTAAGCAGCGCAGACCTGATTGCGCTTAATCAATTATCCAATCTGAAGGTGTTAGATCTGCATGACAATGAGAAGATTAAAGATGAAGGAGTGCTGCACCTTTTGAAAAATAAAGCACTTCGGACAATCGTGTTAAGGAACACCGGCATAACAGAAAAAGGGGTGAAGTCGTTAAAGTCGAATCTGCCGAATTGCCAGATCAAAGATTCAGCAAATCCGATTCATCCATCTTCCTTTTGATAAATGAATCGCGCGTTTTGGTTGAGTTGAAAATTTTGATCGAGTTAAATTGAATCATGCCGCCTCAGCAGAACACACGTTGGTAACACGTTCTGAATTCGATTATCACAAACAAGCACTCTTGCGGATTCGGATGTTGAGTGAGGCCCCCTAACAGTAGACAGTGTATCTAGTCAAAGCACACTTTATGCAAAATTAGCGCACCATCCACGGTATCAAACGCGGCAGAATCCGAAGAATATCCAGAAATAGGCACGAGATTTGGTGCTCGGTCGCGATTTGATTGAAGCAAGCTCGGCGGTTTCAGATCTCGGCACTGACTAGTGTTCAAATCTCGCTCTGATAGATGAACTTATAACCCTTGCCGTGGATATTCTCAATGAAGGATGGACGGCCAGGCGTGTCGATCTTGTCTCTAAGTTTGGATATGAGCGACCTGATATGTTTTGGTGTGCGCGAAGTATCGCTTGGCCAGACCCTTTGGAGGATAACCTCAGGGCTGAAGACCCTGTTTGGATTCGATATGAAAAATTCCAGAACAGCGAATTCCATCTTTTGCAGATGAATCTGCTGATTATCTTTGTAGACGATATGAGCGTCTCGATTGATTCTCAGATTCCCGATGATCAATTCTTCGGGCATGATGGATTGCTGACCGCCGCGCCTTAGCAGGACCTTCGTGCGCAGGATGAACTCTCGGGCATCGAAAGGCTTGGTCAGGTAATCATCTGCGCCACCATTAAAGGCTTCCTCCTTCTCTTCGATCGACTGCTTGCCAGTCAGAAAAAGAACCGGAGCCGTGCCGCCTGATGATCTATAAAGCCGCGTCACATCTAAACCGTCGACATGAGGAACTCCCCAGTCGATTACCAATAAGTCGTATTGGGACTTTTTCAGCAGTTGTAAGGCGACCGGGCCGCTAGAGGCTAAATCGACAGAGTGCTTCTCAATTTCCAACCATTGCTTAATTAGGTTAATCATGGAGAAATCGTCTTCAAGAACCAGGATCTTCGCCATTCTCTTTTTATCCTTACCAGTTTCGCATCGCAGGAACTTAGTATACGAACTAAAATACCAAAGGACTCTCCAATGGGAGCAATTGATGACTGAACTCAGTAACCATGAGAATGAGCCGAGCCTGGAACTTCGCAAAGAGTTGGCAGAAAAACAACTAGAGATCGAATTTTACAAGCGCGCGGCCTTCAGCATGCAGGCTCAAATAAAAGAAATACTCTCGAGCATTCCATTGGGTCTGATTGCTCTTGGCGAGGACGATTTGATTGACGCGACGAATCAGCACCTGAGAACACTATTTCAATATGAAGCGAAGGAGCTTATCGGTAAATCCGTTCAAATGTTGATACAAGACATCGACATTACAAATCGAAATCGGTTCGAGTCCACGGGGCGGAAGAAAACTGGAGAATTGTTTCCGGTTGAGTTATTCATCAACGAGGTGGAATTGCAAAAAAAGCGCAGTCTTTTCATTCACGTAAGTGACTTGAGCACAAGACTAGCACTAGAACAGTTCAGGGCGAATCTAGTCTCGACGGTCAGTCATGATTTGAGAACGCCGCTTACAGCAATGAGCTCAGTTCTTGGTCTTCTTCGCGATGGAGAATATGGTGAGATTTCCGAATCAGGTGAAAGAGCCGTGCAGCTGGCCTTGATCAGCGGCAAATATATGGAGTCGATTTTAACCAACATATTAGACGCCCAAAAGTTGGATAGCGATTCCATTAGTTTAAATGTCACCGAGACAACCTGCTGTGCGGTTGTAGAGACTAGCCTGAGCATCTGTCAGCAAATGGCGCAAGCGCATGGAATCTCTATAACGAAGTCTGTCGAAGATCGATCCATCAGCGTCGACGAAGATCGCTTTGTGCAGGTTCTGGTGAACGTGATTACAAACGCAATCAAATTCTCACCACCGGGCGGGGAGATTCAGATTCAAGTGTATGCCAACCTGCAGTCAGTGTTTTTCGAAGTATCCGACGAGGGTCCCGGTATTCCAGAGGATATGGAATATCTAATTTTCAACAAATTCTGGCAGCTCCACCAGACCCGCGAAAACAAGTCCGGCTTCGGCTTGGGATTGGCTATAGCAAAGGCTCTTCTGGCACTGCACAACGGTAGTATATCGGTCCACAATCGCCCGATCGGGTGCAGTTTTTTGATACAGATTCCAATCTAGTGCCGACCTGTTAGTAGATCTAGGCAATCAATATTCATTGATATCAGTGGTTCTCACCTGCTCATCGATGCAACAATCGATTGCTTTTCGTTTGTTCCGAATGAAATGCGGTGATAGAGAGTCAAAACACAATCTGGCAACACGCATTTTGCATCCGATCTCTGCAGATGGGCGCTTTTCGAGCTCTGCTACGCCAGCGAGCACACAATTTGGAGACACATGAGATCACGTCTGATACCGCAATTGGTGCAGCACATTTCTGGAGAACAATGTTGCTGTCACCAGTGAGTGCGCCGAAAAGCCTGCCATTACTGGCGATAGCGCATATGGCTTCCTGAGAGATGTACTTGCTATGAGCCAGTGTTTTTGGAAGAATTCGGTCGAACAACATTCACACCACACGGCAAGGACGTAACAACCACAATCACCGCCCGGCAAGAAAATCGAGACTCAACTTCAAGCACTTCAATGCATGCGGGCAACCTCAATTGCGTTCCCGCGGCATACCGCCAACGGTGTGTTCTGCCTCGATCCGTTTTTCTGGGAGCGTTTCCGACAGCACAAACTTGTTTGTATCTTTTAGAAAGTAAGAAGCAATGTACTTTGAATCGGAAAAATCATTGATTGACTACATGAAAGACAAGCCTGACCTGAATTGCTTGGTGATCGAAAATAGTCCACTGACGAGCCTGCCAGATCTCCCGGACACAGTGTGCTATGTGAAGGTCAAAAACTGTATTGGCCTGAGCCGGTTTCCGGTGCTGCCGAATTCCGTGTATTACCTGGAGGTCGAAGACTGCCATGGTCTGACAGACTTCCAAAATCTGCCAACCATGTTGACCGATCTCCGGATCACAAACTGCAGCAGCCTGATCAACCTTCCCCCGGCACTTACGGGCATGGTGACGCACGTGAAGTTTACTAGCTGCCCTCTTTTGAGGAGCATCCCGACACTCTCCGATACGTTGATCAATCTGTGGGTCTGCGACTGTGGCGGTCTAACAAATTTCCCGACACTACCGAGCACGCTTATTTATCTGCGTGTCTTCGGCTGCCATGGTCTAACAGATCTCCCGGCGCTGCCGAATAAGCTTGCCTATCTGGTGGTCAATAACTCTGGCGTAACGAGTCTCCCGGCATTTCCAGAATCGTTGCTCGATCTGGTGGTACACAAATGCCGTGGACTGAGGAGTTGTCCGACGGTGCCGAGCTCCGTTGTTTATGCGGATATCTCCGAATGCCCTGCGTTAGAAAACGTCCCGGTGATGCCGAATTCAGCAGGCAAAGCCAATTAGTGTCGTCCACGCCGTTGCATTGCTGCCTTCGCGATCGTTGTTCTCAGATTAGACAACGAACGAGCTTCGAATCTGATGTGAAGTGCGGTTCGCGAATTGTTCCCGAACCGGAAAAGGACCAACAATTGTTTCAAGGATCCCACCATGACTCAGAAAGAAATTTTTTGCATGCTGGTAGTGTCGTTTCTCGGCGTCGGAGCGCTTCTGTCCGTGCCGATCTTGCTCTCCGCGTACTTTGCTAGCCCACTGATCACCACCTGCGTGGGGGTGGGCTCAGGGGGTGCGATGGGGCTCTACCTCCGGTCGTCGCGGTGGCTCCTTGCCGCTGGCACCGGAGGCGGTATCGCCGGGCTGTTGATGAGCATAGTTTCGCTTGCTGTTGGAGGAGTGCCTGGTGTGTTGCTGGGCAGTGTCATCGCGGCTTTCGTTGCTGCCATCGTCTTGGCTGGCTTCTTTATGCCCTGGCGAAAATAGCACCACAACGCAAGGACGTATCAACGGACGGAAACCGGATTTTCAAAGTTGGCCGAATTGAAGAACCGGATTCTCTACATTGGGCTAGAACAATCAAACACAAATTTCAAAAAAAGGACTCTCAATGCTTCGGAAACCTCTCATTGTTGTTGTCTTATCAGCAGCAGCATATCTCGTGTGTGGCGGTTCATACTTCTGGGCTCTTGCTCTGGCGGTTCTTGGACTGTCCCTAATGCTAAAGCCGCTTGGCGAAGCCGGCGTCTTTATTACCTGCGCACTGTTGGAAACATTAGTGGGCACAACGGCGGCCAATCGTTTCAATTCGTTCTGTTCACGTTGGCTGGGCATCGGCGTATAACCGAGCCTGTTGCCCGTTTGGTTAATTCTACTTCCATTGGCATGGCACCGTAAGTGGTGCCGTGCCTCGAAAGAGGTTCATGGAAGATTCTTCGTCGGCTTCTACCCTCAAACAAACAAACAAACAAACAATCGAAAGTGTCTAACATGATCAAGCGTAAAAAAATGAGCTCAACTGAAACCACTGTACGAATCCCGCTTGCTGACGGTTCAACAATTGAAGCAAACCCAGCTGCAGTCTGCAACTTAGGCGACTGCCTCCCCAAACGGAAAGAAAAGAAAAAGCAGATTTTACCGAAGAAAAAGAACCTGAAATGATACGAGTGCGAATCCGCAAACAAAACACTCTCAAGGCATCACTATGAACAATCATCAACAAAAAATCACTGCTTTGCCGTTCGGGCGCGCCGAGGCTAATCTTCTGTTCGAGCAGTTCAACAACGTGGTCTATCGAATCATCGATGTTCGCAGCGTCTGCATAAAGGATATCTTCCACTGCCGGCTTGTGAAAAATCCGAAACGACGTGGGTTCTGGGGGCTGTTCATGCCCAAATACGTCCCTCTCTACTGGGTCCACGCTTCAATGCTATGTGTAAACGACTCTTGCGAAGGTCGCTTGCAGGGAGGTTACTGGACAGCCAGGAAGCTTCAAAGCATGTTCGCTGATCCGAGCCAACGTCCAGTCGATCTGATCGTCCGGGGACACTTCAATGAATCCGGTTGGACCATCGATCACATTGAGGTACAACACTATCTGAACGCAACTATCCCTGACCGACTGCGCTGATCGAGGATTTCCTCCCGGAATAGTCAGGAGCTGATTATTAGGTTATGTCGCCGTGTCCGGCGGTCTCCCAGTGAGCCGTTCTCGTACGAATTGAACTTGAAGGTTTACCGACGAGAACGACTGTGCATTCAACTCGCGTCGTAGAAATGAACGGCGCGCTCTCATCTCGTACCGCCGGATTATCGTTATCCGGCGGACGTTCTACACCATCACAAGAGAGGTTTCTATGGTTGAGCAAACTCCTACCACCGTGCATGATTCGGAGTGGGCAATCGTCATGAAGCGCGACGCATCTCAAGCGCTTTCCGAGACGCGTTCCGATCTGGTGCTAGCCGAGGCCGATCTGGCGGCCGCCGAGGAAGCGCACAACGAGCTCTTTCGCGAACGCGAAGCTGCCCGCGTGGCTGCTCGCTTCAAGCACGAAACCCCGGCAAAGGACGCCGACTGGGAAGAGAGTGCCAGCCGCCTCTCCCCCCTGGCTGATTTGCTTGACGACGAGTACAACGACCGCTGGCCGCAAGCCGCCACGCGCGTTGAACCGCCACCCCATCGTAAGTGGGTGCAAACGCAGGTAGCACGCCATTCTCGCTCAACGGAATGAGGTTGACGTGAGCGTACTCGTAACACAGCGCACTAGCTTTTCTTGCCAATTCATAAGTCTACTGAAACCACAGTTGGACGTACCGACAAGCAGGACTACGGAAACGCCAACCAACTGCAACTCTGGGTCAGTCGGAGCGCAACTGGTTGGCAGTGGAAACTCTGCAACGCTTACGTTCCCGGCAGACGCCTCGGGCGCCCTTGTGAGCTCGAAGGTGGCTCGAACACAGACTATACCGAGAACCGTCGACTCGGTCAGGCTGCGTTCGACCGCGTGAAAGCAGAGGAGCTGGCCAAGTTTCCGCCTGTGGTGGAGAGGAATTTGCCAAGTTTCCGTCCGTGGTGGATGTCACTGATTTGTCGATAGCGGACTCCCGCGCCTACCTGATTGTCGACCTCCCGGTCACCGTCGTCAAAACTGGACGTTCGCCTGCCCGGTGCTCTCTATGAGAGCGCGGGCGGCGGCCTCAAACAGTTTTCTTCCTTCCAAACTAAAAGACATCATCGGATGTCTCAAGTATCTCGATCCAACAAACAAAAAAAGGAAAATGACAATGGGAAGTGCAGAAATACCGTCGTTTAGTGTTTTCACTGCGCCGACGGTAGAATTGGTTGAATGCACCAAGGCGAAGTTAATTGAGAAATGTTTGGAAGAACTCAACAGCGTCGAGAACCGTGAAAAACTTGTTCGAGGTGAAGCTGCGTATGTAGCAGTGCCTCAAAGTCTTCCTTTCGCTAAAACCGTAGTTGACGCAGTCCGCGTAGCCTTCGAGTCGGCAGGCTGGTCGTGCTTTTCAGAGAAGGTTGGTGGAGACATCAACGTTCGTTTGATTTTCTATAAACCAAAAGATAAAGGCCTGCCAAGCCCATTGGATATCGTCAAACCTGTCAGGGAGACAATAGTCAAACAGGTAGCGGAAAAACTCCTGGCAATTATCGAATTGAAGAAAGCAGAGCTCGCAGTCGAGGAAACAATCACATTTGAGTATAATGCTGACTCGTTCAGCGTGCTCGATTCAGCTCTTCAGCTATTGCACGAAGCCGGTTGGCGAGTCGGAATCAGTGGTTCGGAAAACAATCTTGTGACTGTCAAAGCGGGGATGCGAGTCGCCTGACGCAGATGAGAACAAAATCGAAGCACCAAATCGGTGCATGGTTCGACATCTGTGGTTCTAGGTTTGGAGAAGTAATCTGAAGTGAGAATGCAGAGTCGCATAAAAGCGGCTTGTTTTGTTCGGCGCGGGCTCGCGTGAGTCAGGCGCTTCAAACGCAACAGTTTTCGGAAGGAATTGAACATGACTAAGTCTACTGAAACCACAGTTGGACGTATCGACAAGCAGGACTACGGAAACGCCCACCAACTGCAACTCTGGGTCAGCCGGAGCGCAACTGGTTGGCAGTGGAAACTCTGCAACGCTTACGTTCCCGGCGGACGCCTCGGGCGCCCTTGTGAGCTTGAAGGTGGCTCGAACGCAGACTATACCGAGAACCGTCGACTCGGTCAGGCCGCTTTCGACCGCGTCAAGGCGGAGGAGCTGGCCAAGATTCCGCCCGCTGGTGCCACCGCGAGCGGTGCTGCGTCGAGTTGAGAGTGGTCCTGCATCAGAGTCGGTGACGGGCTGGAGTTACTAATTCCAGCCCGTCTTGGGCGAATCGCGGTTTCAGTTTCAAAGACTCTACCGAGGCTCACTATTCTTCGTCTGTATCAAAACAAGAATCGAAAGTGTCACTATCAGAAGGGATCCAGTCCAATGTCTTTGACCATTCCAAGCTATTTTGAAGTTACGAAAGAGGCGGCAGCCGAGCTCTCGCGCATCGTGAATAACATTACGACCGAGCTTCTGGCCGGGCTGCACCATCAAGTTCACTTGCTGGTGCGTGGCGCCACAGTGACCCTGGCCGTTCCAGATTATGGTGGCGACAAGTGCGTAATCGATGCTGTGCTTCGGTCCTTTGACCCATCTGCCGGGTGGGTCGTTCGCTTGAGCGACGATGGGCTCGAAGCATCATTTTCTAAGCCAGACTCTGACCTGAACACGCACTTGCAAGCGACGATGAAGTGGCAAATCGCTATGATTGCAGCTTACTTGCGCAATGAATTGTCAAGAAAGGCTCGTGCCCTGTGTGACGAGGGCGCTCTCGTCAGCCTCGTTCCGTTGAGCGAGCAGGGCGTGCTAAATGTGTATGCGGCCACTTACGATGTTGTGGCGGTTCAACGCGCGTGCCAGCTTGTGGTCAGCGAGGTTCCGGGTCTCGCCTTTACAGGCAATATCCACCTTCTTAGCTTTACCTGGAGCGACATAGCAGGGTCAGGCAGCTGAAGTCGTCCGGCGAGCCGAGGTTTAACTGCAGCGCAGCCGCAGAGGCAACCTTCTAACCGCGCCCCAATGCGCTGAAGGAAGTATCTCTCGCCTGAACGGCGGTCTTAACGCGCTATCGGGTACCAACTCGATGGCATAACTTTTTTGATTAGAAGAGACACAAATGATTTTTGAATCGGATAAAGCCCTTGCCGACTACATCCTTGCGCACCCGAACAAAACCGACCTTCAGATCGAGGACAGCCCGATGGTGACGAGCGTACCGGCATTGCCGGTCACGCTCACGGACCTGCGCATCAGGAACTGCTCTGGATTGAGTGAGTTTTCGCCGCTGCCGGCCACACTTAGTTATCTACTGATTGCCAACTGCACGCTGGTGACGAGCATACCGGCACTGCCAGCCGCGCTTAGAAACTTTCGCCTATTCTACTGTGATGGATTGCGTGAGTTGCCGCCGATGCCGATGAAGTTGGAGCAAATGGTGATCAATACCTGCAGCGGGCTAAGGAGCCTGCCGGAGATGGGGGACAGGGTGACCTCGTTGACTGTCAGCAACTGCTGTTCTCTGGAGAGTTTGGGCGAGGAATTGCCGAGAGAGCTGCTCGAATTGGAGGTCAAAAACTGCCCTAAATTGCCTAAATTGGCTGAGTCGGAGCTCCCGACCAAATTAACTTCCTTGCGAGCCGTGAATTGCAGTGGGCTTATGAGTCTGCCGCCATTGCCGACCACGATGAAGCTGCTGGCGGTTGAACACTGCCCTCACCTCAGCCTGAGCAAACTTAAGTTTGGCACGCTGGAAATAGACTGGGTGCAGTAGGGAAAGTAGCACCTCTGCAGTCAATTTCCTGTTGCAATCAGGACTATGCCGAAGCACCAATAAAAAGCATCAGTCGCTCCTTCAGCGCGCTTTGAATCAACTCGGTTGTTAGCGCATGATGGCGCTGTTCACGAGATCTCAAATTCCCGATCTCAAATCCCGATCGAAAAGCGGAATTTCAGCTTACTTATAGTTACTAAGCTCCACAACGTCCTACGAGAAACCATTCACAATGGATCACGGTCCACAGAAAGCAACAATCATGCAAATTTCATTTGTACCGCTGTTTGAAACAACCTCCTGTGATGGCTTTCTGCCTGCGCAGAGTGTAGCGATTATCGAGACTCTGCTGCGGCGACCGAACTTGCGCTTTGACGGGAAGATCTACCTGCAGCGCGATCAACATGGTCACGGACTGCTGCACACAGTGCAGATATTCTTTCCATCACCGTTTATCCCTCGCAACGACTGGTTTATCAACCTCCAATGGCAGATGCGTACCGGCTGCAAGGGAAGCGTCCTCACACCAGGCAAGCCCTATGTGCGTGCTGCGATGGAGGGACAAGCGCCAGATCTGATTCATCAGCTGACCGAAGAATTGATAGCAGGATTTAACGCGGATGGTGGCACCACTGTGCTCACGCAAGTGATGCTCTCTGAGTACCTCAAGTGGTGGCGTATCGAACACAGGGACGACCCGAGCACCACGTCCACAGGAGAGCGACTGGCCATCCGCGCTCAAATCAATTGGGGCTAGTGCCGCTTTTATAGCTGCTCCGGTGGCAGCAATGTGACATTACTGCTGGCCTATCGCTGGTGGCACAAACACGTTTTGAGGAAGCCGGAGCCCGGGCTAATCTCAGTTTCCAATTCTCTTGTTCAGAATCGACCTTGTCCACATTCACTTCACCATGAGGAACACTATGAGTATGCTCTCCGGGATAGATTTATTCACCGCTGTCGTCAAACTAAGCGGCAAAGACATCACCGACTACATCATCAGGGCGCTCGCCAGGCGCGACTACAGCAATGTCACAGTCTCCTATAACTACAAGAAAGCTGGAGGCGGAAACTGGGACACCGATTCGCTCAACGGCACCATCCAAGGCACCCTAGCCGGCAAGGCGGAAACAGAAACGATCACCGTCGAGCAAATGGTTGACACAGTTATTGCTGAACTTCTGGCGGACGGGCATCAGTTCAAGGTAGATTCCAACAGCAAAGGCCTCAGCATCGGCTACAGCGCCGACGATCGTACAGTAACTGGTAAAGCCCACTTCTTGGTTCCTCGCAAGCGGGTGTGAGCAGTCACGCTCGCAAGGAATAAGCGATGGCGCAAACTCCATCTCTGACCAAGTCGTAGCAAGTACCTACAACGGCTGAAGTCGTTGGTCACACAACGGCTGTGGCAGCTTCGCCTGCTCCATCCAATAGCCGCTCAATCCCCAGGAGGAGGCCCCGCTTGTGCTGGACGTCTCACTCTTCCCGTCATCCTAAATTCCCAGGAGTTCTCAATACCATGAGCATTAACAGTACATCCAGCCTCGCGGACAGAATCTGTCCGGATTGCCAAACCAAACCATTGCCGCTGAATGCGAGGGCCGGCAAATGCACGCGATGCCCCAAGGGGCTCACTTCCACGACCGTCTACAGCCTCTGTCCGAAATGCGCCGGTACCGACCTGTGCATGTATTGTGGGGATGCCCGCGAAAACCGCGATGCGGAAGCCACATATCACGTTGTACGTACGACGGCGGCTCTAACCAAGCCCCAGAAAAAAACCTTCTGGCTGATGGGCATGAAGGCCCACGAACTCGCCGCGTCACAGCAGAAGTTCTTGCTGAGCTTGACGGCAACCCAAGCGGTGCGCCTGAGTCGGGAAAAGTGGATTGAGTCGGTTGAGTCGGTTGAGCGGGAACGGTTCGTTGTGCGCCCGAAACTGGTCAAGTTGCCGGCTCTGAGAACCTGCGAAAACTGCGGGCGGACCAAGAACAACGCTTATGACGCGTGTAAGTGCACCATGATGGGTGACAGGCGCTTGTAAGTGAGATTTTCTCAAATGTTGTGTTTTAGCATTGCTTAGGCGGCCTCTTCTTGTTTGATACCATCAACAAACTTAATTCCCTGAATTAGCTCACC
>JADYXR010000275.1 GCA_021772095.1 Candidatus Obscuribacter sp. | reverse complement strand
CTCAAAAGCGAATTTGCTTAGCCACCCTTGCAATCAGCAAATTGCTCAACCAATGACCATGAAACGCCGTTGGCAAGAAGTATCTTGCGGAATCGCTGACGACGAACAGCGCGTCTGCGAGGTCTGCAAAGACCGTCAGCGCAGTTGGAATCGGCAAGCGTCCTCTTGCTTCGATGTAGTCGGCAAGGCGCGTTCCAGGGAAATATTCGAGGCACATGTACGGCATGCCGGCTTCCGTCGCGCCGTAACCCAGCAGCTCCACGATGTTTGGATGCTTGATGTTGGTCATGGTGCGAGCTTCTGTTTCAAAAGAACGAAACTGCTCACCATGCAATTCGTGCAAAATTTTGACCGCGACTGGATCTTGCGATTGCCGATCGAGGCACAGGTAAACGGAACCTGTTGCACCGATGCCGATCTGCTTCAATGGCTGATACCGGTCGAGTGGAAAGCAACTCGGGTCGAGTTTCGACCCTTCTTCTTCATGCGATTCCTGATGATTAAACATAGAAATTCTGCTTTATCAGGTAAGTCACTACCTCGACGATGCCATCATATGTGATGGCAAGCAAATGTGCACTCTTTTTAAGAGCAACATTATGTGGTGCCAATTAGACCTGAAAAAATTTAGAAGTTCTTTTGACCGGAGCCGCTTCCGTAGCTGGCTGCGCCGCCGTTAACTTGAACGTTGACGGGGTTGGTGTTGACCTGGCTGTAGTTGGCAGTGCTGCCGTTTTGTCCAGGAACGTAAAAATAGCCTTGTTGCTGCTGCTGCTGCTGCTGTCGCCCGCCGCGCCGTTGCCCACCCTTGGCGCCGCCTACGGTGATAGTGCGCTGAGGGGTGACTGCGTAATTCGGCACTGCGCTCTTGAACTTGTCAGGCGCGCCGCCCATATAGAAGTTGTCGCCCGATGTGCCGACGGTCCGTCCCCAGGCTACGCCCGGAAGGAGATTGTTGGCTTTTTGACCGACGCCACCAGTGACGACGCCTTTTGCGGTGTTATTGATTGCACCGGTTGGAATGTAGGTATTTTCGTGTTGAACGTATCCAACCGACGATTGATTGACAACTCTCGAGTTGCCGTAGTTGTAATGGTAATTCTGCGCCGCGGCTGGCAAAACGCTCACCGACAGGATTGCGGCAGAGAGGGCAAGTTTACAAAAATTTCTCATAGCGACTCACAACAACACAGGTAGGGGGTCACAAGGGTTTTATACCCTGGAACGGATGCCAAATGACCAAAATTAAGTCGAACGTAGTAAAAAGAGCACAGACTTAGGATATCACGATGTCAAGATAATGCAAGAACTAATTTTGTTGAGTCGGTAAGCAGGTTCCCGGCTGTTGATTACATATCGATCATGCCAGCGGCTGGATTTCAGCGGAAAATAAACGGCATGAATTTGTTCAAGCTCCAGAGCGAGCCGCATTCGTTAACTTATGGTGGACTAAAAATGAGAGGTCGCGTTGCCTTCTCGGCGTTCTGCGTTGGGTCTTTACTCTTTTTAGGACAGGCTGCGCTGGCAGAATCACTGAAATTGCCGGGCGTATTCAGCGACCACATGGTTCTGCAGGCGGGCGAGCCCGTTACAGTCTATGGTTCCGCCAGTCCCGGCGAAGGAATTGGCATCGCCTTAGGCGATCGCAAGGGTGTGGCGATGGCCAACCCCAATGGCAGATGGCAGGTAAAACTTCCTGCACTTGAAGCTGGCGGACCTTACGAACTAGCAGTGGTCGCGGGTCAGGACAAAATTGTTTTTCGTGATGTCATGGTTGGTCAGGTTTGGTTCTGCTCCGGTCAATCGAATATGTTGATGACTGTGAAACAAGCGGGCATCACCGTAAGCGATGACGCCCTTGCCGGCCAATCCATTCGTTTTATAACTGCACCATTCAATGTTGCCAGAGAGCCCGAGCGCAAACTCGACGCGACCTGGTCCGTGCTCGATAAAAGCAACGTCGAAAAATTCTCAGCAGTGCCTTGCGTGTTTGCTACCGAGTTGAAAAAGAAATTGAACGGACCGATCGGGATTATCGTTTCTGCCGCCCCTGGATCGCCTGTGCACTCCTGGATCAGCCCGGCTGGATTAGCCGGACTGCCGGAAGGGCGGAGCAAACTATCGAACTTTGAAGAGCAGTTTCAGGCGTTCACTAAATTTCGAGAACAAAAGCTCGCGGCACTTGGAAAGGACCACAATGAATTAGAGGTCTGGAACCAAGAAGCGGACGTGGCGTTCGAGCAGGGTCACAATGTCATTCCGCCACCGCCTGCCGCATCGCTTTATAACGCGATGATTTCGCCGTTCGTGCCGTACGCCATGCGTGGTGTCTTGTGGTATCAAGGTGAGATCAACGTTTCGAAACCGGAAGGATACGAAAAACTTTTCACGACGTTGATGCACGATTGGCGTCGCAAATGGCGTAAGCCGCACATGCCGTTTCTATTCGTGCAGTTGCCGCCGGCAGGCGATCGATCGGAAGCTCCGTCGACCACCAGCAAGTTGGCAAGAATAAGAGACGCGCAGGCAAAGGCGAGTTTATCGCCGTCTACTTATATGGTCAGTGCGATCGACACGATTCAATCGAAGACTGCCAATTGGCATGACTCGGACAAACAACTTATCGGTCAGAGACTCGCGCATCTCGCACTCTCGACGCAATACAACAAACCGTTTCCATTCAAAGGGCCGACCCTCGATAGCGCGGTTGCTGAGGGGGAGAAAGTGCGATTGCGTTTTCGAAATACGACGCACGGATTGACTATGACTGGCGGCGATCTAAAAGGATTTGCTGTTGCCGGTGAAGACAAGAAGCTGGTTTGGGCGCAATCACAAATTGATGGCGACACCGTCATTGTCTGGAATAAGTTGATCAAAAAACCATCGCTCGTTACTTATTCGTGGGCTGATAATCCTGACGGCAATCTTTATAACGGCGACAAATTGCCGGCGATACCGTTTCGCGCTGCGGTCGTTCACAATCCTGTGAAATAGTTTTGATATCAAATTCGTTTTTGTTTTAAACAATTCGAGACTGATTTTGGTGCTTTAGAAACTTGAATCCGTCCTTTGAGAACTCGATGACATGTCAATTGTCGATTGAGCACTCCAGGCATGTTTTTGGAATGTGAATTGAACCATCGATTGAGAAAATGAAACGCCAATCCGTTTAAATCGTGTGACAAAACGTGGTACCGAGGGCGGTGAATACGTTGGATGCGTTGCGGGTGTTTATTGATTATTTGATGGATATAGTCGTCATGAAAGACGCACGAAATATGGCGCGAATATGACACCAAAAGCAGTGACATTTTGGGCTATTGAAAATGTCGCCAGAACGTTACTGGGTCCGATAATGCGCCTCTGTTCTATCGAGCGTGAATTCCAACTATGAGGTTGCCATGAAGTGTCACGGATGCTCGCTTTGCAGATTTGCAGCAGATAAATTTTGGGTGACTGGTGCTTAAAGTATTAACGGAATTTAATACTCGTGTTTTGGCGCGCTGGAGCCGGTTTTACGGAATACGAGTCAGATCACACCAATTTCGATGTTTTACACTTACATCGGTCTGGAATATTTAGGCTATGATTCCAGCGTTAGACACCGTTAGATTAGGTCATTGCAAGGGAGTAATTACTATATGAAAAAGGGGTTTGCAACCTTTCTCACCGCGCTTGCTGCCGTGGGTGCGAGCACCTTTGTTAGCGTTCCTGCAGCTCACGCTCAAGGCGCCAACAATGTCAGCGAACTTACAGACGTTGTAGGTAACGAGTGGGCTTATAACGCTCTAAAAGAACTCGTTAACCATCCATGTCATATATTAGTAGGTTACCCGGACCGTACTTTCAGAGGACAAAAATCTGCTACTCGTTTCGAGTTAGCAGCCGCCCTCTATAAGTACGAACAATGCATCGTCGAAAGACTCAACCAAAAAGCTGATAAAGCCGATTTGGAAAAGTTTGCCGCGTTGCTTGAAGAATTCCGTGGCGAACTGAATGCACTCAAGGCTCGCGTAACCGATCTTGAACGACGAATGAAACTCGTCGAAGACAAGAACGTAGAGCAAGACATGCGTCTTGCTTATGCAGAGCGTCAAAAAGGCTTCCTCTGGGAGCGTGTTGTTAAGGGTACCTTCATCGACGTACGTGACGTCGGAGTTGGTGTCGGTCGCGGCGCACGCGCGATCTACGAATACTTGTTCTAAATAGCTAGGTCTTAAACCCAGCCTAAAACTTGGACTTGACCTGATCTACGTGTCAGCTCCCGTTGGCGATAACTCGTCCAACGGGAGTTTTGCATGGATCTAGGCGAACGTCGCGCACGTCACAACGTGCGTGCGATAATGGCTTCGGTCGGAATTCATTCGAAGGGATCCTTTATGGAAGATACGGTCCTGGCTTCCGCTTTCCGAGCGGAGCTTATTTTCGTGCTCGATTTGATGGAAGAAGCCGGACGGCGGGCAGTCAAGTATTTCGAGTCCGGCGTCGACGTGTCCGCTAAAGAAGATGGCAGTCCTGTCACTCGCGCGGATAAAGAGATCGAGCACATGATCCGTGAATCGATCGAAAAGCAATATCCCGACGACGGCATTCTTGGCGAAGAAGAAATTGAGAAAAAAGCATTTCTCAAATATCAAAGTGATGATGACAAGCCACGATTGATGCGACGCTGGATTGTCGATCCGATCGATGGTACTTACAACTTCGCGCGCGGAATTCCAATTTTCTCGACATTGATTGCGCTGGAAGAAGGTGACGAGATCGTCGCCGGCGCAGTTTACAACCCAGTGTTCAAAGATATGTACTGGGCTGAAAAAGGAAAAGGCGCGTATAAAAACGGCGAGCGAATTTTTTGCTCCGAGATCGATAGACTCGATCAAGCGCTTTTCAATTTCGGCGGTGCCAATCGCATTTTGCACGAAGGTTATTGGGAAGGCTTTACTGAATTGATGGGCAAAACCTGCAGACAACGCGGCTTTGGCGATTATCTCGGATTCGCGTTTGTATTCGAAGGCAAAGCCGAAGCGATGCTGGAAGTCGGCGTGAAACCCTGGGACCTGGCGCCGATGAAAATCATTATCGAAGAAGCCGGTGGTGTGTTTGCCGATCTATCTGGTGGTAAGTCCGTTTATCAAGGCGGATGTATCGTGTCGAATAAAGCTTTGGCTTCTGAATTCAAAGACATTTTACTGAAGAAGCGATAATTCTTTCAGGCTCACGCCGCACGTATTTTGCATTCCGCTTTTCTGGTTTATAGAATTCCGAGTGCATAAACTTTCCAGTGCAAAACTTTCGGATGCGCGTTTTTCGAGTGCTGTGGGCTGGTGTCGCTAGCCAACCTTTCGGTTCGAGTCGGGCTTAAACAGCCCCTTTCTCATGTACAATGTAACCGAATGCGAAATTCCCGGGACCGTTGCTGGTCTCGCTCTAGGTGTAGTTCAGGGAACTATGGAAAAGACGGGCTGGTCAAAGACGATGCGTTTCCGCATGGCTCTCGCCATGAGTCTTTCCGGCTTGATTCCTATAGTAGTCTGTCACCTGATCGTCTTCGGCATGACCGGCGATATTGTCGAGAGCTTAGGTCGACTTGCTCCCTGGTATCTGCCTTTAGTCGTTATCGTTCTTCTGGTTAATTGGTTTCTGGCTGAAATGATCTTGAGGCCGATAACCAATCTATTGCAGTCGACGACTGAGCTTCATTCCGTCGATATTCGCAAGCGTCTTGAAGTCGACGCTAACGAACCGTCTGAAACTTTGGAACTTCGCAAGTCGTTCAACAAACTGCTCAACCGCCTGGAAGAGTCGCTCAACATCCAGTGTCAGTTCGTCGCCGATGCCTCGCACGAATTGCGGACACCGCTTACATCGATTCAAGGTTATACGAAACTGCTGATGCGGCGCGGTTCTAACATCGATGCGAATTTGCTCGGTGAGGCTCTTCAAACTGTTTCTGATGAATCGGGACGATTGATTCGACTGGTGTCTGACTTGCTGCAATTGGCTCGAGCAGACGCGGGACAGGCGATCATCAGTCAGTTGGAATTCATCGATCTTCGTGATGTTGTCGGCAGTGTTGAAGATACTGTCGTTATGGTGGCACCTGAACAAATCGAAGTTCAAGTGATAATGCCGCAAGCCGCAATCATGGTAAGTGCTGATGCTGACCGGCTCAAGCAAGTATTTTTGAACCTCGCCAATAACGCCATCAAAGCTACGCAAGCAGGTGGAAAAGTTACCATCACTGTGCGCTCGAGTGGAGAGCAAGCAGTTATCCGAGTGATCGATACCGGAATTGGTATCGCACCAGCCGATCAACAGCGCATCTTCGATCGGTTCTATCGAGTTGAGAGAAGCCGGACTCGAAGCCGTTTGTATGGCGGCGGATCTGGTCTAGGACTGGCGATTGCGATGACGATTATCAAAGCGCATGGTGGCAGCATCGATCTCGAGAGCGAGTTGAACAAAGGTTCGACGTTCACGGTTAAATTGCCAATCGCTAAAAAGGACGAGAAGGGGCAGGTAACTACAACACCATTACTCCAGGCGACAGGACCTTCGACGTCATCGTCGACGTCGTCGGATGAACCTCGTGAAGAGGCGGCCTCTGTTATGGCTGACCCGGCATAGAGAACAGGCACAGCGACCAGGCGTAGAGAATCAGGCCCCCGCATACTAAGGTTCAGCGAAGAGGTTTAGTGAACCAGGCACCGCGCACTAAGGTTCAGCGGAGAGCCTTAGCGAGCCAGGCGCAGCGAACCAGGCTGCGCGCAGCAGTCTTCGCGAACTGCTCTTGCCCGAGCGATGCTCAAAAGCTGTTCTAAGTTGATGATTAGAATTGGAAGTAGATAAACGACGGCGTGACGTCCGGTGAGAAGATTAGCAGCATCGCAATTAGAACCGCCAGGTACGCCGGTTTGAAGCCAACGAAGAAGTTCGGCATGATGCCGCCTTTCTCTTTCGAATTTGCACAAACGATTTGCATTACCCACATAGCGATGAGCACCAGCGGTAGTATCGGATAGACAATCGAGCCATTCGTGTTCATAACCGCAGGCTGCCAATTAGCCAGACCTTCAGCGGCTGGCTGCAGATTGAACATCTTACCTAACACAAGCAAACCTTCCGGAATATTGTTGGCGCGAAAGATTGCCAGACCAAGCGCGTGCGCGTTGAATGTCAAAGCGACGGCGAAGACGTGAAACACTTTTGTCTCGACGATTTTTTCTAACTGAGCGCTTTTGGCAACGACATGACGCCAGGTGCGATGCAGCACGAGTAGCAGTCCGACGTAGAAGCCCCAGACCACGAAGTGCGGAGCGGCGCCGTGCCATAAGCCACCGAGAGTCATGGTGATGATCAAGTTGATGCAGGTGCGAACTTCGCCCTGGCGACTGCCGCCCAGTGGAATGTACAAATAGTCTTTCAGCCACTTCGACAAAGTGATGTGCCAACGCTTCCAGAATTCGCTGTAGGAGCCGGACAGATAAGGCAAGTTGAAGTTAGCCGGAACCTTGATTCCAAACAGCAAGGCCGAACCGCGGGCAATGTCTGTGTAGCCGGAGAAATCAAAATAGACCTGGAAGGTGAACGCCCAGGTGGCAAGCCAGAAGTCCGCTCCGGATAACATTTCCGGGTGGGCGTAACAGCGGGTCACCATAATTCCCAACATATCTGCGAGCACAACTTTTTTGAACAGACCGAAGAAGATCAATTCCATCGATTGATTGAAATCAGCGATATTCAATTTGTGTTCGAACTTGAGCTGCGGAATGAAGTCCTGATAGCGTTTGATCGGACCGGCAATTTGTGTGGGGAAGAAACTTGGAAAGAGTGCGAATTCGATAAACGACTTAACTGGTTTTTCACCACGATAAATATCAACCAGATAATGGATGAATTCAAACACGAAGAACGAGATGCCGAGCGGTAAAATAATCTCCCACGAAATTGTAGGAATCTGATGCAGGCCGATCGATTTGAATACGTCGTTTAAAACATCACGCGTCATGAAGGCGTATTTGAAATATCCGAGCACGAGCAAGTTGGTTGCCAGAGCGCCGAACAGCCATTTGCCTTTGTTCTTTTCGCTGCGATGAATGGCAAAACCAAAGCCATAGTTGATTGCAGTCAAAGCGAGAATTAGAACGCCATAGATCGGTTTCCAGAACATGTAGAAAACGTAGCTGGCTAGAAGCAGCGCTGATGCCCGCCATTTCGCAGGTATCATCCAAAACAGTGCGACTGTTATCGGTAGAAAAATCAGATAAGCTACACTGTTGAACAGCATCTACAAACTCCTAAAGCTGGTTGGATTTCTTGGCGGCTACCGATGAAGTGTCCGACAAGCGCGAAACCAACGGTTCTTTGCTCGCGATAAATTCAGCAATCATGGCATGCAAGGTTTCGCCGCCGGAGGCGTCCATGTGAGCCCAATCAGTGAAATCTCTTGGTCCGAATTTTCCAGTTGCTTGGGCATCGAGATAATTGCAATCGTACTTCGATGCCAGCGTTTTCAAAGTGTCGACATGGCGGTCGTAGACGCCGTCTCGCATGCATCTGAGCGCCATGCTGGTGACGGGCATGTTGACCAGAAGCACTTTGATGTTTTCTTCTTTCAACGCTTTGAGATTCAATTCAAGCCAAGCTTTTTGATTCTCGAATAATTCATTGTTTGGCGTGGCATAACGCTTCATGCAGTCGGCATCGGCAATGGCAGCGTAGAAATAAGGTGTGGTCGGATGTGCGACCCAAACTCCTTTCTCTAGTTCTGCTCTGTGCATAGCAAACTTTCTGTCTTCATCAGTAACGTGGTCGAGTGGACTGCCAGGCAGATTAGCCAGAACGGGCTTGCAGAGCTGCTCGACGCCATGGCGCATGACTTGTTGGATCGGCTGTCCTTTGCCTTTGAAATAGATAAAATCGTTTACCCAATACTGCGGACGCTCCCAAACGTTGGGCACCGCCAGTGGTTCCAATCCGGATGTGTCGACGAAACGAGAAAGATAATGGTAGTGGCGAGATGACGCGGCGTGACCGAAGTCGTTGTCCACCAGATCGCGCGGCACCATGCCGATGACGACTACTTTGGGTTTACGATCTTCTTTAAACAAGGCCTTGGTGATCATATAGCCGTCAGACGGAACCGCGCCTGGCAAGCCGAAGTTGAAGCAGCGCAAGTTGGAGACGCCGGCATGTTTGCGCAGCATGTCTTCGGAATAATGCGAGACATGATCGGCGACCAGGTCCACATCTTTGCCGCGGTAAGCCGCTTCTTGCCACCAGGTCGGGTGCATCATTACTGACGAGCCGACGAAAACCACATCTGGTGCCTTGGGCAGATTGCGATAATCTTGGGCGGCCCAGTAAGACCAGGTTCGAATTGTCGGAAGGCTGTCGACGTCGATCTTCTTAATTGGATCGAGAACCAGCAGTCCCAGATTGACCACGACCAGTATTGCCAGTGCTCCTAGCAACGGTATTGATTTAAACCAACCGGTCAGTTTCTCGAGGATCATTCTGCGCTCAGTTCCACTTTTCAAGCTGTGAAAAACGATGGTAACAAACCTAATGAAAACCATCCTTAGATAGGACATAGGAAGCGTTTCCAGAGTTCAATGGTTCGAGCTTTATGAACTAAAGCTCATGGCTTCCGCGCAATGATTCTCAAAATTTCGATATTTAAAAGCGCCGAAAACAAAATCGACCATCGTTTCCGACGGTCGATTCAATGATGTTTGATGAATGAGAGGCTGCGATATTACTCGCCGTCTTTCTTCTCTTCTTTTTCTTCTTCGGCTTTCTCTTCTGCTTCGGCTGCTTTTTCTGGTTCTAGAGCTGCGGCAGTTGTGTCTTCCTGAGCCGTTGTACGCGGTGTTACCGCTCTTGCAACGATTTCATCAGGAGGGTTGAGGACGGTTACTGATTTAGGGAGTTTCAATTCGTGGAATGTAACCGCGGAATCGAGATCCTTGAGTGAGCTGATGTCGCATTCGATGAAATCTGGAATATCGCCAGGCATACATTCAATGTCGACTGTTACGTGTGATTCGAGGAACTGCGCGCCTTTGGTGGCGACGGCAGGTGACACGCCTACAAAGTGAATTGGAACGCTCACATGCAATTTCTTGTCGAGACTGACTCTATAGAATTCGACGTTGATCACCTGGTCGGAAGTCGACTTGCGTTGAACGTTGCGAATAATGACGCTAACTGGCTTTCCGTCGCCGATTTCCAATTCGAGAAGATGCGAATACGCAGCTGCTGGAAGTCTTCCGAATTCGCGAGCGTTAACTTGCACGCTTTCGGATGGGACGGCTGGTCCGTAGATCGTTGCTGGGACATTGCCTTCTCTGCGAAGCAGGTTAGGCTTTTTGTCTTCTCGTTTCTCGGCTTTAAGCTTGAACTTTTCCATTTTCGTAATCCGTATATTTCTATTCGTTATGTAGTGCGTTCCGCTCGGTTCCCTCGACTCACGTCCACGTGTGTGTTGACGTGAGTTTCTCGAGCGCTTCGGAATGAAGCGCGAAAAAGAGCGCTGGGGTGCAAGGATTCGAACCTCGGAATGGCTGGACCAAAACCAGCTGCCTTACCGCTTGGCGACACCCCAATGCCGCGTAGAAGGTTGATTCTAGTGAATAAGTCAGTGCTGTGTCAACGAAGCATAGCTTTGTTTGAAGCAGTGTTGACAGAATGGTTCAGCTTTTAAATCGCTTTAATTGAACGCACCCTTCACCTGCATCGCTTCTTCCATGAGGGAGTTGGCGAAAGTGAGCGCCACGCCTTCGCCTTCGCGCCCGCTTGCCATTTCCGCCAGTGCTTTGAGCTGAGCGTCGCCTGTCAGGCGGTTTGCCATGATTACCGTTTTATCATCTGTCTGTTCTTTACATACCTGCACGTAATTGTCGGCCACCGAAGCAATTATCGGTTGGTGAGTGATGCAGAGAATCTGGTGGCTCTTGGCGAGTGTCACCAATTTGTCGCGGATTGCTTTCAGCACTTTGCCGCTCAAACCAGTGTCGATCTCGTCGAAGACCACGGTGGATACTCGGTCTGCGCGCGCGAAGATAGTTTTAATCGCGAGCATGATGCGCGACAATTCGCCGCCTGACGCGATTTTTGCAAGCGAAGCCAGTGGTTGACCGGGGTTTGGCGCGATCAAAAATTCGACTTTGTCGTTGCCATCAGCGCCGACTTCATCGAGTTCTGTGAAACTGATGGAAAAACGGCAGCGTTCCATGCCGAGGTCGCCGAGTTCTTTCAATATAGATTTGGTAAGACTTTCTCCCAGTTTTTTTCGTTCTAGCGAAAGTTGCGAACTGGTTTCTTTCAATTGCTTTTTCAATCCGTTCAATTCTTCTTGAATCTCACCGATCGTATTGGTGGCATTGTCTAACTTTTCAATTTCTTCTGTTAGTTGCTCTCGTCTCTCGATTGCATCTTTGAGTGTCGGTCCGTATTTCCGCTTCACTTGAGTCAGCACGCTGAGCCGTTCTTCGACTTCGTTGAGAGATTCCGGATCGAGGTCGAGTGAATTGCGATAACGGCGAATTCCATCAATCGCTTCTTCTAAATTGACCAAGCTTTCGCGCAAGGAACCAGCCGGTTCTGAAACGTGCGTATCAAGTTCAATCAGTGAATCCAGATCGGAGAGTCCTTCCTGGATCAAATCGCGCGCTGGCTTGCCCGCTTCTCCGTAGTGCGAATCGCCGCCGGCAAGCAGTTCTGTGACGCGATCGATGGTCGATTCCAAACGCGCTGCGTTGGCGAGAATTTTATGCCGATCGCTCAACTCTTCATCTTCTGATGAAACAGTGAGATTTGCTTCCGTAATTTCTTCGAGTTGAAACTTTGCAAAATCCAATCGCCGAGAACGTTCGTCTTCCGAGATGGACAACTCTTCGAACTCCCGCTTCAGGTCTCGATAGCGAGCATATTGAGTTTTTAAACGATCGCGTAATTGACCATGCGATTTATTTCCTAAACCATCCAGCAATTCCAACTGCGCGCTGTTTGACATGAGCGTGCGCAATTCGTGTTGGGCGTGAAACGTTAACAGCAATTGTCTCAGTTCGTTCAAATGCGAGGCGTTGACTGGAACTCCGTTGATCCGCGCCCGGGAACCGGACTTCGTCACTTCGCGATAAACGATCAGATCCGTTTGATCTTCAACTATCAAGTCTTGTTGCTTCAACCAGGCAGTCACCGTGGGTGATGCTTCGAAGGTGCCTTCAATCGTCGCGCGATCTTTGCCGTCGCGAATTTGATTGGCGCTGACCTTGGCACCAAGGACGATGCTCAACGCGTCGAAGAGAATCGATTTCCCTGCGCCCGTCTCCCCCGTGAGGATGTTGAGCCCGTTAGTCCAGTGGACTTCAAGCTCGCCAATAATCGCCAGGTTGGTAATCGATATAGTTTTTAGCACAAATAGATATTTAAAAGTGGTGTTATACGTGGTATCAAACAAAAGCTGTTCGTGACAAGTATAATACGCGACCCTCATTTGTGAATGGCCCAATTGCACAATTGTTTTGCACGCCATTACGGAAAAGTCTGCGAAGTGTCAACCTCGGGCCGATTTGGCGCGCGATCGTTCGACTCGATTCGTTTCGCGATCAGTCGACTCGAGTCGTTTCGCGATCAGTCGTTTTAAAACGGTTCGTGTTGATTCGCGTCGATTCGATTCTCGTTGAATCGCTTCGATTCGTTTCGCACACGCTTCGTTTCACTCGCGTCTGCGCGATTAAACGCCTGTGTCCGCTCTAACCGACTGGTTGCAATGAGTGGATGCTGATTTGCGCTGCAACTTGTTTTGCAATCTCGATGAACGATTTAGAGATCTCGCAATCAGGATTAGTCACGACAATAGGCAGACCAGTGTCGCCACCCTTGCGAATATCTATATCGATTGGCACTTCACCGAGGAATGGCACGCCATACTCTTCTGCCATCTTCCTGCCGCCACCATGACCGAAAATTTCATAGCGTTCGGTTGTACCAGGTGGAACGAAGTAGCTCATGTTCTCAATGAATCCGAGCACTGGAACGTTCATTTGACGGAACATCGCCAGTCCTTTCATGCCATCGAGGAGTGCCACCTCCTGTGGTGTGGTCACAATGACACCACCGGACATATCGGTTGATTGCACCATCGATAGTTGCGCGTCGCCTGTGCCTGGTGGCATATCAACGATCAAATAATCGAGTTCGCCCCAATCCACATCACGCAGAAATTGACGAATGGCTTTGTCGAGCATCGGTCCACGCCAGATTAGCGGCGTGTCTTTGGCGACGAAGAATGCCATCGACATACATTTGATGCCATGGTTCTCTGCCGGCTGAATGCGATTTTCTTTGGCGGTCGGCTGGTAGTCGCCGACTCCGAGCATAATTGGGCAGTTTGGCCCGGTGATATCGGAATCGAGAATGCCGACCTTAGCGCCCAGATGTTTGAGTGCTGCTGCCAGGTTGATCGACACGGTAGTCTTGCCGACGCCGCCTTTGCCTGAGGTTACAGCGATAATATGTTTAATTCCAGGAACGGGCTCTTTGTCCGAAACCTTGCCCTTGCCTGCGACTTGAGCATCCGTCACCATGTCGATTTCTTCGACGCCCGGGATTGTCATGATTGCCGCGCGGCAGTCAGACTCGATTTTTTCTTTCAGCGGGCAGGCTGGAGTCGTGAGCGTGAGCCTGAAGTGAACCTTCTTCCCGTCAATCTGAATGTCGGAAACCATCTTCAACGTAACGATGTCGATATGAAGATCGGGATCCATAACGTTGGAGAGAGCTTTCTTGACTTCCTCTTGGGTAATTTTGCTTTTGCTTCCAAAAATCATAGCTTCCTCACAGGTCCAGCAAGTCGCGCTATTCGGGCTGTGCGACGTGGGCAGTCCAAATAGCTGACAGAGTCTTGCGGGTGATGACCTTCTGCCAAATCAAATAATAGATCAGGATCGGGATAGTTCCTCAGCTGTAATTATATATTTAGTTAGATCATAAGAAGAAGGCAGCCCCGTTTTCGAGGCTGCCTGATTTACTTTGGTTTCCCGACTAGTGTCGGGACATTCTTACGTAACTGTTATTCGATTTTTTTTTCAAAATTGATTAAGGCTCTAACCTCCGTCAGATTGATGAAATTTCGAATCGAACTGAACAAATGAACTATGGACAAAAGTACTTGTGGACAAATGTACTGTGAACAAATGAACTATGGACAAATGTACTGTTGGACAAATGTACTGTGAACAAATGAACTATGGACAAATGTACTGTTGGACAAATGTACTGTTGAACAAATGTACTGTTGAACAAATGTACTGTTGAACAAATGTACTGTGAACAAATGAACTTGGACAGAATGTACTTGTGTACTGTGATCAAATGAACTGTGGACAATCGTACTTATGGACAAATGTACTGCGTACAAGTGAACTTCGGACTAAATGAACTGCGGACATAATGTACTTTCGAACTAATGAACTTGGTCAAATGTACTTCGGACATGTACATGGCAAACGCACTGTGGACATGAACAAGAGAACTTCGATCAACGGACATTGTGCATTTGCACTCGAACTCTGTACCACTATTTTTATACCAAACCAGAAGAAAAAATAGCGCCCGAAAGAGTTTCTTTATAATTTGTTACATGAGGTCCTACTCAGCGTTTCGGGTATATATTTTGGCTGATAAACTGAAAAATTCACGAACGAAATAAGAAAGGTATTTGCCCGAAAAGCAACTTATGTTGGTTCCTGTTATAGGATGCGGCGATTTAACGCCCTTTATAGAATGATGGTTCTTGAAGCGCGCATTGTGCAATTTGCTTATCGGAAAAATTTCGCCAATTCGTGGTGCGCAATTTTTGTGTCAGGATGGGCATCGCCAAGGACGTCCTCTCGAATCCGCAAGCATTTATTGATCGCGATGTGTGCCTCAAGCCAGCGTTTTTCCTGCCAGTAGACGTTGCTCAAGTACTCGTAAGTGTCTGCAATATCTTTGTGCTGCTCGGGCAGTGACGCGGACTGAACGGCCAGTGCTTGTTGCAGAAGTTTTTCTGCTTCGTTGAGTTTGCCTTGTTTTAAACGAATCGCTGCAAGTCCGGTCAAGCTTTTTGCAACCAGTGGATGCTTGTCTCCGAGTCGCAATTGTCTGATTTTTAGCGCTCTTTGGAAGAGCGGCTCCGCTTCCTTCGGTCGATTCGTGAGTCGATACAGGCCAGCCAGGTCGTTGAGATCGGTTGCTGTGTCAGGATGATTCGGTCCCAATGCTACCTCGTCCATTGCCAGCGCGCGTTTATAACACTGCTCTGCTTCGGCATAGCGACCGGTTTCACGATGAACCGTGCCCATGTTGACCAGGATGGCGGACGTGGCAACATCGTTTTTCCCGAGCGATTTTTCTTTGATGGCCAGCGCTTCTTTATAATATGCATCGGCTTTGTCCAGGCGTCCGGTGTCGCGGTACACTTTCGCCAGCCCGTTCAATATCGAGGCGCGCCGAGGATCGTCGGGCTTCTTGATATTAGTGTCCCAAAGATTCAGTGCTTTGTCGTAACACTCTTCAGAGTCGTCATACTTCGATTGATCGCGATATGTCAGAGCCAAACCGTTGTAACTGAGCGGGATCTCCATTCGATCCTTCTTCAAGTTCTTCTCTGCAAGCGCGGTAAGATTCAAATAAAGTTTTTCCGATTCCGCGTAATTGGCTGTCACTCTCTTTAGTTCTGCCATATTGTTCAGCGCGCTCAGATAGCGGGTGTCACTATCTCCGTATTTTTTTGAAGCCTCAATCGCGTTTTTAAAACCGACTTCAGCAGTCTTGTACTCGCCGGCTTCAAACGCGTGTTTCCCTTCGCCGATTGCGCTGTAATAAGGAATGCTGTCGTAGATAAAAAAGCCTGCCACTATACTTGATACCGCGATGACACCACGCTGATACCATTTGTACTTTTTGCTCTCGATAACCGACTTGAAGATCTTTTGAACCTTCATTATGCGTTTTTTCATGATGCCTGACCCATAGGTAAATCAGAACCCGGCGACGTCATGGGAAACCCACGGGTGCAGCCGTTCGTTTAATTTAAAATGCGAACTTAGTAAAGTTGGACATTCCTAGCCTACGGCGAGAGGCAGGTGAAGTCAAGCAGGGTTAACCCTGATCGATCTCACCTGCCTACCACGCCTGTGTTTGCTGGAAAAAGTGATCTAGTTTGCAGTTTCTCTTAGTGGCTGATGTTGATTGTGGCGGTACGTGGATGACACGCGTTGAACGCCGAGGAATTCGTGATGGAGCAAGTCAGCCGCTCGTTTTGCGTGTTCGCTGTTGACGAGGAATGAGATGGTCGATTCGCTGGAAGAAAATAAACGTACTTGAATGCATGCGGATGTGAGTAAGCCTAACGCTTTGGTGCGGATTTGAGATGCGCTGCCGATGCCGCTTCCAATTAAGCTAATGCGAGTGACATCAGTGTCCACGGTCAGATCTTCCGCGCCGCTTTTCGTTTGCAATTGTTGCAGGATATTCTGGAGTAGCTCTGCATCGTTATATTTTAAAGCGAGCTGAACAAGGCATTCTTCATCGTTCAAATTGGTCTGGGAAACGACATCGATTGACACGTCTTCTTGCTCGAATAGTCTTTCGCATTCTGCCAGAATTGGATATTCAGATGGTACGTTGGTGAGTAAGACATAGGCTTGATGCGAATCTACAGCCACTGCTTTTACCTTGCTTGGTTTTTCCACTGTTCTTGCTCCTGATATAAGTGTGCCAACATTGTCCGGATTGAATGTGTTTCGGACTCTTAGTTTGATTCCGTAGTGTCTGGCTAATTCCGCGGCGCGCGGGTGCAGTACTTGCGCTCCGGCGCGGGCCAGTTCGATTGTTTCTGAGTACGACAGCGTTTCAATCAACGATGTGTCTTGAACTTGATTGGGGTCGCTCGTGAAGATTCCATCCACATCTGTGTAGATGTGGCAGTCGCCAGCCCCTGTTGCTGCGGCTAATGCCACGGCGGAAGTGTCTGAGCCTCCACGACCGAGCGTGGTGATTTCGCCTGATTCGCTCAATCCCTGAAAGCCGGCGACAACAAGAACGTCGTTTTCGCGCAATGCTTCTTTTAACGCGGACGCGCTGATGTCGAGGATGCGGGCGCAACTATGCGTGTTGTCGGTGACTATGCCAATTTGAGAACCGGTGAATGATTTTGCTTTTATTCCTCGGTCCTTGAGGATGATAGTGAGAAGCGCAATCGAAATTTGTTCGCCGGTAGAGAGCAGCATGTCGAGTTCTCTTCTATCCGGCGCGCTCGAACACTGCTTGGCCAGACCGTACAGGTAGTCAGTCGTGTCGCCCATCGCGGACACGACAACTATTTGTTTTGCCGTTTTATTTTTTGCGATGATATCAACGACATGATTTATTCTGCCTATGTTTTTGACGGATGTACCGCCGAATTTCAGAACGGATATGCTACTCATTGTTCCCCCTAGCCTACAACTGCGAGTTCGCGAACGGCGCACTGGGTGCGGCTGCCGGACAATGCTTGATCGAGGTCGGCAATTAGATCTTCGGCTTCTTCAATTCCAGGAGAGAGTCTGATCAGTCCGTCGAAAATGCCGCAATGCTCGCGAATTTCTTTTGGAATTGGTTTGTGAGTCATCGTTGCCGGGTGGCAGATCAGTGATTTGACGCCGCCCAGGCTCTCTGCCAGTTGAAAAAGTTTTGTCGAACCGACAGTTGAGGCTGCTGCGTCGAGCCCGCCTTTGACGACGAATGAAAGCATTCCGCCGAAACCGGTCATTTGTTTCGCGGCCAGGTCGTGCTGAGGATGGCTCTTCAAGCCTGGATAAAGAACTCGTTCCACGGATGGATGTGATTCCAGGAAATTCGCAATCGCTGTTGCATTGCGTTCGTGTTCTCTCATGCGCAACTTTAGAGTTTTCAAACCGCGTAAAACCAGGAAGCAATCGAATGGTCCGGGAACGGCTCCTACTGCGTTGTTGTGATATTGCAGACGTTCGTATAATTCCGGATCCGACGTAACGATGGCACCACCGATGACATCACTGTGTCCGCCGAGATATTTGGTTGTGCTATGGATAATTACATCAGCTCCAAGATCCAGTGGTCGTTGGAAATATGGTGTAGCAAAGGTGTTGTCGACGGCAAGCAGGACACCGTGGGCGTGGCAGAGATCGGCGATCGCTCTGACGTCGGCTAGTTTCACTAGTGGATTGGTTGGTGTTTCAATCCAAACCAGTTTTGTCGCCGGCGTGATTGCTGCTTCAATATCGCCAAGGTTTTGTGCGTTGACATATGTGAATGTGATTCCATATCTCGTTAAGACCTGCTCGAACAGCCTGTAGACGCCGCCGTAGACATCTTCTCCGACTATTACGTTATCGCCTTGTGAAAGCAGGTTCGTAACCGTGTAGGCTGCGGACAAGCCTGATGCAGATGCTAATGCGTACTTCGCGTTTTCCAACGATGCCAGGCATTCTTCAAGCGCTGTTCTGGTCGGGTTGTGGGTGCGGGCGTATTGATAGCCGCGGTTCTTGCCGAGTTCTTCCAGGACGAAAGTCGATGTTTGAAATATCGGTGTGTTCAGCGCGCCGGTGCCCGGATCGCAGTCTTGTCCTGCGTGAATGGCGCGGGTCGAGAACTGTTGATTTTGGTTTTCTTCGTGTTTTTTATAAAGACTCATTGTTCAGCACTCCTTGATTTTATGTGCAAAAAGAACGCCCCTTCTCGATGAGGAGAAGGGGCGTTGCGTACGATTCAATAACTTAATTAGTTATGCCAGAACTCGCATGAAGCAACGCCACCCTCTCCGGAGGGCATCGACATTGCCATAGACATATTCAAGCGGTTTTGCATGTGACCATTATGGACGAATCAATTTCATTGTCAAAGGTCTTTTGCGTTTATGTAACGATGCCGCAATTTCGGGCGCTGGGCGCCGTTCTTCGCAAACACGCATCTAAGGATGATCAGAACACTAGATTCTGTTTCGATCTCTATATTCTTATAGGTGAATTTGCTGCTCAATTTTGGCGGCACCGTGGACGATACCATCGATTCTGCGCTGTCTTTGGTATCTCAGTTGAACGCAACTGCCGGAACTTGGAATCGGTCTCACGACACAACGTTTTGAACCATGCGCAGTGACATTGCAACGGAGTTTTTGAACCAGCTGCGCATTGTTGTGAATTCTATTTGCAGGCGATTTGAGGAACTACAGGAACAACGATAGTGTCTTTGGTCGGACTTGTTGCAGCGCTCGCGGCAGGCTCAACCAGCTTCCGTTTTCTGCCCTGCGTTAGTTTGATAGAGACATTGGCAGCATATTCCGATGAAACGTTGATCGCGACTTTGTCGGACCAGATCGTTCCTTGGGAAATCTTCTGATGACGTCCGTCCAGTTTATAGCTCGCGAAACCAAGGACTGCGCCGCCTTTGTCGTGAACCAGCATGGTCACGTAGTAGTCCACTGATTGATCGGAAAGTGATTTCCATACAGTGTTTACGTTCACTTTATTACCAGAGGAAGTTGCTGAAACACTCTTGCACTCCAACCACGGTTGGAAGTTTATGTCGCGAACCTCTGCTGCAGCCGCGATTGCCTCGGCTTGTACCGGCGTAATCTGCTCGATGGTGGGCATCGCAAAGTACGTTACGACCGCAAACACCGCAACTTCGGTTGCAAAAATAAGTCGTTCGCGAATGATTTTTTCTTTTGTCTTTGGTTTCTTCGTGCTCGGCTTACGCGGAGGTGCAGGCCACTTGCGCGCTAGCAAGGTCGTTCCGTGTTTCAAAACTTGCTTGCGAATTGGTTGAACAATGTAGTTGTGAAAGAGATGCGCTGCGATCAATAAACTTGCGAAGAAGAAAAATGCGTTAGTCGGAGAAGTTTCATCATGAAAGTTGACGGTGAAATATGCGATGAACACGCCATGTAGCATGTATAGAGCAAAGCTCATCTCACCTAATTCAACCATCCCTTTCGTTCCTAAGAACTTCGCGATTCGTCCGCTCTCGGTTGCAATCAGCATGATTAAAAGCGCGCATGGAATAAATATCGAGCCGCTGTTATGAATCCAGAATGCACCAGGTTCAGTCAGGAATGGCGTCAACACTGACTGCCAGTGGTGGCTGTTGAATATGATGTATAGAACAAGTCCGAGAATACCTGCTTCAAGAACCGTCGATTTAACCGGACCCAACTTGTAATGCGATTTGTATTTTAGAAACGCTAACGCGGCAATAACTCCACCGGTGAATTCAAGCAGCCTGGCGAGCGGGTTTATGTAGACCAAACCGTGAACAGACGGTGACATTGGATCTGCCATCGGCAAATGCATCAGATTGCAAATCGTGATCATGACTACGACAAACGAGGCCGTGATGCCCAACACCAGAGCCCATGATCGTTTTGCAGTCAGGAAAATTAATGGGAATGCGAAGTCGAAAAAGGAGAGCGTCGCGCTGCTCCATGATGGACCATTAAAGCTGAAGAAGTAGGAGTAGAGCGGTACCCACGAGTGCAGCAGAAATAGATTGCAGAAGAAAATCGGTACCTGCTCGCCTTTGACTTTGAAAACTTCCGGAATCAAGAAAAGCAAAAGCATGATGCACATAACGTGCATCGGCCACAGTCGAGCCGTTCGCGCCAGAAAAAAGTGAAGCGATGTTCCGACATCTTTCACATAGTCATATCTGTACGCCAGCATGAATCCCGACAACACGAAGAAAAATGCGACGCCATGAACGAAAGTCACGTCATCTGCAAAACCATGCATGAACGTAAAACGATCGCGCGAATGGTGCCAAACGATCGCCATCAACGGGAAAAATCGCAGTCCGGTCAAAGGCAAGATCACCTTTTGAACCGGCGCCTTAATCTCTCCCGCAGACGCGTCTTTAGGGACCTCTGGCGGGATTGTTTGAGTTGGCAGCTGCTGGACGGTTTGCATCGAGTTGCTAACCCTGTGGGTTGTTCCGCGGCTAGATTCCAAACTTTGGATCTAAACGCAGCATTATATCCTGTGTACTTGGCTTCCCGGGACGCTCCAACCTGTGAGCCTTTTAATAGACGGTTTTTCTTAGATATTGCACAGGCCGCGCCGATAACACGCCGTATTCTTTCGACACACCCGATCGGGCGGTCCTGCAGGCGATCGCCGGTCACGCAGATGATTACCGGTCGTGCACAGACGTGACCGTCATGAACACGGTCCCGAGACCGATCACGCGGTCATGTAGACGATTACTCGGTCACTTAGGGGATTACTCGGTCACGCAAACAATTACTCGGTCATGAATACAACGAAGTGGTCGCTCGCCACGCCCAACTTGTTGCCGCTGGCATCCACTGCTCGGCAGCGCAATTCGAAAAGACCTTTGTCCTTGAAGTCGGCGCGCGCTAGAGGAATCTTGCCCGACGCGCCTGTTTGTTTTTTCAGCACGGTAGCGGGCTCGTCAGCGGCGGCAGAATTGGGCCATTGGAACGCACCATTGCGCTTGGTTATTTCGAGATCGCCTCCGACCGCGCCGCCGATTTTGGATGCGTCATAGGTCAGCACAGTCGGTTTTGCAGGCTCTAAATAAGCCACGCCCTTGCTGCCCAGGCAATCGGAGCCAGGGAAAGAAACGAGAGGCATGATTTCAGAAGCCGGTATCGATCGAATGGATGACAGTCGATATCCGGTGTTCAACGGCAGTCTCAGCATTAGTTTGGTTGCTTCTCCACCCATGATCCATGTTGGATGACTTCTGAGTGCAAAAACGACAGTCTGCTTTTCGTTGGTGGCGGGAGTCTTTAAAAATCCGCGGATCAGATCGCTTGAAGTGAACTGTTCGAAGATATTGTTGTTGAACTCAAGATCCACTTTTGATTCCGTAGGCATCGACTCTGGCTGAAGATCCACAGCGAGGAAATCAGTCGGGAAGCACTTCAATGGCGTCGGTAGATCGATTAGAACTTCCGCTCTCTTGCTGAGCTTTTTCGGTTTGATGGTGACACCGGATTCGGTGCCGGGTGTTACTGTGCATGTTTCGCGATAAGGTGAAATTGCACTGTTCAACTGCGCCTCGGTAAGAAGGAATGAACTGGATGCGGTTTCGTCGTCGGCGGTAAGCACCACAGGTAACAATACTTTCTTGGATTGATTCCACGCCAAAATCCGCACTTGCTCTCTATTTTTAGAGAACGAATCTTTCATATAACCAAACGGAGTCAGCCGATCGAATTCGCCGATGCTCACGAGGTTGTGAACATCACGTGGCACTTGAGGCGATTGCGTCAGTCCCTCTAAAGCGTTGCGGCAGATGTACGCGCCGTGCAAATGATCGGGCATATTCAGAAGCAACACAGGCGGGTCTCCTGCGTTGTTCTCGTAGAACTTACGGAGTTCTGCTTGAATCGCGTTAGATGTAATTCCCGCTTCGGCCCAGGCCGAGTTGTTGACTCTGAGCATACCGAACGCTACGCAGAGCATCAGTATGGCTATCGTTGAGGAGACCAATAGTCCGGCGCGTGGTAACAGGCGCTGCCAGTTCATTGTAGTGCCGTTGTTCTTCGTCTTGTTTATGCAGAATTGAATGAACCACGCCAAGCCCACTGTTAATAAACAAGCGAGCGAAACGCTCGTCAAATAGCCGTAGCGGCTGCTCTGAAGATCCGGCGAGATGTTGAACAATTTGTACACGGGAGCGAGTGACAGCGCCGCCCACACAAGGCAGAAGAACAGCCGGCTGCGCAGCATCGGTTCCTTCAAGCTCAAAACTGATAGCACCACAGCCGGTATCAGGCAAACTTGCCACAAGATTACAAGAATATCTTTCGATCCCATCAGGTCCTGATTGGCAGGAATGAACAGTGCACGAAGACCGTGTTCCCAATTGTACTTGAGCGTTTGCAGATCGGAAAAATTGAATGGAGCATCATCGTAGCCGCCGACGAAAGTGCCAAGCGCGTAGCGACGTAGTAGGAAGTACCCTGCCAGCACCAACCAGAACGGTGCGGACAATAGCGCCGCATCGCGGAAGCGTCGGAGCCATGTGCGGCTTGTTTCGCCGTGTTCGACGATGAACTCGTAAGCGGCGATAGTGGCTGGAATCATGATTCCCATTTCTTTGGAGAACAGGGACAACATAATACAGATGATACTGGTGGCGAAATACCAGCGGTTGTTCGTATCGCGCCAGCGCATGTACGCCAGGACGCTGCCGACGTAGAACGCGGTGACCACTGAATCTACGCGGCCGGTGATCCAGGCGACTGTTTCGGAATGCAATGGATACAGACCAAAAAGAATGGCAGCCAGTGCCGGCCATAACGGAAGTTTTGCCAACAACTTCGGACCGGCTAGTGATCGGACAATGAAGTACAAACACAGAGCTGGTGCCACTAAATACAAAACGTTGGTGACGTGGTATCCGGTCGTGTCGCGACCAAAGAGAAAGTAGTCAGATAAAACCGTTACTGAAATCAGTGGGCGGTAAAATTGCGCAGTCGGGCTCCCGAGCCAGGAGCCAGTGAAGTCGCGGATTAATAGCGCCGGACTTTTTATTGCTTCGCGAAGATAAACTACAAGACCAAAATCGTCGCCAATGAAAAAGTGGAAGATTACATTGGCATACGCTGCGAAGATCAGACCGGTGATAAGCAGCATCAGTCCCACTGTGAGGAAGATAGATTTGCGCTTATTGTCAGCTTCGGTCGGCGTGATTGCCGCGTCCAGTTCAATCGACGGTTCCGATGACTTGATCATTGAATCTGATGAACCTCTTCCGCGATGACAGGTATAAGCATTTCTGACGCATCTATTTCAGATGGATTGTTGGACGTTGCCGCAACGGCCTTGCGCTTTCCTCGAGTGATTTTTATTGCCACTCTAGTGGGTTGTGCATCGGCGGGGACCGCGATGGACACGGTATCTAACCACTGTTGTTCAGGAGAGACTTGTTGGTGACGTCCATCCATCGAGTAGCGTTTGACGCCAAGGACTGCGTTGGATTTGTCCAGTACGCGAGCGATGATGAAGAAGTCTATTGATTCAGGTTTAAGAGGTTGCCACACCGTGTTGATAGTGACGAACTCATTGCCGTGTCGAGCTGTGCCACTGACGCACTTCAGCCATGGGTCAAAGTGAACATCCTTGACTGTCGCGGTGGCGCCTATGGTGGCAGCTTGTTCTGGTGAAACTGAAGCGATTGTTGGTTGCGCAAGATAAATCATCGCGGCGCAGACTACGATCTCGATACCAAGCAACCAGTGGTTTTGTTTGTCGAGACCGGCTGATATCCAGCGATCAGGCGAAGGGGGTGGCGTCGGAAAGTTGCGCGCGATTAATTTCTGACCGTGCTTATTGATCAGTCGACGTATCGGTTGGACAAAATAACTGTGCGTGATATGCGCAGCGAGCAGCAAACCTGCTGTGATGTAAACGGCTGATGTCAACGACTGTTCCTGGCGATAATTGACGTTGAGGAAAGCGATTACCACGCCGTGAATCATGAACATACTGAAACTTAGTTTGCCGAGGAATACCATCGTTTTGCTAGCAAAGAATTTTGCCATCAATCCTTTTTTCGTCGACAGGATCGTCATAAAAATTGCAAACGGGATGAACGAGGTGGCGCTGTGATGGAGCCAGAATGCCCCGGACTCAGTGATTAGCGGGGTTGCTTGAATCTGCCATCCTTTGCTGTTTAGATTCACAAAAGCGATCAGTGCAAGTGCTGCGACTTCAAGGATGGTGGCAAAAACTGGTGACAACTTTATTCGATGCGCGAATTGCAAATAGGTCAGAGCGCAGACGATGCCGGCTGTGAACTCCAGCAAACGCGCTAGAGGGTTGATGTAGACCATGCCCTGGATACTCGGTCCAGTTAGATTATCTACAGGCAAGCCAAGCGAGTTTGATACCAGGATCATTCCCAGAGCGAGCGCGGCTGTTATAGAAAGCACCAACGCTTTGCTGCGTCTTGCGCACATCAATAGTAGCGGAAACGCTGCATAGAACGCAAAAAGCGTGGTCGTCGTCCACGATGGCGAGTTGAAACTGAAATAGTATTTCGCGATTGGAATCCATGTTTGAGCCATGAAGAGACTGCTCAAGAAAGGTAAAAACTGATCGCCTTTGATTGAGAAAACTTCAGGTACAAGAAATAGCAGTGAAACCAAACATAGCAAGTGAACCGGCCAGAGCCAGGCTACGCGGTCGAGATAAAAGCGCAGAGCTGTTGCTGTGTCTTTGATGTGATTGTGCCGGAACGCGATAACAAATCCGGAGAGCACGAAAAACATGGTGACGAAATGTTTGAACGTCAATTCTGTTTCAAGCAAACCTTGCATCGGCTGCCAGAAATCGTGAGCGTGATGCCAGCAAATTACAGCTAATGGAACGAACGTGAGACCCGTTAAAACATCGAATCTTTCG
>JADYXR010000274.1 GCA_021772095.1 Candidatus Obscuribacter sp. | reverse complement strand
GGTGAGCTAATTCAGGGAATTAAGTTTGTTGATGGTATCAAACAAGAAGAGGCCGCCTAAGCAATGCTAAAACACAACATTTGAGAAAATCTCTGTTTTCTCGGTCTCAGAGTGTATTTGTAGTAACCGCGAGTACCAAGAATTCCCTGGGTCATCAATTGACCGCCAATAAGCGGACCAAGCAGACCAGTCTGCAACGCGACCTTCTCCAACTTACGCATCGTTTTTGTTTCACTATCAATTTGCTTTCGAAATAGATCGCTCGATTGCGTGTATAAAGCCAAACGTTGAGTCGCAGGTAGCGACGGAATCATCGTGCCTTCACTGATCAGCGGCAGTCCTTCCAACTTCTTACACTCCGCCTCGAATGCTGCAGCGTCAAAATCCGGCTTGCCGTTCAATTCTTTTTCGAGCGTATCTTCTGCTCGCTTGCGCACAATCTTGCTCACGGCAGAACTCAACAGTGGTGCCACAGATGCCATCCCGCCGCTAACGATAAAAAGAATGTTTGCTGGTCCGTTCAACTTCGGAGTGTCGACGGCTTTGTATGCGACGCCGGCACCAACTGCGCCGACAGCATTGTAGGACGCATTCAACAAATAAAACATGTTCTGAAAAGCCAGATAGCTTCTGGTATCAGCATTAAAGTGCGAATACTCGTTGGTGAATGCGTTGCGCATCTGTCGAAGTAAGCGTCCTTCAATCACAGCTCGTTCTTGTCCGGGCAAATCGGAATGCGAGGCGACTAGTGCTTCTCGCTGCGAAAGCAGTTCATCGATTAGCTTCAGTTTTGAAACCACAAATTTGTTGGCTGCCTTAGAATCAAAACCGTTTCGCTTGTTTTTGATCGACTGCACCATGTTCGCACCGAGTTCAAAGCACGAACCGGAGCCAGCGATGATCGAACCGGTCATCGCCGTCGCTAGCGCACCATGCAGAGCCGGTTTGCTGATTTGCAATGGGCGCTTTCGTCCTTTACCGAACTCATTAACGCCAACAATTTCGAAGGCGAGTCCACATGCGGCGCCGGTCTCCTGAGTTAAAAAATAACGCAGCCTTCTGAATTTTGGTTGTTTGGCACTTTCCAATCGAAAATTGAGACTGAATCGTTCTAATTCGATACCAGCCAGCAAAATCTTTTTGGTGACGTTCGTATATTGTTGACTAAAACTTTCTGTGCTGGCGGATGGAGTCGGTAGCGCAGCAGCAGTATCGTTCGCGTACGAAATCGACGGGCACAGTAATAGCAACAAGACCAGTGCGAGTGATGTTGAGCTACGAGTAAGGTGACAATTGTTTCTAGGAATGGGATGCCTGCGCTGTGCAACAATGTTGTATGGCATGATTGTTGCACAGTTGCTGAGAAGGGCACAGAATAAATTTTTCACCGACTTACAACTGAGCGCTCTTGATTCGATGAACATTCTCTGGCGTTGCAATCAACACGCGTTAAAGAGTGACGAACAGGTGATACAAACGTTTTACTGCCATCACCTGCAATACCATCCTTATCCATTGATAGTTTGTTCGAATGGGTTCTACTTGAACGACTGATCACGCAGCGAAAACCAACGTTAGAACAGCTACTGCCCGGATCCCCTTTACCGCGGGCACCGACCATATAACGAGCACAGTACTGGTCAGTACACAGAAAAGATCCCCCGCGCTGAACCCGTTTTACCTGTTTGGGCTCGTTGGAGTCGAAGCTGTCGTTCGGTCCCTGCGGATTGAGAATCATTCCCTGTCCAGCAAGTTGTTCATAGTAGTCGGAGCGATACCAATCCGAGCACCATTCCCAGACATTACCGGTGGTATCAAAGAGCCCGTAGTTGTTCGACGGAAATGAACGAACAGGCGCCGTCGTCAAGAAGCCATCTTCCGCTGTATTTCCATTTGGAAAGACTCCTTGAAAAATATTCGCTCGCCACTTTCCACCATCAGGTTTTAATTCGTCGCCCCAGCTGAAACGCTTTTGATCGAGCCCGCCACGAGATGCGAACTCAAATTCAGCTTCAGTGGGAAGACGCTTGCCTGCCCAATTTGCATATTCATTGGCGTCAGCCCAAGATACTTGAACGACAGGATGCTTGGCGCGATTCTTAATATCGCTCAGTGGTCCTTCCGGATGTCGCCAATCAGCCCCCGGCACATAGTGCCACCAGGCATAGTGGCTATTTTTTGATACCGCAGTTGTTGGCGCGATAAACACAAGCGCTCCAGCTACCAGATTCTCGGGAGGAGCAGTCGGAAACTCCGCGGCGTCGGGTTTTCGCTCGGCAGCGGTTTTGTAACCAGTTGCTTCCACAAAACGAGAGAATTGTTCGTTCGTTATTTCTGTCTTATCGATCCAAAAACCGTCTACTTGAACCTCATGCATTGCCTTTGCATCTTTAAAGGTCTCGTCCTTGCAGCCCATCGTGAAACGACCTGGCGAGATCCACACCATTCCCTTTGTTGAACGGGTCCGGGAAGAGCGCATCGGCTTCTTGGCACGGCCACCATCTGAGGTGCTGCCACCGTCGGAGGTACTGACACCATGTAAGTTACTGTCACGATCTGAGATACTGCCACCATAACAAGCACTGCCACTATTGGAGGTGCCAGCCGCCAATGCCGCACCATCGGATAGCAACAACGCCGGTATCGCTACACAAAAAACCAATGCAACAGTGACTCTCCCGATAATGGCAATTACATCCATCAAATGGATCTCCGGGAGACCGAAGTTCGTGAAGTACTTGAACGGCTGCCGGTCAACCGGCAGCCGTTCTCCGCGCACCAACTATTCAGAAGAAACTGCGTCACTTCTGTTTAGCGGCCTTCGTGCGCCTTTATCATCGCGTCGATTTTTTTCTTCACTTCCGCGAGATTGAACGATGCCGGATCTTGCATCGGAGGATATTCAACTGCTGTTGAACCCAGCTTGGCGACCTGATCTTGCACCATCACAAAACGCCAGAATTCACGAGCAAGAAAGTCGTTGAAGTAACCCATTCCGCCAGTAAGTGTGGACTCACCGCTCAATGTCGAAAATCGTTCGAACGGATCTTGTCGGAGATTGATGATAGTCGGTACATCAAGAACATCTTTTCTACCAACCCAACCTTGAGGCTGCTCAAAGAAACGAAACTTGAAATCATCGAATCGAACAGCACCAAGGTGAGGTCCTGCGAAGTAGAAGATTTCATGCCGATTTGATGGACCTGTGCCAGCCAGCAATTGAGTTTGATCATATCCATCAAGGTGATTTTTGTATGTTCGTTCTCCGAACTTAGCACCTTTTGCAAGATCACTTTTTACAGTCGTTGCGCCGGCTGCGTTGGCAAGTGTAGGGAACCAGTCGAGTCCCGAGAAGATGCCGTTCTGAACACTACCAGGCTGAACTTTGCCCGGCCAACGAACTATGCATGGAACGCGGAATCCGCCTTCATAAACAGTCCCCTTCTGTCCCTTGAATGGTGTGTTTCCACCATCAGGCCAGGTAAAAGTTTCTGTGCCGTTGTCTGTCGTGAAAATCACAATGGTGTTGTCGGCTTCTCCGATATCTTCGAGGTGTTTAATCAGCCCACCGACGCAATCATCGAGTTCTGCCATACCGGCTTCCTCGATACCATAGTTGGTCGTGCTGTTCTGCATCGCTTTATATTTTTCAGAAAGGAACGTGTAGATGTGCATACGTGTCGTGTTGTGCCACACGAAGAATGGCTTTCCATCTTTCTTGGCTTTATCCATAAAACCGGTGGAATCGCCAAGCAGCACACTATCGAAAGTGGTCATGTCGTACTGAGCACCATCAACGTGGTGCGGAGGCAAAGGACCATCGTCCTGAATTTTTTGTTTGCCGACTTTTCCCCAGCGAGGCATCTCGGTGGTATCGTCGGTGTCAGTAGCCCAAGTGTGAAGAACGTTGCGCGGTCCATACTTAGCGCGGAAATTCGGATCTGAAGGATACGAGTGCCAATATGGATCCGACATCGCATCAAGGTGATAAAGATAGCCATGAAACTCATCGAAGCCATGCAGCGTCGGCAAATATTTGTTGAGATCGCCCAGGTGATTTTTTCCGAATTGACCGGTGGCATAACCTCTCGACTTGAGAACAGTTGCCAGTGTGCACGCTTGATCCGGCATGCCGACATCAGCGCCAGCTTGACCGACTGTTGTCAGTCCCGTGCGGATTGGCAACTCGCCTGTGATGAAGTTAGCCCTACCGGCGGTGCAACTCGCTTCCGCGTAGTAATCAGTGAGAATCGCACCTTGCGAAGCGAGCTTGTCGAGGTTTGGTGTCTTACCTGACATCATTCCGCGGTGATAGGCTCCAATATTCCAGATACCAATATCGTCACCCATGATGACGAGAATGTTAGGCGGCTTCTTTGAATCGGCACAGAGACCCGATTGCAGAGAGAGCAAGGTCATCATTACGAGATTTTCTCAAATGTTGTGTTTTAGCATTGCTTAGGCGGCCTCTTCTTGTTTGATACCATCAACAAACTTAATTCCCTGAATTAGCTCACCAAGC
>JADYXR010000033.1 GCA_021772095.1 Candidatus Obscuribacter sp. | reverse complement strand
AAGTAGGAGGCCGCTACAGCCTCCTAAACAGATATCAGAACGTCAAGTGGTAAACTTTTCGATTGCCGCGGTGGTCAACTTTTAATTTGCCAAACACAGAATTGGACAAAGTTCTATGTGAATCGGTGAACCGCATTTTGTCTCTGGAGAACCTGCGCCAGGAGTTGTGCTCGATAGTCTCGCACGACATCCGCGCACCGATGACGTCAATCGGTGGTCTGGTGACACTCCTGGAAGTAGGCGCGCTGGGCGATTTAGACAAAGAGCACGAGTCGCTTGTTAACAGGCTTAGCAACAGTAGCGCAGATTTACTCAACGTTTTGAACAATATCCTCGACCTCGATAAGCTGAGATCTAATAAATGGCCGCTTTCAATTTTCCCAATACCAAATGAAGTGTTGTGCGAGCGAATTCAAAAGGAACTTGAATCTACGGAATATCAGAATGTCGCTATCTACGCAGAGCCAGGAAAGCTCAACTGTGATGTCGACGCAGTCGCTCGTGCGCTGCTCGCTATTGTGCAAGTGTTTGCTGAGAAAACGTCGGCTATTAAAATCGAGTGCACCGAATCCGGTGGCTGTGTGATGACACTACCCGGAGACGCACTAGCATTAGACATCAGGGCAAAATCTGCGCTGTCACTAGCTCAGTTGTTTTGCGAAAAACAATCCGCAAAGCTGTCGCGTCACTCCTTGGGCTCTAAGACTAGCTTTTCAATCGTTCCGGTTGATTCTTTAGATACGCGGTCATCCGGACTAAATGTTATTGAACAAGTTCAACAAAGTAGGCCCCACGAAGATCGGCGGCCCAATTCGAAAATTGGAACGTCCCTTCTCTTTCTTCTGGGCCGACCTCTAGCTGTTTCTGTTACGGCTATCGTGATCTTGAGCGTTGTCTTGAATGACATCGGGCAGCAATTAGGAAAACAGTTGGTATACCGAGAGATGGTGCACCGTACTACGAGTTTAGCTTCCGACATGACTCATCTGATGCTGCTCTCGATTCGGCGTACCAGCACCGAGATTGAAGATGAAGATAACGCTCGAAAAAAAGTTGCGGATAAAATTGACAGTGATATGCAGGCACTAAAAGGACTCGAGGCGAAGACACATATTTCGATGACTGATGAACTCCAGTTAGTTCAGCGAAAAGTGGATAGCATCAAATCTTTGTCTAAAGAAATGACCTCGAAGCCGCTCGACGAACTAGGTTCTACTCTGAAAAAACTGGTTGCCGGCGGCGAATTGACTTCAGTGGCTTTCTCTGAGGCGGGCAGCTTGATCACAGGTCAAGTACAGCTGGATTCAATTGACACTCTTTTGATGTCAAAACTAAGAAGCAACGTTCTTCTGGTTCTAGTCGGCGCATCAATTCTTGCCGCATTGCTCACCATATTGGGTGCCGTCCAGGTGTCAAGAGGATTTATTGCCAGACTCTATAACGTCGCAGAAAATGCGCGCAGGCTTACGCGCAGAGAGGCGCTGAGGGCGCCGCTTCAAGGCAATGATGAGATTGCAAAACTGGACACATTTTTCTTCGATTCAGCAGGAACAATTTCCAGGTTGGAAGTAGAACGGAAGGAATTGTCTTCTCTGCTTAGAGAACAGCTCAAGGCACCACTTCTTTTTTTGAGAGAAGGATTTAGTACGATTTTTAGCGAAGCGACTGAGCTATCAGACAAAGGAAAAGTTTTGATCCAACGCACTGTAGTTGAAATTCGCCGCTTGAGCGATTTAGCCGACGACCTGCTTATCCTCGACACCCTCGAAGAGAGCGGATGCATCCGCCTTGAGACCGACATCACGGTGACATCGGTGGATGACATTGTGAGTCGTTCAATCGATGCCGTCACACCTCAAGCAGACCTCAAAGAAATTGATATCGTATACGGTGGCGAACCGTCGTCCATGGTAAAAGCCGACGCATCACGATCGATTCAAATTATGGTAAATCTACTTTCCAACGCGGTGAAATTTTCACCCGAAAAAGAAACCATAACAGTAACTATCGAGCCGCTGGATGGCTCTGTGCGATTCATCGTTACTGACCGCGGTCGAGGCATTCCACAGAGCGAATTTCACCGCATATTCGCCCGATTCGATCAGATCAGCAAAGAAGACAATCGCAAAGGTAGCGGACTGGGATTGTTCATCAGTAAAAAACTGGCCGAAGCACAAAACGGCACGCTCGATTTTGACTCCAAAGAAGGCGAAGGCAGCAAGTTCTGTCTGGTCCTTCCCGGCGCGGGTGCCGGACAAGCGTGAATGCCCACTTTGTAGCCTTTGACTGAGAGCATTAGAAACTAATGACGTAGTTCTCTTTATTCGGCACACCACCAATTACGCACGCAATCAGTGTCGCACCGAGGGTACTGTTCTTGTACATTATGTGATTTTGAATGGTTTCACGCATGATACGTGCGAATGTTTCTATGTTTTTTGAAAAATGATATTACTAATGACTAGCGAGGGCGAAACAGCGATTGTTTGAACTGCTCCGTCATGCCGAGAAAAGCGCCGGTCAGTTGGCTGGTTTTGGTTTTAAATGTTGTTGGCGTGAAATCGAGGTGATGACTGCTTGGTGGCGTGAAGTCGATTTCTTTTCCGCAGTCTTGCGGGATAGTTTTTCGACCGATATCTTCCATCGCCATGCCGCGATTGTTGTAGTCCCACCAATTGCCCGAGACTAACTGTGTGCTGCGATTTTTTGACGTAGATTTTTTCTTTGCGTTCAAGTCGATACCAACCTTGTGGTTGAGCGTGTGTGATCCAAGGTTGCCTTTATCCGGAGAAAAACATTCTCACTGCAGACTCGAGAGTTCCTCAATATCAGTATATGGATAGGCAAAAAAGCGTCTATCGTAATTGCACTAATGAAGTTGAGAAAACGGCGCCTGGTTCTTACCTCGACCATTAGATTTTATCTGAGAGACCAAGCATGGCGAGCATTTCTTTGTCTTCGTTGAAATCGGGATTCGGCGTGGTCAAAAGCTTGTCGCCGGTGAAGATGGAGTTGGCTCCGGCGAGGAAGCACAAGGCTTGCTCTGTGGCAGACATGCGGACGCGTCCCGCGGAGAGTCTGACGCGAGCGAGAGGCATTGTGATGCGGGCAGTCGCGATCATGCGCAACATTTCCCAGACCGAAACCAATGGCTGCGATTCCAGAGGCGTGCCCGCGACAGGCACGAGGGCGTTGACCGGCACTGACTCCGGGTGTTCGTCTAGAGTCGCGAGCGTGTGAATGAGATCGATTCGGTCTTCGTCGCTTTCGCCCATGCCGATGATGCCGCCGCAACAAACGTCAATGCCGCTGTTGCGGACGTTTTTCAGCGTCTCTAACCGATCTTGATACGTGCGTGTCGTGATGATTTTGTCGTAGTAATTCTCGCTGGTATCGAGATTGTGATTGTAGGCGGTCAGACCAGCTTCCTTTAATTGCTTTGCCTGGTTTGCATCAAGCATTCCCAGCGTGCAGCAAACTTCCATATCGAGCTTCGCAACTTCGCGGACCATGTCCAGGACGCGATCGAACGATTCATTGTTTTGCACTTCGCGCCAGGCTGCACCCATGCAGAATCTGGAACTGCCGGCGTCCTTCGCCATCTTTGCTGCGGTTGTGACGGCATCCAAATTGAGAAGCGGTTCGCGCTTCAGTTCCGTCTTGTTATGCGACGATTGCGGGCAATAAGAGCAGTCTTCAGGGCAGGCACCGGTTTTAATCGAGAGCAAAGTGCATTGCTGAACATATTGAGGATCGTGATGTTGTCTGTGAACAGTTGCCGCTTGATACACCAGATCGAGAACGGGCGTGTTGTAGATTCGAGCGACTTCCTCTCTGGTCCAGTCCGTCCGAACCTCTTGAGGCGCGGCTTTGGAGCATGGAGCAGCGGTCGAATGTTCGCGAACAGTCGTTGTCATTTTAGGCCTCGTTCCTTTCTTCAAGTGTGTGAAGTACTTCTTGGATTTGCTGATAGACAAATTCCAGCTGATCTAAACTGATGCAGTATGGTGGCATCAAATAAATTGTGTTTCCGAGTGGACGAATGAGCAAATCGCGTTCTAGAAAGCGCTTGCGCAGGATGGTTCCAATCGAATCGAAATAGTTGGTGCCATCGCTGGTGGTGACATCAAACGCGGCGACCGCTCCGCAAAAACGATGGTTGCGCAGCGACGTGATACCACTGAGATATTTTTGGAACAGAGCTCTGTGGAAATATTCTACTTCCAGGAAGTTGGCGGAATTCGCTTCCAGCAAATCCAGAGAAGCGAGGGCCGCTGCGCATGCCAGTGGATTGGCGGTGTACGAGTGACCGTGGAGGAACGCTTTTTGTAAGTCGTCGCCGAGGAAACTATCGTAAATTTTGGACGATGTTGTGGTTACGGAAAGCGGAAGGAAGCCGCCTGTAATTCCCTTGGAAAGGCAAATGATATCGGGCGTGGTATCAGCTTTGTTGCAGGCAAACCAATCGCCAGTTCTTCCAAAACCGGTCATCACTTCATCGTAAATGACTAGTATGCCAAACTCGCGAGCCGCTGTTTCAAGCTTACGCAGAAACTCTGGTCGGCACATCCGCATGCCGGCTGCGCCCTGAATTAGCGGTTCTAAGATGATCGCGGCGTAGCTGTTTTGATTTTCTTCCAGCAGGGATCTGAATCTAGTTATCGATTGATTCTCTTTCGTTTCGACTTCGCTGTCGTTGTCGAATGTAGACGGGTACGGAAGCGTGTCGACATCGAACAGCAGTGGTGCGAACGCATCGAAGAAGTTGGAGCTTCTTCCAGCCGACATGGCACCGAAAGTATCGCCATGGTATCCGCCTTCAAAAGCGAGAAAGCGCGTGCGCGGCGTACCTTGGTTGTGCCAGTACTGGCAAGCCATTTTCAATGCGACTTCGACGGAAGTAGAACCATTGTCCGAGTAGAAAACGTGATTGATGTTTTCCGGCAAGTGCGCGAGCAGTCTGGTCGCCAGTTGCTCAGCCGGTTCGTGAGTGAAGCCAGCGAAGATAACGTGTTCTAAACGCATGGCCTGTTCGTAAATAGCGCGCGCGATAATCGGGTTGGCATGACCGTGAAGATTCACCCACCAGCTGGAAATGCAGTCAATAACTCGACGTCCATCTTCGAGTTGAAGATAAATTCCGTCGCCGCTCGTGACTTTGAGTTCCGGATCTGCGATCTTCGCTTGGGTGAACGGATGCCAGACTGAGTGCGGTAATGTCGCCGGTCCTATGCCTGTACCTGTAGCTGGACCTGGACCTGTCTCAGGTCCTGGTTCTGTTCCTATTCCTGCTCCTGTCCGGCTGGACTGCTTCTGATTCGCTGTAGAAACTGTCTCGTCTGCAACGTTCCGTTCCATGTCTAGATTCTTCATGATGCCTTTACCGCTGTCTTCGTACTTACTGACTTACTGACGTCGAGATCGTTTTGAACGGCATTTGGTGCCGTTTGTATCACGCCCTCTTTCACGAAATATTTTTCAAACTGCGCTTGCAGAGATTCAAGCGATAATGACTCGATCTGCGGAAGTTCCGCCAGAACAGAAACTTGACTATAATGTTCAAGCGCGATTCTGTTCGATAAATTCTTTTCTCCGTTCATCACAACACCGAGAATTTCAACGCCTGCGCTGCGCAATTTATCTATCGTCAAAAGCGTGTGATTGATGGTTCCGAGTCCGCTGCGTGCAACGATAATTGTGGGTAAAGCAAATTTGCAAATCAGATCGAGCATGTACTGATTTTCATTCAGAGGCACCATAATGCCGCCGGCACCTTCAACAACCAGTGGCTCAACTTCAGGCAGAATGAGTGTATCGAGATCGATTTTCACTTCTTCTAACTGAGCGGCGGCGTGCGGCGAAAGTGGCGCGCGAAGGCTGTATGCCTCAGGGATGAAGTGATCGCGTGATAGTTTTGACACTGTTCTAATCCATTCGCTATCGGTACCATCTGCGGTGCCCGACTGAATCGGCTTCCAGTAGTGCGCGTTCAAACCGATCGTCATCATTGCAGATACAACAGTCTTACCGACGTTGGTATCAGTTCCGGTGACGAAGATGCGACTCGGAAGAGCGGATGGAACAGCAAATTCGCGTGATGAAGAACTTTGAGAAATTTGAGGTTTCACAGCGGCCTCCTGGCGATGCCGCACATGACCTCATATGTCACGATGATTGGTCCTTTCGCGGCGTTGTCCCAGCGTTTCATTACGCGGCGCAAGTTTGTCATCGGTTCCGCGGAAGTTCCTTCGCCTGGTGCCGCAAACGATGCCGCTCGAAAAATCTCGTTAGTCGAAGTGGTGGCACCGATACTTTTTAAAGCTCTGAAAAACTCCATTGAGTTCGCGTATTTGGTTTGAATTCTTACCGTTCTGAGACTAAACGAATCTGTTCGTTGACTCCAGAACGCTCGGAACTTATGTTCGTTTGGTAGATGATTGCCAGTGTAGTTGAGACTCTCCGACGAACACAATTTTTTCCATTCTGCAAAACTTTCATTCGTCGGCACTGAAAATAGAAAATATCCACCCGGCTGCAGCGACTCGAAAATGCCATCAAATGTAGTGCCGACGTCTTTGAACCATTGCGCGCTGAACGCGGAGGCAATCAAGGAAAACTTCTGACTCCAGTGTACGCAGGTCTCCGCGTCGAGTACCGCGAACTTGACGTCAGGCGATTGAATGCGCTCTCTGCAAGCGCGCACCATATCAGGTGCGATGTCAGAGAGAAGAATTTTTCGATGACTCAACTGCTGTGCCAAGTGTTGCGAGAATAAACCAGTTCCGCATCCGATTTCGAGAATCGGACCGGGTGGTATCAACGCTGCAATGCGCCGTAGATCGTCAGCGAGCAGCAGAGCGGCGCGGTCTTGAACATCGGCGTAGTCGTTATAGGTTTGGGCAGCTTTGCCAAACCTATCCGCTAATATCGATTGACCAAGTATGAGCATCTGCTCCACACGTCTCCTCTATAAGCTGGTTGCGAAACTCGCAGGCAACGTTGTACTGACGTTTCTCGGTTGTTCAGGCTGTCCTTCAGAAAGTGCTTCACGAATTCGATTTATACACCATGCTGGATGCGTGTAAGGAAGCGCATGCCCGGCGCCGGCGCAGACGGACAATCGTCCGTTCTCTTCCAGCAACTCGGCAAGTTGAATCGCATGAACTGCCGGCACAACTTCATCACTATCGCCATGAAGTATCACGACCGCAGGAATTTGTGAAAGCTCGAATTGCGGAACCATGCTTGTGTTCATCAATTCCAAATCATTGCCGAGCACGTTGCCGACCGGCTTTCGAGCCACTGTTGGTTTCGACGGCTCAAACGAATGTTTGCCATAGCACTGGTCGTAAAAGTCGGTAAGCAGTCCTTCAGTGTCATCGCGAAATCTTAATTGCATTCTGCGAATCACTCGGACTGAAGCAGATTTCTCGGTGATGTGAAAGCGCTTGAAGCCGGATACGATCACCAGCGCATGAGCCATTCTCATTACGTCAGGCGGTATCAGATGAAGTCCGAAAGAATGTGCAACGATCACGCGCCGCGCTGACGAATCAAGCGGCCACATTGGGCTTTTGGTCGGCGTCCGCCCGAAATAGCCGCGCTCAGCCGTTTCGAAAACCCAATCGGCAGGCAAATGTTCGTGCCATGATTGCCAGAAGGTGGCGTCAAAACCCCAGCCGTGCTGCGCATAAATGTAAGTGCGGGTATTCATCTTTTAACTTGCCCCCAGTCTTTGAGTGCCGATACGAGAGATTCCATTTGTTCATCAGTGTGTGCCGCGGAAATTGATAAACGAATTCTTGAAGTGCTGTTCGAAACAGTCGGTGGACGAATCGGAAGAGCGAGAATTCCTCGCTCTTCCAGGTGCTGACTCAATTGCAGGGCGCTCTCTTCGCTGCCCGTGACGATTGGAATAATTTGAGTTGAAGAGTTTAAAGTCGAGAAACCCATTGATTGCAATTCGTTTCGCGCAAATGTCGCAAGCTCTGAAAGCCGCTTGCGCTCAGCATCGAGCGTTGGTACTAAATCCAGTGCCGCATCGATTGCGCCAAGAATTGGTGGCGGCAATGCGGTCGAATAAATCAACCCACCACAGAAGTTGATCAGATAATCACGCATTTGTTTTGAACACGCAACGTAAGAACCGTAGCTTCCAAGTGCCTTTCCGAAGGTTCCGACGATCAAGTCGATTTCAGGTTTGAATGATGTTAGACCCATTCCATTAACACCCAGCACACCGGTTGCGTGTGCATCATCGATCAATAATTGAGCATCGTGATGGTTCGCTGTTGAGATTAACTGGTCGATATCCGCCACGTCACCGTCCATGCTGAACACTGACTCTGACACGATCCAACGGTTTTCTGCGTTTGCTGATGCCGACGACTCTAATCGTTTCTTCAAATCCAAAACATCATTATGATGAAAACGAGTCCAGCTCGATTGACTTAATATCGCGCCTTGCAATAGAGAGTTGTGACTGAGCCGATCGCAGCAGATGAAACTTTTGTCGTTTGCCACGGCGGGCAGCAAGCTGACGTTGGTTTGGAAACCGGCGCCCATAACCAGCGCGGTTTCAGTTCCTTTCAGCTTTGCCAATTTTTCTTCAACGCGATCGAAGATATCAAAATTGCCGCTGATTAAACGAGACGCACCACATCCGGTGCCATACTTTTCCAACCATTCGGTCGCTCGCTCTTTCAAAAGCGGGTGTTGCGATATTCCGAGGTAGTCATTGGATGAGAAGTTTACAAGAGTCTGCCCGTCACGCAGTATCTGCATGCCGTTTACTGGAGTCGTAGTAGTAAGTTTTCTAAAGCGTCGGGAATTTTGACGCTCGACCAGCATTTGTTGCTGGAGAGTAGCCAGATTGCTCATGTCAGGAATCTACACTAAATGTAAGCTGACTTCCTGAATACTGCTTAAGAGGCGCACAGCATCGCGGCGTAGTGGGCCTTGTAGACCTTAGCAATATTAACGTTCATAATACGGAAATTGTGAGGAAACATGAGCCCAACCGAACCACCCGCCGAGATAATGCAATCGCAGAACCGACCTAAGCTTTCGCCGCCGCGTTCAGGTGGCAAGAAGTTCACATTCGTCCTCGGCATCTTTATGATGCTGTTTTGCGGTGGATTGATCGTGACTTATGTTGCGGAAATCATCGTCGGTCAAACCAAGCATGGCGTTTCGTCGCAGCTCGGTCTAATTACGTTTCTAGCAGGCTTCGTAGTCTGGGGCTGGAAGCTGGTCCAGGGGCGTTTGACCGAGAACAAAGCGATTAAAGAACTAAACGAAGAGCAGCTCATTCTGACACGAGCAAAGGCAAACGGCGGAATGCTGACAGTGAGCCAAACCGCTCTCCAATCTCAGCTCAGTATCGCCGATGCGAAAAAAGCATTTGAACGTCTGAGTTTGAGTGGCATCTGCCAAATCGACGTTACCGAAGAAGGCGAGCTGTGTTATCGCTTCCCGTCGCTGCGTCCAAAGGCGGAGCGCGACGCTGGTTACATTATCGGCACCAGCTTTGAGAATGCGCAAAGCATTTCCACTAGTCCGACTGAGCTTAAAGTGTCTGACAGTTAACTCGTAAGATTGATATTTTTGATTGAATTTCCGATGCGCTTGATGCCGATGAATAGCTGAATGAGGAAACGAGAGATGTCCGAAGAAATCGAAGAAGTGAACAACGCTCTGATCGAAACTGTAACAGCTAAAAAATTGATCAAAGAGAAACTCAAAAAAGCAAAAGAAGAACTCGCCACATGGCACAAGCGCGCTGATGCCACCAAAGCCGCTGGACAAGAGGATCTTGCTGAAGAGGTTGCCGGCAAGATTCGGCAATTAGAACTCACCATAGCTGAGTATGAAGCTGATGTGATGTCGCAAGAAGATCAAGAAGAGAGTCTGAAGAAAACAATTTTCCGTTTAGAAAACGGCGTCGCTATGCCGCCACCGCCTAATCTACCCGATCTTGAAGACGGCGATGAGACAATCCAAAGAATGGAAAACAAAATCTTCGAAGCCGAGGCATTCAACGAACTCAGTGATAAATCACGAGAAGAGCGCAAAGTCGAGAATGACATGAAGTCACTCTCTCTGGACGACGAGCTTGAAAAACTCAAGCAATCGATGAAAAAGAAAGATCAATAATGACGCCGCGCTTCTGGTGGCGTATGCGGTATCAAGAGAAATCTATGAATTGTTCCTGTTCCCGAACACTATCGAAAATTATTCACATCCAGGGATTCCATCGAAAGACAAGGTAGAGTCAGCGATTGTCTTGAGGCCATAATATAACTTTGTAGTGATCTTCGCCATCGTAGCCATCTTCGCTGACGCTGCCGAGATTGCCATAGAAGATTTGCGCGGTGTATTTGCCCGGCGAAACAGTAATTCTTTGTGCTTCCGGAAGATAGTCAGTGGAGCCTGCGATAACTAACTTGCCTGACTTAATATCGATGCTGCATTCGTTGACTTTGTCCCACAGCTCGCGCTCTTCCGGACGATCTTCTCTGATTTCAACTGTGACAGGGACAGTCATGTTTCGGACTGTTCCTACTCCGATTGCGCCTGGAGCAATTGCAAGCAGATTGTCTGCGGCGGCTGGTGTCCAGCTGTTGCTTAGATCACCGTTTGCATCTTCGTCTTGAAGATAGAACTGGAAATTATCGGCAAAAAGATTGAGTTGGTAGGATGGCATCACTGAACCTCGCGACCGGAATATTGTATCAAGGTGTTGATTGTTCGACCAGAGTGGCAGCGGCGAGCCTGTGTGATTGACACTCTGCCTCTGGTAGAGTAAAACTTTATTAGGTGGTTCAACGCGGACCGTCGTAATTCCCAAAAGCAAGCATATGGCTTGTTCGAAATTGAAAAAACTTTCTCGACGGAGAGTCGCAGAGGAGGCGGCTCGGTTCATGGCGACCGGACTCGATGCGGAGTATCTGCATGCGAAAGAACGTGCGCTTTTGATGCTTGGCGTCACAAATTCGCAGCGCATGCCGTCTAACAGAATGATTAAAGAGTACATCGGGCGTTATACAAAGGCCGAGCTTGGCGAAGAAGAGCATCAGCGACGATTGCGCGAGATGCGACAAATAGCCTTCGGAATCATGACCGCGCTCGAACCTTATGATCCATTTTTGATTGGTAGCACCCGTAGTGGCAAGATTCGGCTGACTTCAGACGTTGATATTCACGCATATTGCGATGATTATGAGGAGCTTAAGCAGGCGTTGTCCGATTGGGGATATGAGGAAGCAGAGGAAGAGCTGGTTGAAAATGCCAAAGGTAGTTTTGTCCATTTAAAATGGTTCGAGAAAAACTACCCTGTGGAGATCACCGTCTACCCCTGGAGTTGGAGGGACGTGTTGCTTTATTCATCTGTGACTCAGAGACCAATGAAACGTGTGGACATTCGCGGTGTCCAGGCACTACTGCGATAACTAGGTATTTTTTGCGATGACTCGGTACCTGTTGCGATCACCCGATGCCCAGTAACTCCGAATCTGTTGCGACAACGCCGTCTCTATTGCGACAACTCCGTCTCTATCGTTCAACCTTGTCGAGGAACCATCCTCTACCGTTGAGGGCATGATGTTCACTCAATGTTCACTTTCGCTTAGTATGCTTTTAGTGTACGAGCGCAGGTGTGTTTATGGCTGAGAAAATTGTCGTTCTAGGAGCTACAGGCTACGTCGGAACGCGGCTAGTCACTAAGCTCTTGCAAGCGGGCAGACAAGTTCGTGCGACGTCGAGAAACATTGGCAAGCTTCGGGGGCGACATTGGTCCGCGGATCCGAATGTCGAGCTGGTTGAAACCGATGTTCTCGATCTGGACTCGCTGACGAGCGCTCTGGAAGGATGCGATAGTGCGTACTATCTGGTTCATTCGATGAATAAACAAACGCGAGATTTCGCCAACGCAGATCGCAAAGCTGCGGAGAATATGATCGTTGCTGCCGATCAAGCGGCCCTCAAGCAGATCATATATCTGGGCGGGTTAGGGGATGACTCGCCCGAGTTGAGCAAACATCTTAAATCTCGCGCTGAAGTTGGTGAAGTTCTGCGCTCAGGAAACGTTCCCGTAACTACTCTGAAAGCCGCGATGATAATTGGCTCGGGAAGCGCGTCTTTCGAGATCCTGCGCTATCTTGTCGAACGCCTGCCGGTGATGATCACGCCGAAATGGGTTTCAGTAGATACGCAGCCAATTGGTATCGCAAATGTTTTGACCTATTTAACCGGTTGCTTGGGGCGCGAAGAAACGCTCAATCGTACGTTCGATATCGGTGGACCAAACGTGCTCAGATACAGAGATCTGATGCAAATTTATGCGGAGGAAGCTGAACTCGATAAGCGCACAATAATTCCAGTTCCTGTTTTCACTCCGACGCTGAGTTCATATTGGATTCACCTGGTCACGCCCGTGCCCGCATACATCGGCCGACCACTGGCAGAGGGATTGCGAAACCCGACAATATGCCGCGAGAATGACATTCAACAGATAGTGAAACAAGACCTGTTGACTTGCCGAGCGGCGATTCGTTCTGCATTGGACAAAACCCAGTATCACAAAGTTGAAAGTCATTGGACTGACGCTGGCAAAATTTGGCCGGTAGCCTGGAGCAGTGAAGCCGACGAAAAATGGGCTGGTGGAACGATATACGAGGACAAGCGATCGGTTGTTTTGAATAATACTCCCGAAGAGATTTGGAAACCGTTGGTCAGAATTGGTGGCGCCACTGGTTACTACTACGGTGATTGGCTCTGGCGTCTCAGAGGCGTACTCGACAAATTGATCGGCGGCGTCGGCCTCCGCCGCGGCAGACGAAACCCTGATGAGTTGTCAGCTGGCGACGCATTGGATTTCTGGAGAGTGAGAGACGTCGACAAACACAAGTCACTACTGTTGGTGGCAGAGATGAAACTTCCTGGAGAAGCGGTCTTAGAATTTAAAATAAATGAGATCAGCCCCGGAAAATGCGAACTGACTCAGACGGCGAAATATCTGCCCAAAGGACTGCTCGGGATGCTCTACTGGCGACTCGTCACTCCGCTTCATGACCTGATCTTCGACGGCATGTTGCTCGGCATTGCCCGCGCCGTCAACAACAATTCGTCTGAGAATCCTCTAGCCAAATTAACAGTCGCAAGGGCTCATAAATGACCTGGGGCTCGCTCTTAGACCCTAACCACACGCCGTGTTATCTTAATGTCGAATCCTTTTGAAGGAGCGCTACTCGGCGGGTTGCTTCTCTTGCAATGAATCGCCAAAATCGCTCCGGCATAAACCGTTTAAACCGCCACAAAAATTCAGCCTCTGCCGGCAGCACCACATATAGTGCGCCGGCATTCATTTTTTGCAGGGTCACTGCTGCCACTGTTTCTGCTGTTAACTGTGATTGTTCAACTAATTGCTGCGCGAGCTGATTGTCAGCGATTGAGCCGAGCGAGTCTCTGCCGATATTTGTTCTGACATATGTGGGCATTAGAACTGACACGACTACGCCGTCGTCCACGAGTTCACTGCGGAGAGATTCGCTGAGGGCGACCACGCCCGCTTTCGAGCTGCTATACGCGGACATGCGAGGCGCGGCGACGAATGCTGCGGCGCTGGCGATGTTTAAAATGTGTCCGGTTTTTTGTAGTCGCATGATGGGGACGAACAGATGACAGCCGTTTATTACTCCCATCAAATTTACTTCGATGACTTTGCGATAGCTCTCGATTGGTAGTTCGTGTATGAAGCCACCACAGCCGATACCGGCATTGTTGATACCAATATCGATACCACCATGCAGTTGCTGGAAATTGTTGACTGAATCGCGAAATTTGTCGTAATCAGTGACATCGAATAGGTAGGGAACGGGCGTGCCGCCAGAGTTTTGAATCATTTGAGCAGCAGCATTTAGACTATCCTTGTTCAAATCCGTGATGCCGATCGTCCAACCTGCTGCGGCTAATTCCATAGCGAAAGCCAGTCCTAAACCGTTCCCGGCACCAGTTATGAAGGCGCGCTTGCCAGGATGTTTTCGTGAAAGTGAAACCAGATATGGTTTGGGTTGGGACAAGTTGCACCGCCACAGTCGTTCGATTGACCTAACATGATAAACCATCGCCAGGAAATAACACTTTTGAGGGATTGTGCTGGCTCTGAATACGTGGTCTTATGGATATCTGACTAAAATTAGTGTGAAAGTGAAGTTCGAAGAATACGTTAAAGAAATTGGTAAAGCGCATCCGGAGTTAAGCGGGTTAGCTCGGTGTAATAACCTGGACAATGCTTTCCGGTTTCTAACTTCGCTTCGATTCTCGATTGGCGAGATGGATATCGTGTCGCAGGACGAATTCACACTCGACATAATTTTGCCGTTTCCAGGTGAAAAACTGTACCTGATTCTAGGCGTGACCTGAGTAGGCAATTTGTCGGCGGTCGCCGTCAAAGACTACAAGCCGTCAGCAGATGAACTTCTGCAGTGGCATCTCAGTCAGGGCTGGCAGCCGCAAGTTTCCGAACTCGTCGATGGCGCCAGAGTGCTCGGACACGCTTCATGTATGTTTGAACCAGCCGAGATCGGGCCAGCTTAGGCAACCACGGGCAATAGCCCTCGCGCTCTGACGAGGGCGAGATTGCACCAGCTTAGGAAAATATGGGCATAGCCAGTCAGCGCTCTCATGAAGGTCGAGATTGCACCCTCAGGCGACGATGGGCAATATGCTCTCAGCGCTCTGGGTGGGGTCGATCATTCCTCCCTTGCTCCGATAACGCGGCAGTCCTAGCGCGTAGTGCGACTGACACTTTTTCCGTGTGCAAGGGCATGTTAAGATCCGCTTCGGCGTAGAATCTCAGCGCAGTGAACTTCTCATCGCGCCTGACTCGGTTTTCTGTAAATGATGATTGAAACTGGTGGCACTGTCGGTAGTGCTCAAAAAATTTCAAATTGGTTGAATGAGTCGGACGCTGTTCGATACCAGGCCTATTCGTATTCGTATCCGCACAAGACCGCTTATCGTGAATTCGCCCAGCCCGTCGAGTTGAAAAACATTTGGGCACAAGAAAAACGCGACGCTTTGTTCTTATATGTGCACATCCCCTTTTGCGAAATGCGCTGCGGCTTTTGTAATTTGTTCACGACATCGAACCCGGAAGTTTCCTTCGAGCAGGAATATCTTACTGCTCTCGAGCGCCAGGCGGAGCGGGTGCGCGCAGCGCTGGGTGACGCTAAGTTCGCGAGGATGGCGCTTGGTGGCGGCACACCGACTTATCTCGATCCTCAGGATCTGGAAAATCTTTTCGACATGGTGCATCGAGTTTTTGGAATCGATCCGCGCAATGTTCCAACTTCAGTCGAGACTTCACCGTTGACGTCGGAAGCAGCCAAACTAGCTATTCTCAAGGAACGCGGAATCGAGCGTGTCAGCATTGGCGTGCAGAGTTTTGTTGAAGCCGAAGTAATGGCTGTGGGCCGTTCGCAAAAAAATGTTGAAGTGGAAAGAGCGTTGGACCTTGTCAATTCTTTCCGATTCAAAATTTTGAACATCGACTTGATGTACGGATTACCGGGACAGACAGCGGAATCCTGGAGTTATTCGTTAAATCGAACGTTAGATTATAGTCCGAAACAAATTTATTTGTATCCGCTATATGTTCGTCCGCTGACCGGGCTGGAAAAGATGGGCACCACGGATAGTGACATTCGCCTTGAGCTTTACCGCCAGGCCCAAAAGGAATTGAGCGAAGCGGGATACCAGCAAGTATCGATGAGAATGTTCGAACGCGCGGATACGGCGGATACGGCGAGCAGTGGCGCTGATGTTTTAAATCGTTTTAGAAGCGATGAGCTGAGCCGCGATGAATTTCAAAGCGGCGACGCGACTCCGGGAAGACCGGCTTACAGCTGTCAGGAAGATGGCATGGTTGGGCTCGGTTGCGGTGCTCGATCCTATACATCATCGGTGCACTACTCGATGCGTTACGCGGTCGGACAGAAGCCGGTCCGGGAGATCTTGCAAAATTTTATCGATTGCGAAACTGAAGCATTCGGTTTTGCTGACTACGGAATTCGTTTATCTGATGACGATCAAAAACGGCGGTTTCTTATCCAATCGCTTTTGCAAATGGAAGGCCTTTCATTCGCGGAGTACGAGAGGCGCTTCCAATCCTCGGCTCGGGTGGACTTTGGTTCTGAACTTTCCGAATTCGTGGAACTCGGACTGCTGGAAATAACAGAAGGTCGAATGCGATTGACGAGTTCTGGATTGGAATGGTCTGATCGAATTGGATATGAAATGTATTCGCCGAATATCCTGAAGCTCATGTCGCAACACGAGGCGTTATGAGGCTTTCCATCATCTACCGTGGACCACTCAGCAGTTGTAATTACGGTTGCGAATATTGTCCGTTCGCGAAGCATCATGAAACTGACGAAGAGCATGCCAGAGACACGCAACAATTGTCGCGTTTTGTGGATTGGGCGAACACTCGAAAACAGCATCAACTCTCGGTTTTGTTTACGCCCTGGGGAGAGGCGCTTATTCGACCTCGATACCAGGACGCAATATCTACGCTCACCAAATCTGATACCATCGAAAAGGTCGCGATTCAAACAAATCTTTCTTGTCGACTTGAGTGGGTTGAGAATTGTGATAAGTCGAAACTGGCGCTGTGGGCGACGTTTCACCCGACGGAAACTACGAGGCAAAAGTTTTTAGCCAAATGCCTTGAGCTGGTTTCCAGAGGCGTGCGATTTAGTGTCGGAGCCGTTGGTTTAAAAGAACACTTCGACGAAATATTGGCGCTTCGCGATGAGCTGCCTGACAGCGTTTACTTCTGGATTAATGCTTACAAACGCATCGAGTCTTATTACACGGATGCCGATATTGAACTGCTGACGAAAATCGATCCTTTGTTTCCAATGAACAATGAATACCATCCAAGTCTCGGAAAGGCTTGCCGCGCAGGTTCGTCAGTTATCTCAGTCGACGGTGACGGACAAATCAAACGTTGTCATTTTATTTCCGAAAAAATTGGCAATATTTACGACGAAGAATTCGAGTCTGCGCTCAGCGAGTCGCCCTGTTCAAACGCCGTCTGTGGTTGCCATATCGGCTACGTGCACATGGACGAATTGCGGCTTTACGATGTATTTTCAGGCGGAATTTTAGAACGCGTTCCTGCTGATTGGAGTCCAGTTTCCAGATTGACTGTTTAGTTTTCACCAAACGCGAATTCAAGTTTTGGTCCTAAATAAATTAAGTTATCTCTAAATACGATTCGGAGAGGCTGTGTCCGGGCAAATTTAGCTTGCCGGTTGTTGAGGTTAAACATGCCTGATATCGATGACGGAGAGTCGGTTGAAATTCAGGGTTCCGCTAAAGACCCGTATATTTTGAAAAATCTTGGTGGCGTCTATTCCTGCAGTTGTCCTGCATGGCGGACGCAGTCACATCCAATCGAGCAGCGCACCTGTAAGCACTTGCGGAAGTACCGGGGCGAAGCAGCAGAACTCGAAAGGCTCGGCGGCGAATTGCCTGCGAAGCCGGCTGTGTCGCGTCGCAAAGCGGTGGCTGCCAGCTCGGATGGGCAGCCAGGCGAAGAGGTTGCGTCCAACGTGCCCCCCATTCTCCTGGCGCATTCCTGGGACAATTCGCTCGATCTGACCGGCTGGTGGATGAGTGAAAAGCTCGACGGCGTGCGGGCTTACTGGGATGGCAAACAGTTTATTTCTCGCCAGGGCAATGTATATATGGCGCCTGACTGGTTTGTCGAGGATTTGCCTGCCGACATTCATCTGGATGGTGAGTTGTGGATCGCTCGGAAAGCCTTTCAAAAGACCGTGAGCATCGTCAGGCGGCAGGACAAGAGCAAAGAGTGGGAAGCTGTTAAGTTTGTGGTCTTCGATGCGCCGCATGTCAACGATGTTTTCGAAGCGCGCATTGCCTTTGTGCAGCAGTGTCTGGATGAAGCGCAGCCACGTTATGCCAGACCGCATGAGCAGGAGCGTTGCAAAAGTTCTGAACATTTGCGCGAAGAATTGCAGCGCGTCGAGGAAGGCGGTGGCGAAGGTCTGATGCTGCGGCAGCCGAATTCGAAGTACGAATCGGGTCGGTCGTTCACACTGTTGAAAGTCAAAACGTTTCATGACGCTGAAGCAAGAGTGCTTGAACACCTGCCGGGGACTGGCAAACACAAAGGGCGATTGGGTGCTTTGAGTGTTGAACTGAACGATGGAACGAAATTTGCAATTGGTACTGGGTTCTCGGATAAGCAAAGAGAGAGTCCGCCGCCTGTTGGCAGTATCGTCACGTTTCGCTTCCAAGAACTGACGGATGGTGGCGTTCCACGTTTTCCTTCGTATGTTAGATTGCGAACGGATATCGATAAATTGCCGGATTCGTCTAAGTTGAGTGATATCGCAGGTGGTGCCGCAAGCGTGGAGGTTTCCACCCTCGATGATGAGCCGGCTAATAGTGAGTCAACTGCGTTGTCAAACGGAGACGAGCAAAAAGTGGATGAAACGCGTACATCAAATGTGGTGGCGTTTGCGCCGCGCATTTCCCGTAAGTCCAATGCTGATGTTTCAGAAACCTCAGGAGAGACTCCACCGAAGACGTATGAGGTTTCAGAACCTAGATATTTTGAGTTCGTAGATGATGCCTCGAGTAAGTTCTGGTCGATCTGGCGCACCGGCAGTGATGTCACTGTTAAGTACGGCAAAATTGGATCGAAAGGACAAGAGAAGGTCAAGAGTTTCAACGACGAAGCCGAAGCGAACAAGTACTACAACGAAATTGTTGGTGAGAAAACCGACAAAGGATACATTGAAAAAGCTGGTTTCTGCGGCGAACATAGCGATGGAAACAGTGCTCCGGGTAAGGACTCTGGCGTCAATCCCGGGGAGCAAATCTCTGAGGCCGAAGGTGACCGGTCTGACCCTGATATTCTAAAATTCGAAAGCGCGAGATCGACTGTTCCTTCCGAGGAGGATGAGGCTGACGATGAAGATGACGAAGACGCGGACGACGACGATGCCGAAGATGATGACACTGTCGACGACGATGATGAGAATCGTCCTTTCGAGGACTACGTCAATCTAGCGGCAACCTACAGGCATCCGCCTAAGGGAACAGTTTTTTGCTATTGCTCATCGTGCCGCCCGGATCTCGTCGGGGCAAAGGTGGCGAGTGCCTCTGCTAGCGGAAAAGTGCAAACCATACCGCAAAAGAAATCTACAGCAACTCCACCGAAAAACAGTAAGTCGGCAGCGGGTGCCAGAAGCAAAGCTTCGACGGGTGTTCCTGACTTTCGCTATTTTGAATTCATCGAAGGTTCTTCGAGCAAGTTCTGGTCAATCGCGATGGTGGGCTGCGAAGTAACAGTCAAATACGGGCGCATTGGAACTAACGGACAAGAGAAATCCAAGTCGTTTACCAACAAAGATGCGGCGAAAAAATACTACGACGACATCGTCGACGAGAAAGTTGATAAAGGCTACGAAGAGAAAGAACGCGACGACGACTAGCGTTTAGCGAATGCTCAATAGTTCATTCTGTTTTCGCGTCTAGCTTTTTGCGACTGTGCGCTGACATCCAGCCGAGCACGCCGAGTGTGAGATCGTCTTTGAATTGTCCGGCTTCGAAAATTAAGTGTTCTGTTCCGCCGAGGATGACGATGCTTTTATCCGGCGTGGTGAGCGCTTGAAAGAGTTCGAGAGTGCCGGTTTCTTTAACCAGTTTGTCGTCGTTGCCCTGGAAAATGATCACTGGTTTGTCGATGATTTTTTTAGCGGACTCATTATTTTCGTTCATGAAACGTTGGAAGTTCAAAAGTTCCGCTGGCGACAGACTCAAACGTGATGATGGATCGTGGCTCCAGCTGTGGCGCAACTCTTCGTTAGTGGTGGCACGCTCGATTACTCCTAGACCAACTGGCACGGGCTTCGATTTATTTTTCAAAAATTCTGCGCCGATTTTCAGGTTTGTTCCTAGCGATTTATACCGATCGCCTGATGGCACTGAGCAAATCAGTCCGTCAAAAATCTCTGGAGAGTCAGCCACGATGCGCAAAGCCAGCGCACCTCCCATTGATTCGCCCAACAAAAACATTGGCGCATTCGGATAGTCTCGTCGCAACATGGCGAAAATATTTTTTAAATCCTCAACGCACGCTTCCATCGATAGAGTTTCTAAACCGTTAGCTTCTACGTACGTTCCAAAACCGTGAACATCGAATGCAATGGTCATGGTGCCTTCTGGTGCGATTCTTTTTGCAAACGATTCGAAGGCCTTGTGATGCAAACCCAGACCGTGCACGCAGATCAAAATGCTTTTGAACTTCGCATCCGGATCTAGCCACACCCAGCCCGGAGCCTCGATTTGTTTGAACTTCCTTTTCCAGGGCGTCAGGTATTCTTGATCTGGTGCTCTCAAATTTTGATATTCGCTGTGAGCTTCATCAGCTGGATCCGGTGGCACTATGCCGGTCTTGCTGCCAAATAAGCAAGACGCGATGTATGAGGCTTTCTCCGCCGAAATTTGATCGTCGTGTTTCTGTTTATATTCTTCGATAATTCGATCGGCGTTGTCTTTTCGGAAAATCCATATTGCGCGTTCGAACCATTTCTTTTCTTGTTCGTGATCGCCAAGTTTTGCCAACGCATAAGCGGTTTGCAAACAGGCCCAGCCGCAGTCTATGTCGTTTGCGCCGTAGCGATCGCGTGCGAGCCTGTACAGTTTTTTATAGGCATCAGCGCTTTTTGAGTAGTCTTTTAAGCGCCAATAGACTCCACCGAGTCCAGCGAGATCAAGTTTGGCGATTGGGAAAAGATCTTTCTCTGTGAGCGCGGCGAGGCTATCTTTGAAGAGCTGCTCTGCCACTGCCAACTGCCCTTGTCGATATTTCGCATCAGCCATTGCGAGTAAGGTCATTGCACGGGTGTAGATCTTTCCGTTGTTTAAACGGTCACCTTTTTGACTGAGTTTGAATTCTTCTTCGAAGTTTATTTTGTGGTAGCAGGATGCCAGATCCAGTAGTGAATCGGTGTCCTCATGCTCTTTTACGAGCTGCTCGAAGATTGGTTTTGCTTCGCCTTGATGTTCTAGAGACTGACTGAACAAAACTGCTTTTTTGCGACGCAGTGCACGATCGGATGGATTATTTCGCAGTGCGGCTTCAACTTCTGCCAACGCCGCAGTCAAGGATTCCGGATCGTTGCCCTGTTGAATCTGAGCGGGTGCTGGGGAGGTGGATTGATTCTGCGCTGATGCGGGCGCTGAGGACATTGCGCACGTAAACAGACAGATGATTGCAGCCAAGCGTAAAGCGATGGTCCTTCCGAAAATCACTCGAGGCTCTCCTCCTTCTTGAGAAACTTCTTGGATGTTAGCGCGTACGATGCAAGGAAAAGCACGCCTAAAATCATATCGATAAACGCCGGTGTCACCATTTGTAGTGGCACGCGATTTTCAAGAAACAGGATTGGCACCGCCATTCCAAATCCTACCTTTTCCAGGATAGCCACCAACATCAAAGGTCTGTAGCGCAGCGGATCTCGCGACATAATCAAGAATGCTACCTGCCACGCCAGTGCGACGCCGATGAAGCCGTAGAAGAATTCGGGGCGGCTTAATAGATCCGTCGCTGGAGTGCTTTGCTGCGCAATTTGCGCTTCCATGTAATACATCGGCACCAACGCGAGGATTCCGTAGATGCCTGCGACCAGAAATGTGATCTTTGCGAATTTCACCGGTGTAGGGTCTCCTGGAGAATGGTCGAGGCATTGGCGCTGTTTTCGTCGAGATTGTTGGCGCAACGCCTGACTCGAACTTTGGCGCGAAGCCTGTACTCGAACTGGCAGCTAGTGTGCTTTTCTGTATCGCGATTGGAATCGAGATCTCAGTGCCGATGGCTATGTTACCGGCGAGCAGACCTTGTCAAAGATTCGATTGAGATAAGCGCTCAGCAGTTTTTCATCCATTGGTTGGCTTCTGAATCCGATGTAGCAATCAGGTCTGATCAGGTACGCGCAGTTCGAACCGGCTGCGTATTTGTGGTGCGTCGACATCTCCCAGTCGGAGACCACACGTGTGCTGTCTCCGAGCCCAGCCAGTTTCGGCGCGCATCTTGCCAAACTTTCGGAGGAGTCCAAGATTACTACAACATTCACAGTTTCTTTGTGCGACTTTGCCAGGTCGCTCGCGATTGATTTGAACGTTTCGATTTCATTGTCGCTGGTTTGATCGCCGGAAAACAATAGCAGAGTGTGCTTAGTGCCTTTCAGGAAATTGTAGAGGCGAACTGGCTCTCCAGCGCTATCTCCGACAAAGGCATCCGGTGCGCGATCGCCTGCTTCGGGACCGTTTTTGAACTCAAAAGTATCTGCAATCGTCGGCATGTCTTTTTTATGTTGAATTGATTTAGTGACACAAGACATATGCTCTTCGACAATTGCACTTTCTCGATAATTGAGAGAAAGTTCTGCGATGCCATGTCGAGCGCGTCGTTGAATAACCTCTTGGGCTGTCAGGATAGGCGCCAGAGTGTTTCTCAGATGTTTTGCGATTGGATTCTTTAAGGTGTTGACTTTCATCATGAAGTCGGTCATTTTGAGGACACCAAGGGCGATACCAAGACGTTCTGCACCATAGCTTTCGAGCAGTGCGTCGCTGGACAATCCTTTCGTCACCAGACCCATCTTCCACGCCAGGTTGTAACCGTCCTGCATTCCCGTGTTCATGCCCTGCCCACCGGCTGGGCTGTGGATGTGAGCCGCGTCGCCGGCGACGAAACAATTACCGTTGCGGTAATGCGTGACGTGTCTCTGGTGCAAATAAAGTCCGGCAGACCACAATTGATCAGATAGTTTCAATGAATGCATGGATCGGTCATCGACAATCGCTTGCATTTGTTCCAGGGTAGGCTCGGCAGGCTTACCTTCGGCGACTTCCTTTTCCTGCGCTTTTGCCGTTGGCATCACCGCGGCGATTCTGTAGCGACCGCCACCGTAAGGAAAAAATGCAATCAGTCCTTTATCGGAGTTGAACACGTAGATTTCATCGCTGATTAGCGGACCGTCAATCTGCACGTCGCTGAGGTTAATCAGATCGGGATATTTCGATCCGACAAATTCCATGTTCAGCAATTTTCGAACAGAGCTGTGAGCGCCGTCTGCACCAACAACCCATCGCGTTCTAAGTGTTTCTGTTTTTCCGTTGTCATCAGTGATGGTGCTCTCTACTCCGTCAGCGTCTTGCTTGAGTGCGACCAGATCGCGCGAGCGTTCGACGGCGTGATCGAGCTCTGCCAGTCGTTCCATGAGGATTCGCTCAGTGTCACTTTGCGGCAGGCTGAGAGCAAACGAGTAGAAACTATCGAGTTCGTCGAAAGTGAGCTTTGCGATTTGTTTGTGGTCGGCAAAAATATTGACGCCGTGAAGTTTCAAACCAAATGTCAAAAAGCGATCGACAATGTCCATGTCTTCCAGCATCTCGAGCGATCTCGAGTGAACGGCAAGCGCTTTTGACTTGTTCGATCCGACCGACAATTTATCGATGATTCGAAAGCTCACACCATGTCGAGCTAGCTCACAGGCTAGTGTTAAACCGGTTGGACCGGCACCGACCACGAGCACGTCGACATCATAGTTTGTCATCTTCGTCATCCTCAGTTTCTAATTACGTTTCTAGTTCAGTCTCAGGTTCCAGGTTTCCATCTTCAAGTTCCGATCTGAAGTTTTAGTCTCCAGTATCAGTCTTCTTCTGCAATCAATGCCACTGCGTAGGCCGCGATTGCATTCCCTTCTCCGATGCTTCCTAATTTTTCTGCCGTTTTGGCTTTGACGCTGACTTGTGATACATCCAAGCCGATCACTTCTGCAAGACGCTTTCGCATCGCCAGGTAATGCGGCGACAGTTTTGGTGCCTCGCAGACGACCGTGACATCGACGTTGCTTACGATGTAGCCATTATCGATCAGCATCGCCATGGTTTTCTCAAGCATCATCATACTGTCGATGCCTTTGATCGAATTGTCGGTCGGTGGAAAGTGCACGCCGATATCGCCGAGTGCAGCAGCTCCCAGCAAAGCGTCGATCACCGCGTGAGTGACGACATCGCCATCAGAGTGACCGACGCTGCCTTTGCTGTGTTCGAGTTTGACTCCACCGAGAATTAGCGGCAGCCCAGCTTCCAGCCTGTGAACGTCGAATCCGTTTCCGATTCTAATTGAGATGGCAGGCACGATCACGTTCCTCTCGGTGGAAAAAACTTAGTCTCCGATAGTCATAAGCACAACGTCACTCTCGACGGTTTCGCCGAGTTTGACTTTGATACTAGTTACGGTGCCGGCTTTCAGTGATACCAGATCCGATTCCATCTTCATGGCTTCGAAGGTAATCACCTTTTGTCCGGCTTCCACTTTGTCGCCTTCTTTGACGAGAATCTCTTTGACTACGCCGTTCATAGTTGAGCGAATATCGCCAGTATGAGCGGTTGGCACCACGACCTTGCGATTAGTTCTAGTCGCAGTGGCTGGACGCTGGGCACCAGCTGTGGTGGTGGCGATTGTTCTCGGCTTTGATGGATCGACCAACTCCGAAACCGCAACCTTAAACATGCGTTGATTAACTTCGATTTCAAAAGCGCGTGGAGTCGAGCGTTCGAGCGCGACCTCAGCGCCGCCATTTGAAGAAGCCGCCGAAGCCGCACCGGATGCACCACCATTGGCACTTTCGGCTGACCCGACCGCGGCGCCTGCAGCACCGTTAACTGCGCATTTGCCGGAATATTTTTCCTGCAACTGCTTCCAGTTTTTCATCATCTCACCCTCTACATAAGAGGTATGAACTTCACCAGCTTCGAATGTCGGATCGTCCATCATGGCGAGGTGGAAAGGAATCGTGGTCGAAACGCCTTCGATTTTGAAATCGCGAAGTGCCAGTCTGGTTCTTGCCACCGCTTCTGCGCGAGTGCGTCCCCAGACGACAAGCTTCGCCAACAAAGAATCATAAAACGGAACTACCTTGTAGCCCGGATAGCAGGCGCTGTCGACGCGAACCCATGGCAAGGACGGTTCCTTATATACATTGAGTTCGCCTGGATTAGGCATGAAATTTTTGTTGACGTCTTCGGCATTGATTCGGCATTCGATTGCATGACCGCGTTGAAAAACCTCAGACTGTTTGAAAGAAAGCGGATTGCCAAAGGAGATCGAGATCTGCTCCTTGACGATATCGACGCCGGTGGTCATCTCTGTGATCGGGTGCTCGACTTGCACGCGCGTGTTCATCTCGAGGAAGTAGAACTCATCTTGTGCCACCATAAATTCGAGAGTTCCGGCTGAAGTGTAATTCAACGCCTTGGTTCCAATCACAGCTGCTTCCAGCAAACGCTCTTTCAATTTAGCGTCCAGTTTTGCCGCTGGTGTTTCTTCAACCAGCTTCTGGTGCCGTCTCTGGCTGGAGCAATCGCGTTCGTATAAATGCACGACATTGCCGTGCTCGTCGCCTAGAACTTGAACTTCAATATGTCTTGGTTTATCCAAATATTTTTCAACGTACACTTCTGCCGATCCGAAATACGTCGCGCCTTCGCGCTGCGCGCCCGCCAAAGCGTTCTCCACATCTTCGTCTTTGCGAACCACGCGCAAACCTCTGCCACCACCTCCGGCACTAGCTTTGATCGCCAGTGGATAACCATATTTGGTGGCTAATTTTTTCACTTCTTCCGGAGTGGTTACCGGATCGGTTGTTCCCGGCACGACAGGCACGCCCGCATCCTGCATGACGCGGCGCGATTCGACTTTCGAACCCATGCGCAGGATTACTTCAGGTTCAGGTCCGATGAATTTAATGCCTTTGTCGATGCAAGCTCTGGCGAAGTCAGTGTTCTCGCTCAAAAATCCGTAGCCGGGATGCACGGCTTCGGCGCCTGAGCGTTTGGCGATGTCGAGAATTTGTTCGTAATCCAGATAAACTTTGCCGGGTTGACCTTCCAGGCGCCAGGTTTCATCAGCCATGGCAACGTGTTTGGAGTCCTTATCGGGCTCGGAGAAAACGGCGACGGTTCTGATGTCAAGCTCTCGACAGGCTTGAATTACGCGGACTGCGATTTCACCGCGATTGGCGATAAGAATTTTCTTGAACATTGCTCCCCTCTTTCGACCTTGCATCCCGCGCCGCAGCGCCGGTTTCAGTAAGCTAAATTCGATTTCACGCACCGATGTATATGTATGTGTATATCGATAGCGCTTCGGTCTGGTCGGCCCGTCGTGTGTTTCCAGCCTTTTCCGGAAGGTCGGATCCTGTGCGTCGTCTGCCATACAACACGCTAGCAGCAACCCAATAAAAAGGACTCAGAAAATACGAAAAAATCATTTTTCTGTCGGCAGCATAGTTCAAACAGTTCTTATTCTGTTGCGTTCCGCTCGACTCCCCTTTTTAATTGATGCTAGGATCTTCTCGTATGTGATGGTGGTTTACTAGGAATCTTCAAATGCCTGCAGCAGCAACCTTCTCCAGGGTTTTTATGTCTGGCAGCGGCTTCATGGGTCGGGCGATCGCTTACCTGATAGCCACAAAAACCAATTCGACAGTGCATCTTTTTGACGTATCAGATGAGGCGCTGAAGCTTGCGGCCGGCGAAATAGACAAGTTTGGCAAGAAATCTGTCGACAAAGGCGTTTTGACCGAAGCCGAATTGATAGACGTCAAGAAGAGAATTGTTTCGACAACATCTCTGGACTCGGCCAAAGATTGCGACCTGGTAATCGAAGCGATTGTCGAGAATCTCGATGTGAAACGCGAGCTTTTCAAGAAGCTTGACGCAATTTGCAAACCCGAAACCGTTTTTGCATCCAACACATCCTCGCTGCCAATCACCAGTTTGGCGTCAGCGACAAAACGTTCAGACAAATTCATCGGCATGCACTTCTTCTCTCCGGCGCATGTGATGAAGTTGCTCGAGATTATTCCGGGCTGCGACACGTCGGCCGAGACGGTCGTCAAAGTGCGACGCTTCGGCGAAGAGATCGGCAAGACCATCATCAAATCAAAAGACTTTCCCGGTTTTATCACAACCAGACTTGGTTTGTGTTTGATCAATGAAGCCGCCTTCGCGCTCATGGAGGGACTTTCCTCTCCTGAAGAAATCGATCTCGGTATGACTCTTGGTTATAACCATCCGATGGGACCGTTGGCCCTGGCTGACTTCGTTGGATTGGACATCGTTTTGCACGTTATGGAAACGTTGCAGGAAGGCTTCGGCGATCCCAAATATCGTCCCTGTCCGCTTCTGCGACAACTTGTTTCGGCTGGGCATCTGGGCCGAAAAACTGGTAAGGGATTCTACGAATATGGTGGTGCCACAGCGTGATTACAGTCAGCATCTTCCTGATTAGCACTCTCTTAATTTTAAGCCTGTTCAGCCTGACATGCGCGTTTTATCATTTGCTGAAACCAGTCGAGACCTCGAAGCTCGATAACAAAACTCTTCCATTCGTGTCCGTGATCATCCCTGCTCGCAATGAGGAAGGGAAGATCGCGCGCTGCATCGAATCAGTTTTAAAACAGGATTATCCAAACTTCGAAGTCGTTATCATCAACGACCGCTCTACGGATAGCACCGGCGAAATCATCGGAGAGTTTGCTGCCAGGGACAAACGAATCAAATTCGTGCAGGGCAAAGAAGCGCCTGACGGCTGGGTCGGCAAGTGTAATGCGCTTGCCAATGCAGTCGGTTATGCCTCAGGTGAGTTCTTCATCTTTACTGACGCGGACACTTATCACCACCCGAATTCCGTTCGCGACGCCATCTCGCATGCGATCGTCGAGAAATGCGATCTGCTTTCCTTCGTTCCGGTGCAAGAACTGGGAAGTTTCTGGGAACGGCTGGTCATGCCGGTTTTGCTCGGATCATTTTTGCTGGGCGATCCGTTTCACACAGTCAACGATCCGGAAGCTGCACGCGCATACGCTTATGGTCAGTACATTCTTTGCCGTCGCAGTTCGTATCACGCCATCGGCGGACACCAGAGCGTGCGCGATGAGATCGTTGAAGACCACGCTATCGGGCGCGTCTTTAAAAACAAGGGCTACAAGGTCAACGTCGCTGATGGAAAAACGCTCTACAGCGTAAGAATGTATACCGACTTCGAATCGCTCTGGCAGGGCTGGACGAAGAACGTTTATTCATTGATCGACAGCAAAATTTTCAATCTTGTTTTTCTTGTGATCATGCTCAACACCATTTTGCTCTTGCCATACCTTGAGCTGGCCTGGGTTGCCGCGGGATGGTGCGAAGGCGATTTCTCCGGTGATCTCTATAAGCTAACTTCGCTGGTAGTCGCTCAGTGGGTGATCTTCTCGTTCTGGTGGCGGAAAACAACCACTCACCATGCCGGTGTTGATTGGAGACACTTCTTCTTGATTCCTTTTGGTGGCATCGCGGTTTCGTGCTTGCATATACACTCTGCATATCTCGTGCTTTTCGGCGAACAAGTGAAGTGGAAAGGTCGACAGTATGTAGTTAACAAGCACAAAACTATTCGTGCTGCAGGCTCATTAGAGACTGCTAAACTACAAGATGCTTCTGACGGCTAATAAATAGAACATCGATGTCGAATCAAACTCATGAAGGTAAAATCCCGTCGATAGCGGAACTCCAGCGTTTTATCAAAGACGGCGAACGACTCACGTTTAAAACCGTTGACGGCACGACGTACACAGGAAAGTTGCGCTGGTTCGATGAACAGGCTTTCTCGCTGACTCTCGATACAGGTGATTTTACGCTCGTGAAGAGCAATGTCATTGGATATGGAGTCCTGCGAAAGAAGTAGGCGTCTTCGATATACACGCTTATTTTGGCTTTTCATCGTCATTTTCAGCTACCTAAAGCGTTCTTAGCGTGTTAGACTTAAGACCTGGTAGCGCTACCACGCTGTGTTTTGGAGTAACGAAGTTGGGCTTGTTCAAAGGATTTTGGAGCAAAGGCGTTGGCGTCGATCTTGGTACCGCCAATACGCTGATCTACGTCGAAGGTCACGGAGTCGTGCTCAGAGAGCCGTCTGTCATCGCCATCGACAGTAATACCAACCTGCCAATCGCAGTCGGCGAAGAAGCCCGCGCGATGATTGGTCGCACACCTCAAGGCGTGAGAGCCAGTCGACCATTGAGAGACGGTGTTATTGCAGAACTCAATGATGCCACTTTCATGCTCAATGAGTTTATGAAACGCGTATCGCAACAAGAGACGATGCTGCGCAATCCGGAAATCGTAATTGCTGTTCCTGCTGGTATCACCAGCGTCGAAAAAATTGCGATTAAACAAGTGGCGGAGAACGCCAAGGCCAGCCGCATCTTCATGCCGGAAGAGCCAATGTGCGCTGCCATCGGCGCCGACCTTCCAGTGACGGAACCAACCGGCTCGATGATCGTTGATATCGGCGGCGGTACCACTGAAGTTGCCGTGCTTTCCTTATCCGGAATCGTCGTCAACGAATCGATCAGAATTGCAGGCGACGAACTCAACGACGCCATCCGGATTTACCTGAGAAAAGTTCACAGCCTTGATGTCGGTGAAAAGACCGCCGAAGAATTGAAATTCCGTCTTGGTTCTGCCTGGAAGACTGAAGTGAATGACAAGTTCAATGTCAGAGGACTGAATCTGATCAACGGCTTGCCTCGCACAGTGACAGTTAGTCGCGGTGAAGTTCGCGAAGCAATTGCAGAACCGCTAAGACATATTGTTTCTGCCGTTAAAAGAACTCTGGAAAAAACTCCACCAGAACTGGCTGCCGATATCTTCAACCGGGGTATCGTCATCGTCGGTGGTGGCGCGCTTCTGCAGGGGCTCGACGAGCTGATCTCCAGCGAAACCGAAGTTCCGGTTTTCCTGGCTGATGATCCATTATCATGCGTGGTTATAGGCACCGGCAAGTTGTTGACCGACCCAGCTTATAGTCGCGTACGCGATTTGTGCGAGTACCGTAAATAGGAGCTTCGCGGTGCCTTTAGGTAACGAGCGTCGTCTTGGAGACCAATCGGAGTCCATAGCCGAGGCGATTTTCCTCATTATCATAATCATTATGGTCGGTGGTCCCGCCGCTGGATTTCTTTTGACCGCTGCCACCACCGTGTCGGGCATGATTACGAAAGGCGCCTACCAGGTGGAGTCCACGAAAAACCTCGCCAATGAAGTTTTGGTTTCTTCTCAAAGAATTAGAGAATTGGAACGCAAACTGGCATCAGCGGAACTCGAGCTAACCACGTTGCGGCGCCAATCTCGCGACTCCAACAGCCTGCGCGCGTTATTGGGATTGAAAGAAAAGTTGCCGCGCAAAACCATCGCTGCCGAAGTTATCGCGCGCAATCCGGACAATTGGTTTGAACAAGTCGTGCTCGACAAAGGCACAGCCGACGGCGTGACGCTCGGCAGCGCCGTGATTACGCGCGACGGCATCGTCGGGCAAATAGTCAAAGTCGATAAGGACGCGTCTGTCGTCAGGCTGATCACCGACCCGGAGCAGAAGCTTGGTGTGTTGATTAAACGCATCGGTCTGCCCGGCATAATCTCCGGAAACGGGCAGCAGCTTGCGGTTATGAACTACATTCCAGTGGGCACTAATGTGGATCTAAACGATAAAATCGTTTGTTTCGGCAAAGGCGGCGTCTTCCCGGAAAACCACCCGGTCGGAACCGTTGCCGCGATTCGGCGCGATTCGGATGGCGCTTCGATGGCAATTGACGTCAAACTCTCAGAAAATTGCTACGATTTGAATCAAGTGCTTGTTTTACCTCCGACGGCTCAAAAGTAAATGTCCTTCCTTTCAATAAGAATGCGAAGAAGATTCGTCGCCATCTCGATGACGGCGCTTATTATCGCGCTGGCGTGGGTTTTACAGCTCGCTGTCGTTAGCCGTTTGTTCGTGACCGGAGTCGGCTGTTCGTTGCCTCTGACGATTATTATTGTTTGGGGCATCACATTCGGATCGCCGATTAGCAAACCAAGTATCGACGAGCTGCGATTGACCACGATCAAAACTGCGATGTTGCGCCAGGCGTTGACTGGTTCTATCAGTGGTGCCTTGCTCGGTGCTGCTTTTGCCGCGCTGTACTCATCGGTGTTGCAGCATTACCCCATTGCTTATCCGCTTATCGGCTGGATTGCCGGCTACTTCTGTCTGCGAAATTTCAACAAAGCAATCGTGCTTGTGATACCACTGGTTTTGATTCTTACTTTCCTGGGTGAAGCGATCAATGCTCTGCAATTGTATGTGCTTGGTCGCCCGCTCGTTTTTGATAACTTCGTGGAAATCGCGCTCACAGAGGCTATTTTAAACGCTTTGATCGCGCCGTTTGTTTTTCTGCCGATGCGGGGCTGGTATGAATTCTCACGCTACCGTCAAGTAATGGAGGCGAGATGAGTCAGTCTGTTATAAACAGAGGCGCTGATGAAGCAGCTTTCAAGGCCGTTGTGCTCGGCAGCGTCGTTATCTTCGCTCTGTCGCTTTTGATTTTGCGATTATGCTGGTTGCAGATTGCCTTCCACCAGCACTACGTCAACCAGGCGACGGAAAACTCCACTCGGGTGACCTTCTTGCGGGCGCCTCGAGGCAGTATTTACGATCGCCACGGCAATTTGCTTGCCACCAACAAACAGTCTCTGTCACTAATTGCGGTGCCTGCTGCTCTCAATAATATGGAAGCGATGTCGGTCAGGCTCAGCAAAATTCTTGCGATTGATAAAGCCGAAGTTTTAAACCGTTTGATGAAAGCAAAAGCGTCAGGTCTGGTACTACCTGTGGTGATCGAGCATGACCTTGATATGGATATCGTCAGCCGATTTTATGAGCAGAAGATATTCTTAGAAGGGATAGACATACTTCCCGATATTAGCAGAACCTATCCGAACGCGGATGCCACCGCGCATGTGCTGGGCTATTGTCGCGAAATTACAGAGAACCAATTGAAGGATCGCCCCGATCGAAAAATGGGCGATGTGTGCGGACAAGCCGGGCTCGAAAAGATATACGACGATCAGCTCCGCGGTGTGGACGGTGAGCAACGCGTACGAGTAAACGCGTCTGGTCATGCGCTTTCTGCCGAGACTTCGAAACCGGTCATCACTAAAAAAGCAAAACCGGGATTGCCGATTGTGATTTCGCTCGACGTCGATCTTCAACGTCGCGCTTACGAACTATTGGGTGAGAAATCCGGCGCTCTGGTTGGATGCGACCCGCGTTCCGGCGAAGTTCTGTTTCTTTCGTCGCGACCTAGTTTTGATCCGAACGTTTTCACTCGGCGAATGACAAAAGCCGACAGAAAAGTTTTGAACTCTCCGTCACATCCATTGCACAACCGCGCTCTCTCCGGCTTCCCACCTGGATCGATCTGGAAACCTGTGACACTACTGGCGGCGCTCGACAGGAAAGTCGTGAAACCGGATACGATACTATCGGTTAACGGCGGTTTAAGTCTGGGTGGGTTTACTTTCCACGATTGGACCAGCAAATCAGCGCGTTACAACCTCGTGCAGTGCATGCAGTGGTCTAGAGACACGGCGTTCTATCAAATGGCGCTTGGGCTGGAACCGGAAGACATCAAAAAATGGGGCAACAGATTTGGTGCCGGTCGGCCGACCGGTATAGAATTGCCCAACGAGCGCAGCGGCTTGGTTCCCGACAAAGCGTGGAAGCTTAGACGACTGCATGAACAATGGTACAAAGGCAACACGCTCCACATGTCGATCGGACAAACATTCTTGCAAGTGTCGCCTGCACAGGCTGCGCGCATGTATGCAGGCTTCGCGATGAAAGGTCGCGTTCCGTTTTTGCACTTCGTAATCAAAATTGCTGACCGCCAAATCCCCGCTCCCAAGCCGGAATACTGGAAGGTCAATCCGGTGGACATGAAGATTCTCTCCGACGGCTTGAAAGCTGTAGTTGAAGCTGGAACAGCCGGTCGCTCGCGCATCCCGGAAGTGCCGATGTCCGGAAAGACAGGCTCCGCCGAGGCACCACCGAAGGGCAGTAAAACTCACGGATGGTTCTGTTGCTACGCGCCTTCGGATAAACCGGAACTGGCAGTCTGCGGATTCGTCGAACACGGCGGCCACGGCGGCGTTGCAGCAGCACCTCTAGTCAAACAAATGGTCGAGATGCACTTTGGTGTAAAACGCACGCCACTACCGACGGCACTGCAACCGAAAGCGAAACCAAAACCAAAAGCGAAGCCTAAGAAACCGGAATAGGGCGATTAGCGATGATGATCAACACGTTACAGCCGGTGAAGTAGTTTAGAGCCATGAAAACCTTTTTAAGATCGCTCTGTAAGAAGTCCATGGCAAGCTGCTCTTAATACTTGATTACACGTTAAAAATGAACGTGCGATAACAGTTCGAGATCTCGGGCTATACGCGGCGTTGCGCCTGCGGCATATCGAATCGCCATGCAAATGTCTTTCGATATCCAAAATGTAATGATCCCGATAGTGCATGTGGCACCACAGGTAGCACCATGAACTCACTGGACAATGCGGCGCCGTATCAAGGATAATCGGGGCTGGAGTTGGCGGGAGAATACCATGAGTCAGTCACAACCACTTGACGTGCCGAATCCAGTCTCTCTGGATGGTCTCGATCAAATGTTTCCAAATCAATTGAATCAAACTGGCTCATCACCGGCTTTGTCGCCTGATCAAATCGACGCGACACCACCGAAGGGTGTGCAAGTTCATCGCGATTTCCCGAGTGATTTGTTCACTCGTGGTTTTGACGGTGTCGATGAAATCGTCAACGAAGAGATGTCTCAAGCCCGTTCTGCTGACGCTTCCGCCGATGTTTCCCACGATACTTCCGGAACGTTTGAATACGCGCAAATGCGAGCCAACGCTACCCGAAGAGGAATTCCTTCGAAGCCGGGTCCGGTAGCGATGCACGGTCAAGCACCGATGCGTCAAATTCGCGCCGACGAACTCGCGCCTGTGATCAAGAAAGGCATGGAATCTATCGCCGCCAATCCAGCGGTGGTCACTGAAGAAGATCGCGTTTCGCGAACAGAATTGATTGGATTGCTCGAAGGCTTTGTCACCATCTTGCGCAAGGATGGCGCCGCACCTGGGTCCGCATTGGCGCTTGCCAAAGCACAACAGATCATGGCACCAGTTGCCGAAGAGTTGAAAGTTCACGACATTCAAGTCGAGGACAAAACCCAAGAATTAGAAGAGATGCGTCGTCTCGTCATCGAAGCGCAAGAGACAATCATCAAACTGCTTACTGATCGCGTGGAAGATCGCGCTCGCATCGCCACTCTCGAAACTGAATTGCGTTTGCTTCCCGACTTGCAAGAACAAGCGGATCGCGCCATGTCAGTCGCGTTCAAAACTGAAGAGTTCCGTTCTGAATTGCACAAAGTGAAGTTTGAATTAGAACGCTACAGATTCGCCAACGTGCGCGGTCACATCGATCGTGGACCACGTAAGTGGATGACTAAAGTTCGTCGCTGGTTTCTCAAAGCTCAAGGTTTGAATTTGAGAAAATACGACGCCACACGTCATGGCAATATTCCTGACTAAGTTATTGCCCTTATCAAAAAAGTTCGTTCCCTTGTCAAAAAAAACTAGCAGCTGTTTTCAAAAAACTGCTGCTAGCTAAAATACTCTTGTTGACTATCTGCGAATCGAGTTTGCTCACTTAGGCGTTTTCACCGAGAGCACTATAGCGGTTTCACCGCCGTCGTTAGTCGCTGACATTGTGCACTCATCCTTGTCTTTATGTGCCTTGAAGCTGGCTTTTGTCGGTTCTTTTTCGATGTCGGTGACCACCCAATTGTCGATGCGAAGGCGTCGAGAGTAATTGTCAGACACTGATGGACAGTCGTCTTTGGTGTGAAAACTTCCTGTCACTGTGACCGACGCCGGCATGCTCGAAACAGAGCGCTTCACCGAAAACAATCTCGCCTTATCGTAGTACGGAACGGTGAAATCCGAACCCAGTGCTGCTTGAGCTTCGCTCTCGTTAACATCGTCATACGATGTTGTCGTATCCTGTGAACCGCATGCAGTCAAACAAATCAGTGCACAGAGCGGGACTGCTAGTTGGCGAATGCGTCTATTAATAACCAGGCTCATGGAACGAACCTCCTTGTATCTGCCAACCTTTTACCCGATTGGAGTGTCTTTAACACCCGTCATTATAGGCGTACTGGAGAGAATCAGGCAGGCACGACGCTGTTTGGTCAACGACGCAGACAGGAATGAAGTCGACTGGTTTAATCAAAGTTGATGGGGATGAATGTCGTTTGGTTCAATCGAGCAAACACAGATACGATTGGTTCAATCAAAGAAGGTATCGTCGAAGTATGTGCCGATTGAACTCTGATGCTTGAATGACAGGCAAAATAGAGGCTAAGATAGTTCAGCTGTTACCCTTCGTCCGTTTGAACAAACACTGTTATGAGCCACCATCTCAAACGAATCACTCAATGCCTACTGGCGCTGTTCGCCAGCGTGGTCTCGATGGATTCGGCATTTGCTTTGGACGAAACGAATGGCGAAAAGCCCACAGCAGCTCATTTGTGGGGACGTCAATTAATCGCCCAATCGCCTTCGCCTGCACATGCCGGTTCTACTTCGAAACCCGGTCAGGTACAGGCTGGAACGTCCTCGGCCGGCGCTGCTCCACCGGCGCATTCAGCCTCTGTTGTTGTCAATGGTAAAGAGCTTTTCAAAATTTACGGCGAATCCGAAAGAAGCACGGATAAGCGTCTTCGTTTGATCAGTGCGGCTATCGGAAAGCTTGTTGACGATCCAAAATTTCATCCATCCTCGTTGACTGTCAGAAATGGCACCAATTCGAGTGATATCGTCCTTGGTGACAAGCCGCTGTTCGCGATTACGCAAGAAGACGCTCTAGGCGAGGGAGTTGCTTTACCTTTAGTCGCCGACAAATGGTTGAGCAGCATTAAAACGACCATTGAATCTGAACGCTATCGAAGAAATCTTTCTGATGCAATCGACCAGGTGAAGTTCGGCACGGTTAAAAGCAATCTGCTCTACTTCCTCGGAAACCCTGTGTCCTTGCGCATCGGCATCAGCATTCTCGGTCTGCTAATCCTCTCGGTTATTTCGTACTCGATAAGAAAATCCATTCCGAAATATTTTCACGAGTCGAACAAGCGCTACACCATAGGCAAAATCGCAGAATTCTGTTCGTATTTTGTTTGTCTAATATTCTTGTCCATAGTTTTCAGCGACACGCTTGGCAGTTTGGCTGTCATTCTCGGGGCGGCTACTGCCGGCATCGCTCTTGCACTGAAAGACCTGATCGTCAGTATCGCCGGCTGGGTTGCCATCACATTCGGTGACACCTACAGAGTCGGTGATCGTGTTCAAGTTGGCGGAATAAAAGGTGATGTAATTGATGTGGGGTTAGTTCGCACAACTCTTATGGAGCTTGGTGAGTGGGTTCAAGGCGACCAGTACACGGGCAGAATCGTGCGCGTCTCCAACGGTGAGATTTTTTCCGCACCGATGTACAACTACAGTCGCGATTTGCCTTTTCTCTGGGACGAAGTAATCATCAAAGTCAACTCGGAAAGCGATCCGGAATCGGCGCGACATTTGATTCAAAAAGTTTGCGACGAAGTCACAGGAGACTTCACCACAGAGGCGAAACTGGCCTGGGAGCGCCTGAAGGAAAAATATCTCGTTGAAGACGAGAGAATCGATCCCATGGTGACGATGATTGTCGCTGACAACAAATTCGAATTCACCGCGCGATATCCCGTCGACTTCCGGCAACGCCGAATCGTCAGAGACAAAATGTTCAGCGGTATTGTGAGAGCCTTCGCTGAAACAAGCGGCGCTGTCGAACTCGCATAGAGTCATCGAATCGCGCACGTGGTTCTACAAATTTGAAACTACAAAATTCCCAGTAATTCCATCTGCCTGCGGCGGGCGGCGTCAGCAACGGAACCGTCGCTGTCAGTTTTCAACAGCTTAAGAATTTCACCGTTCATGGTGGCATTATGCACAAGTTCTAAACGAACCATAGGGCTCGCATCGTTTAGCAAATGCTCGATTTCCTTCGGCGTGATTTGCGGAGACTTCGCGAGCAAAACTCGTTTGTCCAACGGCAAGGTGCGCAGTTCTATCTCGTCTTTTGCCTTCGTGGTAGCGTTGCTCCAGAGCCACGAAAATCTTTGCTGGAAATACAAACCGAGCATTTGCAGGACCGGTTTGCGGTCCTCGTCGTAGTCTTTGTTGTGCCTTACGTCTTCAGGCGGTCTGGCGCCAAACATAATTACTCTCCAAATCTCGAAATGCCAACTCTGGCAGGATCGTACGTTTGATACACCCGATTTGTCAAGAGGCAAGCCCTTTCACATCGAGTGCCATGTCTTCCCGTTTTAGCACGATTTCGATGTCGTAGCCTGTGTCTTGAATTCCATGGGACGTGTAAAAAACGTTACGACAACTGTGATTTGCGCCAGGCTCAATGTTTTCTATAGGTCTGATTGCCCGTTCTGATTTGTAAACGTGAGCGCGCCATTATCAACGTCCACACTTATTTCATACGAATCGCTTGCACCGTTCAACAAGAGCCTGGAGAGTGGAACTTCAATATGTTTTCTCAACATTCGCTTCAATGGTCTGGCACCAAATGCGGGGCTATAAGATTTAGACGCCAGCCAAAGTTTCGCACCGTCGGTTAGCTTCAGTTGCGGTCCTTTAGCTGCCAGACGCTTATTGAGTAAACCTATTTGCAAGTCGACAATTGATGACAATGCTGAGTTTGTCAGTGGAGAAAAAACTACAAGCTCATCGATTCGATTGAGCAATTCGGGACGGAATCTTTTCAGCAGCATATCGCGAAGGTCTTGCGGAAGTGAGTCAATACCGCCTCCTTCTGGTTCCGAGCATTGCTTCGACACCTCTCCATCGCGTTTTACGTCGTTAGAAACACCAGCGCGTTTCACGTCAGAAGAAACACCATCACGCGTCGCGTCGTTTGAATAACCATCAACTTTCGACTCGCTCGAGTGTCCTTCGATTACGAGTTCTGAACCAACATTGGAAGTTAAGATAATGATCGTATTTTTGAAATCGATTACGCGACCGCGCGAATCAGTTAGTCGACCCTCGTCCAAAATTTGCAACAAAACATTGTAGACATCCGAGTGAGCCTTTTCTATTTCATCGAATAGAACGCATGCAAATGGTTTCCGCCGCACGGCTTCGGTGAGCTGTCCGCCTTCGTCATAGCCGATGTAGCCGGGTGCGGCGCCAATCAAGCGCGAGACTGTATAACGATCAAAATACTCTGACATGTCCAAGCGAATAAAGGCAGTCGGGTCACCAAATATGGTGTCAGCAAGCACTCGAGCAACTTCTGTTTTGCCCACACCTGATGGACCAAGGAAAAGGAAACTCGACAGCGGTCGGTTCGGATCGTTGATCCCTGCTCTGGCAATCCTGATGGCGTCTGAGATTACAGTTGTCGCACGCTCTTGACCAACTACTCGTAATTTCAATTCCGCTTCCATTTGCAAAAGCCGAGCCACGTCGCTTTCACCCAATCTGGTAATGGGAATTCCAGTCCATTCAGACAGCAGGATTTCAATATCTTCTGCTCTGATTTCCGCGGGAACCGCAAATTGATTCTCCGCATCTGGAACCGCAGACTCCTCTGCCTCAGCCAATTCCCGCTGCAATTTACTCAGATGTGTATTCTCTAGATAAGCTGCGGTAGTGAAGTCGATCCTGCGTTGCGCGCGATCGATTTCTTGTTTCAAAACATTCAGTTTCGATTTCAATTCGCTGCGCTTATGAATGGAATCGACTAACTCGCGCCACTTCGAGCGGATGTCGTTGCTCTGGCTATGAAGGTTTTGCAAGTCTTCTTGAAGAACTTTGAGACGCTTGGCGGAGGCTGAATCATTGTCCTTACTCAGGGAATCTCGCTCCAATTCAAGTCTGGCGATTCGCTCTGATAATTCCCTCAATTTGGGAGGCGTGGAGTCAATTTCCGTTCGTCTGCGCGAGGCCGACTCATCAATAAGATCGATTGCTTTATCCGGAAGTCGTCTCTCCGGCAAATATCTATGCGAAAGCGTGACTGCGGCGACAAGCGCCGAGTCTCGAATTTTGATTCCATGGAATGCTTCGAAGCCTTCTCGCAAACCGCGCAGTATAGCGACTGCGTCGTCGACCGTAGGTTCCGCAAGTACGACTTTTTGAAACCGGCGTGCCAGCGCTGGATCCTTTTCTATGTACTTCGAGTACTCACTATATGTGGTGGCACCGATACATTGAACAGTACCGCGAGCAAGATGCGGTTTCAAAACATTGGCGACATCAAGCGCTGCATCACCAGCCGCTCCCGCGCCCATGATCAGATGCATCTCGTCGATGAACAAAATTATTTCGCCGGCGGCGCTGACGACTTCGTTCACCAGCGCGCTCAGTCGTTCTTCAAACTCTCCGCGCATTGATGTTCCGGCGATCAGGTTGGTCACGTCGAGTGAAAGAATGCGCTTGCCTTTCAATCTTTCCGGCACATCGCCATCAGCGATCCGCTGGGCGAGCCCTTCTATAGCGGCAGTCTTACCAACACCAGCTTCACCAATCAAAGCGGGATTGTTCTTTGTGCGTCGCGTCAAAATGTTTACCAGCCGACCAATTTCTTGATCGCGGCCGATGACTGGATCGAGCTTGCCCGTTCTCGCTAGTTCGGTCAAATCAACCGATGGAACAGACGCGAGTACTCGCCCTTCTTGCTTCGATTTGCTTCCTGAATCTGACATCGGCAACGCCCTGCGCTCGTCTCAAACAATCAGGTTTCCTGGACGGATAAAATGAACTGAACTCTTAATCTTATGGACCAAAAACGGTGCAATTCGGTGCCGCTGTGCGCAATTTTTGCAAAGACGCGTCGGTCACGTTGTTGTCGCGGATCTCCAGATAATCAAGCTTTGTGAGCTTTTCGAGGTTAACGATACCCTTGTCGCTAATCTTAGTTCCGCTGAGATACAACGTTCTAAGATTCGATAAATTCCCGAGATGCACAAGTCCTTTGTCACCAACTGCGGTGTCATTCAAACATAGCGTCTGCAGGTTCTTCATCGTCGACACAAATTCAAGACCCTTGTCCGTGACTTTCGTATTCGAAATGTCGAGGTGCAGGAGATTGTCTAAATTCGCCAGTTCTTCAAGACCATTGTCGGTAATTTCCGACGGCAGAAGCAATGTCGTCAGTGCGTGCAAATCGCGAAGATGAACAAGTCCACCGTCGGTGATATCAGTTTTTTTCAAAACCAGATGCTGCAATGCCGACATTGTCGCTAATGTGCGCAAGCTCTTGTTCGTAATCGCAGTGTGTAAAAACCAAATCGTCGCCAGGTTTTTCAACTGCGAAAGCCTGGTGACATGACTGTCTTCAAAGGGCACAAAATCAAGACGCAATTCGACGGTTTGATCGAATTGAGTAACTTCTTTTAAAATACTGTCCGAAAATCTCAATGTGGAAAGGTCAAACGATTTCAAATTTTTCAAAATCGCTTGCGACTGAGTCAGCATTCCGTCAGTTGTGTGGCCGCTGATTTGCAACCCGATCATTTTGTCATCAGGAAGATTCGGCGTAACTTCGCCTACCGCCTCGCCGACCCACTTCCGCTGGTGCGGAAAAGACTTTGATGCCAGATACAGGCCGCCTAATGAGATTTTTTCCGGGAAAGTAAATTTTGTTACCGAGGTCATTATCTATAAACTCTTCTAGTCCCCAGAAGCCGGGGAGTCCTGTTGACCACGTCGCCATAACGCCGTTACATGGACGTCGGCTAGTAATCATATCAGTTAAAACCCAGATAGACCATTAGTCGTGTCCTGCGTGTGACTCTTAACCAGAGCGACCAGATCGGTCTTCAATTCCTGGCAGTCCTGATAGCGTGTGGACAAACCGAGATTCGTGCATTTCGCAACGATGTCATCAAGCTCTTGACTGACATCCGAATTGCTTTCACGTGGTCGCGCCGGTGTAATCGGTTCTGGATCTTGTCCAGTGAGAAGAAAGGCAAGAGTCGCCCCCAGAGCATAGATATCGCTCTGCGGAACCGACTTTCCGCGAAACTGTTCCGGTGGAATGTATGAATGTTTTCCGACAACGGTCTTAGTCGTCTGCGCTTCCAGTTGTTGCGCAACGTTAAAGTCGATCAACTTCACAATGCCTTTTTGATTCATGATCAAATTGTCCGGCGTGAAATCCCGGTGAATAACCGGCGGCTGGCGGCGATGCAGGTAACCGAGGATGTCGCACATTTGAATCGAAAGTGTAATGACATCGGCTTCTGAGAAGGCACCGAATTCGGTGACTAAGTCTTTCAAAGTTATCCCGTCGACGTGTTCAAGAACTAGATAGGCACGCTGATCTTCCACGAAGAAATCCAGCAATCTGGCAATATTGGGATGGCGAAGTTTTCGCCACAGAGCCGCTTCCTTCTGGATGTTCTCGAGAACTCGGCGTCGTATGTTGGTCCCCGCTTGCGTTGGTAACACGAATTCCTTTAGAACCACCTGTGGTGCCGGCGAATTGGCATCGCTCTGGTCCGGAATCGCAATTGCCATGTCCGACATATCGATCATCGTGTCGTGAGGTTGGCTGTCTTCTCCCGGCAGTGGCTTCAACATTTGAGCCAGATAAACGAGAGCCTGACCACCAGAGCCGATAGGGCGAACAACCTGATAGGCATTGTTAGACAGCAACGCGTTTTCTTCGAGTCTGGTTTCACGCGAGCGCTTTGAGTCATCGGAAAATTTGTCGAGCCACAAATCCGTGTGAGTTTCAAAACGCACATACATATCCAGATCGTCAGCCACTTTCGGCTCAATTCGATACGAAGGCAGAAACTTTTTCAGTGCCAACTGCAGCCGGCGGCGGTCGTCGCTGGACGCAATCGCATCGACCTCAAGCCTGAGCGCGGCACGGTCGCTGGTGAACCAGCCCCAGGTCAACCTTGGCGCCAGCAAGGCGTAACCGATTCTGTTTTTAAAACTGATACCACGAGCAATGGCATTGAACTCCAGCATGGTCTCGTTTTGTTTCAACACATTCTTATTCACAGTGGTGACGTGTGAGATTCGATCCCAGCTTACCAGTGGTGTTTTGGCTTGAAACAACAGCGTGAGCCAATGATAACGAATACCCTTTTCGTTGAGTTCCACATGTGTCGGTGCGAAGACCTGCATGACGTTTAAAAACGCGACGATAGAACTGACTGCGATACCGGCAAGGAGAATCATCAAGAAACCGGAAAGCACATGTTCTTGCCCGAGAATCAAAAGGGCCATTCCCGCCGCCATCGCGATCGACAGGGTCACAATCACGGCGGCTTTCGAGCGTGCCATGCGCCTTCGTCCGATTCGTTCCGGTTTATACCGAATCCAGAACGCGGAGTAGTCGTCCGATCGACGACTGGTCTTTGAAAAGAAATATCTTTTCGCTAAAGACTGTTTCGAATACGTCATGCTGTGGGCTCTCTACCGGCACCGCTGGTAGTGACAGCCACCCCGCCACCATTTTCCATAATGCACTCGATTTTTTCATACAGCGTTTTTGCATTAGCAACTCGATGAATAACATCGATGTCAGTGCACTGGGCGACCAAATCGCCCACGCCAGGCGATATGTCAGGGTTGATTGCGCGCGGATTGGAAGTCGACAACGCTTCGGGATCGCTGCCGGTCAGCATGAAATACATCGAACCGCCAAGGCCGTAGAGGTCGCTTTGCACAACAGCACGTCCGCGAAATTGCTCCGGCGCGATGTAAGCTTGTTTGCCGATCAAGGTTCCGGTCGCGGTGCCTAAAACCTGGTTGGCTGCGCCAAAGTCGATGACCACAATCTGCCCATCTTCGCGAAGAACCAGGTTGTCCGGCGTGATATCTCGGTGAATAATCGCCGGTGACTGCTCGTGCAAAAATTCCAAAATTTCAGCGATTTGAAGTGCGTACGTCAACACTTCTTCTTCCGGCATTGGACCGTTCTGCCGCACCAGCTGCCGCAATGTATGACCGGGGACAAACTCCAAAATCAAATAATCTCTGCCGTCTTCGACAAAGTAGTCGAGCACTTTTGCGATTTTGGGATGCGAGAGACCTTGCAAAATTGTCGCTTCTCTGGCGAAAAGTTCTTTAGCTTTCTCTCTCGATTTGTCATCCAGAGTAGGCGGAAGATTGGCTTCCTTAACCACTCTCAAATCTTTTTCCGGAGTTTCGGCAAGATAAATAGCCGACTGACCGCCTGCTGCGATTTGCATGAGAATGTGTAAACGACCGTTTCTCAGCAGCTTGCCTTTGCGAAGCGGCACAAAATTTGTCGCCGAAAAGTGATCCTGCATTTCCTGTTCCCACAACTCAGTGAAGCTCTTCGGAGCTTCTCGTTCGAGTTCGTTTGGATGTTGTGGAATGAAGCGCCGATTGTCATCGTCATCGCCATCGACTCTCAACTGAGGCGATCTGCTGAAGTTTATACAATGAGATTCAAGCGCGACGAACAAAAGCTCAGCACCTTTTTTCGACATTCGCTTCAAATCGATATAGGCATGGCCACCGGATTTGAAGTAGACAAATATTTTGCGATTGTCTTTGCTTTTCTCTAGTTCGAATTCATACGCACCTTTCGGTTCTCGCAAAATCATCGAACCGACCAGCACGTGCGCAATGTCGCACCAATCTCTTGTCGGTCGAAACAAAAGATCTGGTTTAAACATAAACGGAAATGTAATCCCGTCCTCGCGCAGCATGATTGAGACATTCTTGGACAATCGTTTCTCAAGCAGAAGAAATATTGCAATCGACGCCATCGAGATCGCACCAAGCACGATACACCACTGCACAATGGTTTCCGGGAGCAGCATAAACTTCCAGAGCACCAGACCGATCAGTGACGACACCGCCAGAATCACGGCCGTGCCTGCAATAGAAAGACCGACCCGGTGCGGGACGGGCAGATACGGAATGACGTAAGTTTTGCTCTTCTGTTGCGGTTGCTGTGTCCGAGCTGGTGGTTCCATATTTGGCTTGAAATCGCTCCACAGGTCCTGATGAAAGGTTTATTCCCTTATCGACGAACCGATACGCTTATTTAACTTAAGTCTATGAGCTTTTTTGAGTTTAGCGTTATGGCTTTGCAGTCGACCAATTTATCGGAAGCTTCGATTTTTCGATTCCGAGTTGCACGAGAAAACTTGCCTTGTCTTCGTCACGGATTGGTTTTTGGTCGTAGGTGGCGCGAAGCGGCAGACCTAGCCTGTCAATTGCATATTGAGTAATGGTTTGGCTGCGCGTCGATTTGTCGCGTTGGAACTGGTCGACAATCGCCTGGTAATGAGAGTTGGCAAGCTTTATGTTGCCGAGGTGATCTGCCAGAATCCCGGCGAGAATTCTATCTTCGATCGCATAGAGCCCGGAGACTTCACACACCTTTTCCATTAGTTGCGACGCTTCGTTGAAATCGCCCAGGATACAGTCTAGTTTTGCCAGGCTGCGCATATTTTCTTCCATTCGGGGCTGCGCCTGGATGGCTTCTCTCAGATCCGTTTGGGCCGCTTTCAATTCATTGCGCTCTTGATGGTACTGGGCACGCATGGACAGTGTGCGCGCCAGGTCGGTGGCGTCTTTTCGATCGCGGGCAGCAGTCACGGCCTTGTCTATCAACATCATCGCCTTCACCGGCTGATTGTGAGTCTTGAAGCGAGTAGCGAGATCGGGAAGACGGTAGGTCTCGCTCGAATCTTCGCCAATCTTTTCGTAGTAGGCGAGCTCAGCTTCGTGGTTACCCAGTGTGTGATCGAGCTCAGCGATACTGCTGAGATGATCTTTGGCGCTGAACTTGTTTTTATCTTTTCCCAGTTGGTAAGCCGTCTGGTGCAACATTTTTGCTATTACCGGCTGTTCGTGCGTAGACGCGCGTGCCAGCGTGGTCAGCACTTTTCCGGTTTCTTCCGGCACCACAAATCCGCAGAACATCGTGATCGCTGCTCCGACCGCAACGTATTTTGCAGCCAACGTCAGGGGATTGAATTTCTTCGGACTTCTAAATAACAGGCAGCCAAGACCGGCTATGGCACAGCTTATCAGCGCGAAGACGTGAACTATACCAATGCCGAAGAACAATTGCCGCACAATTTCTTCGCGAGGAAAATGATTGAAGCCGACCAGGACCAGTGTTGGATATTGAGCAGCAGTCAAGCTGCCGGTGCCCAGGCTGAGAAGCAGCAAAATGCGCCAGGCATTTGATTCGGTCAAAACTTTTATTCGTTTTTTGAAAACTTCCAATGCTGCTGAATAGAAGACATAAACGCCAGCGAGGCATACGAGAGTTATCAGGCCGCCGAGTATTCTTCCGCCGAATTCCGAATTGACCGTCATCGAAAAGATGGTACCGTATATAGTGACACCAACGAAGATGACCAGAATGCCCAATGTTTGTCGCTTCGTGAACATTGGCTTGACTCGCGCGTTTTGCGCATATTTGGCGACCGATTTTCCAGCTTCAATGGCATTGAGATCGTTGATTACATCGTCGACATTTTGATAACGCTCAGTTTTTTCTTTGTCTAGACAGCGCATAGCCACGTTCTCAAGCTTCTCTACAAGCTTGTCCACTTTCGCCGCTCGCGAAAATTCCGCCGGCTGTTCATTCATATGTTTTACGACAACCTGTATCGGATTGGCTCCGTCAAACGGAGTCGCTCCAGTCAAGGCTTCATACATCAAACATCCCAGTGAGTAGATATCTGATCTATTGTCGAGCATAAAACCGAGGCATTGCTCAGGGCTCATGTAGTGCGGGCTGCCGAAGATTTCGCCGGTCTGAGTCAGATCGTGCGTTTCCCGATTAGCGCTCGGCAAAACTTTGGCAATGCCGAAGTCGACAATATGAGCGCGTTCTGTCGCCAGGCCCACGTCGGTTACGATGATGTTTGTCGGTTTGATATCTCGGTGAATCACACCTTGTTTATGCGCATACGAAAGAGCTTCGCAAATGTCCTTGAAGATTCTGATCGCTCGTCTGGACTCCAGTGTCTGAGCGTCGTTGAGGATATCTGCTAAGGCGCGACCCTCGAGATAATCCATCACTATATATGGTGCACCATCGTCAGTGGTGCCGTGATCGTAAACAGACACCAAATTAGGATGGCTCAGTTTGCGCGCGGCCTCAGCCTCCTGCTCGAACCGTTTTAACGCCGCCTGATCCTGCACGAGATTGGGCTGCAAAACTTTGACCGCAAGAATCGCGTCTATGTTTCTATCTCGAACTTTGTAAACCGACCCCATCCCGCCGCGACCGATGCGGGCTATGACTTCGAATCTTTCACCAAGATCGGGCAATGCTTCCGGATCGATGTTTTGGGAACTCTTCGCGCTGGCATCAATACTTTTAGAATCCCTGGAAGTCTCACTGCGGGTTTGGGCACTGTTGGATCCGTTGGAATAGTCGTTATCTGATTCTCTGTTTGAAGACCCAGGCTCTGGTTCGACACTTTTAAACCCATTGGAAGATTCAAGATCTGACTCGACACTTTGAGAACTCTCCGAGTGCACGTCGCCGGCAACGATACGTTGCGCATTGATCGAACGTCCATCGACAGAACCGTCCACGTCGTCCGCATCCAGCGCTTCGACCGCGGCATCGGCGCGAAGAATCGTCTTCTCTTTAGTCTCTTCCTTAAAAGGCGAATCTGTCATATGGCACCAGGAGTTGCGCTGTCTCTATCACTCTAAGATGACAGTCTAATGTTGCTCAACGGTTAAACATCCGTCAAAAACCCTGAGTTTTTTTGTTTGAATTTAACCTGTCTTTCGACCGTTCTTAAGGAGCGCCTTCTCACGCGCCTCCGTCAATTCTTCATTATGCACCTGAGCCCATTCCTCTAATTTGTTCAAAACCGGAACGAGCGTTTCGCCAAGCGGCGTCAGAGAATACTCCACCCGTGGTGGCACTTCCGCGTAGATTTTTCGCGACACCAGACCGTCATCTTCGAGTTCGCGAAGCTGGCTTGTCAAAACCTTTTGCGTGATGCCTTGTAAAGCGCGCATCAACTCGCTAAAGCGCAACGTGCCGCCGCGAAGTTTGCAGATTATTAAGACCTTCCATTTATCTGAAATCATGGCCATTGTCGACATGATTGGGCATTCTAATTTGGCTGGCACGACGTCTCCTTGGTATCCGTGAGGATACTACACACCTTATTGGATACTACAGCACTTTTCGGTGGCTACTTGCGAATTGATACTGACCATTCTAAGCTGAAGGCATGAAAGTTGCAACAGCCGCTCGTAGGCGTTGCAGCGCTGTGTTGCCTTTGTAAGGCTAGGAGAATCACAATGACTACTACATTAACGAAACAAGATACGACTCAAGCCGTTCAGTATTTCCAGAACAAACTCGCTTTCGAATACGGACCAATTGGTCTGAAATATGCGCTCGAAGCTAAAGAGCCTCTGACCGTTATCGATTTGCGCACGCCTGAATTGTTCGCCAAAAGCCACGTGCCAGGAGCGATCAACGTTTCCTACGAAGAGCTTCAAAAAAGCACCGAAGTAATTGAGAAAGATACGACTGCTGTTGTTTATTGCTACGGCATCACTTGTCACCTCGCAACCAAAGCCGCGCTTTTGTTGGCAGAAAAGGGACATCAAGTCAAAGAGTTGTTCGGCGGATTCGATGAATACGTGGCTGCCGATCTTCCATTGGAAGGAACGCACACCAAGAGCAGCTGCGGAACTTCATCCTGCGGCTAAGAATTTTCTCGAACGAGAGAGAGTGCAGCGGAAGCATGTGCGTGGTGCCACAAACGGCACGGACATCTTCCGCTCACTGTTTTTTCACAAACCGCTAGCGTTTTCACAAGCGCTAAAAATTTATACCGATCTGCGTGTTTTGCAAGCACTGGCGTTTACAGGCGATAGCGATCTTGGTGAAAAATCTGAGCTGAATCTTCGGTGGTTCTCTCGGCGAAAACATCCTTTTACTTCTTCATTCGATAAATTCAGTTTTGTGATCTGGGAAAGTTTGAATCGATATTTAGATTTTTCAGATTACGAAAAATGGACCGCAGTCCTGAGGGCGTGCCGGATCTAGTAGTATAGAGCTGGGCGATGCGTTGGTTGCGGGTCGGATAATTTCTTGTGGAAACCTGTTCTAAATGTGGAATGGAAAAGCGAAAAGCTGGAGTCGGCAGCATCACGCAGTGGATTTCCATTTGTCAGTGCGACGAATTAAAATTCGATCCGCAAGATGATTCGCTGGGCGAACATATATTACTTTGCACTGAATGCAACAAACGAATTGGTTCTGGTCGCGTCGGCAGTTTGACGCAATGGATCTTTCGAAGTGACCTGTGCGCATGCGAAACGCCCAGTCCGATTGCCACTCGCAAACCGATTGCGACCCCGAATCCGAAAAGCATTCAAGACACGACACAAGCTTTCGAGGACGGAGAGTTTGTTGGGCTTGGGCCTGCGGATCAAACAATTTCTGTCGACGAAGACAGCTTTCCGCTTGACAGATATCGCGCCCTCGCGGAAATCGGAAGAGGCGCTTCCGGGATTGTTTATCGAGCGGTCGATAAAGTTCTTCAAAAGGAAATTGCAATCAAGTGCCTTAAAACGGTTACTGCAAACGAATTGATGTCGTTTCAAAAAGAAGCGCAAGCGACCAGTCGATTAAATCATCCAAACATCATAAAAATTTTCGACTTTGGTGCCGCGCGTGGCGGTGCACCGTATATGGTGATGGAGTTCCTTCAAGGGATTAGTTTGAAACGTCTGATCGACGCCAACGGACCGCTTCCGGAAAACGAAGCACTGCTGCTCTTCTTGGACCTGGTTCAGGCGCTGGTCCACGCGCACAGCAAAGGCATTTATCATCGCGATATAAAAAGTTCCAATGTCATCATCATCGACGGCGTCGAAGATCCAAAACGGCAAACGGTTCGACTAATTGATTTCGGCGTCGCATCTTCAAAAGGTGTCGAATCGCCGTTAGGAAACAAGACCGTTCTGGTCGGCACACCGCCTTACATGGCGCCCGAGCAACTAGAAGGCAAGCCCTTCGACGCCCGCTCTGAAGTTTATTCACTTGGTTGCTTATTTTACGAAGCATTGACGGGCAATCCACCTTTCCTCGGCGAAACTGCTCTTGAAACCTTGAACATGCACCGTAATCTTCCAGTGATACCACTTTTGCAGGTGCAACCCGAGCTGGAATTTAGCGAGGAAATCGAAAGTCTCATTCTCCATTGTCTGGCTAAACAACCGGATCAACGAATTCAGTCCATGGAAGAACTCGAGTCCGAACTGGAAAGCATAATCGTCCATTCTCCCGCCATTGAAGTGGTCAAACCACGGATATTCGATCCTGCCATTGACACTATAGACAGTGCCCCGATACCGCCAATTCGAAGTAGGTTAAAATCTGCGATATTATTCTGCGGTATAGGCGCCCTCTGTGTGGGAGTTGGTGCGGTTCTTCTCAACCGCCTGTCTCCGTTCAGCCACCATCAAGAAGCTCCTGTGAAGTTGATGCGTGAGAGTAAAGTTTTGGTGCCCCAACAAACTGTTGAATGGACTAATGAACTCGTCGACAGGGAGGATTTTTTCTTCAGAGGTGACCGTGCCGCGGTAACATCTGGTAGTGATAAATCGTTGGATCAGCTTGTAAGCAGACCTGGCATCAAGCATCTCCGACTGATACGCTGCAAAATAAGCGAAAAAGGCGCCCGAAAACTTTTGGGATTAAAGCTAGAAAGTCTTCACCTCGATAACACCTTTCTCGATACCGGCGGTCTGACCCTGGTCGGGAAGATGAATACCATCAGAGATTTGCAAATAACGAATACAAAGTGGTTTACCGGACACGCTCTGCGAATGTTCCAAAACATTCCACTGACCGCATTAACAATTGAGGCTTGCGATCTTCAAGATGATTCGCTCGTATTTCTTAAGAATCAAAAGAGTCTGGCAAAACTAATCATCGCGAGGAACCCGAGTTTTACGGGTGCAGGAATTGCTCACTTAAGCGGTTGTCCTAATTTGATTCAGCTATCACTTTTCGAATTACGGAAACTGAAAGATGAATGTTTTGCAGAGGCGGCGAAACTTCCAGCCTTGCAAATTTTCTTATTGAAAGACAGTTTCTACATGGCCGGTCGCACCAGAGATGATTTGACTGCCGCTCTTGGTGGTGCAACCGTTAAGCCGTATGATTTTCAATTCTTCCAGCAACTCACTTCAAAAAAAACTATCACGAATTTGGCTCTCGACGGAGATCGGCTTGAATCAAAGCATTTCGAGGCAATTTCAAAAATGCCATCGCTCACGACCCTCACCATCGTGCGCCACAAATTTATGAACCCGGACGACATCCGGAAATTGTCCAAAATGCCGAGTCTCTCTGTACTAAGATTCATGGGACCATGCCTGGAAGGCAGCGCCATCAAACAAATCTGCGCAATGCAAAACATCAAAAGATTAGCGCTACTCGACTGTGAACTCTCCGATTCCGCGTTCGCAGAATTTCCGAAGTCAATTATTTCCCACCTCGTGATTGAAGGCGACAACAAAATCTCAGGTGTGGGCCTCGATTTTATCGCAAAAATGCCGCGCTTGTTATTGCTGCGCCTTCCCGAAGAATCGTACATCACACCGCTCGACATCAAACGCTTCCAGTCCAAACGACCTATCATCAAACTCGATCACAAAAAAGGCACCATTTAGCCGACAAGCCCTTGTGCCCGAAAGAAACGTCGACTGTGTTCGGGAAGACCGTAGACTGTGTTCGAAAGAACGTCGATTGTGGTTGGGACGAAACGTCGACGGCGCTCGGGAAGAAACGTCGATCGTGTTCGGGAAGAAACGTCGATTGTGTCCGGAAAGGCTAACCTGGTAGGGAAGAAGCGTCGATTCTGCTTTTTCGGCCTCTAGTGTTTAAACGCGTTGTTGATATTTTATTCGGACAGCAAAAACGCTGGAAAAGCTTACCGTAACTGGGATACCGCGGATCTCAACGAATTCGAGTACTTGCCGCTATGTTGATTCAGCAGAAGGAGTGAAAAGTTACTTTGGTGGTCTCGGTCGAGTAATCTGCGAAAAGCGCACGGGCGCCCAATCGGTCGCCCATTAAAGAACCGGAGATTCTTTGGGCGGGTCAGGGTCTTTTGGTATCGCGATCATTTTTGCTTCTTGCAGGCTGACAAGCAAGAAGTTGCTCAAGCCTGGCGCCGCGACCGAGATCAGTAAACACAGAAAAGTGATCCCGAGCGCTAAGCCTCCGAGTTTTTTTCTCCCGGTCCAAAACGCGATCGCGCCGCCAGTCGTTGATAGTAATGCAATCGGCAATAGAATCGCGGCTACTATAAAAGTAATAGCCAGAACATAAGGTTTATTGAGTCTGTAATTGATGCGTGCTCGGTCTTCCTTCGTCTCTGACTCCGGCACCGGATCTTTCGCAGAGGATGTTTCATCATTGTCTGAAACTGCCGGTGGTGGCACGACGGAGTCATCTGATTTTGCACCATATTGTTCGGCTCGCACACCGGTTTCGCCTTGAGCGTAAACGGCAGAACCTAACGCATGGCTCGCCAGTATCACTCCGACTAAGAATAAGAAAAATGCGCGCATGGTCGTTCTAAATAGTTACTTGTCTTTTTTCTTCTTATCGTCTTTTTTCTGTCCGGCTTCGACGAGGGCTTCCTCATCTTCAGGAACTTCCGGAAGTTCTATTCGTTTGAAAACAGGACCGGTGTTATTGATCTTCATGCCAGGCTGAATTGGATCGAAGAAGTTATCATCAATGCGATCGCCGATCTTTCCGACATCGTCTGAGTATCCTAACTGCTCCCAAATCTTTTGCGCAAGTTCCGGCGTAAACGGATATACATTCATCGTCACGCGGCGCAACACTTCGAGGCACGTATAAAGCACCACGGAGCCTTCTTTGGTTTTGCCTTCTTTGAAAAGCGACCAGGGTTTTTCATCGTTGAGATATTTATTCGCTTGATCGACAAGCGCAAAAATCGCTTCGATCGCTTTGGCAAATTCCAGTCGCTCCATGTGTTTATCTACAACACGGTGAATTTCGTTTGCTTGTTGTCTCAACGTATGATCGACGGTTTCGCCTGGATCGAGGATCGGCACCGCTCCGCCACAGTTTTTGTCAACCAGCGTCAGCACTCGGTTTAGCAAGTTGCCGAGATTGTTGGCCAGCTCTGCATTTACTTTGTCAGCGAAATCGCGAATTGAAAAATCGCCGTCATTATCAAACGGAGTACCGGCGAACAGGTAGAAGCGAACGGCATCTGCGCCGTATGTGTCGACCAGTGTGATTGGATCGATCACATTGCCGAGAGACTTGCTGATCTTTTGTCCGTTGACGGTAATGAAACCATGGGCAAAAACTTGGCGTGGCACCTCGATGTCGGCCGCCATCAAAAGTGCGGGCCAAAAGATCGAGTGGAATTTATTGATGTCCTTGCCGATTAAATGCAAATCAGCCGGCCAATAGCGCGCGAATTTTACCGGATCGTGAGGATAACCGGCGCCGGTTATATAGTTGGAAAGCGCATCTATCCATACGTAGATTACTTGATCTTCTTTGCCCGGCACTGGAATTCCCCAGGTCAAAGATTTGCGCGAACGCGTCACGCTGAAATCGGCGAGTTCCGGATCATCAAGTTGATTGAGAATTTCTTTCTTGCGGCCTTCTGGTCTAACCGCATCAGGACAGCGAGTCAGCCACTCACGAATTTTGTCTTTGTAACTGGTGAGCCGGAAAAAGTAGTTGTCTTCTTCTAATTGCTTCGGTGGTTTTTTGTGATTGAAGCAGTTGCCGTTCTCGTCCAGATCGCGCTCTCTGACAAAGTCTTCGCAACCTTCGCAATACAGTCCCGTATAAGTGCCTTTGTAAATGTCACCCTTTTCCAGAAGCTTCAAGAACAGAACCTGGACTGCTTGTTCGTGGTCGGGATCGGTGGTGCGAATAAATTTATCGTGAGATAGATTCAGTTTAGTCCAGGCCAGTTGAAACTTCTCAGCCATCTCGTCGCAAAATTCTTTAGGCGTTTTTCCCGCATCTGCAGCCGATTTCTCGACTTTGCTGCCGTGTTCGTCCACCCCGGTCATGAAGAAGACATCTTTGCCCCGAATGCGGTGGTAACGCGCCACGATATCGGCTGCGATTTTTTCATACGCATGTCCGATGTGGGGAGTCGAATTGACATAGTCAATTGCGGTGGTGACGTAAAACTTCTCCATTTAACAAACCTCTAGATTCCTCGTTAGAGGAATAACTGCCAAAATTTAAAATAAGCTGCGAAAATTTAACGTAGGAAACCCGCTAACAAGCCCGGAAAAGCTCGCTTGAGGTAATCAAGTGAGTAGCTAATTAGCGCGAGTAGAATCATAATAATACAGGGAATGCTGAGCTCGAGGTGGTTATGAAAAACAAGGGGCAGTCGAAGTCTTTGAGAGGAAAAGACAAGAAGGCGAATAGCGGCGAGTTGGACAATTTTGTCCCACTTGAAAACAAAACGATACTATTAGGTGTCGCCGGAGGCATCGCAGCGTATAAAGCCTGCGATCTGGCGTCGGCGCTGAGGCGCGCTGGGGCTGACGTTCATGTAGTGATGACGCCTAACGCCAAAGAGTTCGTTACGCAGCTCAGTCTCACGACAATCACGCGCAATCAGGCGCATTGCGAACAGTTCGGTCAATCCGACAACTGGCGCCCGGAACATATAGAACTGGCTAAGAAAGCCGACCTCATCTTGATCGCGCCTGCCACAGCCGATGTCATCGGTAAGCTCGCCAATGGAATTTGTGACGATTTGCTAACCACCATGGTGATTGCGTCGCAGGCAAAAGTGATGATTGCCCCGGCGATGAATCCGACTATGCTGGCGCATCCGGCTACCCAAAACAATCTCGAGACTTTGGAGAATCGTTTTCGTTATGACATTATTCCGCCTGAGTTCGGCGAAGTGGCATGCGGCGATATTGGTTCCGGCAAAATGGCGTCGGTAGAGAGCATTGTCGCGGCAGTGGCGGCGCGGCTCCTGGCGCATGGAACTTTGACCGGACGGCAAGTGATGGTCACCGCAGGTGGCACCAGAGAGCCGATTGACCCTGTGCGTTTCATCGGCAACCGCTCTTCGGGCAAAATGGGAATCGCGATGGCCGACGCTCTAGCCGGTCGTGGAGCGGAAGTCATTCTGGTATCAACCGTTCAGGTTAATCGCAGCTATCAAGTCATCGTCGTTGAAACAGCGCATGACATGCAGGAAGTGGTCGAGTCCGAATTCGATACTTGCGACGCCCTGGTGATGACGGCTGCTGTAGCGGATTTTCGCGCGTTACGCGTGGCGAATCACAAAATCAAGAAAACCGAATCAGAAGATCTGGTGCTTGAATTCACCAAAAACCCGGACATCATCGACCTTCTGGGCCGAGTAAAACGCCCCGATCAGATTCTGATTGGTTTTGCCGCTGAGTCAGAAGAATTGCTCAATAATGCCGCTCAAAAATTGAAGCGCAAAAACCTCGACATGATTGTTGCTAATGACATCACCGTCCCCGATATCGGATTCGGCAGTGATGACAACGCAGTAATCATTCTTGGAGCTGACGGCAGCCGGGAAAATTTACAACGTATGCCAAAACGCGCCATTGCTGAGCATCTCTGCGATGTGCTCGAAGGCATGTTTATCGAACTGGAAGCGAAGACGCCCGTAGTTTGAGCCCTGGCAGCACTGCGAAAACGCCCATATATCGCAACAATTCAATTGTTGAGATGGATCAATCTTGATTATTTTTGGTAAAGTAGGCAAGTTAAAGCTAAGTCAAGTGGTCTTTCGGAGTAACTATGGCTAACGATTCGAGAGAACGAGGCTCCGGTGTGGGAATTGCATCCTGGCTCGTCGGTGTCACGATAGGAGCGGTTGGTGGTGTCACATTGGCCCTTCTCACCACTCCAAAATCCGGCGACGAAGTGCGCGGAGTGCTCAAAAAAACGGCGAAGGATGTTCCAGAACGCGTAGGCGAGCTGGTTGACGACTCGCTAGATCTTTACGCATCGGCGTTGAATTACGTTCAACTGGTGGTTGAAGAACAGACGGTTCGTCTGAAACAGGCTGTGGCAGCTGGTAAGCTTGCCGCCGCAAAAAGACGCGAAGAATTGGAACTCGGCGGCGGAGCCGTTCTCCCGTTCCAACACAAATAACTAACCGTCCGTTTCACATCAAGGGGCGTCAATCGTGCCAGAGCTTTTGGACCAGATCGTAATTTTTCTTTTTTTGGCAATCACAATTTTGTTGGCTGTTTTGACACTGCCGATTTCTAGTTTGATCAAACAATCAGAACGCACTCTAGATGCCACGGAAAGCCTGATCAGAACTTTAGATAAAGAACTCGGACCGACCCTGAATGAGGTCAATCTCGTCCTCGGCAGCGTCCAGGAAATCAAAGCAATCGCAGAACAACGGATTACCGACGTCGGCACCAAAGTCGAAGACGTCACCGGCAACATCGCACACGTCGCTGATCAAGCCAAATCTCATTCAAGCGTCTGGGGAGCCGGCCTGATGGCTGGTTGGCAAGCCTATCTCGACGGCAAGCCGACACCCAAATCAGAACGTGCTATCGAGAAGCAAACAACGAAACCCGTTTCAAAATCTGTTTAAATAAAACTCTGAAGTATTAAGGTGAGGTGAAGGACGATGGCTGACAATTCCGGAAGATTTTTCGAAGGACTCGTCGTAGGCGGGCTGATAGGCTTCGTCTTCGGCATTCTCTCTGCTCCAAAATCAGGCGCCGAACTGCGCAGACAGTTGGCTGACGGCAGCGAAGACCTGTACAAACAAGCCTCCGATCAGCTCGGCGAGCTGTCCAATGGTGCAGGCGGCAAACTCCATACTCTCAAAGACAGAACTGAACATGCCCTCGAAGACATCAAAGGCAAAAGCAGCGATGTAATCAAAAAAGCGTCGGACAGCGTTCAGCAAACTAAAGAACAAGTGACAAGTAAATTGCAGGACATGGCCGGCAAGAGCACGCAAGTTCTCGTAGACGACGTCGAATCCGCCACCTCGGGCGGCTAATTCGCTAGCGCAAACATCAATTCGAGCGCGCCGGAATTTATTTCTAGCGCGCTCAATTTTTTAAGATGGCACGAAACGCATAAGATGTTTCAGTTGACCATGGTACTACCTGCGGTGACGATAAAATGGCCGATCATAGAAAATCAAATGCATCACTTCGACTCAATCGAGCCGTGGCGTCGACTGGTGTTATGTCGCGAAGACAGGCTGATGATGCGATTAGTCGCGGTCGCGTCAAGGTCAATGGTTTAGTCGTCAAAGAATTCAATTTCATCGTCAATCCTGATAAAGACAGGCTCTCGGTAGACAATGAGCCGCTCAACTTCAAAAAGAAGATGTACATCGCGCTCTACAAACCCAAAGGTGTAGTGGCCACGCGCTCTGACGAGCTGGGGCGGAAAAACGTGATCGATCTGCTCCCGCAAACTTTGTCGCACTTGAAGCCGGTCGGTCGACTGGATCGCGACTCTGAAGGTTTACTCATCCTTTCAAACGACGGCGATGTTGCCTATCGTTTAACTCATCCATCAAAAACTGTATGGAAAAAATATCAGGTCACTGTCCGAGGCGTCCCGGAAAACTTTGTTTTCAACGACCTTGCCGAAGGAGTGGAGCTAGAAGACGGAATGACGCAACCTGCGATCGTTTCTGATATACATGAAAGAGGCGATCGAACGGCCTTCTGTATATCTATCTGCGAAGGGCGAAACCGGCAGATTCGCCGGATGTGCGAACATGTTGGCCATCCAGTTATTCGTTTGGTCAGAGTTGCCATTGGTAGGTTACAATTGAAGCCGATGGGGCCTGGAGAGTGGCGTTACCTGTCGCCAAAGGAAATCGAGTGGTGTTGCCAGTTATAGGAGTAGCCGGGGTGTCGAGCCTGGAGCAAATTGGTCAGAAGCTGAAGAACGCACGTGAAAGCCGCGGTTTGACGCTTGGACAGATATACGACAAGACCAAAATACCAACGACTAATCTCGAAGCAATCGAGAATGGCGACAGCGAGCAGCTGCCGGAGTCGGTTTATGTGGCCGGTTTCATTAAGCGTTATGCCGATATTCTAGGACTAAACGGCAAAGGCTTGTCGGAAGAATATAAGCAATTCATCGAAGAAGCGCATGATAACGGGCGTGGCTTCCTGCGCGGATTTGCGCAGCAGAAAGGCAAAAGCGTTGCAGTTCAATCTCAACCTGTGATGATACCTTCGGTCAGCAAAGTTTCAATCATGGAACCGCCGCGACCAGGCTTCGCAAAGACTTTCTTCTGGCCTGCCGTTCTACTTATTATGGTTCTGGTCGGAATGGGATACATCATGATGTATCAAAACTCGATCTATATGACGAAGCATGATCCGTCGCTTACTGGGCTCGGTGATACCGCTTCGGCTTTCAATAAAGTTCAGCCTACGGCGCCACCGACCGCGGTCGTTAATTCGTCAACGGCACCGACTCCAACAACGGCAACTGAAAAAGATTGCCGCATCCAGCTTCAGGCCAGCCAACACGTATGGACCGAAGTGAAGTCGGTTTCCACCGGCGAGTCATTGTTCACTGGATTCCTCGAAGCCGGCGATCGCCGCGACTTCCAGGACGTCGCCGGTCTCAAGGTAAGAACCGGTAACGGAGCCAGTCTCAACGTTTCCTATCAAGGCAAACACGAAACATTCGGTCCGGCAGGACAGAAAGTCGATCGAGAGTTCAGCACTCCGACCGGCGTTCCAGCTGATCCATCCGCGGTGACCAACACCACAGGTGCAACCGCTTTGCGCACAACGGCTCCGGCAGTCAAGCGTGTGAAGCCGCCAGTTGTTCGAAAACCTAAGACCGCACCGTCTGCTCACCGCATTGATGTCGCACCATCGCGTTACATTCCAGGCGAATCACTAGGTGGTAGTAGATCTATAGGTGTACCTTACCGTTATACTGAGGGACGTCTTGACAGCGAGTAATCTCGTCTGTTAAACGCTTTTAACTCTGCGTGCCTTATTCGTTCTCGAACGGGCTGCAAGAGTCGCCTCATGAACGGATTAGAGACTGGAGCACCTGCAATGCGTTATCCGAAAATCGGAGTGGTCACACTCGGTTGTCCTAAAAATGCTACCGACACGGAAGTGATGTTGGGTCTACTCAACGAAGCCGGCTTCCAGGTCACCTTCGACATTGACGAAGCGGAAATGTGTCTGGTCAATACCTGCTCATTTATCGGCGACGCGCGCAAAGAGTCAGTCCGCACGCTGGTTGAACTGGCTGATGCCGGTAAAGAACTGATCATCGCCGGATGTCTGGCCCAACATTTTAAAGAAGAATTGCTTACCGAGATCCCCGAAGCACGAGCCGTAGTCGGAACCGGCGACATCTACAAAATCGTCGACGTGATTAAATCCGTCGCTGCCGATTCGTCACTTCGCGTGGTCGAAGTCAGCGATGTTCCAAACGACTACAGCGATGAAGTGCTTCCCCGCATGCTCACAGGCGTCGGCGCATCGGCTTATCTGAAGATTGCCGAAGGCTGCGATCACACCTGCAGCTTCTGCATCATCCCTATGCTGCGCGGAAAGTTCAGATCGCGCTCGATCGAATCATTAGTCAAAGAAGCGAGAATCCTCGTCAAATCCGGCGTTCGCGAGATCATTCTGGTTTCGCAAGACTCCACCTATTACGGTCTCGATATTTACGGCAAACTGGCGCTCGCGCAATTGCTCGAAGCACTCAACGAGATCGAAGACCTGGTCTGGATCCGCGTAATGTATTTCTATCCGACCGAAACCAACGACGAAATTTTGGACGCGATCAATCGTCTGGACAAAGTGGTGAAATATGTAGACATCCCGCTCCAGCACAGCCATCCAGAAGTTTTGAAATCCATGTTGCGTCCGCTCCATCCTGAAAAAGTGATGGACCGTGTGCGCGCGATTGTTCCAACAGCTAAAATTCGCTCGACCGTGATCGTCGGTTTCCCCGGCGAAACAGAAGAGCACTTCGAGCACCTCATGGCGTTCGTCGAGAAGTATCGCTTCGATCGGCTCGGTGTCTTCACTTATTCAAAACAAGTGGAAGTGCCAAGCGGTTTGATGCCGGATCAAATACCTGAAAAGGTAAAGAAAGCTAGACGTGGCAAACTGATGAAATTGCAGCATAGAATTTCCGCAGAGCTAAACCAGGCTCTGGTAGGCAAAGAAATAGACGTTATCATCGAACGTTTCGATGACAGCAAAAATGTCTACATCGGTCGATCGCAATGGGATGCTCCCGAGGTCGACAATCTCGTGTATGTTAAAGATACCGAGAATAATCTGGTCGACATGGGCGAGATTGCTCGAGTGAGAATAGACGAGGCTAAGCCGTATGATCTATTTGGCACCGCTATCGAAGTGGATCAATGTGCTGCCACCGCATGTGATGCTGGTGCAAGCGCAAAATCTCTTGTCACTGCCGGCGGTGCTGCCAAGTCGTTGTCTGACGCCGACTCGAAGATTGAGAAGGATAAGGTCAAAACCGCAGGCCGGCACGCAAAAGCCAAGGCCACTACCGGTGATGCTAAAACGAAAGCTCCATCGAGCGATTCTGAAACTGCTGAAACCGGCAAAAAATATCTGGCAGTCACGGTATCTAATTAAGCAAACGGCGCTAACCATGCGTATCTGCATTGCGGCTGGCATCAGCCGGTTAAGGCAGCAGGTGACCCTATCTCTCCGAATAATCGATTCGCTGTTTTCGCGAGTCATTCGCTATCAGTCACTTGTAGCAGGCTCTGAACAATAGATGCAAGAAAGAGATAGCCAGCGTTCTTCAAGACCAGTCTCCAAAGTTGGAGGAACGAGTTGTCTTGGAGTGGTGCTCTTCTTGATCTGGGTGCTTTTAGGCGCCGGGTTCTCTTTCGTATTCACCCTTGGCGACCCGCTTCTGCGCAGCTTCGTTGTCGTGCTAGTTTTGATCTGGGCAGTGCTCGGACCATTTGCACTTTCATTTTTCCTGGTCAATCTATCCAGCTGGCTGCTGCACAATGGCTTCTACAAAGCCTCGGTCGCCGTCGCCGGAATGGGAACTACAGTGGACGACGCGATCGTTCCACTTCTGCATGTTTGCGGCATGTTCGACTCGCCAATTGCAGTTATGAATTTGCTCAACCGCGCCAGTGCGATGATGTGTCTCGGGCAGTTCAAAGAAGCCGCTGCCAAGCTCGAATTGGCGATGGACAAATCACAAGGCGCAATCGGTTGGGACCACATTCTTACGCAATTAGTAGTCGGTCAAATGGCGAGCTGCTATTTTTACCTGGGCAGATTTTCGGAAGCAGAAAAGTTTTTCCGCAGAGGAATCGCGGCGAAAAAAGTTCAACTCAAACCGGAAGAGCAACGTGAGAACGACTCCCCGCTTGCAATCGTAACCGCGCTTGCCGGCGACATGTACGGTCTTGGTGGGCTGTTCGAGAAGCAATCTAAGTTTGCTCTTGCCGAAGAGCAATATAAACAGGCGATTGAAACGATCGATCTGCACGTTTTCGAAGACACATATTTTCTGGCAAACAATTTAAATGCTCTCGGTGATCTCCTGGTCCGAACTGGTCGAACCGATGAAGCCGTCGACTACATCAATAGAGCGTTTCGTATTCGCAAACAAATTTTTCCCGAAAAAGATTTGATGATTGCTTCGTCTTTCCATTCGCTTGGTTGTCTTCGTTTTAAACAAGGCAATCTCTACGAAGCGAAACGATATCTTGCCGACGCTCTGTCCATCAAAGAGAGTTTCCTCGGAAAAGCTCATCCCGACCTGGCTGATACCTATCGAGCAACCGGCGAACTTGAAGCGGCAATGAATAACTTCGCCGTCTCCGAAAAATATCTGTCGAAATCACTTGCCATTCTCGAAGAAAATTTTGGCACACATCCTGATATCAGCAGCGTCCTGGAGAGCCTTTCGAAACTGTACGATAAGTCTGGTCAGTCTGACAAATCAGCGGAGTATATGCAGCGCGCTGAAGCGATCAAAAATCATTGATGACAATCATTAGTAAGATCGCTCGGCGCCAGTGGCATCATATCTGGTGCTCATGAACGAACCAATTCCTCGTTATTTTAAAACAGCTATTGAAGCGATGGGTTGCACCGACCTACAAAAGTTTGACCAGCTGCTGGGCTTTGGCTGCGTGTTCCAACGCGATTTTAAAAAGAGTTCCTGCCATGCTCAAGTGATCGTAATCAAAATTGCTGCGGAAATAATTCAACTCATCGAGTCCATCGGACGCCTGTGCAATGCAGTGTCGCATCCAGCGAACCGAGCCCTCAAGCGATTCCGGCGGTGGATTATCGGTGAGTGAATTGGATGCAGCTCGCAGCGTTTTTTCAATTGAGTCTACATAGTCGCTAAAGTTTTCCAGTAATTGATCGTCGTAGATATCGAGTTCTAATTCGCCGCATCGTTTTTTATATTGGCTGAGAATTTTGACGATCGATTTTCGTGCAGGGTGAAACACTGTCCCCAGGAAAACTTCTCGAAGAAGCTCTTCGTTCTTGGCTTTGTTGACCTGTTGTCGAACCCGCTCAAGAGAGACGTTTCGCAAGCCGATAGTTTTGTCATACTCAGTGCGCTTGCGTCTGTCGATCAAAATTTCGTACGCTTGATTGATCTTCTGCATCACTTCTTTGGCTTGCACGCGTTGATTAGCGTCTTGCTTGCTGTATTCCAAATCGGGGTGATGCTTTTTGACCAATTGTCGAAAAGCTTTTTTTATGCCGTCCGAATTTATTTCGGGCGACACGCCTAGAACTTCATAGTAATTTTCGCGTTTTCCCATTCTGCTAAATGGATCTGGTTTCCATGCGACTGAACCTAGTCTAATTATGCCTGCTTCGAGCTCATTCTAGAAGTGCGCGATACCAATTGGCGAATCCGTTATTAGTAGAACGAGAGAGTTCGTCGATTCGTTCCCTGACAACGGGAATTCAGTTGTCGAGGCCTAATCGATCATCCTTTTGAGATCTAAACTAATGACTCAACCGCGTCCTGGTGAACTCTCGTAACACCGTGGTCCTTGCGACCATCCCGTTCAGTCTATAATGCTCCTATGTTCTGCCCCTTCTGCAACAAGAAAGACAGCCGCGTCCTCGAGTCTCGTTTGACTGGTGAAAATTCGGTCAGGCGTCGCAGAGAATGCGAAGCTTGCGCCAAGCGTTTCACTACGTATGAACGTCTTGAAGTCATGCAGGTTCTAGTTGTGAAGCGCTCGGGCAGTCGAGAACCATACACCCGTGAAAAATTGATGGCCGGCGTGCGACGCGCTTGCGCGAAAACAATGGTGACAGCAGAACAAATCGATGATCTTGTCGACTCTGTTGAAAATGAATTGGCCATGCTCGGCAAGAAAGAAGTACCCGCATCGCTGCTCGGTGAGCTGTCTTTGGGTCGCTTGAAAGAATTAGACGAGGTCGCTTACGTGCGCTTCGCATCGGTATATCGACAGTTTAGATCTATCGAAGACTTTGTCTCTGAGCTGAATACGTTGAAGGACACGCAGACCTTGTTGGAAAATGCGGAAGCCACCGTCACTAGTGTCACAACCGATGGTTAATTAGCGGTCGGGACATAGAGTGAGACGGCATTGTTTAAATACTCGCCAGCCCCCCTGACTTCCGGCGTGAGTAAGAAGGTATATCCAACTTAACATTCGTGAATGCCCTTGGTTTCCTTTAAACGACAGTTGAAGCGCGTCTCTGACAATCTGAATGACAATTTATGAAGCGTTTTGACGGCAGTTATCTCCTACGCCCCAACCCCGGCGCCGTAGATGATAGAATTTTGGGCTACTTTTGCATATATTCTCAAACCAATCACTGGTAGGAAGCCATGAACCAGATCATTCGTGATATCGAAGCGCCATTCATCAAAGACGACCTGCCGGAGCTCAATGTGGGCGATTCCGTCAAAGTCTTCGTCAAGATTATCGAAGGCGGAAAAGAACGTACACAAGGCTACGAAGGCGTAATCATCAAACGTCGTGGCAGTGGAATCGGCAAAACAATTACTGTTCGCCGCGTTTTCCAGGGCATCGGAATCGAGCGTGTATTCCCTCTGAATTCACCTCGCATCGAGAAAATCAAAGTCCTCCGTCGCGGTGTCGTAAGACGCGCCAAACTCTATTACCTGCGTCAAAGAACAGGTAAAGCCACCAGAATCAAAGAAAAGACTGGCGGTCGCAGAGAAGTTGAAGTCAAACCGACAAAGATCGTCGCCGAGAAACCGGAAGAACAATCCTAAGGTATGCCTCAAAAGCGCCCAAACAGGCGTAGCTCGGCATCTGGATCTAGGCCATCATCAAATAAGCCCGCGCGACCAAGCTCGGGGCGTGATAAATCGCGCTCCAATGCTGGGAAGAATCGCACGGGCTTTGTTTCTGGGCGCGCTCAGAACGCAAGTTCCGGTTCGCAGAACTCGAACGAGACCAAGCAAAGTGCTGCGGCTTCTCAGCAGAAGCCGGATGCAAAGCCATCTCAGAAGAACAAGCAAGCTCAAGCTTTGCAAAAGGCGAATGCTGCTGCTGCTGGCCATCACAAAGTCGACGCGTATCATGGCAAGCCCAATGCAGGCGCATCTTCTGACGAAGGCAAGTCCCAGGGTAAAGGCAAAGCTGGTGCGGTAAAACCTACAGGTAAACCGGCCAATACTAAGCCTCGCAAGGGTGCGAAGTCGACGCCGTTTCAAAATATCACTGAAATGGTCAAATGGGTCGACCTGGTTGTCGAGGTTTTGGACGCGCGATTGCCGCTTTCCACCAGGCATCCGATGGCCGACGAAATTTTTGGACGTAAACCGAGACTGCTTGTTCTCGCCAAGTCAGATCTTGCCGACGCTGAAGAAACCAGGCATTTGATCGACCAGATCAAACACGATACCGGCATTGAGTGCCTGCTTGTGTCGTTGAAAACGAGTGCTGGTAAGGGTCAAATCATGTCGGCTTGCGTTGACGCGACTAAAGAAAAATTGCAGGCGCTGGTGAAGAAGGGCATTCTGCCTCGCCCCATGCGAGTTTGCGTTGTGGGACTGCCTAACGTGGGCAAATCATCATTGATCAACTGGCTGATCGGGCAGAATAGAACAAAAACCGGCAACCGCCCGGGGATAACGAAAGGAACGCAATGGGTTCGAGTGCATCCCAAGTTGGAATTGCTCGATACGCCCGGCATTTTGCCGAGCGCGTCCTTCTCGAAGACCGTCAAAGACAGGCTCGCCGTCTGCAACTTGATTCCGGACACGACCTACAATTTCTATGAAATAGCAGAAGAAGCCATTCTCATGTTGCGTCAGAAATATCCCCGGCTTCTGGAAGGGTATATCCAGGGGTTGTCTGTTGATGGTACGGGGCTTCTGGAAGTCGCAAAGGCTAGAAATCTTCTAACATCAGGCGCAAAGCCTGATGTACCGCGGGCTGCCGCGCTATTCCTCTCGGAGCTTAGAGATGGAAAAGTAGGAAGAATCACTCTCGACCCCTAGAATAGAGGAAGGTTCGTTTCTCTCGAGAGAGCAATGGCAAAAGCCAAAACTGCGGTCAAAGAAAAACCAGCGAAGAAAAAACGTGGCGAGGTAACGGCGGATCCTCTGTCCGAGCGGATTTTGTTCGACATCGATCGTTTCGATGATTTCGTGATGGCAAGCAACGATCCCGATGCTTTCCGCTCAGGAGCCGGAGTTTCCATGGAAAACTTCGGACAAATGAAGTTGTTCAGCAACAGGCACCGGTTTATTATCGGTGTCGATGAAGTCGGACGCGGCTGTCTTGCTGGTCCGGTGGTCGCTGCTGCTGTCATTCTTCCTGGTTTTGAAAAATCTTCTGAAATTGCCAAACGTTTAAAATTACTCGATGATTCCAAAAAGTTGACGGCAGCGACACGCGAAGCCCTTTCAACTGCAATTCGCGGATGCGCTCAGTTCGCCATTGGTGAGGCTTCGGTCGAAGAAATCGACACGATTAATATCTTTCATGCAAGTTTGCTCGCGATGAAACGCGCAGTCAATTCACTGGTATCATCCGCGATGATTGACCTCAAAGAAGCTGTCATCCTCATTGACGGTAAGTGGAGATTGCCGGGCGTAGAAGCCTATCAATTACCTGTCATCAAGGGCGATACCAAGTCCGCGTCGATTGCAGCCGCGTCTGTGATTGCAAAGGTCCACCGAGACGCTTTCATGGTCAAGCTTGGCGAAGAATTTCCGTCTTACAATTGGCGCTCGAACAAAGGTTATGGGTGTCTCGATCACCGCGTTGGACTACAAGAACACGGGATGACCGTCTGGCATCGCCGTTCGTTTAGATGTTTGCCCAGTGAAGACGATGATGTTTTCGATGAAGAAAACGAAGATGCTCAAAGCGCTCTCAAGCAGGCGATTCGGAAGGTTGGTCGCAAGAATTCAAAAGCTTCGTCGAAGGCTAAACCTGGGAGGAAGGTTTCGATTAAAACAACAGTCAAAGCAGTAAAAACGACAACGAAAATTACAACGAAGTCGACTATAGAATCAAAAACGAAATCGACAAATAGAACTACGCGGAAGATCACTTCGAAGAATACCGAGTTGTCGGTCGAAGCTGGGTCTGGGAGCCGGAATCCACTTCTCCTTAAAAAGGTGAATGAGGCCAGCGCGAAGATCAAATTGAAATCAACTGCGGCCACGAAAACCAAAACTGCAGGCGCCAAAACTAAAACTGCCGGCATCAAAACTAAAACAACGTCGCAAAGCGATTCGAAGAAAGCGAATAGCGATTCTGGAAGTAAAACTGAATTGCAGTCGAAGACGCGCGTGAAGTAGTTTCAAGATCCGCATGGAGCTGACTCAACATTCAAGAAAAAAGAAGAGGCGATCACTCGCCTCTTCTTGGTCTTAGGACCCTACTTTGTTAGTCGTCACCGACTTTAGTTATTCTGTTGGCTCTTCTACTGGAGCTGGTTCAGCTGGAACCGACTCTACGGGAGCGGCAGGCGCTGGAGCTTCAGGTGCAGGTACTTTCACTTCGACGTTCGTGGTTTGAGGAACCGCTGCAGGATTTGGCACTGACGGGATTGATACCACTGGTGCTGGTTGAACTACAGCTGGGATATTTGTGCTGAGGGAGTTATCGCGACGCACATCTTCGATTTGCTGAGTTGTTCTGAGTTCGCTCGCCGACTGGTTATTCGAGAAGGCTACAAAACCAAAACCGATTGCCAAAATTAGAACTACCAGAGCAACTGCCCAACCGGTGCCCGAGTCTTCTGATGGCACTGCCACTGTTTCCGTGGTATTTACGTACACTTCTCTGTCCGTGGTAGAGGAATATTCCTTGTCCATGTTACCCCCTAAAAGTAAACATTACTGGTTATCGAAATCTGAACTTTGTAGTTTCGAATCTACAGTGTATTTAGCTCAAGTTTCTGGACTCCATGCTCACGTATTGCCGGTCGCGGTTAGAAACTTTATGAATCTGTTGGTTCTTGATGGATTTAAAAGTCCACCAGTGCCGAAAACGTACCTTTGTATATAGGTAGTTTGATCGGTTCTTGCGAGCCCGACGAAACGCACCCTGATATTTGAGTCGACTGTAGAAGCAATCCTTTATATAGGAATGTAGTTTGTAGTCTACTAATCAACCCTGTTGGTGGAACAGTAGACAATTGTCTACCCCGGCAGTCTACAGTCCTGTAGTGCGAAAACTACTAAAATGCAGTTTGTAGTGTACTGAATTTAGCTGGATTTAATCCCTGAATGAATCTTCAGGCTGATGATAGAGCTGAAAAAGCCCACTGGTGCCGATGAAGAAGAAAGTAGGATATTTAATACAAAATCCTCCCCGGAAGTAGTGTTTGTTTCTGAGGCGTGTGGTATATTATCTACAGGTGAGCAAATTAAGGGTACACGACAATGAATAACCAATCTTCAACCAACCAAACCAACGTAGTCGACCTCTTCAGCAAGAAGCATGTTGTCGAAAACAACAACGTAGATTACAGCCTGGTTGATCAACTTTCACGTCGCCGCAACTCTAACAGCGATAAATCAGTTAATCGCGACAACAACTTGGTTGTTTTGTTTCCTGGATTCTGCGCATAAGTTCTACCCTTAAGGGTAGGACGGAAAAGTGGAATCTTGACCGCAGGGTCGTGACAGAGCAATAAATTCTCTGTCGATAAATGGGAAAGAAAATCTCCAAGACAGAATGGCGAAGCGCCTCTCGTATCGATGAGGCTGAATCTGTGAAAGTGAGAAGTGCAACTGAAGATTATCTCGGTGCACAAATAGAAACCAAGGCTTTAGTTTAAATTTATAGCGAACGATAGATCGCACATCGCCAGAGAATGGCAGATGTGCGAATCAACTATGCAAATCGTGCGCACCATATCTGGTACCATCGCCCGGGCGTTCTGATTGGCGGTGGTGCAATCGCGCTGGCAAAATTCATAGAATTTTGAGCCGATTTCTATAGGCGTTTTTCGATCGTATCGAAGAAACCGAACTACAATATTGGAAGACCGTGTATCCTCTTAATATATGCGACTTTGTTCGCATGTGAAGAAGTGGGGTTCCAAATGGGACAATTAAGTGACGAGTGGTGGGCCTTGAATCGGTCAGCCGAAGGCGCTTTTTCCCGGGCTGGTTACGAACGCGCCATCGAACTCTGGCGCGAGGCATTGCCTTTGGCGGAGCAACTCGGCGAGACCGATGACCGCTACAAGAAGACGATCACTGGTATTTGTCGGGCGATGATCATGTTGAAGCAAGACTGGGACGTGATTCCCTGGTTGTTCAGATCGCTTGAACTTGCCGAAAAGTATGAACACGACGGAATTAACAACGAAAATGGTGCTCGAATTACATTTCGTCTGGCGAAGACTTATCGCGCTTACGGAATGCCGATGGAAGCTGAAGAGCAATTTAAAAAATCTCTGGCGATTCACACTAAGGTTTATGGTGCAGCCGATAGTTTCACTGTCGAAGTGCTTGGTGAATACGCGGAATTATTGAACGAATTGCATCGAGAAGACGAAGCTCAACATATGATGTACTGCGCACTCGGTTATCTAGGCGGAGAGTGGAAGCCGGTTTCACTGCCTCCCGGTAACGATGGCCCGGTGCAGGAAGATCAGCAATCACAAAACGCAAATGAATATCAAAAAGATGAAGAAAGCGGTTTTGGTCGCATGATAAAACGCCGGCAGTGATACTACCGGCGATTCTACTTTATTTTTGAACACTGAACTGTTCTGTTTTGAAAACTGAAAAGTTAGCGAGGAATGACAGCTGGAACGCCGCCTTCCACAACCCTCTTCACTTTTTTCTCAGTTTCGGATTCAGTTATCGAATTTGTTTTATTCATCTGGTCGACGATGTAATCAACACCGACTGCAGTGATCATGAAGGCGCGTTCGCCCGGTTCGATCAAACCTTTTTCGCGAAGATACCAGAGCGCATATTCAACTTCTTCTACGTGCTCGATCGTGAGAACGTCCATGATCAGTTTTGCGGAAGCGCCACCACTCTTCGGTTTCTTCTTGCGCATATCGAGAAGAATTTGCAGAATTGCCAGACGCAGTTCGATCTCCTGCCACGAGATTCCAGTTTTGAAATTCTTCGGAAGCCCATAACCAGCTGCTCTTGGAGCGCTTTGTTGGGCACCAGGGGCGCCACCACCTGGTCGAGGATGACCTGGTTGTGATTCTTCCTGTCCGAGCGACATGTCGTATGCGGCACGTTTTCCTTCATCGGACAATGTGCGCCATGCTTCGGTAATGATTCTGAATTTTTCAGCATCACCGGTTTCCGAGTTATCGGGGTGATACATAGCTGCGAGGAATCGGTAGGCGTAACGAATGATCGTCGAATGCGCTTCACGATTTACTTGCAGCAACTGGTAGTAGTTCAGCTCTTTCCAATCTTTTTGAGCCGGTTGTTGCTGTTGAGGCTGCTGTGGTTGTTGACCGTTAGGACCGCCCGGTCCACCTGGTCCAGGTCCACCAGGACGTTGTTGACCGCCGCCCGGTCCGGGTCCAGGTCCGCCTGGTCTGGGGGGAGGAGGTGGTGGCTGCCAATTCATATTTAAATACCCTTGAGTAAGTTGCTAGCTATCACTAATCGCTGGATTTCCGAAGTACCTTCGTAGATCTCCGTGATTTTGGCGTCACGCATATAACGTTCGACCGGATAATCACTAACATACCCATATCCACCAAAAATCTGCACGCATTTTACGGTGCTTCGCATTGCCACTTCGGCGGCGTAAAGCTTGGCGTGTGCCGCTTCCATCGTAAATTTCTTGCCGAGATCTTGGGCGACACTGGCGTGATATGTGAGCAATCTTGCAGCATCGATCTCGGTTTGCATCTCAGCCAACATATGTTTAATTGCTTGAAACTCGCCAATCAGCTTGCCGAATGCCGCTCTCTCTTTGGAATATCGCAGCGCGTGATTCCAGGCGCCCTGTGCAATACCGACAGCCTGAGCGGCGATACCGATGCGACCGCCGTCGAGCGTTGACATCGCAACTTTGAAGCCGTCGCCTTGTTCCGCAAGCATATTGGCTTTCGGGACCGGTGTGTTGTCGAACATAATCTGGCAGGTTGAAGAACCTCTGATGCCAAGCTTGTCTTCGAGTTTTCCGAAAGTGAATCCTTCGGATCCTTTTTCGACCATCAGCGCGACAAGCCCTTTGTGGCGCTTGGCTGTGTCGGTTTGCGCGATCACCAGATACCAGTCCGCTTCAATTCCGTTTGTAATCCAGTTTTTCGAACCATTCAGTATAAAGTGATCGTCTTTCAATACCGCGGTGCAAGTCGCTGCGGCTGAGTCAGAGCCAGTTCCTGGTTCCGACAAACAAAACGCGCCCATCTTTTCGCCCAGGCACATCGGTTTCAAAATTCTTTGTTTCTGCTCTTCATTACCGAAGGTGAACACCGGAGCGCAGGTCAGTGACACGTGCGCCGAGTACATCACCGAGGTTGTTGCGCAGGCTTTGGCCAGCTCTTCGACAACGATCGCATATGTGACGTGATCGAGATTCGCTCCGCCGTATTCTTCCGGAAACGGCAGCCCGCAAAGGTCGGAAGCCGCAAGCAGATCCCAGTTTTCTCTGGGGAATCTGTGCTTTTGGTCTACTTCCGCGGCTTTCGGCGCGAATTCGGCCTCGGCAATTTCGCGAACGGTGTCGCGAATCAGAGCCTGGTCTTCGGTAAGTTGAAATGTAATTGGCGAGTTTGTCAAAGTTGATGTTGTTGTTTGCATAGAGTATTCGTGCGCCTTTCCGGCTTGAAAAAGAGGACCTTTCGCGATGTCCGATCATATCACTTTGACCGTGTCGGGCAGGGTTGGTTTAAATAAATACCGTTTATGGAAAACTCGAAATTAGCATCAAAACGCACAACTCGCTTGTCGTAATCCGTTGCGTTCGGCGAGTTGCCTCGACTCTCTTCGCTTAATAGCTGTAAAATGCTCCTTGTAATCTCTAATGTCTGGAGCGACCGATGGCGGATTCCAAGGTTATCTTTGTTGTCAACTCACCTGATGCCGGCTGGCTCGATGCCAATAATTTGCACAGCAAAGGCTTCCAGCACAAAGTTGTAAGTCATGGCTTTGATGCGCTTGACGAGCTCAACAATAACGGCGCTGACATCATCGTTGCCGAAACTTCGCTGCCTGACATTTCCGGATATCAACTGAGCGCGCTGATCAAATCAAACGATCGCACTGCCGGCCTGCCATTCGTCCTTGTCAAGTTGAACGAAGGCGACGATACGGAGTTTTGGAGAAAGGCATCTTATGCCGACGAGATCGTCAAATTCGATGACCTCGCCGACGGCATCACGCCTGTACATGAGCTTCTTGACAGGTGCCTTGAAAAAGGGAAAGCTCGTGAATGGAGTGTCGAAAAATCTAAGGGTTTGTTACCAACTGATAAGAAGTTGGATTCCAAATCCGCCATGCAAAGCTATGGCAGCCTGCTCGATGTTCTGTTGTTGGAACGTGTGATTGCCAGAATCGTCCGCAGCCTCAGTGATGCTGTTGAACCGCGCCGACAATTTCTCGACGCGTACTATCAAATGGTAGGCGATCTTTTCCACGGTGATGTGCTCGGCGTTGTGGTTGTAGACAAGAGCAATCCCTGGATTTCGATTAAATCAAATTCTCCGATTTTGTCGAAGTCATACGAGCGCTTGTTGACTGAAATTCTTGCAAAAATGTCGATTACATCAGAACCGCATATCGACCCGCGTCTAGAGGTTACCGAGGACGGTAAGGCGCTGGAAGATTTTGATATTTTGCCGGTCGGCGGAATTGGCGCTATCTTTTTTGGATCGTATGAAAAAAAGGCAATCGACCCGACTGCCAAAGCATTCATCGAACAATTGCAAATCAGTATTCAACCTGTTTTTAAACTTCTTCTGGCGCGTCAAGAAATCGAAAGTCTGCAAAGTCGCGAGGCTTACAATGCCAACGTTGATTCACTGACGGGTCTATACAATCTAGAATTCCTGGTCGGATTTTTGCAGCAGCAATTATTATTCTCGTTCCGACAACGGCTTCCCGTCGGGCTCGCCATCGTTGATGTCGATGAACTCGGTAGAATCAACGAAGAGCACGGTCATGAAATGGGCGATTCAATTCTTAGCGGTATCGCTAATCGTTTGCTGACTACGACTCGTTCGAGTGATCTGGTGGCACGATATGGTGGCGATGAATTCGCAATTGTGTTGCCGAATACCGATGGTGCCGGCGCGAAAACGTTAGGCGAAAAAGTGAGATCTGATATCGAACAATGGTCATTCGGTCATGGCAAACGCGGACCGAAAGTGACAGTCAGTGTCGGATGCGCAAGCTTCAATATGGAAGACCTCAATCCGGAAACGATTTTGCGCGATGCGAAACTGGCACTACTGAAAGCGAAAGAAGAAGGGCGCAATACGGTTCACGCGAGTACTGCTGAACTTACTTAGGGTCTCAGAATTCGACGAGCTGAAAGCACTGGCTTCGCGGAAATGCCGACACAAAACTTTCACGCGGTGCTAAATGGACGCTTCGACGTTGTTTAGAGCGAGCGCGTTTTGAACAGCTGGTGCATTTGTCCGTGAAAATAGCCGTTGCGAAACTGGCTGCGTGAAACAGCATGTTGCGAAACAGCCCGTTGCGAAAACCCGATGTTAACAGCCCGTTGCTGTTTCCCCGAGTGCCATCTGCGAATACGTTTCGTCAATCGCGGCGATTAATTGTTCTGCGGAGTAGTTCTTGAGAAGATGAGTGAGCACGATCGAAGCGCCTGCCCCGACTCCTTCTTTGACGTGACCATCTTCGTACGCCCTCAGTCCGGGGTGGCTCGACAGGCTGAAGTCGAGCATTGAGCACCCAAATGGCGCATCCACCGTTTTGCTGATGTCGGAAACTTTTGCGTTCTTATCGTGCGCCACCCAGGATGTCGTTATCACTCCAATGTTGGAAACATCCGAGTTGGCACCAATGTTTATTTTCGCGTCTTCGATATCGAAGACACCGTATCTGGTGCAAGCTTTTGCCAGGGAATAAACAGCCAGCATTTGACTGCCGCCGCCAAGAATCACGGTGGCCTTATGGCTGGCAGCCAGAGCCAACCCCGCGGCGAATGGTTGCATCGGGTCGCCTACCGCTGCCACTACGTTCAACGGCTGACCCACTTTGCTTTGAGTAGCTTCGGGATCACCGGGTGTGATTGAAGTAATCAATCCGGCTTTAGTCAAACCTGTCGCTGCCAGTTGCCACCGCATCTGGTGATTCAAGTTCGGCATGCTGCTGGAGACTGCATTATGCACGTCATAGCCGAGCGCTGATAGAACGGCGAATGCAGTGCTCGTGCCTGCTGGAACGCACTCTGCAATTATAACTAAATCAGAGTCCTGCGTTAACTTGGCTCCCAGTTCACAGCCGTTTTTAAACAGTCTTTTCACGTTGTCCAGTTCTTGCGCGGAACCGCTGGACAAACAATCCGCCGGTGGTGTTCCGATTTTAATTCGTTCGCCTACTCGCGGACCGGCGAAAGTACCGCAGTCCACAATGGTCACCGGTATATTCAAAAGTTTAAGGCAAGCAACAGTGATCACCACAGGCGATACTATCCCCTCAGGTGAGACAGGCAATTGGCTGGTCTTGCCCGCGATACCATTAATCAATGCTTCCGCATCGCATCGCGGAGTCATCCTTCTGTCTTCAGGCGTTGCACCGGCGCCGGAAAGTCCGTCGACATCACTCGTTTTCGTCCCACCCACACAGAGAACAAAACGCGGTGACTGAGCCGTTCTTGCACGACTCAGAATTCGATCCATTTTGCCGCCTGGATTATTTATGATTGAAAACGGCATTGTTGTTTTCACCTTGTAGCAACGAGCGGATTAAATGTGATGCCTAGTTGTCGGTGTTGCCACGAATCATTTCGCATGGAATAAGCAATGACATCGGAGCGAGATAAACGAAAAATGCGACGTGCCATATTGCTTTCAGTAATAAGCAAAGCACTTGCGCGATTGTCGAATTCGCGATTTCTTGATTGTAGAGTAGCAGAAGATCTATCGGCGACGATAAAAAACTCGATATCACAAAGAATATTACAGAATAAATTGAAATCGCCGGTAAGATTTTGAGTGACAGGAGCAGAGCTTTAGCTGCTGCTTTGACTCCGCCATGTTCTGTGATTGCGGAGTACGGCATGAGAATTAACGCGTAGTTACTCAACACGATAATCGAGACACCAAGCGCAATTGCTGAGCCAAGCATCGTTTCTAGCGGTAGATCGATTCGAGTCGGTAGCATCGTATACGCGCCAATCTGCGGCATCCCGAGCAGTACCATCGCTCCCGACGCACACATGACAAATGAGGGAAGCAGCATAAACACTGAGTACATCAGCCATACGGTAGCGAGGTACGCTTTTCTATGCCGAAATAAATTCGCGCCTTCGTCTTGCGCCGTGTCAATTGCACGATCTAAAGCCGCCGGATCCTGACGAAAATGCTGCGGATCAATTATCAAAAAACTGCGGCAAGTCGCGGTCAGAGCGACCAGAATGGAAGCCAATCCCCAGAACAATGTCATAAGACAAACGACCGTGCAAATCAGCATGCCGATGAGCGTCGGTCCGAACATCATAAAAATATCGAACAGACCGGTGAAAGTGTGATGCTGCGCGTTTGATTTGTAAAACGCGATCAGGATAGCGTAATTGACAATCGGCAAGGTCAGCCCTGCCGCCAGCAATATTGCCGGTTTCAAATAATACTTCGGGCAACGTTTCAGGTACAGAATCACGAACTCGGTCCAGCTCGGATGCTGCAACCGCGGCAAGAATCCAAATCCCAGCATCAATGGCGGTCTGGGCGTCGGGGGTTCAGATGCGTAGTTGTGGTCTTCGGTGTAGGGGTCGTTCATTTTGCTGCCGTCGCTGTTTCCACATTTTAGGACTTTCGCGGCGAGAATGTTGGTAAAACTGCTTTGACGCAATTAGGCGGCGTTAACATTGCAAACGCGACCAGCGGTTTGGCGTCTTTCTTGACTTCTTTGAGCTGCAAAACGATCGAGCTGGCAGCTCGGAGCGGCGCGCCGGGTTGGCATTGCTGACTCCGCAATGTCACGATGGACGCGGACAAGTGGCATCGCTGAGCTGGCAATTCGCCATAACGTGGATAAGTGGCAGCGCCAGGTTGACCGCGTGCCGACCTCGCAACCATCTTCTTATAGATGTCTTCTATTGCTATGTGATGCTGCGTTTAGTCTGCATCCTTTTTATTTTGTGACGCGCGTGAACGTTCCTTCGCCGCAATCATTTAGATGCTCGACCAGGACTTGTTGCGATTTACCATCAGCACTAACGGTGAAAGTGATACCACTTAAACCAACCGCGTTTTCGCCGCTAGTTTCGTAAGTAAAAGTGTCGCGATTGTAGTGATTCATCGGCACCGTCATTTTTTGTGGACCCAGCACAATGGCTAAACCACCGCCTCTTTCGACGATCTCAAGGTCGCCGAAGAAGTTGTTTTTGTAGCTGCCGACATAAGCAATATTCGATGCAGCTGGTGCCAATGCAGTTGGTTTCTTGGAATAATCGAATCCTTCAAATACACCTATCGCGGCTGGATCGGCTAGAAATTTTTTGAAGATAGCGAGCCAATCACGTGATTGCTTGCCATTAAGTGCAACATCGGTAAATGCAGTCGCCAAGCCCTCCGCTACACCGATTGGAGGGCAGTTTGTCAGTACGATCACGCCTAACTCCTCACTCGGCACCATCGACACATTCGTGCCGGCACCCTGGGCGAAACCGCCGGAATGTCCAAGACGCAGGCGACCCCGCTCGTCATAGTTAACGTTCATTCCCAAGCCATAAAATCCAGGCAGTCCGTTGAACGGATTGAACTGAGTCAACATCGCTGGATGATGCGTTTCCACCAGAGCTTTTTCGTCGACAATTTGTTTGCCGTCAAATTTTCCATTAGCGAGCTGCAAGCGCATCCATTTTGCCATGTCATTGACTGACGAACTGACACCGCCGGCAGGTGATTGCGCATCGGGTTGACGTCTAAACTTTTGCACCCATTTGCCGTCTTGCAAAACATGTCCTAATGCTTTGTTTTGAAGTGCATTGAAATCAGAAAATCGCGAACTTGTCGAAGTCATTCCGAGAGGACCGTATAACTTGGCTTTTGATGCGTCTTCCCAGCTCAGACCATATGGCTTGACCGCCGCGACACTACCCTCGGTGAGTCCGAAATTCGTGTAATTGTAGTGAGATCGAAAACTGCTATCAGGTTTTTGATATCGCAAATTATGCAAAACTTGTGCGCGGTCGGCGCCTAAATCTTCGAGTAGATCGCCTGCGTGTTCTGGCAATCCGCTGCGGTGCGAGAAGAAATCGCGAATGGTGATTTGACGCGTGACCCATGGATCGTACATCTGGAAGTCCGGATCGAGATCGCTTATTTTTGAATCCCAGGATATTTTGCCTTCACCGATCAGCTCAGCTACGACCGTGGAGGCAACAGATTTTGAAATGGAAGCGAGCTGAAATACGGTGTCGGCATCGATGGCGTCTGGTTTGCCAACGTCACGCGCGCCGAATCCTTTAGAGTAGACCAGCTTGTTTTTGTGAACGACCGCGACTGCAATTCCGACAACTTCCTTGTTGTCGATTTCTTTCTGTGCCATCGCTTCTAAAACAGCCACAGCTTTTGCGACTTGCTCATCGGTGACTTGTCCACCGATTTTCGATGCCTGCGAAACTGGTGTTGTCGCCACCTCTGATGGTGGCTGGCTATAAGCAGGCGATGAATTGAGCGTTGCAAGAAGCATCAAAGATACTGGCAGTATGCTGCGGGAAAAGAGCGGCGACGATTTTAAAGGGACGCTGCCTGCGATGGTGTGGAAGTTCACGTTTGGTCTCCGTAGAAGTTTGCAAGAGATGGTGATACCACTCCAGCCAATATATTCTGTCAGGTTAATGAAGGAATTTGCGGAATTGAAAAAAGCCTCAGAGATTTTTTTATTCGTTCGCCTAAATTTTTTGCAGGCACCGTAGTTGCAATACGAGTTCACCACGAGGTACGTGCCTTAAGTTTGAGAATTTAAAAACCATTCCAAAATAAAAGGAGGAGTTCTACTCCTCCTTATTTGGATATCCGCCCAACTCTGCCGATGTACTATCTATCCCGTAGAGTAGTCAGGACTGTTTGGGCTGCTTTCGGGTCTGTGTCGAGTTGTGGTCGCCCATTACAGGCTGCTCGATTCCAGAGGCCTAATATCTCGTTATTTCCCCTCCGGCTTGGAGAGCATCTCCGCAGCGGCCGAACTATGGTGTCCGGTTTGACCAAGCAGCGGACCAGCATCCTGGTGCACTGCATCTGGTGCGCTACCTTTCTCGATTGCTGCTTTCTTAGCACGAAGTGTGTTGAGCAGATGTCCGTATGCCATGTTGCTGGTCACTTCGGCTGGAATTTCACCAATCGTCATTGAAACTTCTTTTTTGATTGTCGCTTCGCCATTTCTACTTCTGGCGCCAGGGAGTTCGACCATTTTGCCGTCTTTGACGACTGGTTGAAGAATTGCCGCACCGACGATGCGATTTTCTTGACCGATGAAACGCCACAGTCCAGCGCCTTCGGGTCCAAGTCCACGATCGATTTTGGCTACATCGACGAATGCTGGTGTGTTGTTGGCATGTTTTTCAGCGGAAGCCGAATCTTTTGCGCGTGCTTGTGTGGAGCGTTGTGAAACTTTTAGTTCGGATTGATACAACAAGGTTCCTTCATTGGTGAAGAAAATTACCGATCCGTCTTTCGGAAGTTCGCCTGCCTGGTGCAGTCTCAAAACTTCTTTCACTGCCAGGTTATCTTTGACCACGCCGATGCGCTGTGCTTGAGCGTTGTCGACCGTGTTGATTTTTGCGTCAAGGTGTTGCTGAATTTGTGGAAGTCTTTCTTCCGGCCACATCGGGCGCTCGCTTCGTCCGCGGATACCGGGACGCGCCAGGTCTGGGGTTTTGCCTGGAATGCCGTTCCAGATATTGTCGATTGGCGACATCAAGTCTTCGACTTTCTTCACTGCTTCGCGGAGCATGGCATCGCGGGAGGTGGCGTTCGGTTCGGCTTTGTAATAGTCTTCTACTGCTTTGGTATAGTCGTGGAGTTTTTTCAACGTTTGGGCGTAACGTGGTGGCACGCCTTCTCTGAGTGAGGCATCGGCTGCGGCTTTCTTCGCGCGTGCGCTTTCCAACGCGGTGTCTTTTTCGGCCGAGTCAGTGAATCTGCGTTTGCCTGTTTCAATGTCGACGATCTCGCGTTCTGCATGCCGTTGACTGCGTTGATGTTCGAACGCTTTGGCATATTTTTGCGCATCCAGGAAAGTTGCGTCCATTTTCTTGGCCAACCCAGCGGCTTCCGGACTGATCTCGATTGGCTTGGTGATCGCAGTTTCGATAGCTGCGTCCTTTGTCGTGACGACTGCTTCTGCAGGTTCGATCATGGTTTCAGTGTTTTTCGATTTAGCGGCTGGCACTTCATTCGCCATCGTACTAGCTAGTTCTACCTTCGGCGCCTCGCGACGAATGACTCCAGCAAAACGGCTCTGGCTCGACGGCTCGGCACTTCTGCCTTCAGCCGGCGGTGCAAAGTCCTTGACCATGGAGGAAGAACTTGGTCTTGTAGTGGTTGCTACGATGCCATCACCGGCAGTATCAGCTGTCTTCATTTCTTTTTTACCACCATCGGTTTTGACTACTTGCGCCGGGTCAGGCGCTATTTCTACTTCGGCGCGACCAACGCCCATCGCGGCATCCGGCGCAGGGTCCGTATAATTTTCCAGAGCGTTTGCCGAGGCGTCTTTGATGCCACCACCGGCTAACAGGCCCATTCTAGTAAGTCCGTCTAATACGGAAGGTTCTGTCTTTGGCGCGTTCTTCTTGATCTCGGTATCAATCATCATTTGTCTGACCAATCCGTTGTTATGGAGGTCCGGACCTGATGAAGGCGGGCCGCCCTGGAATCCAGCAGATTCAAATTGAGACTGGACCATTGGTTCGGACCCCACACATAAAAAGAAACAGCAATTGCGCTTGACAGGCAGAATCGTAGCTTCTTCGCACGGCATAGTCGATTGGGGGAATTACCGACACCATTAGTATTTTCACCATGGCTTGTACCCCAAAAGGTACCCCGTGAAAAACTCAGAAGGTTCTCCTATAAATAACATTCAGGTTTTGGACACGTTGAGATGTCATAATCTCGAAATATCGCTATTTCAAGGGCTCCAGCGATTTTTGAGATACAGGATTGATGAAAACGCTAATGGACGACGTGGCAGATCAGGAAAAGCTGCCGGTGGACTCGAAAAGTCATCGAGGACAGCCACTCACCGGCGTTTCTGAAGATTTGCACCGCCCAAACGGGGACTATATCGGAAGCGAAGCGAAGCAATTCGGCTTTAGAGTCGCGCTCATCACGGTCGCTGCCGCGATTCTGTACGCTTTGATTTCCCTGCACTGGCCCAAGTTCAGTCGAGCCGAAGTTTTCTTCGCCGAGTGCGCGCGCGAGATGATCGCGACCTCCAACATGGTTACGCCTCTGTATCACGGGCAAGCGTTTTTCGATAAACCGATTCTGGTTTATTGGTTCATCATTGCTTGTTTTAAAACCTTCGGCATCTCGCATTTTGCCGCGCGCATCCCGACGATTCTGGCTTCAGCAGCCACGATCGTTGTCACTGCGTACGCCTGCCGTTCGCTGTTCGGATGGCGCGCCGGTTTGATTGCTGCCATGGCGCTTGCCACATCATTTATGTATCTGTCGTTCAGCGCGCTCTGCATGTCAGACACCATGCTCGTTCTCGTCGACACGATTACTCTGATATTAATGTATGCCGGTTATCGGGCCCCGGAGAAGAACGAACTGAACTTTGGCCCTTCGTCCGCGGATGACAATCCAGGCACTTCTTCGGCGACGGTCAATTCGGGCACACTTGCGCCTCGCACTACGAATTGGACCCGGACTAAACTGTGGTCCCTCGCCGCTGCCGCCATGGGACTCGGTTTCCTGACCAAAGGACCGGTTGCCGTTGTGCTCCCTGCGGCGTTCTTCATCGCATTCTTGATTGTTGAGCGCAAACTGTCTCTGGTTAAACCAAAGCATCTCGCCTTCGGTGCCCTGGCTTTGTGCCTGATCGCGTCGCCGTGGTTTTTCCTGGCATATAACGCCAACGGCATGGAAGCGATCACGTACTTCTTTATAAGAGAAAATTTCCAGCGATTCGCCGGCGCCACGTATGACACGCACAGACCAATCTGGTTCATGCTCGTCTCGCTAATGGGCGGATTTTTGCCATGGTCAGTTTTCTTGCCGCCGATTCTGTACTTATCTATAAAACAATTTCTCGCTCAACGCAAAACCAAAACGCCGCTCGAATCGTCGCACATTCAGTTGTATTTATGGATGTGGGTTGCTGTCGTGGTTGGCTTCTTCTCCTTGTCCAGAGGCAAGATTGACTATTACGCGCTGCCTGCGTTTCCTGCCTGTGCTGCCTTAGTTGGTTTGTATCTCTCGAAATGGATCGACGATCAAAACAAATTCGCCAAGACCGCGATCGCAATTTTGAATGTCGCGCTGATTGTCGTCGGTGTTGGTCTTGGTCTTTTCCTTAGCGTCTTGCCTTATCCAGCCGCTGTCTCACCTGTTGTTGTCGCCCTCGTTCCAATAGCCGTCGGATGTTTTGGTCTGACCAAACTATTCAAAGGCAAAACGTTTGCAGCATGCGTCACCGTATTTAGTGGCGTGGTAATTACAGGTTCTGTCTTCGCCGCCGTCGCGATGCCGGTTATGACAGCGATGCAGCCGGCACTTCAATATGCCAACGACATCAAAGTCGCCGAGAAAGACAAGCCTATTCCTGTTCAAACCGTCGATACTAAAACGAATTCCCCAGTCGCCGCTGATACCACGGCAGCCACCGTTATTGGAACTGCTGATACGCCTGGCACTGCCACCACCAACACCCCCGACACGTCCGCGCCTTCCACGAACAAACCGGGAATCTTCTCTTTCGATCACAACACCATCGGCCAAAACGTAGTCGGCGACGAGAACAGCGTCGGCATCGGCATGTACGCGGGACTCGAACATTGGATCGACGAAGTGACTTTCCGAACCGGGCGCGAGCCGATCAAAGTAGGAAATGTCGGTGAGCTCGACGCATTTCTCTCGACTCCAGGCAGTCATTGGTTGATGATCAAGAACGTCGATTTCGACGCGCTGCCGACTGCAGCACGTGCGCGATTAGCAGTAATTGAGCGCCGGGGTTTCATTCCCAAAAGTTTGAACCCGGGCTATATTTTTAAGAACAAAGGAAACCTGACCGGCGGCAGTGAACTCATACTTGCACGAAGCAAATAGCGACAAAGATCTCGACGAAGAACAATCAGGTCACCCGGTAAAAGGTGATGGTGATCGTTTGGAAGTCGCGAACAATGCGAAGCCGGGCGATGATAGTTTCGAAATCGGCAATTCTGTTGGGAACGCCGATCAGCTCCAAGTCGTTAACGACAGGCTTCATGTTGCCGCATCTGGTGCGAGTTCCGACCATCTGTCCGAAGGCGACGTGTTTAGTATTTATGGAATGAACGGTGAAAGCGCTTACAAGATCGCCAAAATTGTGAAAATTCGGCATAACGATTTGCACATTTTTGTTTATGACGTTTCATACCCGAATCGCCCTTCCGGCCAGTCTCTCGATAGCCTGATCCTATTGCCGAATTGGCTTGAAGTGCAGCGCTCTCGCGACATGTATATTCCGGTTTCTCGCAAATTGTTCAGTCTCATGCGTCCGATGATTTTAGGTAATCGGTCGGTTAAAGACGTGGAATTGAATGGATACCGCCAGTGGTGCCTCACTGAAGAACGGCATGTGCTCGGTCATGATATTTGTCTTGATGACGAGGTTGAGAAGAACGTTCGCATTTATCTGAAAATATTTTTTTCGTATTCTGTGCCGACAATCTTTGTGTTTAGTTTTTACACAGTGTGCTTAAACGCGTTCGATTTGCTACCAGCGGCATGTTTGTTTGGTATTTCATTTGGTGTCGTTATGGTGATTTTGCAATGGGCAAGCATCAGAAGGCAGCGCTCCGATCTGCGCCGGATATCTGCTTCTTCCATTCAATTTCTCGACATCGAATTGAACATGCCGTATCACGAAGCTTTTGAACTTGGAGTGCAGGCGCTCAACACAATCAACAATTGCACGCCTATTGCGGTCGAGCCTGCCGGCGGGACCATCGAAGCGCGCGTTGCTAAATCGCTTGTGGATGATGGTCAGGAAATTTTGATGGTTTTTTCGAAAGTAAACGATCAGCGCACGGTTTGTGTCGTCTGGAGCGAGTCTCCCAAAGGTGTGACCTTCGATATGGGCAAGAATTTGGGCAACGTCAACGCAATTATTTCGTATTTGAAATCACCTCAAGACTAAAACAGCCATTTTCCGCTGATCTCAGCGACAATAGGTCATCACGTCTGACGAAACAAACGTTTGATTATAAACGGGATCTTATAATCGCGTTGGGGCCTACGGGCAGGCACTTTGCAGAAGGGAAACAGTAATTATGGCGCGAGTTGTAGTTGGCATGCTGGGGATGGGAGTAGTCGGCACTGGTGTTGTGAAGCTCTTGAGCAATCACAAAACGTTGACGTTGAAGCGCGTGGCGGTCAAAGACCTCGATAAAAAACGGGACATCGATCCGGGCTGCCAGATTTCCATTAACGCCGAAGAAGTAGTCAACGACCCCGAGATCGAGGTTTTGATCGAAGTCATGGGCGGCGAACAACCCGCTCTCGACCTGATTGTCAAAGCAATTGAATCGCGCAAGCACATAGTCACTGCTAATAAAGAAGTGCTTGCCAAGCACGGTCCGGAACTTTTCAAGCTTGCTCGCGAGAAAGAAGTGGCGATATTTTTCGAGGCATCGGTCGCCGGTGGAATTCCGTTGATTTCCACAATTCAAAGGGGACTGGGCGCCAACGAATTGGAATCCATTCTTGGAATTTTGAACGGCACGACGAATTTTATTCTTTCTGAAATGGAAGAGAAAGGCGAGAGTTTTGAAGCGGCACTAGCGAAGGCTCAGGCACTGGGCTTCGCGGAAGCTGATCCGACTAATGACGTGGAAGGATTCGATGTCGCTTACAAAGTTTCGATTCTCGCGGCCTTGGCTTTTGGTCAGTTCGTAAAACCGGATGATATCTACCGTCGCGGAATTACGCACATCGAGCCGATTGATTTCGAACATGCAAAAGAGTTTGGCTACCGAATCAAACTAATTGGTCGTGCTGCCAGAATCAATGGAAATGTCGCCGCGCGTGTGGAACCATGCATGGTGCCAATCAAACATCCGCTCGCCAGTGTATCGGGTTCAAACAATGGCATTGTGGTAAACGGACACGCTGTTGGTGAATTGATGATGGTCGGTCCAGGTGCCGGACAATTGCCTACCGCATCAGCCATCGTCGGTGACCTGGTCAATCTTTCCACGGCGCTCCGCCTGCAGGATTTTGCCAGTTACTTCCACAGCCCAGTCGGTGACCAGTGGCAAAAAGTTACCGATCCTGAGAACTGGATCAGCCCTTATTACATTCGTCTGGAAGTTGAAGATCACCCCGGTGTAATCGGTAAAATTGGCAGCATATTCGGTGCCAATCAAATCAGCATCCAAAGCATCATTCAGCGTGGCGTCGAGGAGAAAGGCGCGTCGGTCGTTATCATCACGCATCCAGTCGAAACCGGGCGCGTCGAAAAAGCGATCGCCACAATGAAGTCTGAGGAATTTATCAAACGTTCAGCAACCTGCATCGCTATCTTTGACGGCAAGAGCAGCTCGGTAAAATAGAGGAGTTATCCATGAGTTCGATTGATACCATCCGCGGTGTTACACCGCTAATTCAGAGATATCGCTCATACTTGCCCGTCACGGACAAGACTCCGATTGTCAGCCTGGGAGAAGGCTACACTCCATTGATTAGAGCTCGGAATTTAGCCAAAGTTCTTGGAATACCAAAAGTTGATATCCGGCTCAAATTGGAAGGTTTGAATCCGACGGGCAGTTTTAAAGATCGCGGTATGACCATGGCGATCTCGAAAGCCGTCGAAGAAGGATCGCGCGCCGTTATCTGTGCCTCTACCGGTAATACCAGCGCTTCGGCGGCTGCGTTTTCCGCTAAAGCTGGATTGAAATGCTATGTGCTGTTGCCGGCGGGCAAGGTGGCGCTCGGCAAACTGGCTCAGGCGATTTTGTATGGAAGCAAAGTCATTCAAGTTGATGGAAATTTCGATCAAGCTCTCGAGCTGGTAAAACAAGTCGGCGCGAATTTCCCGGTTACGATCGTCAATTCGATCAATCCGTTTCGATTGGAAGGTCAGAAGACTGGAGCATTCGAAGTCCGAGAAGCGTTGGGCGAAACGCCTGATTTCCTCTGTATCCCGGTAGGAAATGCAGGAAACATTTCGGCGTACTTCCGCGGATTCTGTCAGTGGAGTTCAATAGAAGACACCGGTCGCCACATGCGATATAAAACCGGAAGTGCGACCGCTGAAATCGAAATTGTTGGACCGGGCAGTTTGAAAGTCCCGCGCATGTGCGGCTTCCAGGCCGCTGGAGCTGCGCCCATGGTTCATGGTCGTCCAATCGAAAACCCGGAAACTTTAGCTACCGCGATTCGCATTGGCAATCCGGCCAGTTGGGTTGAAGCGCAAAAGGCAGTCGATAAATCGAATGGTTTGATCGACATGGTTACTGATGAAGAAATCATCGAAGCGTACAAAATGCTCGCGCAGACTGAAGGTGTGTTTTGCGAACCGGCAAGCGCCGCATCTGTAGCCGGACTCCGCAAAATGGTTCAGAAAGGAATCGTGCAGGGTGATGCCACCGTTGTCTGCGTGCTCACTGGCAATGGATTGAAAGATCCGGACTGCGCACTCAGCCATAGCTCAGTTGCACTCAATCCCATCGCTCCGCAACTCGAAACTCTGATCGCAGCGATGGGACTGAAGTAGAACGAACGATGAGACTTGAGTGGAAGAAGCAATGAATAAACAGCTCACAGTCAGAGTTCCGGCCAGCAGCGCCAATCTCGGACCAGGATTCGATGCCTTGGCTCTGGCGTATCAGCTTTATTGCACTCTTACGTTCGAATTGAAAGAAAACGGCACCACTAATGGTGGCGGGCCTGAAATTACAATTAAGGGAACCGACGCCGCCGCATTGCCATTGAATAGCGACAATCTGGTGATGCAAGTACTGGAAAAACATTTTCCGGAGCTCAAACCGCAGTTTAAAAACCTGAAGGTCACTATCGATTCAGACATTCCATTGTCGCGTGGACTTGGCTCCAGTGCGGCATGCATCGCTGCCACGGTTTGGGCGGGTATGTATTTTTCAGGGCAAAATCCTGATCGAAAATCAGCGTTGCAAATTGCCGCGGCAATCGAAGGACATCCGGATAATGTTTCCGCCAGCATCTTCGGTGGACTGGTGGCGAGCGCCTGCGTGAAACAGCCACCCTCATACATGGCTGCCAATCTCGAATGGCCTGCCGACTGGCATCCGATTCTTGTCGTGCCCGATCGTGAAGTGAGCACTGCGCATGCGCGCTCTGTCCTGCCGAAAATGGTTTCGATGGCTGAAGCTGTGAGCAATATTCAGAACACAGCCTTGTTATTGATGGCAATTGAAAAGAAAGACACAGAGCTGTTAAAGGCTGGTCTGTCCGACTGTTTACATGAACCTCATCGCCAGTCATTAGTGCCGGAACTGCAAGAAGTGAAGGACCTATTGAAGGATTCACCGGCACTGGGGGTGGTGCTATCCGGAGCGGGCTCGTCGGTGCTCGTACTTTCGGAAGCTCGCAATGTCGCAGTCGTGAAGTCGCTTCTGGAAAATTGGGCGATGTCGCAAAAAGGTACGGTTCGCATTCTAAGTCTAGAAGTCGACAGGGAGGGCCTCAGAGCAAGTCATGAATAATGAAATCAAAGTGCTCAAGTTCGGTGGAACGTCGGTAAAAAGTATCGGCAGAATCGAGCACGTGGCGGGCATCGTTGCCGAATGCGCCAAGCAATGCAAAGTTATCGTCGTCGTATCTGCCATGGGTGACACCACCGACTACCTGGTCAAAATGGCGAAGAGTTGTTCCGGCAATCCGGAAAAACGCGAACTCGATTTGCTTTTATCCACTGGCGAGCAAGTTTCCATCGCACTTCTGGCGATCAAGCTGCAAGACATGGGAGTGCAAGCACGTTCGCTGACCGGCGGGCAAGTTGGAATTTTTACGGAAAGCATCCACACAAATGCGCGCATCGTTGATATCCGAAAAGAAACTCTAGCCGACCGATTGAAAGACAACGACGTTCTCGTCGTGGCTGGATTCCAGGGCGTTACGGAAACCGGCGACGTTACAACATTGGGGCGTGGCGGATCAGACACTACTGCCGTCGCGCTTGCCGCTGCAGTCGATGCCACCGGATGTGATATCTACACCGACGTCGATGGAATTTATACAACCGACCCGAATTTGGTTAAAAATGCGGCATTGCTTCGCCAGCTTTCATACGGCGAAGTGCTCGAGATGGCGCGCCTTGGCGCCAAAGTGTTGCACCCGCGAGCCGTTGAGTTGGCGCGTCAATACAATGTGAAACTGCGAGTTCGCAATACGTTTAAACCGGAAGACAAAGGTACTTTGATCGTTGGAGGTGAAATGGAAATCTTTAGAGCAATCAGTTCTGTGGCAATCGACAAAGACCAGGCGGCAGTCGCCATCATGGATGTACCCGATCAACCAGGCATTGCCGGAAAGATCACACAAGCTCTTGCGAAAAGAAATATCGGTATCGACATGATCGTTCAGTCGTTTCATCCATCGATTGATCACAACAGCATCGCCTTCACGGTCAGCTCAGATGCGCTTGACGAGACGGTTCTCGTACTCGAAGAACTGAAGGCACAGCTCGGAGCGCGTTCCGTTCAAGTTGACGCCGACTGCGCCAAAGTTAGTTTGATCGGTGCCGGACTTGTTGAGCAACCAGACATCCCCGCTCGGATGTTCACTACCCTTGGTGAAAACTCAATCAACATCAAAATGATCTCGACTAGCGAAATGAAGCTCAGCTGTGTCGTTTCACGCGACAATGCCGAAAAGGCCGCGCGCTTGATTCACGAAGCATTCGAATTGCATTTGTTGGAAAACAAAAGCGCAGCTACTGTGGTGTAGTCGGGCTCAGCGTGTAAACGGCTTCAGGTGAAGACGCCGTCAGCGTATTCGCCGAAACTATTTTCTATTCCAAACGCCTTCGCTGCATTCGACAATGGATTGAATTTTCCAATTATCGGAGCGCACCAGAGTCACGGTTAAATACTTTGTATTGGTCATCCACGTCGGTGCTTTGAGCATCATCACACATTCGTTGGCGTCGAAGCTTTTCAGTTTCATCTGATCGATTGGAAAAAGATCCGGCACGGCCGCCTTAGTCATGTTGGGCCGGAGTTCAACTTCCCAGATGAAATTGTCCGTTGCCCAAGCCAAACCCGCTTCCGAGTCGGCCGGAGTCGATGCCACTGCTCGCACCATCTGCGATATCACGTCGTGGATTGATTCTAATTGCTCTTGACCAAAAGGAATCCGACCTGATTGTAACTTCTCGACAATCAGTTTCCCGTCCCATTGTTTTCGGCAAAGCAGGTCCCATCGCTGTCCCAACACGATATCGCTTTTTACTGGTTTGATCGGCGGGGTCAGGCTCAGTTCGCCAAGGTTCAGTTTTTCCTCGTCCCAAATTTGCTCGTTTGCGAATTCGGTTTGGAATGCATCCATCGGAGCAGCAAAAGGACCGACGCTATTCTTGCCCGGCAGATTTTGTTCAGGGCTTTCTATGGTTACTCTGGTCGTAGTTGACATAGTTCCGAGTTTGTCGACTTCGGCAAATTCGATTAGTCCTTCATAGTAGTCGTCGGCAGGTTGATAGCCGACGACGGTTCCAGCCACTTGCACAATGGGTGCAGTCAGATACGCGTAGTAGCTGAATGAGATGGCGCCACAGATTAGCATGATAAGACAAATTGCCGCTGGCACTGGATTTAATTTCGTTGTTGAATGATACTTGCTGATTCTGCTGCGAAACTTCTTGAGAGTGTTTGCAAAACCGGGACCGAACTCCGATTCGGCATCTGCCACTACCGGTGATGCTGACTTTCCGCTCGAGTTTGTCGGCTTGGCAGGCGTCGAGACCGCAGATTTTTTGTTGCGGGCCGGTTCCAAACTTAATGAAGCAGGGGGCGACGCAAAGTAAGCAAAAGTCTCATCCGGCGCGGCGATTGAAGAAGAATCGAGAGCCGGTTTCTTCTGTGCGCCTGCAGTCCGATTAGGGTTTGCCGTCGTGATTTCACCGAATATTTTCTTCGGCGATAGATCTGACCTCGCTGCGGCTTCCGCCGCTGCTGGATCCGATGAGTTTAGAAAATCCGTGTTAACCAACCTGACCGGACTTTCTTCAACATAATAATTGTCGTGAGCTGTTTTGCTCTCCTGGTTCTGCCCTGATTGAATATCAGCTTGAACTAAGCGAGTTGATGAAATCGGCACTCCATCTGCATCCACGTTAATTGGGTTGAGTACCTGCTCAGTGGCGAGACGCAATTTTACAAGTTCTTTTAATGCTTGCAAAACTTCCGGCATTGATTGGTAGCGCGTCTCCGGACTGCGCGAAAGGCACTTCGCCACAAACGCTTCGATCTTGTGAGGAAACGACGTTGTCTCCGAAGCCTGCGTCAAGGTCGGCGCGCTGCGGCGCATCAGCTGTGAGATTGACTCGGGACCCACAAAAGGTGTGCGACCGGTGAGCGATTCGAATATGGTACAGCCCAGAGCGAAGATTTCCGAGCGCGTGTCGTAATGCAGTCGCGATGCCTGTTCCGGACACATATACTTGGGGTCGCCGGGAATTTCGCGACCTTCGAATATGTTGGGTTGCATGTTGGCGATTTTGATTCTGCCTGTGCCGGCGTCGAGCAAATGGATAGAGCCGTCCGTCGCGTCTAGATTTCTCACCAGAATGTTTGACGTTTTGATGTCGCGATGTAAAATTCCATGCACATGCATTTGCGCTAGTGCTTCTGTAATCACCAAAAAAGTTTTCAGCGTCAGGTCGAGTGGCAGCGGTTCTCCGGCGTCAATGTGTTGGCGCAAATTAACGCCGGGGTGATATTCCGACACAATGTATGCAATACCACTGGCGGTGCAACCAAAATCGAGAACCTGGGCGAGACCTTTATGGTTTATTCGGCACAGGAGAGTGGCCTCGCGCTGGAATTCGATGAGCTCGTCGAGTTCCACCGTTCCCATCGTTTTGACTACGACATCCTGCTCCATGAATTCGTCGAAGCAAAGCATGGCTCGTCCCGACTGACCGTGTCCAAGCTTTTCGACAGGCTTGTAGCGGTGGAGAGGAAACGTCCTCGCGTCCAGTTTTTCGATTGGGTCCGTGGTTAGTTGCATGGATCAGTCGCCGTCGGAGCTGCCTGAACAGTCGGAATTGCTGTCGCTTTCCTATATACCCAGCTCTGTGACCATTCGAACGGTTCTCACGCAGTTAAAACGAACGCATAGTGGTGCTGCCCGAGTTATTGAAGACGTTATAGTCGAATTTGAACTCGATATCGACTTCCTCGGGAGAGCCTTGAGGGAGCGGCGCGAACGGTGCCGCGTTCAGCACGGCTTTGATTGCGGCCTGGTCATTGAGCGCGGTTCCGGAAGGCCCCACCATTTTTAAGTTTCTCAAGGTGCCGTCGCGGGCAATGTTGAAGCGTACTGTGATTTTCTTGGAGGTACCGCACTTTGGCGGATACCACGCCCGTTTGATTCGGCGCTGCAGCCCCGCCATGTAATTTGAGAAATCGACCTCACGTATTGCTTCTGGAGTTGGTTCTCCGAGCTTTCCGGTATTTGTAGTGCCGCGTTCGCCATTTTTGCCACCGGCCTCGTCATGACCCGGAGTTGAAGCTTTCTCACCGGCTTTTTTGTCCAGGGCGCCGTTATCGTCGCCGGATGGACCCGTTTTGCTATTTTTGCTCGGACCGGTATTTTTTCTGAGCTTGCCGTCGCCTTCCGGATTGAAGCCGCCTCCAACAGGAGTAATCATTGCCATATCGTCGGCATGGTTGGATCTTGACGCTCCTGTCGGCGCTGGACCTCCGGTGCCATGATCGGATTTGTTGCTGCGGCTGCCTGTTTCGACAATAGTAGGAGTAGCGCTTCCTATTGATCGAACCGGCGACGAGATACCCGGTTGCGGTACGCCGAGGGCAGAGGGCGAAAGGTTGCTTGCCACCAATCGTGGTGCACCGTGGTTGGACTTCACCGCTACTCCGGCAGGATTAGGAATCAGTGAAGGCGCGCTCGGCGCGGATATCGGCATTAATCCGGCCAGCATTTTGGCTGGATCGATAGTTGATTTAGGCTGAGTTGCAGGCGCTTGAAGTTGTGGCATCAGAGGCGCTGCCACCGGCCGTAATACCGGCGGTTTGAGCGGACTCGGTGTCTGGGTGCTGGCACTTTGGGCGGCGACTGGTTGAATATTTGGTTTTGCTGCTTGCAGGGCTGGAGCTGATGGAGCGGGTTTTACCTCCGCCGGCTTGCTTTGTTTTACTGGTTCCGCTTTTGCCGGTGATGATTGTTTAGGAGCTTCAGCCGGTTTATTCGCCGCGGCAGGTTTGTTCTCCGGCTGCGGTTTTGCAATCGATTGTTGATGTTGTGTTTTGGCGCCTGTGTTGCTGTTTGGCGAAGGATTCTGAACGACCTTTTTTAGATTCGGATCGCGTCGTGATTCTGAATTCACAACGGCACGATTGTTTGTTTTCGTTCTTGGTTTTACAGGTGATTCAACATTTGGACTGACGATTTCAATTACTGTGACCTGAGGCCTAATCGGCGTGGGAAGCAAAAAGAAAAAAGCAAACAATGTGAGCGTCACCATTAGCGCCGCGTGGAACAAATAGCTGCCACTTGAAGCTTCATCCATATGCATCACCACTGGTGCATAGATCGAATTTCTTCTTACTACTTTTGCCTTGTCGTATGCGTCTCTCATCGAGTAAGCGATAAAAGCGGCGAAGAGAATCAACAACGCATTCATTGATGCACTGCCAGGGTGGAAGTTCGATATAGCTCCAACGATATCGGCATTGGGCCTGATGTTCAGCTCATTGCTGAGCGTGCTCAAACTTTCGACCAGCTGCCTGCTCCATGATAATAACCCGATCAGAAAAACGTTTGTCAGACCGACAAGTAGAAAGAGGAGACCTTTTCTAGGCTCCGAGTTATAGATTTGCCCGAGTCCAGGAATGACCGACAGAGAACTGGCGACGGCCGGATCTCTTGTGATTGGCAGCTGAAGGCTGTATCGATCTGATTTGTAATTCATAATTTTGTCCCAATGCGCTCACACCTCCACCAGTCTATTTCTGCGCGGCGAAGATCGCACCGGCACTAGGCTGCATGAGTGCCTGGGAAATTTACTAGTTTTACGTCAGGGTTTTGCCAGGTAGTTTGAAAAACGCAGATGTGCTGGAGCCCCAGGCACTGCGGATGCGGGAACACTGGAACGAGAGCAGTGGAATGCGAGTCTTTTCAACGAACGCGTTCCAATATCGCAGCTAATGATCGCTCGGTGAGCTACAAATTTTTAGTGGTTGATTGAGGTTCTAATAGCAACGGGTTCTAACAACGACGTCAGAACTTAGACGCGGCCGACTCTTAAGTGAACTTGCCAGGTGACCGTTCTCTTCTTCGTGTGATCGCCCCAGGCATCACATATGGCATCAAAGTGTTTTTCAATCGGATCTTTGCCGAGTTCTTTTCGATATGTCTGCACCGCTGACCAGCTGGACATATAGCCAAGGCATTGTGTGAGATCCCATTCCAATTTCATCTCGAACTTTGGTGTGTGGATTTCTTCAAACGGAAAATCAATCGTTTTATATTGATCGCGAACCAGTTTAATTTGCTTGGGCCAAAACGTTTTCAGCTCGACGTAAAGCGCGTCGAAAGTCTGACTGACGCTTTCCTCTATGTGGAACGCTTCATAGCACCACGCTGCGATCACACCTTTCGGTTTCAACACGCGCTGTGCTTCAACAAAAAATGGTTCGATGTCGAACCAATGCAACGCATTGGCTATCGTAATCAAATCTTGCGACTGGTCGTCGAGTTCACTGTTTTCAGCAGTCGCTACTTCGTATTGAACACTGGAATGTTCGATCGCTAATTTGATTTGTTCTTCACTGGCATCAGTGGCGGTGACTTTTTCAAAATAATCGGCGAGGGCGACAGCCGCTTGACCATTGCCTGTAGCGCAGTCCCAGGCGCGTTGTTTCGTTGGCGTAATCGAAGCGAGAAAGTCGAACAGTTCCTTCGGATAATGCGGACGAAAACGACGGTATGTTGCGGCTTGGTTGGAGAAGTGATCGTTGAAAGTCATATTTAAGGTTCAGTATTAACTGGTAGGATGATAACATGCCAGACGGAGAATTTTGGTTTAACATGGCGCGACGATTTTTGGTAACCACTTCAGGACTGCTTGCGGCGTTCTTTTTGTCGTCGGGAATCGGCAGCAGCTGTGCGGCGGAGACCGCCGTTGACATCAAGGTCGATAAGCAACCACCGACGGTCGTGAGACGCACATTCAATCCGTGGAATCCTTTCGAGCCTCATCCGAATCTGGAAAAAGGACAACAGGCACTGACGGAATTTTCCTACGGTTTATCCGTCGGCATCGATGACATTGATGTAGTCGATCAAGAAGAACGGCATGGTCGCTGGTTTGTTCACATTCGCCCGAAAAACGTGCGAGCAACCTTGACGTTGCCAATAACAATTTGGATTCCGCAAGGTGCGCCGAAAAAGTGTGTCGCGCACGAGGAAGGTCACAAGGTGATTGTTGAACGGATATACGAATTTGCCGGTGACATCATTTCGCACTACGCCGGTAAAACGCACACGGATGTTTCACCAGGCGAGGGCGCGTCTCTCGAGCTGGCTGTCAAAGACGCGCATAGACGGTCTGTCTCCGATTTGAACAAAAACTACAGAGGCACGGTTTTTGATTACAGCCTGATGATTACGAAAGAGTACGATCGCATAACTAGACATGGACTGAATCCGATCAGCGAGGAAGATGCAATCAAACAATCGTTTGATAAATGCTCGTCGGAAATGACGCGATTGTTAGTCGAGCGAGAGCAGGCTCAACAGCCTCGTCCGGAGTTTCAGGGACCAACAACGAAACTCGACTTAAAACAAAAATGATTGGCTAAACTTTTTCCACACAACGTTGAATTCTGCGAAGCGTGGCCGCGTCGATGCCAGCTACGGACGAGAATAAGTCCATCAGTTTATTCAGTGTGTCTTTTGTCGCCGCGCGACGCTCAGAGGGTATGGTTTTTGCTTCTTTTGCCCAGCGGTTGGTTCCGCTGGATTCGCTGAAGTGATCTAAAAGGGTTGTGGATAATTTTTGACAAAACCCAACGGTTAACGAACGCTGCTTTTTCATAGCTTCCATTGTCGACAGAAATTCTCCAAATAGAGCTGGATCCCAACTCTTCAGCGATGCTTGTCGCAGTATCGAGAGTACTTCGTTTTCCATCTGCCGACTGCGTGCGCTAACTGATGTCGCTCTGGTTGCTTTCTCGAATTGCGCTCCCAGTTTTGACACCGGCGCTGAATCTCTTTTGATAATCGGCACAGGTTCACCGTTTTCTGCGTTGAGGGCGAACATTCGCAATTTTAAAACGTGCGGATTGGACGGACCGTCAGGATGGTGTTTTGACATTAAATCGGCAATCTGTCTGACATCAACCAAAAATTCGTCCGATCTATCAGTGCAACCATATATGGTATCAGCGGTAAACTGGCAAATATATTCGCTCAATGCGTTGTTCGCACACAGCGCTTGCAAAATTACAAAGGCTTCCTGGAAAGCGTCAGGAGTCCAATTTATTTGTCGCGTGGCTGCGCGGATGTTTTTTATAATTTGTCCTTCCATCGCTTCGACAACCAACCGCGGATCGCAGCTGTATTTATTCAAAAGCTCGAAGGCTTGATCGTACGCACCACAGGTGGAGAGGTTGCGAGCAAAAAGTTGGGCGCTATCGAGAAAGCGCAGGCGAACGCTTTCATTGCTTAAAACGTCTTCGTTCGCTAACTTGTCGGCGTCGAGAAATCGTCCGTCGTTGAGAAGTTCGACGATATGATCGAGCAGCTTCTTATCGTCCTGGCGTTTGTAATTGTCTGCCGCCAATCGCGTTGCCATTCGCAAACCGGTCATCAAATCAGCTTCTCCGAGTTCCGCGGCGAAGGCTACTATGACATCGCTGAGTTCATCGAGATCGGATAACGGTCCATCGAGTTCGGTTTTCAAACAGTTGTATAACTGCTCAGGCATTCTACTTCGCATTGCTTTGACAATGTCTTGCCTGGAATTCATCATCTTAAAGGCGACCGCTTGAGCTACCGCAGAGCGATCGTGAATCGGGTCTGTTACGGAGGCGGTCTGCGAGATCACGTGAAAGTGGTGAAGGGCGAGATCGGGCCGCCGGTTTAACAATTGGCAATGTCCAATACGCAACATCAGGTCAAGATCGTCGGCACTGCCGGCGCCACCACGTACGGAGCGAGCGGCCTCGTAAAGCGATGCCGCTTGATCGTATTGCGCAGCTTTCTCGAAAAACCTTGCCACCACCGTCAATGCCATACTCAGACCCGGCGCACCCGCCAGTGGTCCATTGCCATAGCTCAACAAAGTACAGGATAAGTTGTTGGCGGAGAACGCCGGCGCTTTGTTATTGACTTGACCTTTCCAACTGCAGGTCTTCGCCATCAGCTCGGCGGCATCGTGCTCGCGTTGCATTTGGCAGTACGCCATCATAAGACCGACGATTGCGTCGAGAAGTTCAAGTTGTCCGGAATCGTCGGCATATTTTTTTATCACCGATTTGAAATGAAACACGGCGGCGGCAGGATTGAGATTGAGGAGCTGGCATGTTCCCAGTCTCAGGTTAAGATGGTCTTCGTACTTGTTGTAGTCGACGCCGCTTGTATCCTGTTTTCGATAGTGAACAGTCTTATCGTGTTTGCTCAGTTTTTCTTGTGCAGTTTTTTCTTTTTCGATTTCAGCTAGCGCTTTGACATAACCTTCTGCTGCGGCTGCGTAATCGCCTGTCACAAAAGCGCTGTCGCCCCTGGTGGCATGGTCGTGCGAGTTTCGTTTCTGCTGCAAAACTGAAGTGAGCATCGCACCACCTTTTGTTGATGCGCTTTTAAAAAGATAACCGAGTCGATCCTTGGCACCTCGTTTCGTCGTGCTCAGTTTTTCTAGCGCTGATAGGACCGGAGGTCGTTCGATGTAGCGATTGGGCTCCGCCAGCGCGATTTCATCGATCGCTTGCATTTGTTCGGTCGGATCCATTTCGGGAAGTTCCAACAATTCTTCTTCGCTGGCGTCCAGAAATGGAATTGATTTGACAGGACAATCCAGTAATCGGATCAGCGTGCGAGTCGCGTTTTGAATCTCAGGTTTAGGATGCTCTCGCAGTCTGGAAAACAGCGCAGACTCGTATGGTGCCAGCAGATCGGCGTGTGCGAACAGCAAGCACTCGCGGTCTTTGCTGTAAGATAAAAGTTCCGGATCGGCGGCAATCGCCATCAGAGAAATTGTGATCAGCCAGGCAGGAAAATTATCGATGTAGGGACCGAAATGTTCTCGGCTGCGAAACGGATGTTGATAATTCGCGTGTCCTAACTCGGCACTGGCTAGCCCATCGAGCGCTGGTACGAAGAATCCGTCGTAATCGACGAGCTTGATTTGATTGTCTACTATTAAAATGTTGCCGTGTTGCAGATCACCATGGGCGATACCATGGTGCTTCATGTCGGAGAGAATGGCGCGCAGTTGTTGAACCAGATTGTTCAACCTGACCTGATTGGTGCCATTTTTAGCCAGGTAGCGATCGAGCGGAATGCCGTCTGCCCAGTCCATCTTCACGACTGGATACCAGTTTCCTCCAACCTTTATGCCTTGTTCAATAAACTCGGTTTTGATCGACCATTGCGCGTCTACTTTCGACAATTGCTCCAGGACTTTGAGATAACGAAGTTTCAAATCAGGCACATCGCTGTGGAAACACCGTACGGCAGAACCTCGGCCTGTGCTGTCGATCAATTTATAGACGTTGGTAAATGCACCACTGGTCGGGCGCGGCAATCCCATCGCAGTCGTTTCCACCTGGCACGCGCGCAGACTGGCGTCCGAAAAACAGGTCGCCGGAGATTGAATCGCTTCGTTGTAGTCCTGAGGGTTGGGCCAATCCATTGTTTAACTCTGGGGTTTAGTCCTGGTTCAATTTGAGCTGTCTGATGTTTAGTCTGTCTTCAATTAACATCTTGCCCTGTTTTGGAGCTTTCATTCTTGCCGAAAACCTTTGCATAAAAACCCCGAAACTTTCGTCAGCGTTTGGGTTGGAACTTCTGCAGTGTAACCGAGTCTGCCAAGTAGCCAATCAAAAGACACCGATTTATCGATTGCTAACATCCATTACGGTCGCCCAGTCAGGCGAAAGAGCAGGTGATTATGACAGATGACAGTTATATCAAAAAAACAATTGAAAACTTGAGACGCGAAAAGGCCGAGCATGATGTTAAATTCGCTGGTAATCAGGCTCATAAAGGCTGCGCGCCCAATTTTGACCGCGCGATTGAAAACCTCGAAAAAGAAGAATATCGCATTGCCCGTCCGCCATCGAAAGCTGTCGATAAAGCAGCCGGTAATGAAGCCAAGAGTGAAATTCCGAAGGCTGACGAACCCGCAGATTACACCGACGCGGGCGATATCGGCGACGAACAAATGCCCGCCGGTGAAATAAAAACTGACAAGAAGCCCTGGAATTATGATGCCAGTAAGAACATCGGCGCTGACGTTCCGCGGAAAGTCAAAGAATTTATGGCCGGTTTATAGGCAGGTCGAGCGTTTTCAAGCCGAGAACAGAACGATTATATAGGTTAAAAGAATTATTCGCATATGCCCACCATATGCGGCGTTGCCTGTTCTTTCAGCGTGGTGAAAGAGAGTACAATTAACGCGGTCGAGCCCGCTCGTTGTATCGAATTCAAGGCCACTCAGCCAGGCAAAAATGTCCGTTCTGATAGCTACCGCGATTCTCGTAATATTTTTCATCATGGCCGGTCTCATGTATACGAGACGCGTATCGGCTTTGCTGGCGCTGCCGATCATGGCGCTGGTGATTGCGGCCGTGGGCGGAATTTCCGGGCAGGAAATTCTCGATGACGTGATTACCAAAGGCTCCGTCAAATTGCATATGGCTTATACCACCACTATGTTTGGTGCCGTCCTTGCCGAGTTGATGAACCGTCATGGTATCGCCAAAGCGCTGGTGCGCTGGGTCGCCGAATTTGCCGGCGATAATCCTTATGTGCTTGGTGTGATTCTGACTCTGGTTACAGCCTTGCTTTTCTCGACCTTAGGCGGACTGGGCGCGGTGATCATGATTGGCACAATTATTTTGCCGGTTATGCTTTCGATTGGAATTTCGACTGCCACCGCCGGTGGGTTATATCTTTTCGGTATCAGCCTTGGTGGCATGTTCAATCTAGCGAACTGGCAATTTTACGTTGATGTGCTGAAAGTAGATCAATCAGTAATTGTCCAGTTTGTTGTTCCATTTGCCTTTGTGATTGCGATTGCGATTCTTCTGTTTCTCGCCATAGAGCTGCGAACAATGAAGAATTTGAAGTATCTGCTTGGTGGTGTCGCGCTGCTCGGCACAGGATTGTTGCTCACACAAAGCGGATTCTCGGGTTCGCTACAAACAGCGGCGACTGCCGTCGCGGTCACGCCGCCACCGACTCCGATTGTGGCGCCCTGGTCAATCACGGCTAGCCTCGTAGTGCTCGCCATCATGGTCTGCTATGCGATCTGGCGCGGCTCTAAGAAAGTGACGAATCTTTCCTGGTTAGCGTTGTTGACGCCGGTCTTGCCATTGTTTCTCGTACTGGCCTGCGGCTGGGGAATTATGCCCGCCTTTATCGCTGCCATCACATATGGTGTGCTGGCAACCTGGCAAAAAGATTCGATTACGATGCTTACACGATCGATCATTGATGGAATCACGACAGTGATCCCGGCTGTCTTTCTGATGATCGGAATCGGCATGCTGATTGCCGCTGTCAGTTCCGCGCAAGTAGCTGGAGCGATTGGACCGTTAATCGCCGGTGTCGTGCCGACCACGGCGTTCTGGTATGTCGTTATGTTCTCGCTGATGACGCCGTTTGCACTATATCGCGGACCGCTCAGTCTCTGGGGAATGGGCAGCGGATTGATCAAGTTGATTCAAGAATCAACCACATTGTCCGGTCAGGCAATTATGGGAATGCTTATGTCGGTCGGGCAAGTTCAAGGTATTTGCGATCCGACCAACACTCACAACATATGGATTGCGACGTATCTGGGAACGGATACCCAGACTTTGTTTCGGAAGACTGTTGTGTATGCCTGGCTCTGTTCGCTTTTCGGTTTAATCCTGGCGTGCGCTTTAAAATTCGTTCCGATTGCTTAAGGAGAAGTGACGAGTACTGTGGCTGCAATGATTAGAGTTGGAATTGATGTCGGTGGCACGTTTACACATGCCGTCGCGATTGATTCCGGCACGATGCAACTGGCCGGCAGTGTTAAGGTGCCCACTACTCACAGTGCCAAAGAAGGCGTGGCTCTCGGTATCATCGAAGCCCTGAAAAAACTTCTTGGCGAAGCCTCCATATCCCCGGACAGAGTCGGATTTATCGCCCACAGCACGACACAGGCGACTAACGCGCTGTTAGAAGGCGACGTCGCGCCCGTCGGTATTATTTCGATGGGGTCCGGCTTTAACGCCGGTATCGCTCGTGGTGCTTCGCGGCTCGGTAAAATTGAACTGGCGCCGGACAAATATTTGCCCACGTTTCACGAATTCATCGACACTTCAAAACCAATCACTGGCGAGAAGGTGATCGCTGCCATCGATCGACTGCTGCAACAAGGCGCCAAAGCCATCGCTGTCAGCGAAGCATTTGGTGTTGACGATTCGAAGAACGAAGAATTCGCAGTTGCGATCGTGCGCGAGAGAAACATACCGGCAACCGCCGGTCATGAAGTCAGTCAACTTTATGGATATCGTGTTCGCACACGCACTGCTGTGATCAATGCGTCGATGCTGCCGAAGATGATCGAGAGCGCGGATATGACCGAGTCGAGCGTGCGCGGAGCTGGTATCACTGCTGCGGTCATGATCATGCGTTCCGACGGTGGCGTCATGGACATCGAGGCGATGCGCAAACGTCCGATTTTGACGATGCTCTCAGGACCGGCTGCCGGTGTGGCTGCGGCAATGATGTTTTTGCGAATTTCAGACGGCATATTTTTAGAAGTCGGTGGAACGTCAACCGACATATCGGCGATCAGCAACGGTCGCGCCAAAATCAAATCGGCGGAGATTGGTGGTCACCGCGTCTACATGCGGACACTCGATGTTAGAACCGTTGGTGTTGCCGGCGGTTCGCTCCCGAGAATCAAGAACGGCAAACTATTTGATATAGGTCCGCGCAGTGCTCATATTGCCGGATTGCATTATTCTTCTTTTGAAGAACCGCTTACTAATCCGACCGTAAAATTGATCAAACCGATGGCGGACGATCCTGACGATTACGTCATGATTGAAGACTCAGGCAGCGCGCGAAAACAATGCGTGACGCCGACCTGCGCGTCCAATCTGCTTGGTTTAGTCCCCGAAGGAAATTGCGCGGTCGGCAATAAAGCATCGGTAGAGGCCGCGTTCAAAGCGTTCTCGCAAAAGCTATCAAACCAGCCCACGGAAGCCGCCGAAGAGATGCTGAGAATGGCAGCGAAAAAATGCATTCCAGTTGTTCAGGCCCTGATTAGAGATCACAAGCTCGATGCCGAACTGGTCAATCTCATTGGTGGCGGCGGCGGTGCCGCTGCGATTGTTCCATTTGTCGCAAAAGAAATGGGACTTCAGTTTCAAATCGCCGATCATGCCGATGTAATCTCAGCAATCGGCGTGGCACTGGCTTTGATCCGCGAGACAGTAGAACGTCAAGTCGTCAATCCGACCGACGACGATATTCTGAGAATCCGCCAGGAAGCGTATGCCGCAGTAGAAAAAATGGGTGCGGAGCCGGCGTCGATTGAAGTTCATATCGAGATCGACACGCGCACCAATGTGGTGCGCGCTACTGCAGTTGGTGCCACAAGCATGACTGGCGATACGGACGTGAAACAAGCCAGCAGTCCGGAAGAGCGTATCGAGCTTGTGGCCGGTTCAATGCGTGTGGATAAAGATCAAATCAAACTCGATGTCAATGGCAAATTCTTCCAGGTTTATTCAGCAGATAGAGTCGAGGATAAATTCTTGGGACTGTTAAAACATCATTTGCGCAGTCTGCGCATTCTCGACCATACCGGCGCAATTCGCTTGCAATTCAAAAACGCGGCGTTCAAGGAATGCACCGTGGACACTGCCGATAGGACGATCAACGCATTGATCGAAGAACATTCAGAATGGGGCGACGCGGGAAAAGTGATACCTGATATGGTGCTTTTGGCGGGCGCTAAAATTGTGGACCTCTCGGGACTGCTCGATTCTCATCAGGTGGTGGCACTGGCCAGAGCCGAAATGGAAAACGTTCCACGCGACGCACAAATCGTCGCCATTGCCAGGCTAAATTAGTTTGCGTTTACCAACAGAACATCAAAATGAATTCGAAAAAGGAATCGCTGAGTTTAACCAGCGCGAATTTTTCGAATGTCACGAGACGTTGGAAGGCGTTTGGCAAAAGTATCAGCTGGCTGACCGCGAATTGATTCAGGGAATTATTCAAGTCGCGGTGGGTTATTACCACTTGCTTCGGGACAATTCCGTCGGAGCGTTAAAACTGTTAAGAAGAGGCGTCGGCAGAATCGAAAAATTTGCCCCATCGCACTTCGAACTAGACCTGGTGCCACTTATAGCCGACGTTTCGGCCGATATAGCGCTAACCGAGGAAAACCCACATCCGCCCGTGCTGAGCCTTCGGATTCCAAGCATTGGATTCATATCGCGGGGGCCGGATTGTTGAATTGTTGCCAACCAGCTATTATCAGAGTCAGGAGCATGCGAACCTTTTGCTTTGCAGTTTCCATGTGCCTTAACTCGAATCAGAAAGACGTATATCAAAAGTGAAACCGGGTCAAAAAATTCTCGTAGTCGACGACGAACACGCCATCACCTTGCTGCTTTCAGAGGTGCTCAAGGACGCTGGTTATACTGTCGATTCGGCAAATGACGGTTTCAAAGCAATCGCCGCTTGCAAAGTGCGGACGCCGGATGTCATTGTTCTGGACCTGAATATGCCACTGATGGGTGGCATGGCTGTTTATCAACGGCTTAAAAAGGAAGACAAAACCAGACATATCCCAATTATTTTCCTCGGCGCTAAAGACGAGCCCGTGCCGGACATTGTCGGTGACGAGCCCGAAAACGAAGACATCATATTCAAGCCCGTCCAGCCTACCGAATTGCTCAATCGAGTCAAGAGCATTCTTCGTGAAAAGGCACTTAGAGACGAGCTTCGCAAAAAAGAAATACAAATCAAAGAGCTTTCGCTGACCGACAATTTGACCGAACTCAAGAGCCTGCGCTATCTCCAGGAGTTTCTCAAGCTTGGCATCAAACAAGCTCGACGCTATGGAGTGCCGCTCAGCGTGGTGATTATGGAAGTCGATAACCATAAAGAGCTGGTCAAGCACTATGGTCAAAAGACCGCAGATACAGTGATTTCGCAGATTGCCGTCGTCGTCGGCAAGCAAATGCGTGACTCTGACATCGTTGTGCGTTCCGGAGCTTTCGAATTTACCGTCGGACTGACCGTCACGCCGCGTGATGGCGCCATTGAAGTGGCGGAACGTCTGCGCACGACCATCCAGGACATGACTTTCCAAGCCGATAAAGACATTCTCAACCTCACGGTTGGGGTCGGAATCTGCCAATTCGCGCCACATATGGACGATGACGGCAAGGTCTTGCTGTCCCACGCGCGCGCCGCCGTGGAGCACGCCCATCAAGATGGCGGCAACCGCAGCTTGATGGCTGAATAGTTCGTTTCACAAACAATTTCTGATATATCGTTCGATAATCGATCTCTGGTCGTATTCGATATCGGTCGAGGCGCAGTGCGCGATTTTCGTTTAATCAAACGATTTTTGACCACCGAAAGACGTATGCTTAGTGTCTCTAACAGCTGCGTGGTTTGACAAAATGTTTGCTTTCCTTAAAGGCGTAATTCACTCGAAAGATCTCAGCGGTGGTGCCGTCAATCGGCTAGTCATCGATGTCTCCGGAGTAGGGTTTGAACTGTTGATGGCGACACGCAGTTTGCTCAACGTGCCGAAACCCGGTGAGGAAGCCTTAATTCACACGTTCATGTCAGTGAGAGAAACCGAGATCACTCTGTTTGGTTTTGAAAGCGCTGACGAAAGACAAATATTTTTGATTCTGCAAACGGTCAGCGGAGTCGGACCAAAACTGGCTCTGGCTATCGTTGGAACTCTCGGAGTCAAACTTCTCGTCGACGCAATTTTGTCCGAGGATACCAAAACAATCAGTCAAACTCCAGGCGTCGGACCGAAAGTGGCGCAACGAATCGCCCTCGAGTTGAAAACTAAAATCGAAGAATTCAGCTCACGCATGGGTGGTCCGCTCGAACCCGTTACCGTGGCTGCGGATATCCAGGAAGAAGTCCGCTCGATTCTCACCAACCTGGGTTACACCGTCACCGAAGTCGGCACGGCTCTTCGCAAAGCTCAGCTCGAAGAGACTGTGGGCGAAGATGTGGAAAGCCTGGTAAGGTATAGCTTGAAAGTGTTGGGCACGTCCGCGCGTTCTTAGTAGTACGTTCCAAGGTTGAAACGAATGCAGCCTCCCCGCTCGAAATTGAGCGCGATTTTTGCAGGTTCGACCGCCGGGTTACTGGCGGTCTTGATACTGCTGGTAGTGCCAATTCTTGGTGTTCGAAAAGCGCCGAATTTAATCGCGACGAACTGGCAGGAGATGGTGCTGTATGCGTCATGCCTGCTTGCGGGCACGATTGCTGGCGCGCGCATCGGTTTGCTGGAGATGCATAGAGCGCGATCAACGGATGCGTGGCATTATGGCGATGCGGGGACCAGGGCGGAACTCGAAGCCAATTTCAAAGTCGAAGCCGAAACTAATGACGAAGCCAATGCCAAAGCCAATGCCAAAGCTGATGGCGACGGCGAAGCCAATGCAAATTCGGAAGCCCGTGCCATTGCAAATGCCGAAGCCTCTGCCGAAGCCGCGCCGCCAGGTTCCAATGACACCATGTCAGAACTTCCAGCGCCGTCTGACTCGAAACAAGGCGTTCTCGAACATGTCGATGATGAGCCACCATCCACGGTGCCACAAATCGAACTGAGTTTAGCCGGCGGCCCAAAGAAACCTTCCTTCAGATTCTGGACGGAACAAAGCAAGTCCCGAACGAGGGTGCTGCTGCTGTTCCTATACCTGCTTCTCTTCGTCATGTGCGCAGTGCTCTGCCAGAAAATGATTCTAGGAAGCATCGTCACCGACTTCCTCACCGCCGAGATGATCCGAAATCTCGGCGTCGGACTTTCCGTAACCGGTCTTTACCTGATGGTCCGCGGCATGTTCGTTAGATCCGCACCTACCAAAAGTTCTCTTGTCGAAACTGAAACCTCAGATCTAAAGGTCGGCGGCTGGACGCCACACCTGTCACCGCATGTACCACCAACGCGATTAGCGTTTCTGCGAGCGCATCCCGTATGCGCCGGCTGGTTGGTTTTACTGACCGGACTGCCCTTGGTTTTTCTCGCCTGGTTTCCTCTTATCGCCATCCCGGGACTCTTCATAGCGATGAACTGGCTCTTTGTAGAACGCAACCCGACAAGCCGTGATATTGCGTCCTTCGATGCAGTCTGATGGTTTCCCAACAATATATAGGGTGCAAACGCACACTAAAATCGTCCAATATCGGCTCTGGATCTACCAAATTTCTTTATCCTCGATTACCGGAGGCTCATATTGGGGGACTGATTATGAGCAAAATCCCATACTTAACAATTGTGGTAATACTTTCACGAAAAACTCAAGTCTGTAAACCCAATAATGACAAGCGTTTGCAGACTTCAATTTTAGATTATCCAGAGCTAATACGATTTAGTGATGTCAAGTGTTGTGGCTACTTGAGAAGCAATTAGAATCGTAGAGTGACTCACACCAGAGGTGCGCGTAGAGCGCCTCGCCATCGACGGCTTCGGTTGTTTCGATGTGAAAGTGGGAGCAGGCTTTCGCTCAAACGCGTTGCCAGGATTCATTGTCTGAGTCCGCGACGGTTAAATCAGGAGCGTGAGTAGTATTTATGGCGTGAATTCAAACCACTGCTAGTTTAATCGGACACACAGGAGCGGGAAAATGAGAGAAGAAGTCATCGCTGAAGAAACCATCACAGACGACGAGCGACGCTGTCTGAGAATGTGGTTTCGACAAGCCATTGTTCAATTAGAACGAGACGAAGTCGCCAACCAGATCTATGTGGAAAAATATACGTCCGAAAAAACCACGCACAGAGAACATGCTCCTCGCCGCAAAACGCGCAGAAGCCGCATGATCCCACACTTGAGAGAACTCGTATTCTAAAGTGGCGCTAGATCGAAATCGGCACACAGATAATTTCGGACCTGCTCTTTCCAAAGAGCAGGTCTTTCTTCATACTGTGATACCTTCTATTGAAGAGGAATTGGCAAACTTATATCGTCAGCTCGTATCGTCGTTTCCTTCGAACCCCGACATCAGGTTATTTCAAGTGAGCATGTGCGCGTACTTTGAAAGCATAAGTCAGCGCAAGCTCAAAAAGCTTCTCGCCAATCCCGATGCCATCCACGATATCGTCTGGTCGGATTTGCATGACGACGAGAACAGCGGTTTTTTCGACCTGCACAAATCATGGCAAGCGCTTCATTTTCTTTTGACTGGAACCGCATGGGATGTGGATCCTGAAGTTCCAATTTCCAAAGTTGTTTTGGGCGGCGATGAAGTTGGGCCCGACGCATTCGGTTATGGCCCGGCGCGATTTATAAAACCGGATGTGGTCAAAGAAATTGCCGAGGCGCTTAAAACCGTGGATCTCGAAGAATTGAAAACGAAATATTCCAGGGAAGAATTTACCGAAGCGAACTTATACTCGTTTGAAGCCGCCGAGTTCGAAGAAGAAATCGGCATACTGATTGATTATATTGATGGCTTGATTGAATTCTACGGCGAAGCGGCCGACAAGGGAAACGCGGTTCTGACCTACATTCAGTAGACGGATGGAACGCTAAATGCTAAATCTCTGGGCTGCAAAACCATTGAGCTATCGGATTATGGTGCAACCCGGCAGAGCAAGTTCCAAGTTTACAACTGCTTGCGTGGGTACTTTTTTGCATCTGCGCAGGCTGATTTGTTTCAAACCGCGCATGTTACCCAGTGCTGAGAATCCACTCCCGGTGATATTCGTTCGATCTAACGTCACCGTATCTAGTGGCAGCAAGGCCAGATGTTGAAACACTCGATCGTCGATGTCCGACCCCGTAAAATTGATCGAGTTCAATGACGTTAGCTTCTCGAGCGCTGTCAGGTCTTGCTTGCCGTAATTGATGTAAGCCAAATTGAGCTTATTCAAATTTTTTGCCGCGACGAGATTTTCCAGATCACCTGGTTTGGTTCGCTGAACATTCGAAAGGCTCAATGTCTGAATAGTGGGAAACGAGCCCAGCAATTGCAACGCGCCCTCCGAAAGTCGACTGTTGGTGAGGTCCAAAGTCTTCAATTTTTTTAGACTGCTGAGCATCGCCATTTGCTTTTCCGAGATATCCAAATCACCAAGAGAGAGATGTTTCAGTGCTGAAATTTTCGAGATGGCCTCAAATCCGTCATCGGATAAGGGTGTGTTATCGATATCCAACCTTTTCAAATCGACGTTTGAGATGGCACTGAATCCGGTACCAGTTATGTTTTCACTCAAAATATACACAGCGTCGAAATCTTTCCTTTTGGCGATTTCTTCGATGTTTTCGTCGGCTAGAGAACCTGATGAAATCAGATAATTCAACCCGTTGTAGCGTTTGGTTTCGAAGTGCACGTCCACAAGAGTAGACTGATCCGATGATCCGATTTCCGATTCTGCAGTCTTCGAAACTTTCTCTTCAGGCGACGGTGCAGTTGGTTTGTCCACAACCATAACCTGCCAGATACCGATCCCTACCAACAGCACAAATACAACGATCGTTATTACAAAAATCGGCGATGATTTTGTCGCCGGCTCAACTGTCGAAACCCTGGCACCGTCCAACTCTCGTGGTAAGGTGGACTCGCTCAATTCGCCGATGACGATCTGGTTTAAGGCGCGACTCAGCTGTTCCATCGACTGGTATCGATCGGAAGGTTTCTTCGCCAGGCACTTTGCCACCACGTTCTCTAGTGGTTCAGAAAAATCCACATCGCCGTTGACATCATTAAGTTGTGGAGGCGCTTCGTGTGCGTGTTTGTTTATAACTTCCAGGGCGGTTTCCCCGGAAAACGGAGTGCTGCCGGTCAATGCTTCGAACAAGGCGCAACCGATGCTATAAACTTCGCTGCTGGCATCGTATTGTTTTCCGAGCGCCTGGTCTGGTGACATGTACGCTGGCGTTCCAACCAATGTGGCGCCCTGAGCTGTTTTCGAGTCTGCCACCGGTCGGAATGATGCCACACCAAAGTCGATCAAACGAACATCGGGCTTATGACTTTCAAGCGCTCCGACCAGGATGTTGGAGTTCTTGATGTCTCTATGGAAGATGCCCAGGCGATGCGCGTCGGCCAGTCCATCGCAAACTTTTCCGAAGATGTAGAGCGCGGCCGTGACGCTGATGGTGCCGGCTTCTTGCAGTATGCCTGCCAGATCGTTTCCCTGTACGAATTCCATCACCATGAAGGGGACACCGCCTGTGGTGACACCGAAATCCATAACTTTAACCACATTGGGATGATTAAGTTTGCTGGCGGCTCGTGCTTCACCTTGAAACGCAACCAATTGCTCTGACGACAAAGTGCTCAGCAGTTTAATCGCGACCTTTTTGTGCAATAATCGATCGTTGCATAAATAGACGGTGCCCGCCATTCCGCTACCGAGAATTTTGAGCGGGCCGTAACGTTCTAAAGGAAATCGCTCCGGGTCGACTTGCATTTCAACATCTTGCGTCGATTGTTTTTCAACTTCCAGATCTGTGCGTGCGGCCGCTTCCGCGGCGAGCGCCATCCGTGATTTTTCTACTGTGGGCAAAGCGCAACTGCAAAGGTCGGAGCGAAAAATCCATTGTGTCAGTGAGCCTGCTCGCCCAGCATTGACTCGCTTCTTGCACGTCGGGCAGATGTCCGCATTGGAGTCATCCTGCGGCACATCAAAATTCGTGCAAGCGCAATTCGCGACCCATTGCGTAATAGAACCCGATAGTTCCGAGTTTTTATTGCCACCACATCTGGGGCATTTGTTGTCGCCGGTGACGTTTTTCATTTCTGTTCCTTCGGGCTCGCGTTCAAATCTCCAAGAACCTTCTTCTTCGCCAGTTGAAACCGCTCGTCATCAGGTTCGAGCTCGCATGCTCGTTTGAAATCTTTCAACGCTTCTTGATATTTCCTTGATTGGTATTTCAGATCGCCTCGAAGAAAGTGATACTCGGCCGCCGTGTCTTTGAGTTTAATCGCTTCGTCGATGTCCTTTAATGCCAAATCTTTTTTCCCGAGCGACATCAGTACTTTAAATCGCCTTTCGAAAACATTTGCATCAGGTTTTATTTTTATACAATCGGTTAAGTCAAGCAACTCATGCTGAGCATCTTGGAGGTTGCGGTAGCAATTTGCGCGCAATTTTAGAAGTTTTGTTCTGTCTGATTTACCTGCTGAAATACCAGAAGTACAGTCTCGTAAGGCGGCGATTTCTCGATCGTTGCGATAGAGATGGAGTGCTCTGATGTAATAGTGAGCGCTGCTGGGTTCCAGTTGGATCGCTCTTGATATGTCTAGCAATGCATCACGTTCTCTCTCTAAATGTAGAAGAACCTGACCTCTATCCTTGAGCAAATTGGCTTGATCCGGTTGCAATCTTAAACATTCGTCTAACTCATGCAGTGCCATTTCCCAGTTCTTTTCACGCGTGTAAATATTGATCAGAAGACTATGTGGGGGATAAAAATCCGGATTCTGTTTCGTTGCTCTGGCGAGGTATTTTGCTGCACCTTTTGGATCACCGAGATGCATATTTACAAGCCCGAAAGACATGTTCGTGAATGCATCCATAGGTGCCTTCTGGGATTCCACGGCTGCCAAATCTCGTTTGGCCGCCTCGAAATTATCCATGTATATGAAGACAGTAGCGCGAAAACAAAGTGCTGCCGGCAGGTCGGGTGAGAGCAGCAGTGCTTTGTTGGCAGCTTTTAAGGCGGTTGCATTATCATTGATCAAACGACTGGCGTGGCAGACGTCCAGGTATGCATGCGGATCGTTCGGATTCAACTTGATTGCCTTCTCGTACAATGGCAGCGCCTCTTTTACGCGACCGAGAGTGACCATTAATTGCCCACAAGCACGCAGCTGCGAGGCTTTCCTCGCCAGGCCCGCCGCCTGCCTTACCGCTTCTGCGGCTTTTGCATTGTCCTTTAGTTTCTTGTAAATGTTAGCTTGATTGAACGCAGTCGCAAAGCTCGATTGGCTTTGAGCTTCCTTTTGGAAGAATTCTGGCCGCTGTTCGCTTGCTGGAAGTTCGTTGAGCATAGAATTTTTTGCGTCCGCGTAAAAGCCGGACATAGAGCCGGCTAACATGACGAGAATTGTAGTGAAACGATTTAGCACTGATCGAACTGTTCGGGTTGCGAGTAGACACTACATGATACCCGGATTCGCTTTTGGTGGGGAAAACTCTAGTGAGTCGCCGTCTTCAGTGCCGATTTGGACATTGCCGTGTGGATTTGCGTATTGAGAGCCTTAGCCGGTTTTGGCAGAATGAAAGCGCTTGAATTGTTAAGCGTTGGCTGCTCTTTGTTGAGCGCCAGTTTCTATTGTGGAGGTCGGAAATATGTCGAATGGCGAAATGTTTATCGTTGCGAAACCTCATTTCGAAACGACTGCATCCGGTCAAAGCGAAATCAGCATCGTCGATGTTTGGATAGTGCCGGATAACGGACAGGGACGCGTTCCCACCAACATCGACGAGCTTCGGGCGGGGGACGCTCCCCGCTTTAATACTACACAAGATTCGCAGCGGTTTTATCAACCACTCGCGGTTCAGAATAATTTTCAACACATGACACTTTATAGAACTCCTCGCGGTTGGGAGATTCAGCACGATGTCGATCCGAGATTGGAACGATTCAGAGTGCCGAGAATCAGTCAGGATCAGGTTGATCCAAGGTACGCGCAAAACGAATTTCGTTCGAATTGCGCGTGCAGTCATCGCGATCAACCATCGCAATTTTATGTTGAGCCGCGCTCGCAGTTTCGTGTTCAAAGAGATCCACGCAGACAATCTCGAGTGGAGGTTAATCCTCAGAACAGAACACGAGATCAACGATATCTGCAAGTCGATTATCAGCGTCAATATCAAGATGAATTGCGACGAATGCCGAATCAAGAACTGCAGGAACGGTATGAAATTCTTATGCGTCGCCGACAGGAAGAGCAGCAGAACCTGCGGACTCAGAAGATCGATCCGCGTCTGCCTGAAGCACAATATAAGAAACAGTATCAGCTGGAAGTGCAACGAAGAGAACAAGTTGAATTGCAGCGCAAAGCTGATGCGGAGCTGCAACGCACGTATGAAGTCGAGATGCGCCGTCGCGTTAATGAGCAGCAACAGAAAACACAATTGCCGAATCAAGGTAGTTGCGATCAACGCGATGACGCTCCCCGAACAAACGATGAAGAACAGCGCCGCCAGTACGAAATCGAATCGCGCCGCCGTTACGAAATGGAAATGCAACGCCGTTTAAATGAATCACAAAGACGAACGGCACCACAGCCGCAGCCTGAAAATAATAGTGCACCACAACCATGGCAACGCCCACCACAAGCGGCTGCTCCTAGACCGCAAGGGCGTGCAGCATACGGAGTCGATCCAGGTATGGGATTGTTGTTGGAGCGCCGAAACCAAGAAATGCGGCGTGAGGTCGATCTATTAGAAGGTGGTGAATGGAATCCGGGGCGGCCGGCAGCACCACAAGGTCGCGCGCGCTACGGTGTGGATCCGCGCACAGCAAGGGAGCTGGCTCGTCGAGATGTACAGGATCGACAAGATGCGATTGATTTAGACGATGCGATTTTTAATCGTCCGCAATCGCAGCAGTATCGCCCGCAGTATCAGGGTCAGGCACCATATGTTCCACAAGCTCAAGTTGATCCGGAACGATGGAATCCTCGCGGAGGCAATCTGCGCACATGGAAAGACGGACTCGATTTCGATCCGGAGCGCAAACTCGGGCAAAACGTGGGCAATTATCTGAATAGATATGGTCCTACAAATCAACCGGCACGCGACCCGAATGGCGTCTATGGTCCTTCGCCCTTTTCACCCCAGGGGATAATCGAAGGCTCCGTGGACTCGACCTTGCGCTCGTGGGGCAACTACCTGCGCGGGAAATAGTCGTTCGGGAGTTTTGAAAGCAGCTCGTCAAGGGAGGATGAACCCTGCGCCGTATTGCTCACTGACGGCGCCGAATCACTGCTTTGCAAACCGCACACGGGACGAGCCGGACTCGTCTCGCGCGTGCCGGCGTGCGCAGGTTTCAACGGGTGAGCGTGCGGGATTAGTCTGGTTTCGTGAATGCCGCGTGCGTAAGTTTTAAACGGCGCGCCGGACAAGGAGTCTATCTCGGCTGACTCAACTGACGTGATTGGTCATTGAAAGTTTCAGACAACCAGTGCTCTTAATCCCAAACGTCATATTCTTTCGAGTAATGCTCGTTGGTTTAGAAACGCTTAAAGCCTCTCTCTGTCGTAAATTAACAGTGTTTTGGAACCGAAGAAGCTTGACGACTATCTCAGGTCTTGCCAGTTCCGCTGGTTATTCGTAATAGACAGGCTTTGTTTTGATTGAACTTTTTGCTTCGATTTTTCGTTATTTAGTTTAGGGAGGGTCTTACATGCGAAAATAGGAGTAGGGATGTACACCTGAGCAGACCGCGCGGTCTGTATCTGATGTATATATAATTGGGTTAACTTGTTTCAGCAGAGTCAGTCCGACTGGCGCTGTCGAAATCGGACCATTGCCGCCGTAGATTGATGTTGTTGCCTCTGCCGGGAGATGATCATGCCGCGTCCATATGTACCGCTACATCTTCATACAGAATATAGCTTGCTTGATGGTGCGACCAGAATTAAGGATCTGGTCAAGAAAGCCAAAGCGGAGAATATGCCTGCGGTCGCTATCACCGACCATGGTGTCATGTATGGTGCGGTGGAATTGACCAAAGCTTGTTACGAGATTGGTGGTGTCAAGCCAATCTTGGGGTACGAGGCTTACATCATTGATGGCGACATCGAAGACAAGAAAACCAAACAGAATCTCCACCACCTTACTATCATTGCTCAAAATAAAACCGGCTATCAGAATCTCGTAAAACTGGTATCACGCGCGCACATCAAAGGGTTTTATTACAAACCGCGCATCAACAAGCAGATGCTTGCGGAATTTTCCGAAGGGCTCGTCGTACTCTCAGGCTGTCTGGGCGCCGAGCTTGCGCAACTCCTGTTGAAAGACAAGTACGAGGAAGCGAGGGCGAGCGCTGCCTGGTACAAAGAAGTGCTCGGCGAAAATTACTATCTTGAAATTCAAGATCACGGATATTGGGAAGATCGAAAGGTCAATCGTCAGATCGTAAAACTTTCCAGAGAACTGGGAATCAAACTCGTCTCGACGAATGACTCACACTTCACCAACAAGGGTGATGCTCAATCGCATGATTGCTTGTTGTGTATTCAAATGGGAAAGGTCGTCACTGATACCAACCGGATGAAATTCTCAGGATGGGAATACATCAAAAACGGCGATGAGATGTCGTATCTTTTCCGCGATCACCTCGATCCGGAAATGATCGAAGAATCTATCAAAAGCACTTTGGAAATTGCCGATCGTGTCGAACCTGTAAAACTCGGTGGACCGCCTCGGCTCCCGGTCTTGGACATGCCGCACGGGCATACTGCGGAAAGTTATTTGAACGATCTGGTTTTCGCCGGAGTCAAGGAGCGGTGCAACGGCAGCATTCCGCCGGAGTACGAAGCGCGCGCCAAGATGGAATTGGAATGTATCGAGTCGAAGAAATTCGCATCGTACTTTTTGATGACGGCGGACTTCATTAAGTTCGCCAGGGATCGTGACATACCTGTCGGCCCGGGACGCGGATCTGCTGCGGGAAGTTTAGTTGCGTATGCGTTGGGCATCACCAACATCGATCCGATCAAGTACAACTTACTGTTCGAGAGATTTTTGAACCCGGAACGCGAATCCATGCCCGATATTGATACGGACTTCTGTATCGACAGGCGTGACGAAGTTATCAAATACTGCGCTGAGAAGTACGGAGTAGATCGCGTTGCCCAGATTATAACCTTTAACAGAATGACCAGTAAGGCCGTCATCAAGGACGTTGCGCGAGTTCTGGAATATCCATTTTCAGAGTCAACTAAACTTGCAAAAATGGTGCCGGTCGTTCGCGGCAAACCGACACCGCTGAAAGACATGCTCATTGAACACCCCGAGTTCAAGAAAACCTATCAGACAAGCGATGAAGCAAAAGAAGTTATCGACATCGCGCAGCAACTGGAAGGCACCAACAAAACTTACGGCATGCACGCAGCCGGTGTTGTAATTTCCGACGTGCCGCTTGAAGATCTGGTGCCGGTGCAAAGAAATAATGACGGCACCGTCATCGCGCAGTTCTACATGGAAGATTGCGCTTACATCGGTCTGGTTAAGATGGACTTCCTCGGTCTGCGAAACCTGACCATGATCGACAAGGCGTGCAAAATCATAAAGAACACGACTGGCACGAGTATTATTCCGGATGAAATACCTCTGGATGACGAGAAGACTTTTCAAACGATAAGCAACGGTGACCTCGCTGGTATCTTCCAGTTAGAAACATCATCAGGGATGCGGCAAGTCGCCCGCGATATGAAACCTTCCAACATGGAAGACATTTCGGCCCTGATCGCCCTTTATCGTCCGGGTCCGCTAGACAGCGGCATGATCGAAAAATTCATCGACTGTAAAAACGGCAAGACCAAGATCACCTACGAAACGCCGCTGCTCGCGCCTATTCTCAAGGACACGTATGGTCAGATCGTTTATCAAGAACAGGTCATGCAAATTGCGCAGCAACTCGGTGGTTATAGTCTTGGACAAGCCGACTTGCTACGTCGCGCGATGGGTAAGAAAAAGCCGGAAGAGATGGAGAAGCATCGCAGCATCTTCATTAGCGGTTGCACAGAACGCAGTATCGATTCGGGCATAGCCGACAAACTGTTCGACACCATGGTGCAGTTCGCCGAGTACTGTTTCAACAAATCACACAGTGCTGCCTACGGAATGCTGACGTATCAGACAGCATATCTGAAGACACATTACCCTGTGCCGTACATGACCGCACTGATGTCGTCGGTCGCCGGCGAACAAGACAAGGTGCAAGGTTACATCGCCGAGTGCCAGGCGATGAACATCGAAATTTTGCCGCCGGACGTCAACGTCTCCACTGACGATTTCACCGCCGACGGTCCAAACATCAGGTTCGGTTTGTCCGGCGTTAAGAACGTGGGCGAAGCGGCGGTCGCGGAGATCGTGAAGAAGCGCGAAGAGGGCGGACCTTACAAGAGCATCCATGATTTCCTTGCCCGTATCGATTTGCGCACAGTCAATAAGCGCACGATGGAAGCATTGATCAAATGTGGCGCTTGCTTGAACCTCGGTATCACGAGAAAACAGGCGCTCGAAAATCTGGAATCACTGGTTGAAACCGCCGCGCGCCGTCAGAGTTCCGAAGCTACAGGCCAAATGAGTTTATTCTCGTTCGGCGGCAACGACAAAGAAGACGAAGACAGCGGCATCATGAAGTTGGATATCCAGCTGAAAGGTGACGGCAGCGAGTTCGAAGAAGCCGAGATGCAAATCATGGAACATGAATTGCTCGGATTCTATGTAACCAGCCATCCGTTGAATCGCGTCGCCAACCGCCTGAAGTATCTGACCACTCACTCGATAAAAGAATTGAAAGAGTCGTCAGATGGAACCAGCACCATCATTGGTGGCTTAGCCAATAGTGTTGAAAAACGATTGACCAAACAAAACAAGCTGTTGGGCATCGTTCACATGGAAGATCTCAGTTCGAAATGCGAAGTTATTTTGTACGCAGACTTGCTGGAAAAACTTGGACCTGACATTCTTCAAGCTCAGGCACTATTGCTGGTGAAAGGAAAAGTCAAAAAATTCGAAGATAACTTCAGCATTACCGCGCAATCGATTCGAAGAATTGCAGACGCATCTATGGTCGACATCGTCCTGGGCAAGGAGCCATCCTTCTCGGACATGCACCGTTTAAAAGATATCCTCAACCTGCATAAGGGTGAAGACCCAGTGATGCTGCACTTCCGCATCGGCAAATCAAGCAAGGTGATTTTGGTTGGATCGCAATTCTGGGTCAGTGCATCTCCTGAATTGCTGACAGATTTAAAGTCCAACTTCACTGATGCGTTGCGAGTTTCTTCTAATCGCGTTCGTGCTTAACTGGTGTAGTTCGCGAATATTTTTTCGAGAAGGTAAATTGAACTATTCAGCGATTCCAGTCTACGAAATTTCGTATAGAAAAGACGAAGCGCATGCGAAAGAACTTTTAGCATGTCGTAGTTACTTGATCTTTCAAGGACCTGGGCCGGCTTTGTCTCTACTATTGTTCGCGCTGGCTATGGGCGCGTGCTATTTGTTCAAAATACCGCTGACGTTGATTCAACAACTCTTTCTGGCTGCCTGGTTTCTTTGCACTCCTTATATAAAGGGTGCAGTTGATGTTTGGCGATCGACTCGGACGCCGGAGACATTCAAGACCGCCCTCAGCGCACGCGGCGTGTCTGATGAAACTGCCAAGCGCGGAGCGATCATTCCCTGGAGTTTAATTTCAAGCATAAAGGCCGAAGGTGGCAGCGTCTATTTCGTGAGCTGGCTAGGCGGTGTTGTCGTGCCGGCTTACGCGTTTCCAAATCAAGCGGTCACTCAAGAATTTGTCGGCATTGCGCAAAAATTGTGGACCGAATCGCGAATCCCGAAAAAGAAGAAGCGCCTGGTTCAGCGCTAAGCTATCCGCGTCCGTAAGCCGATTAAAGTATAAAATAGAAGCAAAGCAGATTCTCGTTGACGTGACGCCGAGGCAGGAAAATACAATGTCGTCGAATCGACAGACCACCTACAACAGCGGCAATCCTAAAGAGCTCATCAGGTGTACCAGCCAACTGACAATTGTCGATCCGACTTATCGAGTTTTTGCTGCCGGGTTGTGTTTGATTGCCGGCGGGCTTATCGGTGTCGCGTTGCTGGGATTTCCAGCGCCGCTGCTGAAGATAACTTTGATTTTGATCGCTCTTTTTTTGTTACCGGCATTTTCTAATTTTATTCTGGTAATGGGCTTGCTTCTTGATCCGCGCAATTGCACAACGACTATGAGCGACTATGGAGTTATCGATCACACGGAAAACTCGGACCCCGTCTCTATTCCCTGGAAAAAGATTATCTCGATTCGTTTCAACAAAGGTGACGTCTATTTCCTGGGGTGGAATCGAAGTATTTATATTCCTTCTTTTGCATTCGCCAGCATCGAAGAAGCAACTGATTTTTTTAACGACGCTCACCTCCTGTGGCAGGAAGCTCGAGATAATAAGGTTTCCGCAAAAATTACTTCCTACGGCGATGTGATGGCGCTTGAGACTGACACTATAACTCGGATTCAGGAGTTTGACGATCAGGAAGAAGCGATGTGGAAAGAGATGGAATTGAAACATAAACAGGGTCAGCGAGAAGGTTGATCGCGCGGACTAGCTGTCTAGCTTCTTCGGCGGTTGCTCGCGCAATTTGAAGATGTGCAGCAAATAGTAAAAGGACGGAAACAGCAGAATCGCGCCAGCCACCAGAGCAATGATAATCAGCTCCAGAGTGCGTGCGTTCGCCGCGGAATTTGTGATTGTCCAGTCCGGACGAACCAGATAAGGATATTGTCCGATCGCCCAACCCCACAGCACAAGCGCGACTTGACCGGCCGCAAAGAAACGGGCGATCTTGAATTTTCGAAAGTACAAAAACGCCAGTGTGCAAGTCGCGACTACGGCAGTTCCGATAAGAAGCGGAATGGCGCGGGAGATGTCTGTCCAGATGCCGGGCGCTTCAGTCTTCGTAAGTAAGAAAACTGTGGCAGCAAGAACTGCGCTAACAAGAGACGAGATCAATGCGCGGATTCTGAAATCGTTTTGCAATTCCTCATCAGTTGTATCCGAGGTCAAATAAACCGCGGCTAAATACGCGAATAGCGAAAGCGCCAGGAAGCCGACGGCAACAGGGAAGGGCTGCAGCCATGAGTGAATGTAAGTGGTGGCGAAATCGCTTCCCTCTGTGGTCAAATCTCCGTTTGAAATGGCACCAACTACGATACCAAGGATAACCGGTGTGATTAAACTGGAGATTGCAAAAATCCGTCCCCACAATCTTTGCGTTTCGTCTTTGTGACTGTCATACGTTCTGAAAGTAAACGCGGAACCTCGAAGTACGATTCCGATCAAGAGCATCGTAAGAGGAATGTGCAGCGCGACTGAAATCGCGGCGAAGGCTGGCGGGAAGCATCCGAACAGAAGCACGATCACTAGAATGAGCCAGACGTGATTCGCTTCCCAGATCGGACCGATGGCAGTCGCGATTGTTTCTCGTTGTTTTGCTGCGCGCGGACCGAAGGCAAACAAATCCCAGACTCCGCCGCCGTAGTCGGCACCAGCCATGACGGCATAAAAGGTGAGCGCGGCAAGCATTGCCAACCCGATTACTTGTTCCGACGAGATTGTGGTGAGCGCATCCATTACTCGCTCCCTTTCATTCTTGGGCTGCGGATGATCTGGCGTTGAATCAGGAAGACCACAATCACGGCGAGAAAAATGTAGAGAGCGGTAAACATCGAGAAAGGAATCGCCAATCCGGTCATCGGTGTGACGGCATCTTTAGTCAGCATGATGCCCTGCACCACCCATGGTTGCCTTCCCAATTCGGTGACGAACCATCCGGTTTCGGTCGCTACGAAACCTAGAGGTGAAATCAAAATCAGGACCTTCAGAAAATTAGTCGAGTCCGGCAAGGTTCGCTTCCTCGCCACGTGAATGGCTGCCCATGCGGAAACCAGCATCAGAATCGTGCCGCAGCCAACCATGATTTGGAAGCAGTAGTGCACAAGCAAAACATTCGGCCAGTGTTCGCGTGGAAATTCTTTAAGTCCTTTCACCTCAGCGTTTGGATCGTGGAAGGAGAGCAAACTCAGTCCGTAAGGAATTTCTACACCCATATACACGACACCCTTGTCGTCGTCAGGGATTCCACCGAGTGTCAGTGGAGCGCCGCGTTGCGTTTCGTAGTGAGCTTCCATTGCTGCTAGCTTGACTGGTTGAACGCGTGCCACCATTTGAGCGAGAACGTCTCCGCTCACTGGTTGGATAATCGCCATGCTGCCACCAAGCGCAAGCGCGATGGCGAGCGCTCGCCGATGGAAGATGTTGGTTTTGTCGCGCAACAGCATGTAAGCGTGGATGCCTGCAGCAAGAAACGCGGTGGAGACATAAGCCGCGATTAGCATGTGAACAGCTTCCGGCACAGCGGCCGGATTCCACATCGCCGCGATGGGATCGATGTCCACCGGTTTGCCGTCGACCAGACGAAATCCTGTCGGCGTGTTCATCCAACCGTTGGCGAGAATTACAAACAACGCAGATGCGGCACCGCTGATCGCAACGATCGCTCCTGCGATCAAGTGCATCGTCTTGGGCACTAGCTTCCAGCCGTACAAGTAGATGCCCAGAAAGATCGCTTCTGTGAAGAATGCAAAACCTTCCAGCGCGAAAGGCAAGCCGATGATTTCGCCCGACCACTTCATGAAGCCCGGCCACAACAGCCCCAGTTCAAACGAGAGCACCGTGCCTGATACTGCGCCGACAGCGAAGAGTATCGCTGCACCCTTCGACCATCTCTTGGCGAGTTCGTAGTAAACCTCATCGCCAGTTTTGAGCCAGAGCCATTCCGCAACGCACATTATGAGTGGCAGCGCAATTCCGATCGCAGCAAAGACTATATGAAAGGCAAGAGACATGCCCATTTGCGAACGAGCTATCAGAAGATCGTTCATGGTGGCGTCACCTCAAAGCGCTTACAATTTTAGAATCGTTGCAGTCAAACTTCCGCTTTCGTGAACCTGCGTGAAGCCTCTACCCGAGCGGGAACATTCCTGTAGTTCCGTTGTCTCTAATCAAGGTTGGAGGAATGGGAAAGGATAACGATTTCGTAAAACTTTTCGTTCAAGCGGCACGCTTTTATTGTTGCGTGTAAAATTTGCTGTAGAATACATTCTTCCAAAATATTGGAAACGAAATCCAAAAGGAGGTTTCAGCTAAGACACAACAACGCCCAACTCCCAGAAGGCATTAGTCCGATGGTGTTAAGTAAGCGTTTCGTGTACCCCGCAAGACGGAGAGGCCATCAGGCTTTCAACGTTTTGACATACACAAGGAATCACCATTAATCTGCTCGTTTAGCGGCGATGCAGAAAGGGGGAAAGAAATGTTCGGACCACATCTAATTCTTGAAGCTTACGGTTGCTCCAAAGAAAAATTGGCAGACGTAAATGCAATGGCTAAGATGCTTGATGCGTACCCACCGCAGCTCAAGATGACAAAGATAATGCCACCGTACGTCTTTACGTACCACGGAGCCGTGGAAGACGATTGGGGAGTAAGCGGAGTAGTGCTCATTGCTGAGTCTCATATCTCCATACACACGTTTCCAGACAAGGGTTTTGCAACACTTGATATCTTCTCATGCAAAGATTTCGATGTTGAAGACGCCGTCAAGTTCTTCTGCGATCACTTTGAGCCAGAGAGCTTCGACAAGGAAGTGTTTATGAGAGGCCGTGAGTTTCCGCGAAGCGCAGGCCGCGCACGCGCCATAGTTGAAGGCGAAAGATCGAGACTCTCGGTAGTCTCTGGTTAATCAGTAAACGCGAAGCCACAGACCGCGCGAGGTAGCGATGGTCTGTGGCTCCTTCGCGATCTTATTTTGAATTCGGCGTCGAACAACGACGTCTGTTTTTCGTTGCTCGCAAATTTACCATTCGCTGTTCAGCGAATCAGTTTTGCATGCTCTCAGACGCGCACGCTGAAAGTTCGCTGCTCAAGCGAATCACCGTTAGCTTGTCCGCACGACTCTCACACGACGATTTCGTTCAACAGAACCAATTTCGCTCGAAGCGCTGATCCAATTTTCGAGCCTTATTCCGAAATCAATTTTGCAAACAGCGCCGGATCGACATTGCCACCACTGACGATCAGCAAGGGACGCTTATGCTCGAATTTGCGTTTGTGCGCCAGCACAGCGGCTGTACTCAACGCGCCGGTCGGTTCTGTCTTGAGATTGGCCTGGAGGAAAAGAAGCTTCACAGCGGCGACGATGTCGGGTTCTTCTACTTCGAGTATTTCCGACAAGCCACTCTGCAAAATTGGAAAGTTGTGGTGACCAAGAGCCAGAGTTCGCACGCCATCAGCGATGGTGGCAGGCTCCTTCTCGTTGGCTATAATCTCTCCGGCAGCCAAACTACGCGCAGCGTCGTTGCCGAGCGCAGGCTCGACTCCGATGATTGTCACATCCACTTCGTGTCGGCGAAATCCTTCGATCAAACCAGCACTCAAACCGCCTCCGCCAATCGGCACGACAACGGTGTCAAAACAATCTTTGTATTGCACGAGTTCGTCAGCCAGAGTCGAGTTGCCGGCAATCACGCGTTCATCATCATATGGACTGACCGACTCAGCGTCGTGACCTATTTCGATCAACACATCTAGAAGCCACTCGCCACGAGTTCTCTTCGAAACGTCAATGAGCCGAACTTCACCGCCGAAGCCTCGCACTGCATCAACTTTTGCCTGCGAGGAGGTTTCCGGCATGACGACCGTACACTTCTTGCCGACGAGTTGGCACGCATACGCGAGCGCTTGTCCAAAGTTTCCGGATGAGGCTGTCACCAGATGTGGTGACGATGAATTATGCACGACGTTGTGCGCTGCTCGAAATTTGAAACTTCCAGTGTGTTGGAAAGTTTCTAGTCCGAGCAAAACATCCATGCCAAGCTCTGTATTAAGCTTGACTGATTCTACGACCAGAGTCGGTCGCAGAGCGGTTTTACATTTGTTTTGCAGCATCCGTTTTTGTAGCAGATTGGGGCGGGGCAGCGGGATTCTTCTTGTTCATGAAATTGAATTTGGAGAGGCTTGCCATTCCCATTCCGCCGAACTTGCTTTTCTTGGCAGGTTTCTTGGCGGCTACTACTTGTTCCTTGTGGGCTTGACCCTTAGGTGTAGCGGCATCGATCTTTTTGTCACCAGTTCTTAACGCCATTGGCGATGAGGCTGGAGTGATATCTTCTTCGGCGTTAGGATCGATTTTTGCTACTGAATCGACTTCAGTAAGTTGGTCGAGATCGTTTCCTTTGACCTCAGTCTGCTTATCTTTTTTGTCCTTCTTAGGAGCTGTTGCGATTGATGTTGGTTGCGATTTTTGTTTCTTTCCGAACGAAGGCAATCCTGGCATCGCTTTGACGATATTGAATTTGGATTTTTTCTTGGATTCAGTTTTCGCTGCCACTTTGCTGGTGTTTTTCTCAGGCTCAGGAGTGGCGACAATCGGAGTGAATTTCTCTTTATCGCCTGATTCTAAACTTTGTTTTGCGGCCAGCTTAGCTGCTTTCTCGCGTTGCATTGCAGCGAGCACTTCTTCGTCAGGATTGGCGGCGCCATCGGCGAAACCGCTTGCTGGGCGGATTTCGACTTGATTATTGTCTTTGTCGTTAGTCTTCTTGCTGAGCTTGTTGAACGGATTTAATTTGCTTCCCAGACCAGCTTTCTTTCCGCCTTTCTGACCGAGATAAGCTGTTTCAATTCCGGCGTGTTTAGTCGGATCGCGTTTGACGAGCTCACCGGCTCTTTTGCCATTATCTTTATTGTGGGCGAGTGTATTCGCTGCTTCTTTCGTGTACCAGTCGTCCACGGATGCAGTCCGATTTGGACTTTGCTTTTCGGTCTTGGCTGCTTTCTTGCTGGCTGGTTTGTTGCTGGCAATTTTGTCGCTAACGGCGTCCTTCGAATCTTTGATCTTGTCCCCGGTCGACTTGACGCCGGTTCCGATTAGCGTGCCGCTCTTCTTAGCCAAGCCGCCAGCAGCACCTGCGCCGTTGGCGAACATTTTGCCGCTTTTCGCAACTCCGTTGCCGACACCAGCGAAAATTCCAGTGGTCTTGCTGAGTATGCCGCCGCCGCCTTCTTTCTTCTTCTTATTCTGACCGTCTTCGGCGAGATGACCCATGGGCATAGCGACATAAGTGGTAGCCTGCTCGACTTCATCAACCTGCGGCACTATCCGTGGTTCTTTTTGCGAATTGCGGGTCTTGGGCGCTGTGCCTTGTGGAGCCGCGATATGCGAATACGGGTCAAGAAACGACCCGGCGTTTGCGCTGCCTACTGAGGCGGCGAGCAAAAGCATTAGCGATAGCGGTAAATACCGTCTGGAAGCGTTCATCAACTTATTCCTCGGTCCTGTAACTGGTAAAAGGTTTAGTACTTTATATCACACGACGGCAGGCTTGCCATGAGCATGAGAACTCTCTCAAATTCCAGCGTCTCGTGTCCTGGTGATGATAGTTCTTAAGACAGGCTCGCAGAAACCGCTCAGAAGTTTATAATCACTAGTAGGTTCTGGGTATAACGTATTCAGGATTTCGTTTTATGGCGCTGGATTGGCTCCTGTCGCAAAGATAAGGTTGTAATAAACGTAATATGGAAAACTTCGTACCAACTGACCCGCGAGTATTCATCGCCATTTGTTTCGGCTGGTTGGCTATTGCCTTCTTCTTCTTGGGCGCCCGTAAGGTTTATTTCGAACCTTACGCTGCCGACCAATCTGAAGACTAATCAGTCGATCAAGCGCGTATAGCTGCTGTACAAGGAATGAATCGGCTGATTCGTTCCTTTGTGGTATTTGTCATGAGGCTAATAAATTTGCGCAACCCGGTCGAGTCCTGCTTGACAAGCGGTATCGAAGGCGGTGCGCGATCTATATATTTAGCGCTAGAATTCAATATTCAAAATTCTTTTGTGGGAACTGAACCAAATGTCGCAGGATCTGAAAAAAGCCAACGCTACGGCCAAAGAAGTACTCGACCTGATTGAGAAAAAGACACTCAACGAGTGCGAGCGCAAAAAGGTGGTCGAAGAGTCTACCAAATATTGGCGAGATCACGTCAATGAAGGCTTTCTCAAATACAGAAAATCGGTCAGCACCGATTACACCGCGGTTGAGTGGGAAGATGATGGAGCTGTTTTTAGAGATCTAAACGGTAAAGAGTTCATCGACATGCTGGGCGGCTTCGGCATCTACAGCGTCGGACATCGTCACCCGAAAGTAATTAAGGCCGTTAGAGATCAACTCGACAAACAATGTATTCACTCGCAAGAACTTATCGATCCGCTGCGCACTTATCTCGCTCACTTGGTTTCGTTGATTACGCCAGGTGATTTGACTTATTCGTTTTTCACCAACTCCGGAACGGAATCCGTTGAAGCCTGCTTGAAGATGGCAGTGCTCACAACCGGACGCCACCATTTTGTAGGCACCGTCGGTGGTTTCCATGGTAAAAGTCTCGGTTCGTTAGGCGGCACATCCAAAGCGGTTTTTCGTGAACCTTTTCTCCCGTTGATGAATTGGACGCACTTACCGTTCGGCGATATTGAAGCGCTCAGAATGACGCTTGAATGCAATGATTTCTCCGGCGACAAAGTCGCAGCGTTTTTAGTTGAACCGATTCAAGGCGAAGGTGGAATCAACGTCGCGCCTCCAGGTTATCTGAAGGCTGCACGCGAACTTTGCGATCAATACGGCGCCATGCTGATCTTCGACGAGATTCAATGCGGCATGGGTCGCACCGGCAAAATGTTCTATTGCGAATATGATGGCGTCACTCCCGACTTGATAGCCTTAGGAAAAGGTTTTGGTGGCGGCGTCATGCCGATCGGCGCTTGCGTCGGTACTCCAGCAACCTGGAAAAAATATATCGACAACCCGTTTCTTCATACCACCACATTTGGTGGCAACCCATTAGCTTGCGCTGCGGCGATCGCAACGATATCAGTATTGCTCGATGAGAATTTGCTTCAACAAGCCAGCGAGAAAGGCGAATACATTCTTCCTCGTTTAAGCAAACTGGCTGAAAAATACCCGAAAGTTTTGAGCAGCGCTCGCGGCGTAGGCTTGATGTTGGGAATGGAATTCACCAACAACGACCTGGGTTACATCGTTTCCAAAAAACTATTCGCTCGCAATATATTGATCTCCGGTACCTATATAAACGCTCGTGTCCTTCGAGTTGAACCACCGCTGGTGATATCTTACGAGCAAATAGACAAATTCCTCGTTGCCCTGGATGAGTCTCTGCAAGAGGTTTATAAGGAACAAGGTTTTCCAGTTTCCGTGACGTCTGCTGTTTAAATAGCTGCGTTTTTGTTGTGTTGCTTGGGATTTTATCAGCTCGAATAATGGCTTGGGTGCTAAACTCCGACGTTCGTGCACCCACTTTGTGATCTAAACTTTTCTCAGTTCAAACCGACTGCGGTCAGAATCAAAAGCGCGCTCTGCAAAATACAGAGCGCGCTAATTGTTCAATCAAGCAGTCAAACACCTAACGCGATGCCATATCCCGCTTTTCACGTTTGCCGGCTTTCGAGTCTAGCTTGTCTGCCTTGGCAAGAAATTTTTCTTGCTCTTTTTGAGGCAGTTGAGGTGACAACGCAATGTAAGCGCGATATTGAAATGCGGTCTCACGAATTTGCACTGGAGTGGCTTTGGAAACATCTTCCAAAGCCTTAGCCAGACCAAGTCTTGCTTCGGGATTCTTTGGATTGGAGAAGACTGCTTCGTGGAATGTGTCCACGGCGCTGCCTGTCATTTTCTTCCGCGCCATATCCTTTGCCAGAGTCAAATTCTTTCTGGCAGTTTCGCGCGCAGTGGCTACTTTAGCCAATCCGCGACGACTGCGATCGGCACCACCTGGGAATGTCGCGGCTTTTTTGTAAGCCTTTTCAGCATTATCCAGGTCGTGAAGCATCAAAGTCAAATCGGCTAAACCGAATGCTTGTTTAGCATTATTGGTATGCGACAAAACTGTTTGAATTTCAGTATTAGCTTCAGTAAAACGGTTTTGTGCCATTAACGCTTGTGCGTAACTGACCCGCTCACCATCATTTTGCGGAGCGCCCAGACCGGCAAGATTCACTTCTTCACCAGCAAGAGCGCGAAGCTTCGCTTGAGCGAGACGCAATCTCATATCGTTTGGATTCATTTGAACAGCGCGATCGATCATTGAAAGAGCATGGTCGAAATCACTGTCACCGAAGTAACCGCCGGTGGTTTCTTTTTGCGCTTTCAAGAAGTACGCGGTGGTCAGCCCATCGGCTGCGCGTGCGTTTCCTGGCGCCACACCAAGAACACCTTCGTATGACTTGATTGCATCATCAATTTTTTCAACGCGCAAACTTTGATCGGCGATTCGCAGAAGCAAATCTTCGTTGTTGGGCATTAACTCCAGACCAGAACGCAGTTCTGCGATCGAAAGTTCCAGGTCACCACGACCTTCGCGAACGTTCGACACGCCCAGATATGCGGCTGCGTTTTCAGGTTTAATCCGAATCGATTCTTGATATTCGCGAATCGCGGCCACCGTGTTGCCTTGCATCTCGAATGCTTTTCCTAAAGCCAATCGAACAGGCCAACTGTTCGGGAATTGATACTGCGCAATGTTCAATTCTTTGAGCGCTGCATCAGTTTGTCCCTGATTCAAGAGTGACTGACCGAGCCCGTAGTGCGCTGTCCAGTCGCCGGTGTTGAGTCGAACCGCCTGTTTGAAATTCGATGCGGCTGCTCCTGAATTATTTTGAGCAAGCTGGATCATGCCGAGACCCGTGTAACCATCGGAGTATTGCGAATCAAGCTGAAGTGCTTTTTTCATTTCTCCGGCAGCATCACCAAATTTCCCTTGCTCTTTGTAAACCATACCGAGCGCGTAGTGCGCTTCCGGAGTGGATCTGTCGGAGTCGATTGCTTTGCGTGCTTCGTTTTCCGCTTCCCTTAATATGTTGTCTTTGTTTTTTCGAATCGTGTTCGATGAAGAATTCAATCTGTGCAGCATAGTCAGGGCTTTGCCTGCGTGAGCACCAGGATTGTTTGGATCGCGTTTCAATGCTTTATTGAATTGTTCGTCGGCACCATCGAGTTTGAATTGTTTAGCAAGAGCCAAGCCATATCCGATGTTCGCGTTGGTATCTTTCGGATTTTTCTTCAGTGCCGATTGATAATACTTGGCGGCTTCTGCGTACTTCCCTTTCGTCATCAGGCGATCGGCTGCATATACGCTCTGGCTGATGCTTCCGCGATACAGACGTTTGCTTGCGGCGTCCGCGTCAGTAGCCCCAACTATTGAACATGATAGTGCCACCACGGCAGACAAAGAATAACCAGCCAACCTGCTGGATGCGACGGCGCGCGCCAATGACGCGCGGGTCAGGTTTTTATTCATAGAAATACTCTCCTGGTTTAGTTTGAATCGAGAAACCGGCACCCCGATCAATAAATTCGATCGACGACTCAAAAATGAAAGTTTGATGGAACCCAGTCATATGCAGGCTCTCTGGCACCGGTTTGCCAACTACCCGAAAGGTGACGAGGTGCTGAAACCTTTGTTCCTAAATTTGCTCTAACTTTGCACCACTATTGTTGCAAGAGTGAGGAAGGTAAAGTCCGCGCATCAGTAAATTCAAACGCATGAGATCGGCTGCCCTTGCTGAATTCAGTCGGCTTCAATCTTGCGCTCAGAATCGATTTGCATTTAAGAATCGAACGGTTTTGCAACTCATTTCGTTCGATGTTCCAAAAATCTCTAACCAATTTTGATCATCAATTGGAACAAGGTTTCTGTATTGATCTAAATACGTACCGATTATCTACAGCTTGGATTCGCCACTTTATGCGACTCTCGACAACTTCTAGCTGGAAAATCCAATTCCCATTATGTCGAGCATTTTTAAAAGCAGATTTGGATTCTCTCCTTTGTCTACTTTCATAAGTGATGACGTCACCGCATTGACCGATAACGAGCGCAACGGTTCCGGCGGATATGGAAACGGTTTATTCGTGACCATCTTCAGTGACAACAGTTCGCTCTCTTTTGCAGCTGCAATGTGCGCCAAAATTTTTCCGGCGATTCGAGTGGTGCCAATTCCATGCCCCGTATAGCCGAGACCATAAACCACATTGCCACCATGCGCGGTGCCGAAGAAAGGCGTCAGTCTTGTTGTTGACGCGATGGGACCGCCCCAGCCGTAAGGAAAGTCGATGTCTCCCACGTCCGGGAAATGTCGTTTAAAACTCGCTCGCAAGGAATCGTAGTGTCGCTGCGAGTGGTCGCATGTTTCATCGACTTTGTTGGGCGGATAATAAACCGCTTCGCTGGTTCCCCATAGAACCCGATCGTCAGCCGTTAGACGATAGTAGTTGAAGAACGTGCGTCCATCCACCATGCCCTGGCGATTGTGCCAACCGATTGCGTCTTTTTGTTTTGCGCTTAAAACATCGCTGACCAGAATGTAGTCGTAGAGCGGAATAAAACGCCAGAGCAAACTTGGCATTAGATGGTGAGTGTATGCGTCGGTTGCCAAAATTATTTTCTTGGCTTTGATCTCCGCGTGCTTGCACGTGACGACACCGTTGTCGATGCTGATTACAGGCGAGTTCTCGTAGACCTTGACTCCGAGTTCTTCGATGTCAGTCTTTAGTTTATCCACCAATTTAATTGGATTGAGGTTGCCACCACCAGGAACAAACAAGCCACCAAGATAAAGTGGCGAGTGCACTTCCTTTTGTATCTCTTCTTGCGACAGAATTCGGAAGCCTTCCAGACCGAGGCTGGAAGCCACATCCAGATTGCGGTGGCATTCTTCCATGTGACCAGGCGTCAGTGCGATTTGCAGTTGTCCGGTTCGTTCGAAGTCGCAGTCCTTTGCGAAGGATTCCAGCTCGTCAATGTTTTGTAAACCAAGACGAGCCAAACGAGAGGCTTCTTCTTGTCCGAAGTGACTGATGGCGAGGTTGTGCGTGTGGTCGATGCTGGTGCTGACAATTCCGGCGTTGCGTCCGCTGGCGCCGTAGCCTGTGACTGATTGTTCGACGACGACAACTTCAGCGTCCGGCATCAACCGTTTCAAAAAATGCGCAGTCCACAAACCAGTGAAACCCGCACCAATAATGGCGAAGTCGGCGGTGGTTTCGCCTTGAACTGAAGGGTTGGCGACGTACCCTTCGCGTGTTGCCAGCCAAAAACATGATTGCTCTACAGGAAGCATTCGAGGAGTTTAGCACGTCGCAAAAATCTATAAAATCATCTATTGAAGACAATCGTTTTGTTTTGAATACTTGGCGTTCAACTAGGCGTGGGCACTGTGATCTTTGAGCTTGATGATTTCCACTGAACAAGGCGCATCCGCCAAAACACCTTCAGAAACACTGCCGAGCAAAAATTTCGTTATGCCTTTGCGACCGTGCGAGCCCATGATCACCAGATCCGCCGGCCAATTGCGTGCGGTTTCGATGATCTCGTGTTTGATGTTGCCCTCTTTGACTTCAGCGATCAATTGCTCGCCGCCAAACTTTGGCGCCAAGAGCTCCAGCGTTTCATTGACCAGTTTCCGGGCTACATCGAAAACCTCTTTCTGGGCTTCCATGGCAGCGGGGACATAATCTGCCTGCCAGCCGGCGTATTCAGGATGGAAAGCTTCCACGACGGAGAGGACCATCACGTGCGTGTCGGCCGGCCAGGGTCTGCTGAGAAGCTCGTCCACAGCAGCGTGTGAGTAGGCGGAACCATCGATTGCTAGAAGTATGTTCATCTTATTGATTGGAATCAGAGGGGATCTATATCTAATGTAAACGATTATCCGCTTTGCAATGCCGAATTTCCCAACTGTCCGGGAATTGACCGAATTGATTCTCAATTGTTCACGGAAGTTTAAATTCTCTTGACGATGTCCTTTGCCTCGCTTAGGATGTTGGCATGTTCGTCACTGGGCGTCGCGCCCTCTCAGAAGTAAGATTTAGAAAAATGCGTAAGTTCGGATTCTTTTTTTGGTTTATGGAGGTTCGCCTGGGGTGACGTAATTCACGTTGTGAATACCCGAGGTGGACCGCATGCAGTAAGCAAGCGGTCTTTTTTGTTTTTAGAGAATCCAACAAGGTTGAGTAATGAACGGTAGTCAGCACAATGCAGCAATGAAAAAGGGTCAACCGACCCGCTGTTTGCTGCGACGAATCGCCGAGGTCAACGCGCTGCAGACATCATGGTTCTGGTACTTCTCCTTTAGATGCCCCGGACGGTAGTCGAGGACGCTTGAACTCAAGCAACTTAGATGACCGACCGGGGCTAGCCCACAAGGAGTCGGTCATTTTTATTACTTGAGGAATTGAAACCATGTCTAACCAAATGAAAGCCAGCCAGAACGAAACTAAAAAACGCACAATCGTTGAAATTGCCGATGGCATCACGGTCGGCGGACGCAGCTTATTGATAGTCGCCGGACCATGTTCTGTCGAATCAGAAGAACAAATGGAAATTGTCGGTAGCGCACTGCGCGGTCAAGGCGTCAGCGCCATTCGCGGCGGCTGCTACAAACCACGCACTTCGCCTTACGCATTCCAGGGTCTTGGTGAAGAAGGTCTCAACATTCTCTCCAACATGTCCAAAAAATATTCGCTTCCGATCATCACTGAAGTAATGTCTGAAAAACAAGCAGATATCGCTGTTCACACAGCTGACGTTTTGCAAATCGGCAGCCGTAATATGCAAAACTTCGAACTTCTCAAACACATCGGCACACTTCGCAAGCCTGTGATTTTGAAAAGAGGATTGGCCGCAACGCTCGAAGAACTCGTCAGCGCAGCCGAATACATCCTTGCCGGTGGCAACACCCAGGTGATCTTGTGCGAACGCGGTATCAGAAGTTATGACAATCAAACCAGAAACGTGCTCGACCTCGGTGGTGTAGTTGCTCTTCGTGAAATGACTCACCTGCCTATTCTTGTCGATCCATCGCATGCTTGCGGTCGCCGCGAACTGGTTGCCGATCTGGCTAGAGCTGCCATTGCCTGTGGTGCAGATGGACTGATGATCGAGTGCCATCCAGATCCTGAGAAATCCGTTTCTGACGCTCGTCAGGCGATTTCCATGCAAGATATGATCGACATTTTGCGCAGCATAGAACCAATCGCACACGCTGTCGGTAGAACTCTGTGCAGCCCGCATTTGATTAAACCGGTCCAAGAAACACCTGATGCAGAAAATGCCGGCAATAACGTACACAAAATGAACGGCTACGAATCACTGATGGCAGAACTCAAAGATCTTCGCCGCGAAATCGATCGCTCCGATTCGAAAATCGCAGCATTACTTGAGGAGCGCCTGACATTAGCCATCAGAGTCGGCGAGCTGAAGCAAGAACTGAAGATTCCATCACGCGATGTCGCTCGCGAACGCGAAGTGATCGATCTGGTTGGACTGTCTTGTTCTGACCCCAGAATTTCTGCCAAGGTTCGCTCTATCTATGAGCGAATTATGGAAGCCAGCCGTCAACTGCAGGTGGAGAATTCCCTTCCCTCACGCGTGGCGTGAGGGTTAGCCGGGCGCGGCGATACGCACAGCGAAACTTGCCGTTTGAACAAAAGACTCGAGCATTGCGAGTTCGGAGAGTTCTCTGTGTGAAATTGATCGCAATTTTCAGTTGATTTGAAACGAATCTCGACATTTTAGGCGACTGCGACTATACAATTATGTTGACCCGAGTCCGCACTTCGCGTGTGGCTCGGTCGTCGCAATCGAGTGTTCGGGAGAGCTACCGTGTCATTTGCGCAACAAAAGCAAAAGCTGATCTCGTACTATGACGCGTACACGATGAGCAAGGCGAAGGATTATTTCCGCAGGCGAAAAGTTCTTCACTACACACTATCAGCCAACGGCAATGTGCTCGGTGAAGTCTCCGGCTCCAACATGGAAGTCTACCGTTCGCGGTTGACGCTGAAGAATGACGGTACTTCGCTGATCAGCACTGGTTGTTCTTGTCCCGTCGGCGAAGACTGCAAACATACTGCTGCGCTCTTGCTGGCGTTTATTGAACATCAGGAAATCAAAGAAAATTACCCCGGGGGTGTTAGCGACAAAACAGATGTCGGTGATCTCTCCGACTTGGCTGATCATAGTCAATCGCTGTTTGAGCCCGGCAGCAGTGCTCCTGCAAAGTTTAGAGGCACTGAACCTTTACTCGCACCGGAAGTAAAAAACAGTTTCATGGCGATCGCCAACTTTCAGCGTCTGGCTGACGTTCGCAAACAGTCTGCTGGTCGCGGGAAGTCGGGCGCAGGCAACGCTCTTCTCTATATTATCCAAGCGAATAGCCCAACATTTGCTCCAAGGATTGAATTCGCGTCAGTGCCGATTCGGAAAGACGGAACCTTCGGCGCAAAAAAAGCGATAACAATAGAGAATGTTCTTTCTCGTTCTCGCCCCGCGTACATAACCGATCAAGACTACGATATCTTCGAACTTTTCCAGGTCGTGGCCGCCAGGGGCGGGCGCTACTTTTATGGCGCCTCGAGTTTGAGCCGCGAGTCCGATCCGGTCATGATGCGATTATTGCTAAATCGGATTCTGGAGACCAACCGCTGTCATTTAAATTCCGAAACTGGTCTGTTGCTAAAATCAGGTCCTGAGCTGGACGGCGTCGTAGCCTGGGAAAAGGGGCCGCATGAACAGTGGTCGCTGACAGTCGAGGCGCAAGATGGAGAAACAAACCATCCTTGTCTGAAATGGTTTGCGCCCTGGTACATAGACACCGCCAGTGGTGCCTGTGGTCCTGTGAAAATCGAGATGGATAAAGATGTGCTCGTTTCGATTTTTGCCATTCCGCCTTTGACCACTAGCGAAACGAAAAATCTTCCAATCATTCTTCATCAATTGGGATTGAGCGGAATGATACCGACTCCGCCTGCCGCGGGTGCGGTCGAGAAGATTCTGATCGAACCGGTGGCCAACTTTACCGTCCAAAATCTGACCTGTCAGGCCGATGTTGCTGTAGATAAAAGCATCGTCGCGGAGCAAGGCGATAATGTCCGCGTGGCAATTGTGTCCACCAAATATCCGCGTGCGTTGAGAGAGCCTTATTTCGATGAATCCGGAAAGCTGATCATCGAATCTTACGACGATGAAGTTTTAAAAGACGTTCCGAACCAGCTGTCGGAGCTGGGTTTCACTAAAGTCTCGGCGTTCCGATTCGGGTTGAAGGACGCGGTCGATCAATCGTTTTATGTTGCAAAAAACATGGGCGACTGGGCGACAGTCGATGGCGATGCCGTTGAAGGGCTGCGTTCGAAAGGTTGGGAAATTTCACAAGAAACTGAAAAGAAACTATCCCCGATTGAAGTTGACTCCGATACGATGCAATTTGAAGCCGAATCCGACGGCAATTGGTGGTTCTCACTGGCTTTGAACATCGAGGTGAACGGTCAGCCTGTGCCGCTTTTGCCTTTGCTGCTCTCCGCGATTAAAGGCCTTCGCAGATCGTCTTCGATTGGTGATTCCATTGAGACACTCAATCACGACGGCAAATTTATTGCTGCGCAGCCTGATGGAACCCTAATAAGTCTGCCGTTCGATCGAATCAAATCTGTTTTGAAATTGGTGCAAGAGTTTGTAGAAAAAGGTCTCGACCCCGATAAAATTCCGCTTGCTGAAGCTGTCGAAATCTTTGATGATGAGACACTCTCGAAGTCCAACTGGATCGGAGGAAAGAAAATTCTGGACCTGGTGGAACGGTTGAGGGCTTTGAAAACTCTGCAGCCTGCCGTGCCGCCAAAAGATTTTAGAACTGAGCTGCGACCTTATCAGTTAGAGGGTCTGACCTGGCTGCAATTTATGGCAAGGCAAGAATTCGGTGGAATTCTCGCAGATGATATGGGACTTGGAAAGACCGTCCAGCTCCTGGCTCACATATGTCTCGAAAAAGAAGCCGGATTTCTCACGGCACCATATCTGGTGATTTGTCCAACCAGCGTTCAGCCGAACTGGATTTCCGAAGCGGAGAAATTTGCACCACAATTGAAAGTGGTGTCATTCCACGGTGCCGAGCGGGCCGCTCGTATTTCTGAACTGAAGGACGCAGATCTGGTTATTTCAACCTATCCGCTATTGAGTCGTGATGAAACCTTCTGTTCGATCAACTGGCATGGTGTGGTTCTTGACGAAGCGCAAGCGATCAAAAATCACACAACGAAACTGGCGCAAGCAGCTCGTCGATTAAAAGCGAAACACAGATTTTGTCTCACCGGCACACCGATTGAAAATCACCTTGGCGAGTTGTGGTCGCAGTATCAATTTTTACTGCCGGGTTTGTTATCCGATCATGCGACTTTTAAACAGCACTTCCGCGACCCGATTGAGAAGTTGGGAGATCGCACTAAACGCGCTCAGCTAGCGCGAAGAATCAAACCGTTTATTGTTCGACGGACGAAAAAAGAAGTAGCGGCAGAACTTCCCGATAAGACAATCATCATTCAACATGTCGAGTTGGAGGGCGAGCAACGTGACCTTTATGAAACGGTAAGGCTGGCAACAACGAAACGCGTTCGTGACGAGATTGCGAAGAAGGGATTCAAACACAGTCGCATCATGATCTTGGACGCACTTTTGAAATTGCGACAAACCTGCTGTCATCCGCAGCTCGTGAAGCTAGAAGCTGCCAAAAACGTTACCAAAAGTGCGAAGCTGGATATGCTGATCGAAATGCTGATTCAGCTCACGGAAGAAGGACGAAAAGTTCTTTTGTTCTCGCAATTCACAAGCATGTTGTTCTTGATCGCTGTCGCGCTAGAGCGCGAGGGTCTGAAATTTGTCACCCTCACAGGCGAAACAAAAGATCGCGCCACACCAGTGAAGCAATTTCAAAATGGTGACGTTCCAATATTCCTGATCAGCCTCAAAGCTGGTGGCACCGGTTTAAATCTTACCGCTTCCGATGTTGTGATTCACTACGACCCCTGGTGGAATCCAGCTGTGGAGGAACAAGCGACCGACCGCGCCCACCGGATTGGGCAGACGAAAAAAGTATTCGTTTATAAACTAATTGCCAAAGGCACCATCGAGCAACGGATGGTGGCACTTCAAGATAGTAAACGCGAGCTTGCCGGAAGCATTTTTGATGAAAGCGGAAACACCGGACAAGCCTTTACTGAAGATGATCTGGAAGCGCTGCTGCGACCGATTGACGAGGTTTAATCACCGCATCTTCGATTGCTGTTTAGATCGAGCACTTGCGACTACTTCCGGACCCTGGTGGACAGTCTGTCCAGATTTAGCCCGGTCGACGAACTCCTCGAGAGTCGTCGCAGGCAAATCGGGCTCGCAGGCAAATCGGGCTTCTGTGACGTTTGAGCCACAGTCCCCATTGGCAAAGAGAGCGCGACTAATAGGGATAGCAGAACCCGTTTCATGCGGTTTTGTCTCCGTCGGTCTTATGATTTTATCGCGGCTCGTGTCACCTTGTACGGCTTCGCTCCGATATGGACGGCTGTCAGGGTGATGACAACCTGATTGCAGTTTAATGATTAATCCGGCAATAGAACGATCTACTTTTCAATATAACTTGTACACTGTCCGCAGCTAGCCAATAGCTGTAACTCCCCTGTTTTGAGGTCCTTTATGTCATTCCTTATGGGTCTGGCCGTTATCGTAGTCGCGACTGCTGCGGCAGCATGGATCAATGACAATACGTCATTAGGCGGACAGCTCGAAGAGTAGCCTCACCGCGTTGACGTGGGCTCTGTCCCGAATTTAGTTTTCAGCAAACCACCGAAACCGAGAATCGCGACTAACAGTGCGATTCTGATTCCAATTCGTGGTAACAAACCGGCACCTGGGATTTGCACGATCAATGCGATGATGACGCTGCCAATCAGGATCTTCGTGAATGTCGCTACACGAGGATGGGTGAGGAAGTAGTTTGATTTCGCCAAATTTCCTCTGGTTAAACCTTCTCCAATCAACGCAACACCGACGCTGAGTCCGGCTATCATGGCGAGTTGTAACATCGCAATTAGCACCGTAGATAGTGCGTGTGCAATCAGCAATGAATTCAAAATTCTAACTGTGACTAGCAAAGTAATGCCGATCAGGATTGACGTTCCCAGGCACTTCCAGAACTCGCTTCTGCAGCGCTCTTGCGCGACGGCTATCTGTCTTGGGAAAAACGCTGTGCCTATTAATCCGAAGAACAAACAGAATAGTAGTGTGGCACCAAACGGCTTGCGCTCCTGTGCCCACTGGCGAAACACGATCAGCGGCCCTGGTCTATGGGCTTTTCTAGATTGAATCAATGCTGTGCGCCATTGAGGCGGCAGGAAACGGGAAAAGTTTTTGAAGCGTGCCGCATCTTGTACCTCTGCTGCCAGAGAGGCCTCGCGTTCCAGTTCCGCGGAGCCTTCGCGGATGTTGTTTTCCGCAGCCTGTTGTTTCGCTCTAGTAAAGTTATCTAATTGCGCTGCACTATCAGTGGTGTCATGCGGTTTGGAAACTTCACCCCGGTTTCTCGTTTCAGTCGGCCTTGCGGCTTGCTCAGCGGGTTGCTCCGCAGCTTGCTCAGTAAACTGCGCGGTTGCCGGTTCGATTGCAAATAAATTGATTGCCACCAGTAATGAAACTAACACCGCCAATGGTGTGTAACGGCGACGAATGAGGTCGCTCCTACGTCCGCTAAAGAAGGAGTTGGCGACAGAACATCCCGGCATAATCAATTGATGACTACGCTCATTCAGCTCCGCCGGCGGAATAGGAGCGACGTCATTCGTCGCCGCGCCACCACGTTTCACTTTGCTGTGCGAAAGCTTCATATCACCTGTCTTTCTTTCTTGGGATGTTCAGTGACGATCATTTTTAGAACGATCATCGTCCCCAATCCCACGATCCACGACCCTATGCCCCAGACTGATTCATAAGCGTCTCCGAAGAGTAATACGTAGAGGAAAAGCGAAAGAGCAGAACCATAAACTACCCAGGCCAAGCGATGTTGTTTGACTCGATCTTCTTGCTCTACTCCGCGTAAGATGCTTTGCGTCAGGCTCTCGGAAACATCGAATTGCGGAAGCGAGTGCGCTACGTCGATCATCTCCAGTGTTTGGTCCTTCCAAATTCGGCATGCAGAACAATTCTCGACATGCTCTTTTGCGGACTCTCCATCGACAAGCAAAGTTTCCATACCCGAGTTGCCGGGCGTGACGCCGATGGATTCCCGATCTACAAGTTCTATAAGCTGCTCACGTATTTGGTCGCATTTATTGTGTTTAGATTCATCCATCGTTATCACCATCTGGTCTTTCAATTATTTAGCGAGTTTTCGAACATATGCCTTTTGAATTATTTTGAAATTACAACCGGTTCCGAAAGAATTTTTCTCAGATTTTCTCGGGCTCGAAACAAAAGTGACTTCACTGAGCTCACCGAAAGCTCGCTCACATCGGCGATTTCCTCATACGGCAAATCGTGTTGATATCGCAAAACGAACACTCTTCTTTGCTGCATCGGTAATTGGCCGAGCGCTTCGAAAAGCTGGTGTTGTGAAACTCTCCACTCGACCTCTTGCTCAAGATCCTGTGCTGATGCGGGTTCTGCCTGAGGGTTTGCCTCAAGTAATTCGTCCAGCGATTGTTGTCCTTTGCGATCGCGAATCGAATTTAACGATGTATTGGTTGCGATTTTCAACAACCATGGTTTAAAACTCTTAGTGGTATCAAAGCCAGGAAGCGCTCTGTAAGACTTAAGGAAAGTGTCTTGCGTCAGATCAGATGCCGACTCATGATTGCGCGTCATTTGATAAATGACGTTGTACACGAGTTTTTGATATCGGCGAACCAGCACCTCGAACGCCTTATTATCACCCGAGCGAGTCTTGCCGACGAGGTCCGCGTCGGCAAGTATGGTGATTTCAGTCGCGTTCCTCTGATTATTCACTTGACCCATGGTCCAGGTTTGAGTCAGTTTGCGTTGAGGCCATAAAGAGCCACTTCCTAGCATATATACCTCGCTCAGCAAAGAGCTGTTTTATTCGGTCGCTCTCAGCCATCCCAGGCGCGGATTGCCGGTCATGATTCCTTTTAGTCGATTGGAAACAATCTTCTTCTGATCCTTGCTGAGCACGGATCGCGCTTCGAGGATCGTGTTTAGACGCTTCTCCTGGATCTTCTCGCGCAGCTCACGAATCTCCGCGACCTGCTTCCTGATCGCTTCATCCGATGCACTTTCGTCGGCAATCAAGTCCGACAAATCCATCACTTCTTCTCGTATCTGCGCTCGAATCGGTCGCGCGTCATCGAGTTGTCTGCTGAACAAACTGGAGAGCTTCGACTTCTGCTCGTCATTGGCATCAATCAGGTTGTAGAAACGCTTTTTGAAACGATTGGCGAGCGCTGTTTCCATCTCAGGGTCAATCAGCGCTTGCGTCAAGGTTTTGCCTGCCCAGGCGGGCACAAACTGCGTCACAGAAAGCCCCACGACCGTCAGCAATCCTACTATCAATAACGTCGGCTTGTTCGCCTTACTCATTTTCATACTATCCACTCCATGTCGGTTTTCCTAAACGGTCCGCCAACTCCCTTCGTTGCTATTACACGGCGCTTATTGAAAAGTTGCGCAAAGCTGTCCGATTTTATGCCGGCGCTATCTACGTGCTATAAAAACAAGGTCAGGTATGTCTTGTGAGCTATGTGGTTTAAAAATTATGACCAACGAAACCAACAAAAAGATCGTCAAATCTAAAGAAGAATGGCAAAAACAGCTTAATGACGACCAATATCGTGTCACTCGCGAGAAGGGCACCGAGCGTGCCTTCACCGGGAAATATTGGGATTCGAAAGATAAAGGTCGCTACCTTTGCGTATGCTGTGACAAAGAACTTTTCCATTCCGACACTAAATTCGATTCGGGCTCAGGCTGGCCGAGTTACTACCAGCCTATTAATCCGGATGCTGTCGAAACAGAAGAAGATCGTGCTCTATTTATGAAACGAGTGGAAGTGCATTGTGCTCAATGCGATGCGCATCTCGGGCATGTTTTCGAAGACGGACCGAATCCGACTGGGTTGCGGTACTGCATCAACTCGGCGTCATTAAAGTTCGAAGGCGACGCTTAGAACGCAGTCGCTGGAAACTCTACGGTCTGATTCACGAGACGCTGGAAAGCCTACGACCTGATTTCGGCTTGGATTGGTTTGGGGGAAACCCCATGTGATTGATGCTGCGATTTTTTGATAATAGTCGAACTTACTAGACCAAACAACTTAACCAAACCGCACCAACCGCCACAGCAGTCGATCATTCCGTTCGAACTCGTGGCCGTATCTGATGCGGCGCAGCGGAGGCAATAACAATGCCGGTAACTTTGACTGAGTCAAAAAAGATAGTTCGACTTCGAGGTAAATTCTCCTCGTTTCACAAAGCGAACTGTTTCTGGCAAACTAAAAGTGTGCCAGTTTGGCAAGAATGGCAGCCGAAAAGTTTGCCACTTGTCAGCCGGAACATTTAATCCAAATTCTCAGTT
>JADYXR010000273.1 GCA_021772095.1 Candidatus Obscuribacter sp. | reverse complement strand
TGCGAACATAGGCGTGAACAAGTTACTGGCGAATGCGTCGTCATCTTCTGTAATTCTCACTTCTCGCTTAAACGATTTCAACTGCGAGAAAAATTGATTGTCTCGATTATCTCGGAGTCTTTTGACGTCCAGTACTGAATCACTTTTCTTGATTAAGCCAAACAAATTGTTGAATCCCGGCTTCTGTTGTTCCTCGAGTTCTTTGAAATCAAATGGAAGCACCTTGAGTTTCAATGCGGTCAAAATTTTCCGTTCTCCTAGTGGCCACTTCTTCAGTCGCGGACACGTAATGGCTAGCTGTATCGGTGTCTCATATGGTGGCTTCTGTCCGGCGTTAAACTTCGGAGAGACCTCACACGTTACGTCCATTTTCTCAAGGAATGCAAGAGAGTCCGTCAGAACCTCGCGAGAAAATTTCGGAAGAAAAATGTTGTAGTCAGACATGGATAGTTCTCCGCGACGCCGAGGTGCCTCGGCTAGTTTACACCAGACGCACGGAAACAATTCGGACAGACGCCAAGCGTGACTATGGAGCAACTCAAGTAATGTCAGTACTGGTGCCGGGGTCGCGACTGAAGTCTCAGTTTTAAAGAATCGGTGCTTTTTGCGCACTGGCGCTCAGTGCTCAGTCGGTTCCCGCTGCGGCTTTTGAGATAAAACATCAAGCCTATCAGGCAGAATACAAGCTGACCGGACCCGCCGCCACCAGCACTCATTTGATGTCTTGTGAAGGAAAAGGTTTTGGACGCTCTGAAATGGTGAACAGCAGAGGTTCAAAGAGTGTCTCAATCATCGATTATAAGAAAAAAGAGATAAAAATTTTGACGCCTGGAATGAAGAAAGCGATGACCATGACGTTGACTGACGATCAAGTGAGTGCATTTGGTGCGGTGTCAGAGAAAATGAAGGCGTCTGCCAAACCTCTGGGCACGCGCACAATTCAGGGGCATCCTTGCACCGGCACCCAATACACTCTGGAAGGCGGCGGTTCAGAAGAGATCTGGAACGGTAATGATATCGGCGGAGTGCGCGTTTATAGTAAAGTCGTTACTCCGGGCATGGACGTATGCGAGGCGCTATGCTGAAGTATAATCCTGCTGCGCCTCCTGCAAGCGCCTTTGTCGTCCCTCCCAATTAGTCAGCCAATTGAGGCATTATGAAAATTGCTCACGTTTATAAGCCAAAACTATTTTTGCTTGCTGTATCGATTAGCCTGTTGAGCGGCTGTGCGATGAATGCTCAAGACGACAATTTGCTCAAAGAAAAAGTGGCAAAACTTGAGGCTGAGAATCAATTGCTGAAAATGCAACTCGAGAAAGCTCAAATGGCACCAGTCCAAGTCACCGCATCTGATACCACGGTTCCGAGTGTGGCAACCAAAGATGATAGCCCCAAAAGTGAAGAGCCAGTCGAGCAGATAAAGTTTACAGATCTTGGTGATGATCCGTCCGCGGAGATGATAACTGAGCTTGCCAAACTAAATGTGTTTGATGACGTCGGCAAAACGTTTCAACCTGGTAAGACGATTACGAGATCTGAATACTGCAAGTGGTTGTACAAAGCACACAATGCAATCATGCCGGAGTCGAAGCGGTTGAGACTGGCTCCTTCCGCAGCCCAGATCTTTAAGGATTGCCCGCCTTCAAATCCTGACTACAAATACGTTCAGGCGCTCGCGAATGCTGGATTTTCAATCGGATATGATGACGGAACATTCAAACCTGACCAACCGCTGACCCGCGAGGAGATGATTGGCATAAAGCTGGGCGTCGACGTCGGCAAGAAGCAAGATCCCTATCGTAGTCAGATGGAAGCGGTTTGGAAATTCAGCGATGGAAAGCAAGTGGATGAGCGGTTCACTGGCTATATACACCTGGATTATTATGTCTCCGGTCCTCGCGGAAGCAATATTCAAAGAGCTTTTGGAAAAGTCGGTGCGTTCCGTCCAAAGCAGCCGGTGGTAAGAAGCGAAGCGGTGGGCACTTTGTGGCAAATAGGTCAATTTGGAGATACTCAGAAGCTGACGGCTGCCGAAGCGTTGAAAGAAAAAGCTGGCAAAACTTAGAGGAACCTGGCGTGTTGCCGGATGAAATTATAATTGCTCAAGATGTTCTCGGAAAACGGGCATAAATTGACAGCGACGGCGTACTGTTTGATCGCTGTCTCGTAGTCGCCTGTGTTTTCGGCACTGCGCGCGATACCACTGGTCTTTGCGCCTGACTGTACTTCTCGTTTTTTATCTCGACGAGAAAATCTACAGTTCAGTCGCTAAAAGATCGAGGGAGGTCAGAGCGATGATCTGTTTTCTAATTGCTAATGACCGGTTTCCAAAACTCAATCTGACTTGACTCTCTTGGTCTTTCTAGCCACCAATTTTCGAACTCCTAGCCCGCCAAGGAATCCAATCAAACTGAATATAAAAGAGAGAATCAACCACAGGAGGCCCCAACCTTTTTGCGGGTTCCCTGAATGAAATTCCCCGAGCAACTCCGCCCAACTAAACACGAGCGCGGTCGAGACAGGCATTAGAAAAATGAATAGTGCCAATCTGCTACTGGGAATTTGTAGCAAGAGCGCCAGAACGAAGCTCAGTGTGGTGATTATGAAATTCCCGGTACCCAAGTCGTAATCGATTCCGAAACCCAAGATATGGCAATGCAAGGAGGAAAGACAAGCCATTAGAATATAAATGGACAAAATCAACAGTGCCTTCATTCTATCGCTCATTCCAAGAAGCCTCCCTCTATTGAGAAGAAATCGATTTGATTCCAGCCTGGTGTCCACATTCGCTCGCAATTTTCCACAACCGATACACTACCATTATATCTATTCGCGTAGACGCTCTCGGAGTGCGTTTATTATTTTGCGCACTTTTTCGATTGAACGCGAGAAGTGTGGCTAACTTGTACCGTAGCCTTGGGGAGAATACGAAAAGCCGGAAAGAATCCCTCGATTCGTTTTCATTATGCGCAGTTGAGCTGGTATTGAACTTAGTATCACCTGGAATTTGCTGAGTACACAATTGGCTTGTGTCAGGATAGTGGCATTCCACGTGTTCGATAGCAGTCAACCTGCCTATGTGGTAGACTCAAAATTTCGAAAAGAGGCATAAGAATGTCACTTAAGCGTCAATTGAACCTTCTTAAGAATAGAATAGTCGGTGAGACTATTCGAGACTATAGCGACCTAACCAACAAAGAAGACTGTGTCAGCGCTCAACTGAAGCGAAAGAGCAATCAGTTCAGATTCGAGTTGACTTGCACCCACGAAGAGCATGGAAGCCTGTGCTTCAAAATACCGCTGTCGCCGAGCATTTTAAACGCGCTCCAAGATGTTATCAATGATATCGGTCAAATTCGAAAAGGCAAAGCTGACAAGAAATTGCGACTGAGATTCAGGCAAGGAGAGTTTGATCTCGTCGTCACATACCAGTTTGAACGGGGCCAGTCTGCGCAAAATCAACGCACCGCTCCTGTGACCCCACGAACTTACAAGATGCTCGAAGAAATGCTCCTAGATGCCGAAACTATACTGGCCAACCAGGAACATGACAACAATGAGGAATGGCCGGACTGAGGCTTTGATTTTCGATCGCACAAAAGGAGAGAAGAATGTTTCAGCCCCTGAAGCAAATATACAATCTCATAGTCAAGAGCGAAAAAAGACGCGAACAGAAGAGGGATCGACTTGGCAAAATATTTTTAGGTTATATGATGATCCCGGTAGTTATAGGCACTTGTTTGCTGTCTTTCAACGCCTTTGGTCAAACTTCCTGGACTCACGCGACTGGCTCTGTCTTGAAGACAAGAATCGAAGATCCACCTGAGGGCAAGAGCGGCTTGTATTCTCTGATTTTGACCTACGGCTACGAGGCGGCAGGAAAGTCATTCCGCGGTAGCGCCCCGTTGACACACGACCGCAAACGCGTTGCGCTCGAACACAAACAGGAGGATGAGTTTCCCGTCGGCGCCAACATCCAGATCGCTTACAATCCAGCCGATCCGTCAGAATCCTGCCTTACGCGGGGCTCTGCAATAATGCCCTATTTCTTTCTAGTCTTAGCCGCGCTGCTGACCTTCGCATCCTATAAATTGATCCGCACAAAACCGATACCATCTTCAGTACCATCGGAAGACTATTGATTTAGTTCCCATTCCGATTCTTGAGAGGATCGCGTTCAATATTTATATGCTCTACGGTGTGTTTTTAAAATCAATAAAACTTCCTTCGCGCAGTGCTCTATAATCCAAGCTTTTGGGAGCAAACGATGAAACGTATTTTGACTTGTGCAATCGTTCTAACCACGTTGAGCACACAGATGCCAGCAGTCGCTAATGAAGCAGCGACACAAACTGTGACGGCAATAACCGTCGGCAGCCCCGCCAAGCCCTCCAGCGTCGAGGGCAATATCAACGCAGGAAAAAAAATCTCGCTTGGTTGGGCGGAACTAAGCAACGTTGCTTGTTTTCCGGCGACGCGCTTTGAGCAATTTGATGGCAATCATGTTTTTTATCGAGTACCGATGTCGGCGAGTTCTTCGTTGAAAATAACAATGACACCGAAAGACAACGCCGCAATAAACCTGTACGCGCTGCGTCAGTCGGCCGCCGGTAATCAACCCGTACCGCCGGATGTCACCACAGCGATTTCAGCCGAAGCCAGTTATCCGAAGTATGCCAGAATTAGTGCCACGAAAAAAATTCAGAACAAGGATGATGGAGTGAGAAAGATCGAGTTCACGTCAGTGGGCAACCCATATAGTATTCTGATCGGTGTGGCAGGCGCCAACGGACTGACTGAGGGTGGCTTCAAGCTAAACGTCGAACAGACAGCTCGCTAGTTTTTTTTCACCGCAACGAAATTCGGAACCAAAGGAGAAATTGATTGAAAAGTATAAACGCATGGATAGTGGCATTGATAATGTCCTCTACTATCGCAACGACAGCGCTTGCAGCCGCGACATTGGATGCAGATTTCTCGCGTTCAAACATCAGAATTCCTTCGTCTATGAAATCCGGTCAATCATACGATGTGACCATAAAAGTCAAAAATGTCGGCGATATCAAATGGCAAGCGCGTGATATCAAAATGAAGTGCACGGTAAAACGCGGACCATCGGGAGCTCCCACTCCGAAAGAAGAATTCACGCCTGAAGTCGATCTCAGCACCGCGGTCAATACCGGTCAAACATGGGACTGTCGCTTCAAAGTGCGAGCCCCAAAATGGACCGGACGTTACACGCTCCAGTACAGTATGGCCGACGGCAGAAACGAATTCGGAGATAAGGTGGACATGGATGTTGAGGTCGTCGGCGACTAACCATTGTGCCATTTGACGGTTCACACCATGGCACTACCGGCGGTGTCATGCTCCACAACCGGAATCCCATTATTCCTAGCAATCTGATGCCACCACGATTAATCACGTCGCCAGGACTGTCATTACTACATGCTTAATAGGTCGCCCAAGGTTCCGAGAATTATCCACGGCACAACCTTTCAGTCATCTGTAATTGCGATTAGCATTCTCTTTTCTGATCGTTTCTTTCTCGTTGATCTCTTCAACTTTTTTGGGCGCAATCTGTCCATCTGCCGGTGTGCCACTTGGGTGCGCCTTGACCGGTTGAATTCTATTGACCGGGTATCTTGTGGGCTCGACCGGCGCAGCAGGTTTGACCGGCTCCTTCGATGCACTTGGCGCACCAGTGGTGGTGACCTTCGGTTGCTTTGCCGCCAGTTCTTTATCTAAGCGCGCTTTTTGTGCCTGCAGGGCAACGTCGGTAAGCGCACCGACTAAACCTCTATTACTGACCACATCGAATGGCGTCACCGTGACGATATCTGCGAGCGCTCCTTGTTCAACGAGCCCGGCGTCAAGCTCTTTCAAGTAGCGCTCAGAATTCCCAATCTCAACAAACGAGATACAGAGCAAGTCAGGTTTTTTCAGCGAGTTTGCTTGCTCGATGATGGCTGCTTTGACCTGCTCGAAATCACTTGGTCTGCCATCAGATATGATGGCAACGATTGTGGGAGTATCGCGCGTAAGTCCATCTTTGATCTGCCGGAATGCCTCTTTCAGAGCCGGTGCCATGAAAGTCTCGCCATCGGGAAGTGAGTTCTGAAAAATCTCGTCCAGCTTCTTCGCGTCACCTCTATGAGATCGGTACTGCGAATCAAAAGTAATAATCGGCATCTGTCCAGAAGCACCATGAACACTGTTTTCGTATAATTTTCCGATGTTCTTTCGGCACCACTCCCAGCGGCTGATGTCACCAGGGCAATCAGCAGTCCTCATTGATGCAGAACAATCAACCATCAATACCATTTGGTACCCAGACAAAACGTTAGCTGACAATTGCGGGGCGACATCAGGCTTTTTGTTCTCTGGTTGCTTCTGGGCAAGTGCAAATTTGCAAACATATTTTTTGTTCTTTCTCTCTATAACCATGGTGGCAGATTCTTTTGTAAGTTGCCCGGCGATAATTCTGTCGCCGGCTTGTAGTCCGTGTCGATAGGCTACGGAAGTCGGGTCCACGTAGACGATTTTAAATGTTTCGCCCTTGTCCTTACGCTCTAGAAAACCAAAAATGTTAGTCGGAACACGAAGCGTTTGATTCTGCTCGATTTTCGCTTCCAGTGTCTTCGGCTTTGGCAATTCGTCTAGCTGAGGCACGAGCGCTTTTAACTCGAACTTAGGAGATTTTCCATGCGCGGGCAAACCAAACAAAACTGCTCCGAGTAAGACGGCTACAACTTTTTCAGATCCGACTTTTATGACATGCCTCTCTGACTACCAGACGTAGATTTCTGCTTCTTCTCTTATTGAAAGTTTTGCACCGTCATCAATATCGGTTCCCTCGTATATCTCATTGACCGACAGTTTGACCGTTCTTCCGAAGAAGAGCTCAACTGAAAAGTCATCGTTCGATCTCATCTCTTGTATCGTCCAGTCCTCAGCATTACTTCGCAGATAAACGCTGATCAGTTTCCTTGATTGCTGAACAATAACGTATGCTTTGAGGGAAGGTATTCGTTTGTACGCAACCAATTTCTCTCGTCGATCTGTAGCAGCGGTCGAGGGCGAAAGAACCTCAAAAATAATTGAGGGCGACTCGACGAACAATCGTTCCTTCTGATATGACCCACAGTCGACCAGAACATCTGGGTAGTAAAAGCTGTTATTCGCTTCAATCCGGACCTTCACATCTGACATATAAACGTTGCAACCGCTACTTTCCAATTGACCAAACAAAGTCTTCAAAATATTTGTTGAGATTTTATTGTGCGCTAACGTTCCGCCTGTCATGGCAAAGGTTTCGCCATCCAGATACTCATGCTTCGTAGTCGCAGTTTCCTCAAATAGTAGATACTCTTCGATGCTCATTCGTGAGAGTTTGTCAGCGTTCGTCATTATTCAACTCAACAACAGGGACAGCGGCTTCGTGCCGATCGATTTTAACTAAACAACATATTATTCTATCATCAAAAATTCGACTATCTGGTCCTGCTGATCGTCATCAAGGAACCTTCGGAGGCGACATATGGTTTAATCCAGCGCTCTCAACGCGCAGCAGAGTCCTGGTTCCAGGATGCGATCTGCCCCGCCGCGAGACTGGGATTGTCACCAGATACGGTTAGTAAAAACGGCGAATGTTTTTCTATCTGTTTTGCATAGAGTGGGTCATAGTATTCGAGAAGAAGAGCTTTGACGGCGGAATGCAGGTCGCCTGAGAGCACGGTTTCCTTGATGTGTTTTACTCGTTCTAATCCGAGACGTTCTTTTAGATCAGCTAGATGCTCCAGTGCTACTTCTAGTTGCTCCGGAGTACTGGTGGAGAGGTAATCGGAGATGATGCGCTCAACGCGTTTCTCAATTGTACCGGTGATGAGAATGGGCGCGCCTGAAAGTATTCTTGAGTAAATGCAATCGGGAAGCGAAATGCGTCCGATCTTTCGGCTTTCGGCCTCCATGAAGACGACGTTGGTGTCAACTTCTCGTAGCTGTTTCCAAACGAGCGCGTCGAAATTCTTTTGGCTTGGTTGCTGTGCAAGACCCATACTGCCGAAAGCGGAACCTCTATGGCAAGCGAGTTTTTCAAGATCGAGTACATGCAAATCCAGAGATCTCAGTTCTTGCAAAATTTCAGTCTTACCGACGCCGGTCAATCCATGCAAAATCAAGGGGACAAAACGATATTGATCTGTTTGAAAATCGCGAAGAACATTTGCTCGCCAACTTTTGTATCCGCCTTGCAAACGAAAACATTCGATTCCAGCCATGCTTAGCAAACTTGCCACCGACTCACTTCGCAGTCCGCCACGCCAGCAATAAAGAACGGTGGCTTGCGAATGCAATGTTCTTAACGCGACGATATCGTCGATCAAAGTAGGAATTTTAGGTGCGATCAACTTCAGGGCATGGCGGCGCGCGACCACTTCACCTACTTCTTTGTAGATGATACCAACCACAGCTCGCTCTTCATCGGACAAAAGCGGAACGTTTATAGAATCCGGTAACCGCTCGGCTGCGTGTTCACACGGCGAGCGCACGTCGATAACCAGCGGATTTTTCAGCCCTAACAACTGCTCAACAGTTAATTCGCGCCAGCCCATAAACAACTGCTCTTCTTTTAGAACCTAGATTCTAACCTACTTGCTCGAAAAACAGAGATTTTCTCAAATGTTGTGTTTTAGCATTGCTTAGGCGGCCTCTTCTTGTTTGATACCATCAACAAACTTAATTCCCTGAATTAGCTCACC
>JADYXR010000272.1 GCA_021772095.1 Candidatus Obscuribacter sp. | reverse complement strand
CCTTCAGGAGGAAACTATTCAAAACACACGTCGACTCTTGAAAAAAGAGTAGAATCAATTCCAATTTCGGTGCAATTTTCAGTACGAACTAACTAGTTATGTGGTGCGACTGGCAAGGAAAATGAACGTTAGCAATTTTAGTGGATGAGAGAGGAACGATGCGCAGATAATTGCGACGATTCTTCAGTATCGGTTGGGTGTGTGCACAAAACTGTGCACTCGAAAGCGTATTTCTACCAGGGGCGAGGAACAAATTGCTCACAATTGCTGAATAGGATGTAGAGCTGCCCCATTCAGAAGTATCGATGCCAGGATTTGGTTCACAGGCTGCTGCGCGTTTTGGTGAAAGTGATGATGTCGCTTCACCAGTTTTGGTGCATGTGGATCATTCGCAGACTCTGGCCGAGCGCACTGAGCAGCTGGTCGCAATTTCCCAATACGAAAATTCCGGCGACGACTCGGTTGGCGACAAGCTCCTCCGAGAAGCGCAAGTTCTCACCTGGGGCGTGGGCGGAGCCTTTGGTGACGTGGTTAAAAACCCGATATCCAAACTTCCAGAAGTTGCTACAGCAGGAGCTTTTGGCGCGGGCGTCCGAGTCCTTGAGCGAGCGGGAACCAAAGGCAAGGTCGCCGCAGGTATTGTCGGCGTCGGAATGATGGCTAAGATGGGTTTCGATGAATGGAGAGGAGAGCGCTGGAGCGAGTTCGGCAGTGCGATGGGCGCGTCCTGGAATTCGAAAAACAATTTTTACTCTTCGGTCGAAGCCACCAAACATAGTATCGGAACTCTGGCAGTTGATATGACTGTAGGATCGCTTGCTTACAAAGTTGCCGGTATCCACGACCCGATGGTGTCTCGTTCTTCGAATTTGAGCAAGTCTGAAACTGGTTTGGTTTTGTCAAATCCATCTCGTTCGTTGACGAATATAACTAGTGATTTTTATGTTATGGGCGAGCGTTCCTCACTTTTGCCACCAAGACCCCAAACTCCAGTTAGTGTCATCGGGAGACCCGCACAGATAGAGGACCTTGCTCTGTTGGAACGGACCACCGGATTGAGTGATGCCGCGCATGGTCGCAGTGGATTGAGAGTCAGTCAGAACAGCGGAGTAAATGTTATAGAGCAATCATCACCGTGGTTGAGCAATCGCACGTCATCGAATCCACGCGCTTCTTCGAACTTCGAGACGGCCGATCGACTCGTCGGTGGCAAGCGCGATCTAATCGTTCGCCATGAAAATATGCCGGTCAAAAATGACATTGCAAAACCGATGGCACCACCTGAGAAAGCCGCTCCTCCAACTTTGACCATGTACGATGATTTGCATAGTAAAACGCCGACCGGAATAGAAAATTTTGGCTACCTATCGGCAATACGTGAAGTCGGCACCACTGAGCGCACACCTGGTTTCAAACCGACGCGCCGCGCCTATGAGGAAATTGCAGAGACCCTGGAAACGATGGCGCAAATGGCCGAATCAGATTTTATCCGCGACTACAATACAGTTGCGAAACTAGTAAGATTACACGCCGCGAAACTAGATTAGTTTGGTGGTCAACGACCTCAAAATGTTTCTAAGCCACTGGTGGTTTTTAGTTGAATCAACCCGGCCGCCAGCGGAGCGGTCAAAATTGAGGGTGCCTGCAGGATATACTTTTCCTGTTGTTTATCCCAAACGAGTTGTCCGGATGCCTCTACTCCGTCCCCATTCTTGATGGTCCAGAGTTTTACAATCGATTCCTTATTCTCCAATGCTTTGGCGGTTTCAGAATTCGCTAGAAGTTCTTTTGTAAACAGTGAATGAGTTTCGGGTTGTTCCGGTGCCGAGGCGAATTCAGCCAGCTTAGAGCCGTCAATTAGTATTGAATTTTGTCCATCGTGAATCGAAAAATATCGTGGTGCGACCCACTCATAGGCTCGTCCATATCGCCCTGGTTCTAGTATTCGAAGTTTTTGAAAAACTACTTTGTCTGCTGCCGCGCTTCTTGCAACACCCTTGATTCGAACTAAAACTTCTTTGCCTGCAAATTTGTTCAAATCTTCCAATTTGACGACATTTGCATTTGAAATACTCAGGCTGCGGCTGTAGCTCACAAAATAAATAACACCGCCAATTCCGAATGCTAACAAAAGCAACCATGCAGCAGCATGCCTTGGCTCGACATTCCCCGGGTCGTTAGTGCCGAATTTACTCTGCTTATAATGATCATCGAATCTTGTTTTTGGAGCGGCTGAGACTGGCTCGATTAAGCTGCTGTGGCTGTTGATGTCCTGTTTCTGGGATTCCGATGGCAAGGGACGATCATCTGAGTCAACTTGCTCATTTACCGAATCGATTTTCTCGTTCAATTCGATATCGATTGGCTGTTTGAAATCGTCCATCTACTACCGCCGCACTGTAAAATTCTATGATCTCATTTTTCCAAAGATTGTTCTAGCTCCGCGACAATGCTCAAAATTACTGCTTCGCAAAATATGCTTCGCCCGATCTGCGGCTACATGATTCCGCTGTTCAGCTTTTCGAGCGCAGCTTGTATCCAACTCTTGGTAGGTTCTCGATAATTGATTCTTCGCCTTCGCGGTCGAGCGCTTTGCGAATTCTCGTGATCGCCATGCGCACCGCAGGCGGTGAACAATCCGAATCCAGTTTCCACACACGATCCATCAATGCGTCGACGTCGAATACTTCAGTAGGATGACGCATGAAAAATTCGAGGAGCGCGAAGTCTCTTGGTTGTAGTCTAGTCGAAGCACCATCTCTGATGGCACCGAAGTTACTCGGATCAAGCGTGATTCCTGCATATTCAACTGTATTAGAACGGACTTGCGGTGGGCGACGAAGCAAACTTCGGATGCGTGCCGCCAGTTCTCGTGAATTGAATGGTTTCGTCAAATAGTCGTCGGCACCGGCATCCAGACCAGTGGTCTTATCAGAGATTTCGCTTTTCCCTGTGAGCATTATTACCGGTGTCACGCCACCAAGTTCTCGGAACTTCGCTAAAATCTCGATGCCTGCCATACCAGGTAAATCCCAGTCCAAAATTGCGGCGTCGTAAACCGATGATTTGAGCGCCTCCAGACCATCGAGTCCATTGTGCATCATGTCGACGGTGTGTCTCTCCAGTAGGAGCTCCGCTTCAATGGTCGCTGCCAGATCTACGTCATCTTCAACCAGTAGCAGTTTCGCCATTCCTGAATATCCACCTGTCCCGCTCGACAACGCACCAGAGGCACGACTATAGTATTATAAACGCACAAGATGCCTGAGCAGAACGCTCTGCATCGTAGCCGATGACGCCTGAGTATGTCGCTTTCAAAAGTCCTCGCAATTATACTTGTACCCTTGCTGCTGCAAGTCGGTATTCTCGCTTACCTTGTAACCTTGCAGAAGGAAGCGGAGATGGAGCTGGAGAGCGCCAATCGAGCGCGCGGGATTTCTGATGCCATCAATAAAATTTCCAGCGATGGGGTTGATATCATCGCATCGTTTAGTGGCGACCCGGATGCTCTAAAAAACTTTTCAATGAACGATCCGGTTTATCGTCAGTTCAAAGATAAACTCACAGAAGATCATAATGAATTAGAGCGTCTAGCCAGAGGCGATGAGAAAGTCCTGGCGCTAGCGAAATCTGCGCGGGTAGATGCAACCAAGGTTCTGAACGATCTGATTTCCATTAAAGATTCGAGTGAACGCGCCGGCGATAGTGAGCGTGTCTTTCAAAAGAAAAAATGGAAAGCTATCCGCGCGAGTCTTGCTGGAGTACTGCGCGAAGAACTCGCCTACGCAGGCAAGGAAGCGAAAGCACGGTATCAGCGCAGTCCTGAAAAACAAGCGGAGCTCAGGCAGAAAACTGAAACCGGTTTGATTGCCATGGCGATCTTCGATCTTTTCTTTGCGGCATTGGTTGGTTGGATTTTCACAAAAACCATCACGAATCGTCTTTTGCGAATTAGCGACAACGCAGTGCGGCTGGCTAGTAATGCGCCCCTTCATCCACCAGAAGGTGGAATTAAAGAGATTGCGCAACTCGACCAGGATTTTCACCGTATGGCTAGAGAGCTTCAGATTGCTGCGAAAAAAGAAAGAGCTGTTTTAGTTAACGCGCGTGATTTGATTTGCGCACTCGACGAGAACGGGCGAATTGTCAGCGTCAACCCCGCATCACTGCGTCTGCTCGATATGCCGGAAGATGTGCTAGTCGGTAGATATTTAGTCGATCTTGTCTTGAGCGAAGACACTGCGAGAATGCTGGACTATCTTTCTTCTCTTAAAACTAGTAATGAAGTTCCGGATCTCGAAGTCGCAATGCGCACCGCTGGCGGTGAAATAATTTATAGTCTCTGGTCGGCTCAATGGTCAGCCGAGGAGTTGTCCTATTTCGTCGTCATTCACGATTTGAGCGAACGCCGGCGCGCCGAAGACCTCCGGCGCGAAGTGATGGCGATGGTCACTCATGATTTGCGGACTCCGCTGATGACCATCGGAAATATTCTGGACTTCTTTAACCGCGGTCTTTATGGAACCTTCGAAGACAAAGGCAAAGACTTTTTGCGATCTGCTACTCGGAACATCGATCGAATGACGAGCCTGATTACCGATTTGCTCGACATCGAAAAGATCAACAGCGGAACAGTGAAGCTGGAGCTCGATGTAGTTCCCGTTGCTGACTGCTTCACCGCAGTCAAGGAAATGAATGAAGTTTCGGCTGGGGGGAAAAAAATCAGTTTGAACTTCAACGACGCGCATTGCGTTGTTATGGCTGATGAAGAACGACTGATTCGGGTCGTTCAAAACCTTGTTTCGAACGCTATCAAGTTTAGTCCGCCAAATACTGCTATCTCGGTGTCTGCGGCGGCGAAAGTCGGGGTTGTCGAGATAGCAGTGGCGGATCAAGGACCTGGCATAGCACCAGATAAGGTGGCATTGGTTTTTGACAGGTACAGGCAGGTCGGAACCGATGCGAAGGAAAGCACTATGGGATCAGGTCTCGGGCTGGCGATTTGTAAGTCAATTGTGGAACTGCACGGCGGGCAAATTTCAGTCGAGAGTGAACTGGGCAAAGGCAGCACTTTTACTTTCACGTTACCGAATGCCGATGATGTCGAATAGGATTGGCGAAATCGCTGTTCGCGAAATCGTCATTGTTGAACTCCCTATTCGTGAAATTCTATTCAAGGAATTTATTTGAAGCCCCTGAACGTATCAGGTTCTGAGGTGGTCGAGTAAGTCTTTCCATCTCGTCTGACTGAAGCGAATTTGCCGTTATCCACGTGCACTTCTGTCCCGTTCGGATATCGAATAATCGAACGTCCTCCGCTTTCGTGCATGGTCACGCCGCCTTCGTAGGTGACTTTTAGAATGGAAGGCATAATATCGAGTGGCGGCAGAGTTTTCCCGATCACCTGCAACGAGCGACCGGATGCATCGGTCAAATTTATGCGGTTTCGGTCTACGGTGACCGACTCACCGGAAGTCAGGGCGAGGGCTTCTTGGTTCCCGCGGGTTGTGAGCAAGTCGCCGCTGGGCAATAGATTGTATTCAGCCTTGCCGCCTCGATTTTGGTGTGAATCGAATGTCATAGGCACCTTATCTGGTGGCACATCCAGGGGCACGAGTCTGTCGCCGCCTTTGATGGGCGACTCACCGCCCTGGTCTTGATGGTAGCTATTATCAAATTTCATAATAAAAACTCCTGATGGAAAAGATATTTAATGGTTTCTGTACCTGATCAATTTGTATTGCAGAAATCAACGGATGCAGGCTGGTCAGTAAACTGCTCAGCCCGCATCCCACGCTGCATCAGTGGAAAAACTACGAATTGACTGGTTGCGATTTGACTTGTCCTCTAGTGACGCTTCCGTCGCCATTGACTGTCCATGTATCTCTTAAAGGTGGTGCGGCGGTGGCAAGAGTGTAGTTGCCGTAGGTTTCGCGGATGTCCGGGATCACCAATGAGAGTTCATCATTCTCGGCTGGATCGTTGGTCGCGTCACTGGAAGGTGCTGGGGGATTTACAGCCGATTTCTCGCCACCGTTTGAAGAGTCTGCTTTGAAGTTCTGTTTTACGCCGCCCTCTGCAGGGACCTCAGGCTTCGAAGCATCGAAAGTGCTGCCGTCAGCGGTTGACTCGAAGTGCTTGCCTTTGGCGCCGCCATCAGCAGGTACTGCTGGTTTGCTGGCATCGAAAGTGCCACCATCTGCCGACATGTTCGCTTTGCCACCAGTTGAGAAGTCTTTGACACCGCCGTCAGCGGCGACGTTTGGCTTACTGATTTCTTTGACACCGCCGTCAGCGGCGACGTTTGGCTTAACGCTTCCTTTGATGCCACCGTCTGCAGGAACTTTCGACTTGCCGCCGTTAATATCTTCGGTTGCGCCTGCTTTTGGCTTGCCATTGAACTTGTCTGCAGGTCCGCCATCTAAAGGAACTTTTGGCTTGAAACCATCTATGGTGGCACCCTTTACTGATGCGTTCGGCTTTTTCGTGGGTCCGCTCATGTCATTCTCGGAACTATTAGTTTGAGAATTTTTCAGTTCTTTCAGCTTTTTGTTTAGTCTGGTCATATCCTCTTCAGGCATCGGTTTCTTTGTTTCACTTTTATAAGGGTCTGAAAACTCGAGGGCACTGTTGTTGCTGTTTGCTGCTTTCTCTTTCTTGATCATGGTGTTATTAAAATTGGACCAGTCATCCTTCGATAGTAAAGTTCCAGCACTGCCGACATCGCATTTTGTTGTGCTCTTTGCGTTCTCGAATTGTTCAATAGTCATTTTCGTAACTCCTTTTTAGAAACAGCGTTTGGGATTCGTTTCCCGGCTCATGCAAATCACTTTACCGTCGAGTTGTAACCCAAGTGCAACTAAGAATCGGGTGAAGAATTCATCCTCGAATTTTTTTTCGCATGCATTAATAGAACGATCGAGCTGCCAAACGATTGCGGATGCCAGTGGCACAGTACCCGACAGTTCTAATCGATGGAATTTCTTGTCGGATGTTGTTTTATTCTTCCGTTTCCTGCAAGTTCCAATCACTTTCTTGATCAAGTTGTTGGTTGAGTATCTCTTTGTCTTCGGCAGTTTCTTTCAGCTTTGATTGATAGAGCTGGTTTCCTTCACCATATTTTTTAGCCTGCTCGTCCACTTGCTTCTCGAGGTCTTTGATAACTTTGCGAAAATCGGAATAGCCGGGAAGTGGCTTCCTTCTATATGTGTTGGGCTCATACCACAATAGATCTACAACCGTCTGCTCCGGAAGTGCTGAGAACGTCATGATAAGCCCGGGGGCTTCGGAGTCGCTCATGATTCGTGATACCGGTTGTCCAGCGATAATGAATTGGTTCCGTAATCTGCCGATTTGAGGTTTAGTCAATAATTTACATCCGCGCACGTCGATCATCACTGGGAAATGTATGTCTAGAAGCTTTTTCAAACTGCGATCTGTGATTCTAGTGTTCGATACATCTATGATTATTGGTTTTAATTTCATCAGAGTGTCAAAAGTGGCGTCGGTGGCATCTGTAACTGGAAAAGATATGTAGCGTAACGATGGTAATTTTAATAGCAGCTCAGCGTCTTTTGCACCAATCGCGGTGCCGCCGATTTTAAGACTCTCGAGATTCGGCAGCTTACTCAACGATAAAATTGACGCCGGGGTAACCCCTTTTAAATCTCCAAGATCGAGACAGCGAAGTGACTTCATTGTCGACAGTTCGTCCACCCCCTTGTCGGTTACGCTTGTGTTGCGCAAGCCAAGAACCTGCAACCCGTCAAGTTTTTTTAACCATACGATGCTGTCATCATCAATTTTTTTGTTACCATTCAGGATCAAACATTTCAATTCAGGTGTCGTAAGCGAACTTACACGTTTTGCACTAACTCGAGTGTCTGACAGATGTAGTGCCACCAGCGGTAACGTCTGCACGTATGCCAAATCTGAATCACTTAATTTGGGATCCATCAGAATCAATCGCGTATGCTTTTTGTATTTGTATAAACTCTTGATGCCGTTTCTATGGAGATTGCCTTTGCCGACCAGCCATGGCGGGTTGTGTAGGTCGATCCCTGGACTCACCTTGAACGAGAAATCTCCGGCAACGACAGCTTTCTTTTTCGCCGGACGTTTAGCGTGGTTGAACTCCGCGATAATATTTGCCGTCACCACCAGCAGTACTAGTGCTAAAACCGCACCGATTGCAATAACTGGACTTTGCTTTAGTTTTATTTTGGGCTCAGCCGGAGTGCTCTCAGCCGAAGAGGCAGGCTCCTTTGCCGGTTCCCGAGGACGAAGCTCGCGGCGGATAGCTACGAGGCTGCTATGCAGCTCGTCGAAAGTTTGAACACGTTCGTCTGGATTTTTTTCGAGTGCTTTTTGAATTAGCTCTTCGAGCGACGCGGGAAACTTCGGACCTTCGAAAAATTCGTCATTCAAAAGTGGCGCGGGCTGCTCAATTTGGAGGTTGATCGTATCCATTGCTGTTGCACCCATCAATGGCGGTCGGCCAATAAGGGTGGTATACATCACGCCGCCCATGGAATACAAATCCGCGCGGGCATCTGCTTCTTGCCCTTGAGCTTGCTCGGGGCTCATGTAGACTGGGCTTCCGACGGGAAGACCGATGCCGGTCAATTTCATGGAATCAGATGACAGAAGTTTTGCCACGCCAAAATCGACTATGGTGGCATGATCTAATTCTGGATTGATCATAATGTTGGACGGCTTCAGGTCTCGATGCAAGACGCCGTGCGCGTGCGCATGGGCCATGCCCAAACATATTTGTTCGAAAATTCGCAGCGCCGCATTCAGCTCGATCGGCCCGTCACGTTCTACGATCTGCTCTAGCGTTTTGCCTTCCAAATAATCCATGATCAAATAGAACTCGCTGTTGTCATTTTGACCAAAGTCGAGAACTTTAATGATGTTTGGATGGTCGAGTTTCGCTGCGGTCTTCGCTTCTTGTTGGAAACGAACAGCCAGGTTTTGACTAACAGATGGTAAGAGCAGTTTGACTGCTACGGTCTTTTGGAGGACGCAATCGTAAGCTCGGTATACTGCGCCCATACCGCCGCTACCCAGCTTCGCGTCCAGCTTATATCGAGAGCTAAAGGTCAGCTCATCGCCAGGCACTTATTTATCGCGTTTTTCTTTCTTTTCAGCTTTGGCGGCTTTCTTTTCCTTATCCGTCTTAGCTGGCTTCTTCTTAACTTCTTTTTTCTGGTCCTGACCTTTTCCCATGACTGACTCCTTAAAATCTTTGCCTAATAAAGAGTATAAACCTAGATTTTTCTATTAGTCAAAAACATACGTTTTGACGGGATATCCAGGGTTGGTGGTTGGAACTGCCTGATGCCTCCAATTTCGATGTCGAGCGCCAAACCGCCACTGTAAAAATTTCTTCGTGGCTGCAGTGAGAGCGGCTTGCCGTCGATTTTTCGGAACAAGTCGGTCAGCATATTAGTGTCTTCAGCCGGCGAAGTGTTAGCTGGGTCCGTGAGGGTAAGTTGGGTTCCCAAGCGGCCTTTGCCCAAATACAATGCGGTTTGCTCATCGCCGCCGAAGTCTCTCAATTCACACCAATTCAACGGGTTTCCTGCCAGAGGTTGACCGCCATGCTTGCCACCATTTTCGGTGCCGAGGTTTTTGACGTTATCTCTAAACAGAATGATTGGTGCAAGACCGCCCTGGATGCGCGTGTCCGCCATAGCTGAGTATTGTGAATCGGCTGTGGCTCCGACGGGAAACGGATCGCGATCGATTAAGCGGCGCGAAATGGTTCCATCTTTGGCAAATTCGTATGCGTATATATCCTTCATTCCGACTTTGAACGGTGCATTCACCATGGCGAGCACTTCTCCCAACCTGGGCTGCAAGTGACCGTTTCTAAGCCAGTAATACAAATGTTCACCGAATTGTTCTGCGGTGCCGGGTTCTGGAAAGCGTTCGGTTTGATTCAGGGCAGCGCCTTTGTCGATCGGATAGTCACCGCCGATGACATCATAAGTTGCCACTTGTTTGTCCGCGAAATTTGCGTCTTTTAGAAAATCATTCCACGATAGAAGCCCGGCAACTGGTTGTCCTGAGAACCTCAGCGTCATCAAGCCTTTCGGTCCAAGATCCGGCATCGTATATGGTTGGCAATATGCCACCACTCGCATTCTTGTTTTAGGGTCGCTGCCCGCCGGGAGAAACGGCAACCATGGATTCTTTTGCGAAATCACGCAATCTATTTTGACAATCGTGTTGATGTGCTTGTTATCAGCAGGTTCAAATTCAGAGTTGCTTACGATGCGAGACGATGGACCCAATCCGGCAAAAGTGAATGGGCGTCCGAACGCGGGAACGTTCATGAATGCTTTGTATTCGCCGGCGCGTACTTCGTTTGGCTTTAGCTGTGCGAATTGCTGCGGCTCGGGAGTTTTAATCGTGGACATGCCACCATTTTTAAGCCAGCCGTTGGAGAGCTCAATCGATTCCAGACGCGCGACACCAGGTAGGTGTGCGTTGATAAATTCGGTAGCGCTTTTGAGAGGATCGACCTCTTTCCCTTGTATGTCGATTGCCCTGGTGTCTAGCGTTCCGTTGAGCGATTTTTTGATTAGCGAATTGATGTCTTCGGTTGTTTCATCGAGTGCTTTGCGATCTACGTCAGCTAAACGTAGCATTGCAGAGTTGCCCAGCTCGTGAGCGACGATTGTGTTTTGTCTGATCGTGCCCACAAGCGTGTTGATGCCGATGACCGGCAGTGGCTCGCCGTCTCGGGCGAGCGTTGCTCGGCCGATGGGCGGGTAATTACTGAGCGAAACGAAGCCAAAGTTTCGATCGTTGATGATCATTTTTGATAGATCATTTGCAGCTAACAAACCGGCGCCATCAACTACGGTTTGAACTCTACCGCGATCGATCACGTACACGCCGGTCTGAGTCAGCATCAGAACTAATGGAACGATGATGAAACATGCACAAACCAAAATTATGATTAGAACGTTGCCCGCCTCTCGACGTCGTTGCGTTTTCATTACCAGCCCCATGTTGAGTTTTTAATTTTGACTTTCTTCGTACCTTTGCCTGGGCGTGGTGTGGGCATTGGCGGTAACCCACCGGT
>JADYXR010000271.1 GCA_021772095.1 Candidatus Obscuribacter sp. | reverse complement strand
CTCCTTCAGGAGGAAACTATTCAAAACACACGTCGACTCTTGAAAAAAGAGTAGAATCAATTCCAATTTCGGTGCAATTTTCAGTACGAACTAGCTAGCAGTAGGGACCGCGCCAGTTTGGTGGTCGCAGCGTCTACTCAAATGTGAGCGCCGTTACGTGGCTAATCACCTCGGTTCTTGATGTCTAACTTAGACGTGCGTGGACGGGCGGCATTCGGCTTCACGTTGTCTGTAAATGCGGAGTCGTTAAGGAAGTCATTGATTTGAACTCGCATTTCGAGATCTGCCTCAGCTCTCCGGATGGTACTACCTACGGTGACGAGTTGCCGATGCTGTCGGGCCCTCTCAAGCACTTTCTCCGAACCCACTTTGTCACCGGTACGAGCGAGTAATCTGCCGTAAATTTCCAAAGTGCGCTGCTGCAAGAAGGGCGAATCTGAGCGCACGAGACCGTGGTTGAACAGCGCGAGAGCCTCGTCCAGTTTCCCTTGTGACTCTTTTACTTTTGCCAGTTGAATTCTGTTGTAAATCTGTAAGTCACCATCGTGATACATTGGGGTCCGTAACTCGGCGCGCGATTTTTCATAGAACTCAGCAGCGGACTGCAAATCTGATTTTTTCAATGCCATATTTCCGAGCGCTGTGTACGCCTTCGCTCTGTCCACAGTGGCATGAGAAGCCTTGAAATCGGTGACTTCTTTCAACAGTGCGGTCGCTTTGTCGTAGTCGCCGGTGAGCGCCATTGTGCAGGCTAAGTGAAGCCTATCCTCATTATCGATTAATTTTGTTTCTTTGACTCTCGGATCGTACCCTAACAAAAACAGTGTCTTTGCTTTAGTAAAATTACCGTCGAGAACATAGCCATTGCCGAGGTTTCGCCAATAACTTTTGTCGGTATTGTCATTGGCAATTAGTTTGACTGCGTTCATTCGCAACTGATCGGCATCAACACTGCGGCCACACAGAGAGAGTGCGTTGGCGTAATGAGTTGAAATATTGATTTGAAGCTGATTTGCGTTTTTCTCCCGCTTCCGCATCTCGCCATGATCTAAACCTAAGACAGGATGAGTCAACTCGCGTTTTCCATTGCGGACGACCGCGGAAAGCAGTTCACGGAAAAATATATCGATGTACTGAACGCCATGAATGTCGGTAGCCGCGCTGGCTAGTTGGAGCGCGGTTAATCCATCTCGAGTGGCATAGTATGGGTTTTCAATTAATCCGTTTGCGGCGCGATTAAATTGTTGAACAGTCTCCGGGTTTCCTTCGATCGAATAGCAAAGAGCCAATGCCAATTCCCTTCTCTGAGAGCCTGGATATGTAGGCATAAGTTCGAAGAGCGCCTTCGCTTGCTTGATCTTGTCAGACTGCAATGCCAGCAAACCGACATCGAATAGGTCGTCGGCGCTAATTCGAGATTTGGTTGCTTTGTCATTTGCGAGCACACGTTCAAGCAGCGCAGTTGCAGCCTCAGTCTTTCCGGACTTGAACAACAGCGCTGCCTTTTTCATAGTCAAACGCTGCACATCAACTTTTAGATCTTTGGAATTTGCTTTGTTGACCGCGGCAATTGCGTTGTCCAGTGAGACCATGGCGCCTGTTTCGTCGCCGCTCGAAAATAAAAGTCCCGCATTGCCTAGTTCTGATTCGATAACATGAGTCGGCAAAGACGGCAAATAAAACCAACCGATCAGTCGCAGCCCTTTTTTAGGTGAAGCATCTAATCCGGCAAATCGTAAGTCAGTGACTTCCTTCGAAAGTTGCCTGGCGGCGGGGAAGTTGCCTTCTCGAAGGCTTTGAGCTAAGAGTAAACGGTACACAAGTAAAGAATCGGGAAGATCCTTTCTTTGTTTAAACAGCGCAAGCGCTTCCATCGCTTTTTCTTTTGCGGGTTTCAATAGTCCCGACTCCAGATCCGCTTCAGACGCCATTAACAGAGCATACGGCTTGTTATATCCGTTTGCATTGGCCACGAGTTGCATCGCTAGTTTCGCGCGCGAATTATCATTTTTCACCGTTGCCGGTGCGTGAATTTCTGCCAGAGTGATCAACCAGGGCAGGTCCATAATCGCGAATATCAAAATCGCAATTGTCAGAATAGTCAAAATTTGAGGGAAGTATTTGAACCCCATAAACTTCAACTGGCGTTTTCGTTTTTCTTTGCTGACGCGGGTCAGGGCGATTGGCGGCTGACCTTCGCGCAAAAGATTTAAATCCTTGATCAATTCTTCAACGGTTGTATAACGATCGGACTGCTCTTTGTTGAGGCAATGGTTGACCACTGCTGCCACTGAATCTGGTGCGGAGTAACTAACCAGTTTCGACCGCACTGATGGTGGCTGATCGTATATGTGCGCCAGAATTGTTTTTACCGGATTTTCTCTGGCAAACGGCGGCTGACCGATCAGACATTCGAACATCACGCATCCGAATGAATAGATGTCCGACCGCTTCCCGACTCGTTCTCCTTTGCATTGCTCGGGAGACATATAGGCTGGACTTCCAAAAATCTCCGCCGTTTTTGTCAAACTGACTGTGTCTTTTCCTGGTGGTGGCAGAATTTTAGCGATGCCGAAATCGACAACTTTCACGAATTCAGTTCCATCGTCTGTCGATGTGATCAGAATATTACTTGGCTTGAGATCGCGATGAACGATGTTGTTCTCATGCGCGTGTCCCAGCGCGTCAGCAACTTGAAGAAGCAGGTCCAGGCATCGTTGTAAACCCAGGCTCTTTTCGCTTTTAATGATGTCGGAAAGGCTTTTGCCGTCGACGTAATCCATTACAAAGTAAGGACTGCCCTCGGTGCTCAAACCCCAGTCATAGACTGTGACCAGGTTGGGATGTGATAAGTTTTGCGCGGCGCTTATTTCTTGTTTGAATCGAACCACGGCTTCTCGGTCGTCGGCCAGTTCAGGTCGTAAAACTTTGAGCGCAAAAACCTTGTCGAGCGTTCTATCTTTGACTCTATATACGGTGCCCATGCCACCACTGCCGAGTACGGATAAGGTTTCATATCGCTCGTTGATATCGGTGAGTTCTTGAATGGGCATGGTGCCATCTGCCGACTGAGTCAAATCGTCGGCTAAATCGGTCGCGCATTGACAGCTCTGACCGAAGATCCAGCTGGTGAGCGATGTTCCTTTGATGTCGTTTTGCTGAAAGCCACAGGTGTCGCACGTGACTTTCAGTTTAGCTTGCTTCTTTTTTTCTTTGGTTTCCATTCTCACCCACCTTCAAGCTTTTCGATTTCAGCAGAAGCAGGCTTGCGTTTCTGTTGCAAGTACCAGAGGAAACCAAACAGCTCAACTAGCAGGAGAAGACTCAGGGAAGTTGTTGACTCAATATTGCCCTCGATTTTCGAGGAGTAACCAACCCATGTGTCCACCGGCAAAATGCGGTTGTACTTGATGAAGTCATAGACCTGAATCGCGGCGATCAGCAAGAGCAATGCCATAGTCGAAATTGTCCCAAGCGAAAACCAAAGATCGCCTGGTTTTGTTTGTTTTGGATCTTTTAGTCTCTGAAGGATCAGTTTGTGGAGAACAAAAAGCTTTGAGTAACCCGCTAAACAAAGCCCGGACAATAGGACATTGACGGTTGACGTAAAGGTCAATCCCATTTGTGTGAGTGTATCGAATTGGCTCAAGTAAGCGAAGTAAAAGATCAAGCCGATTAATCCAGCGCTCCATGCAATCTTTGCGCGTTTTTGTCGTTCTTCATCGCCGAGTGTTTTGAGTGCATATTCTTGCTGAGCCGCGATATAAGGCTCCAATCCATCTCGCACCAGTTCGAGATCTTTGATCAATTCTTCTGTGTTTTGATATCTATGCTCGGGATTTTTCTCCAAACAATGGAGAACAATTTTTTCCAGTCCTTCCGGAATGTCTAATCGCGTCAATCTCGATTTCAGTCGGCGCGGTTTTTCCTGAATGTGTTTCATGATTGTCTTAACCGGATTCTCGCCCACAAAGGGCGGCGTACCGGTCAAAACTTCGTACATGAGACAACCAAGCGAATAAACATCGCTTCGATAATCCAGGACTTCGCCGCGGCAATGTTCGGGACTCATATAGGGTAGACTGCCGATAATTTCTTCCGTTTGGCTAATTTGTTGCGAGTCGTCGGTCATCACTTGAGCGATTCCGAAGTCACTGACTTTGGCGATTTCAACCTTGTCGTTTTTTGCGACAAGAACATTGCTCGGTTTGAGATCTAGATGCACGACACCGTTGAGATGGGCATGAGCAACACCATCGCAAATCTGTAGGAACAGTGAGTTGGCGCGCATCGGCTCGATAAAGACATCACGCGCGAGCATCTCGGCGAGGTTGCTTCCATCTACAAAATCCATCACCATATACGGTGTGCCATCATCGGCGATGGCATGATGATAAACTGTCACCAGGTTGGGATGATCGAGGTTGGTGGCAGAATCGACTTCTTGTTTGAACCGGGCGTGTTTTGTTTTATCTCTGGCTAATTCTTTGCGCAACAGTTTGACTGCGAATTCTTTGTCGAGACGTTTGTCGAGGACGCGATAAACGAATCCCATTCCGCCTTCGCCGATGAATGATAAAACTTCCAGGTCTTTGCCTAAATCGGGTAGCGCATGAGCAGCACTTGCCGCAGAAATGTTTGCTTGGGCAGTAATTGCTTGCGAAGAAGTTGCTTGGGAAGGTCCTGCCTGGGAAGCAAGCGGCGGAGAGCCGCTGAGCGGATCGATAGTCGGTTGTGAAATACTTGGATGGGAAATATTCAGTTCAGCTTTGAGCGCGTGCAAAGGCGAGCTGTCTACTGTGCTGTCAGGCGCATGAGCAGATTCCTTCAGTTTTATCGGAACCTCCGCTTCGATTTCCCGAAGCCGAAAGCGCTCCTTTTCTGTCTCGTTTTGATGTCCTACCATGCTCACCGCGTGGTTTCGGTACATTTTATTGTTCCCCGGTGGGCGCAGGTGGAAACGCTAACAGGCTTTCAAAAGGATAGCCAGCGCAAGATCCCAGTGGTAGAGCGTGACGTGGGATGCGCGGCCAGGCCATCGAGAACCGTATAAGTTTCGTCACCAGGGGAAAAAAAACGAAGTCAGGCTGTGACACCTGACTCGTTCTTCAATTTGATTGTTGCGATCTATTGTTTGGCTATCTACTTTTGTTCGCCGCAAGGCGGAGCCGAAAGCATTCTTTCGTGAATTTGCTCTGGTGTGAGATCTTCTTTGTGAGTAGCGAGACTCCATGGCTGACCGAACGGATCGATCAGGCGCGAATAACGATCGCCCCAGAACATATCTTGCGGTGGCATCAAACCTCTTGCACCAGCATCGGTGGCGCGTTTGTAGGCTGCATCCACATCTTCGACATGCAAGTGAATGATTACGTGCGAGTTGGTTTCGGTTTGGGCATCAAATGTGCGACCGGCTGGATCGAATTCTTCGCAGATGTATACATTGAAATCGCCGAACTTCAAGTCGGCATGCATGATTTGACCGTTCGGCATTTCGAGGCGATAGCACTCTTCTGCGCCGAAAGCTTTTTTGTAGAATTCGATTGCCTTCGCGGCATCTTTGCGAATGAAGTGAGGAATCACGTGAGTGATACCAGTTTTGTTTTTAGTTGCTGTCTCGGACATGTGGTTCTCCTATTTTTGAACAAGTATTTTGTGTAACTAGCCGATCATGATGTATATTTTTAACGCGTTTATTTCGCCGCATCGAAAAGCGCTTCGAGTTTGTCGAGAGCGGCTCCCCATCCCATTGTGTGACCTTGAGCAGAAACTGGCTGCTTGAAGTTTTCGTGTTTGAGCACCAGTTCGGTTGACTCACCTTTCGCAACAAACTCCACTGTTACCAGGGTATCGGCGGCAGGAAATTCGTCTGAATTGTTGGACCAGGTATAAACAATTTTTTTGTTTTCAACGATCTCTTTATAGGTTCCGTTCACAACGGCTATTTCACCGTCGGTGCAATGCATTTCGATTCGGAAATCGCCGCCGACGCGCAGGTCTTGCTCGATTTTGACTTCAGCTGTTTTTCCGCAGCCGAACCATTTTGCGATGTGTTCTGGCTCAGTCCAGGTTTTATAAACCTTCTCGACTGGTGCCTTCAACGTCTTCGTTATCTCCAGCGTCGTTTCTTGAATTTTTGTCGTTGTCATTGTTTTGAGTTCCTTCTTGCGATGTGATGTATTGTTCAAACGAATCCAGCTGTTGGTGCCAGAATCGTTGGTAGGTAGCGAGCCAATCATTGGCTTCTGACATAGGTCCTCCGACTAAAGTTAAATAGTGAACGCGACCTTTGCGCACGCGAGTGATCAGGTTGGCATTTTCGAGAAGTTTCAGATGTTTCGAAATTGCCGGTAGCGACATGTCAAAGGGCTCAGCCAGTTCAAGCACTGAACATGCGCCTTTCAACGCGAGATTTCCGATGATTGCTCGCCGAGTTGGATCGGAAAGAGCAAAAAAAGTTCTATCAAGTTGCTCGGAATAATGTTTGACCATGCCTAAGACTTGGGTGTTTCGGAAATCGTCTTCAGGCTGTTCAAGCCTTTGTCGAAGTCCTTGCCGATCATCTCATCCATGTTGAAAATGGTCTGCATTACTTTGCACATGAAAGGGTTTGGTCCTTCCATCGACCAGGTTACTTTGGTGGCATCACCTTCAGGCACCAGGTTGAACTGCGCGATATTGTTGGCTTCAAACGGTTTTGTGAAATCGAGTTTGATGCGAATTTTGCCTGGTGCTTCAGACTCTGCGATTTCCATTCGACCCGAACCTGCGTCGTTGTTTCCTTCCCACTGATAGACAGAACCCACGCCAGTCTCAGGTCCGCTGAATGTTTGCTTCATATTAGGATCGAGCTTTTCGTATGGAGACCATTGTTTCCCTCATGAAAATTATTGATGAATGGATAAATTTTCTCGGCTGGTGCGTTAATGGTGGCACTGCGTTCGACGCGAAAAACGTCGGGTTTTGTCGCCGCCATCGCGCAGATTACACCTGCGCCGACCACTATAACTGCTACAACTGCGATTGCGATTTTCTTCAGCATTGAGCCTCTTGCTTTCCAACAAAGTGGAGCTTATTTCCCTGGAATCCCGGAGCAGGTGGCACAAACCGTGGGCTGCTCAAGGACGTTTAACTATATCGTTAAATATACCAGCTGTCCGCAGAAAGTGATACCTACTTCAAAGCAATTTCATAAACGCTATAATCCTTACTATGACCAGAGCTGCCCTGATTGTGATTTTGTTGTGTGCCGTGTGTGGCGCCGCGTATGGGATTTGGGCGAACTCGCAAGAGCGCGCACCGGAAAAGGCGGAAAAAATTCGGCATGGCATTCAAGTGGTGCGGATTATTTCGCCAGTAAATAAGGGCTCGGCAATCGACAAAATTAAACGCGGCAGAAAGATTTGTCATCGACTCGTCGCCTGAGTACGCAGATTTGAAAGCGCAATCGTGGGTACCGACGTCAGGAATGGCGGTTGGGCGTATGGCTAACAAAGATCTTGAACGCGGATCTATTTTACTTATGTCGGATCTCGATAGCGCTCCGTCGGGCTACATTCGGATTATGAATAGTGGTGGCGCTAATTAGTTTTTTTTGATGAAGGAGGCTTTTGATGATCGGCGTTGTTAGAACCATTGGAATAGCGCTTAGAGTGCTGTTCTTCTCGTCAGCGTTTTTCTTCTTGAGTTATTCCACACGCGCTGCGGAAACTGAAACAGTTTCAAATGTGAAAAGACAAGCGACAATTAGTAAGCAAAAATCGACGATCTCGAAGAAGACCGTGAGCAAGAAATCCATAGGAGTTTTAACAGGAAATCGAGCTGTGGAGCTCGTGTCTGCGCGTCCTGAGGTGAAAGGATTTTTGCTTGGTATCAAAAATTCCAAAATGAAAGGCGTCAGTTCTCACGTTGAATTTGATCGTAAAGAAGGCGATGACATTGTTGTCCATGTTTATGAATACGTGCCGGATGATGCGGAATCGGGGCACACCGCGACATTCAACTGGTATCACGTTAATTCGAAAACTGGCAAGATAACTAAAGAGTTTTAAACTGGCGAGTGATTGCCACCGCCTTCAGTGCGATCTGTTCGGGTTTAGTTGTTAATCCAAACCACTCCATCATTGAGAATGCCATCGCCTTTGGTGTATTGTTCGAGGCTGTTTTCTTTAGCCTGGATGCACAGGTAAACTAGCTGTGAATCAGCGTTCGCCCGAAAACCTTAATTATTGCCGTTGACTTGTAAATTGCAAGTTGCATGTTATCATTATACGCATACCCTCGAAGATCGCAAATGGGAGCTTTTATGGACGGCGGTGGAGTGAAAGATGTTAGTAGCGAAATTCGAGCGGCAGCTTTGGAATATGTTTCACCGAACGGGCCGCGCCGAGTTGTTCGTCGTCCGAAAACTGATGTGGTGGCACAGGAACAAAAAGTGCCGTATCGCAATGGACATTTGTCTGTTCGCTCCTGGGGCGATGGCGAGTCTGTGTTGCTGGTGCATGGATGGGCTGCGAATCAAACGGATATGTTTTCTTACGTTCCGCCTTTTCTGGAAAATGGTATTAAGGTGATCGCGATGGATTTGCCGTCGCATGGTGAGTCCAGTGGTGAGTATGCCGGGCTGGATCGTCTTGCCGAAGGTATTCTTGCTGTTGGTGCGCACTTTGGTGCGTTGCGCGGAGTGGTGGCGCATTCGGCAGGCTGCGCTGCTGCGCAACTTGCGATTTCAAACGGCTTGGTGCTCGACAAAGCGGTGATGTTAGCGTCGCCGATTAATTACGAAATCAACGCGTACAGATACGCAAAAGCGCGCGATTATAATGAAGAGCAAACGCAACTATTTATTCAAGCGCTTGCAGATTTAGATGTGCGCGTTGCGATTCGCAGTGTTGATTTTGTTCCAGCTTTTAGATTGCCGGCGTTGATTGTTCATTGCGAAGATGACGCGGTGATACCTGTTTCGATGGGCGAAGAATTGTCCAAGTTTTGGACAGGGAGCCAGTTGTTTAAAGTCAACGGACTGAAGCATCGAGGTGTTTTGAAAGATGAGTCAGTGATTTCGCGTGTAGTTAGTTTTGTGATCGAGTGATTTATGCTTAGAAGATCAGATTGTCCTATCAGCTGCACTCTCGATTTGATCGGGGACAAGTGGACGTTGGTAGTTTTGCGAGACATACTTTTCTTTCAGAAATCGCGATTCGATGAATTCCTTGATTCTCCTGAGAAGATATCGACGAACATTCTCACGGATCGGCTGCACAAGCTGGAAGGCGCGGGACTGATCGTGAAGGCACCATACAGTAATCATCGTTTGCGAATGGCATATACGGCGACGGAAAAAGGCAGGACATTGATTCCGATCTTGAAACAGATCGTTGAATGGGGTCTGGCAAATCTAGAGGATACAAAAGCTAAATCGCCGCCGACATCTGAAAACGCGAACGGCTGAGTGAGGTTTTCTGGCTGAGCGAAGTCATCGTCGGCGGTTAAAAGGATAGTACGATTGCGAGCCAGGCACCGCTGAGCGGGTTGCTTCTGAACCAGACCCTTCGGAGCAGCGCATCTTGTCGATGTGTGTCAGTTCGTTGAGCTTTAGTCGTACGTTCCGAGGACAAGCACATACGGACATTCCCGGTCCTCATGCGCGGCTGCGAGGAATAGAGTTTTCGTTTCGGTGTTCCAAACTGCTGATCGAATCACTCCGGACAATGGAATTGATTCATCATGTTCTTATGATGCCTCGCCAAACGCTGCCACCAAATCCAGTACCGTTAGATCGAACGCTTCTGCAAATTCTTTGTTTAGTCGCCTGAGATAGTCATCGTCATTTGAGGCGACAGCAAAGTCAAAATCGTGGACTTTGATCTCTTGCATCGCGTCTTCTGGTTTGTTGAGAAGTTCTCTGGCGAGTAAATCTGGTGGCATCTGCATGCTTTTTGTACCATTCAGGCGGGCGTGATATCTTAGACGGTGCTAGTCAAAATTATATTGATATTGCCCGTTAGTTTGTGAACTGGATGAATTATAGATGACGAAAAATAATTGTCTGAAGTCTGTTTCGATGGCGGCAGCAGGCCTGACTGAAATGCCTGCCGAGAACCGCTTTGATTGTGTACTCGCGAGCTTTAAATCGAACGTCACAATGCGGCGACATTCGAGTAATCAATTCATAAAATCATCAATCGTCGCTGCAAGTACGTTGTTATTGTTAGCGAATTTGGGTTTATCTGAAGGCAACGCGAAAGATTTGATTGCGGTAAAGAAAGGTGCGGAGAGTGGCGCCGATGCCGGCTCTGCGATTAACGCAAAGGGGAGTAAGAAAGTGACCACGATTTATGATTTTAAAGAAAAGTCTATTGATGGAAGCGAAATCGATTTTAGTAAATATAAAGGTGAAGCCCTTTTGATCGTCAACACCGCCAGCGAATGCGGATTCACGGGGCAGTACAAGGGTTTGGAAGCGTTGCACAAAAAGTTTGCGGAGAAAGGATTGAAAGTTTTGGGCTTCCCGTGCAATCAATTCGGGCATCAGGAGCCGGGCGACAGCAAAACTATCGCAACTTTCTGCGAGAAAAATTACGGGGTCACCTTTCAATTGTTCGAAAAGGTCGACGTCAACGGCAAAGAAGCGGACCCGCTCTTCAAATACCTGACCGATGCCGCGCCCGGCGTTCTGGGCAGTAAGGGCATAAAGTGGAATTTCACCAAGTTCCTGGTCGACCGGAAAGGCAACGTGGTCAAACGTTTTGGTCCTAATGTCGAACCTGAAAAAATTATTCCTGAGATTGAAACCGTCTTAAAATGAGCAGCCGATAATATTGCCGAAAAGTGCCATTGTGCTTGCCTTTAGAGTATTATTGCGGCGGTTGACGTGGTTTCAAAACATCTCATTCTCTTGTTTATGAGAGCAATTGACTAGGTTGCCAGTAACTAATGCGCTAGCATGTCGAGACTCGGGTCCAGTGACCCAAACACAGGCACCAACACCAAATGCGACACACAATTCGAATCCTGGGTTTGTCGGGAGTGCTATACGCATCTGTGGGAGCGGCTTTCGCTCTGGAGCCCGCCGGCGTGACCACGTCAACGACGCCCGCAACCCCGTCTGCCGCATTGTCTGCAGTTCACCCTGCAGCTCCGAAGTTGATTGCGAGCAAGCCAGCCGTTGTTAAGCCCAAGAAGAAATTGGGAATCGTGCGCCGGATGCTTGAACCTGTCACGGATTTGCAGCAGCAAAGCATTAAGCTTCAGGAGCAGATTATTCGGCTTGAACGACCGATCGAAATGCTTCAGATACCGATCGTCGAACTCAACACTCATGTTTCCACTGTTGATGCGCATTTGACCGACCTTAAAAAAGGGATTGGTGGCATCAAAGAAGAAATGAACAGCACCAAAACCGAGATGAATCGCGCTCGTGCTGATATGACCGGTGTTCGCTCGGACATTGTTTCGGTGCGTGAGCAGCTAACCAAATTGGAAAAGCCGATCACTGCCATTCAAGATCCGCTGCTCAAGCTCTACAAACCGATCATTGGTTTGGAAAAACCGATCAATAGTTTGCAGGATGAAATAATGGATTTCAAAGGCGAAATTAATTCGCTGAAGCTGCAAATGAAAGGTCTAGAAACACCTCTGACCGCAGCCAATGGCCGACTTGCGAAGTTGGAAAATCCATTGATTGAACTGGGCAAACCGATGCATAGTTTGCGTGAGGAAGTTGTTGAACTGAAAACGGAACTGACAGAGCTCAATGACACTGTTAAGTCGATGACCTCTTACATTTTGTTCGCGACGATTTCGTTCGGAAGTTTGATGGTCATTGCTTCTCTGGTGGGCACCGTTCTGATGTGGAACACTTTGAGACGAAGCCTGTTCCCAACTAACGAAATCAAAGAAATCGCGCGCGCTCGCTTCGACGAGCAATTGAAGCGGGAGTTCGCGAAGAACGACGCTGATAAAGTTGCGAAAAACGTTTCGAAAAATTAGAGATGCAATTGTTCAGTCGATAAACACATGGAACCGCTTCCAATCGATGACGCATTGCCGCAGCTGGTCGAACATCTAGCGAGCGCCGGTGCCGTTGTTTTGAAGGCTGAGCCTGGTGCCGGCAAAACTACCAGGGTACCGCCGGCGATACTGGACGCTGGACTTGCTAAACTTTCTGATGGACGAAACGGACAGATTATCGTAATGCAACCGCGGCGAGTGGCCGCTCGTGCTGCCGCTGCCAGAATGTCTGAGGAGCGTGGCACCGAACTTGGTGCCGAGATCGGTTATCGTGTTCGCCATGAAGGGCGTACTTCGAAAAACACGCGGATAGTAGTTTGCACCGAAGGAATTTTGTTGCGTCGTCTTCAAGACGATCCGATGATTGAAGACATTGCCGTCGTGATTTTTGATGAATTTCACGAACGCAGTGTCGATAGTGATTTGGCTCTGGCTCTGGTTTCACAAGTGCGTCGCGAACTGCGTCCGGACTTACGCATTGTTGTGATGTCCGCTACTCTCGACACCGCGCCAATTGCGGCATACCTGGGCGGATGCCCTGCCGTGGAAAGTCCAGGTCGAACATTTCCAATTTCGATTGAATACTTGCAGTTCTCTTCGAGCGCATCGGTGGATCGTTTGGCAACAGATGGTGTCAAACAAATGATTTCGAAAACGCCCGGGAATCTGCTCGTGTTTTTACCGGGTGTCGGTGAAATTCGCAAGACTCAAACGGCTTTGCAGAGTTTAGCGACTGAGAAAAACCTCGCTCTCATGCCGTTGTACGGAGACATGTCACTGCCGGAGCAAATGGCAGTTTTGCGTCCCAGCTCGCAGCGCAAAGTGGTGCTTGCCACCAACGTGGCAGAAACCTCGCTCACCATCAACGGTATTGGTGCCGTGGTGGATACTGGGTTTGCGCGAGTGAATAGATTCGATCCAGCTATTGGTATCAACAGATTGGAACTGTCCCGAATTTCCAAAGCATCGGCTACGCAACGCGCTGGACGCGCAGGGCGCACCGCAGAAGGTGCCTGTTTGCGATTGTGGACTGAACGTGAACAGCTGGCGTTGGCTGATTTCGAGCTCCCCGAAATTGAGCGGCTGGACTTGTCCGAATGTGTGTTGCAGCTTCTTGCCTGGGGAGAACATGATGTTCACGCCTTTCCGTGGTTTGAGAAACCACCCGCTCAGATAATTGATAGAGCGCTGGAATTGCTTGATCGTCTCGATGCGATCAATGGCGGTAAGCTGACCGAACTGGGTCGCGCGATGGCTCGCTTTCCACTGCAACCCAGATTCGCTCGACTGTTGATTGAGGGGGCTCTCCTTGGTCAGCCAAGGCGCGCTGCGTTATGTGCGGCGGTGTTGTCGGAGCGACCGCCATTTAGAAGGTCTGATCAGCCTTATGCTAGAGCAACGCACCATACCGAGTCGGATGTTCTGGCGCAAGTTCATGCAATCGAATCGTTTGAAGCTGATGGCTACAGAGATTCCATCATGGGCGAAATTATGCCTGGACCAACAAAGCAAATTTTGCAAACTCGAACGCAGCTGGCGAATCTGCTTTCGGATAACAATCAAGCGGATACCAAAGTTGGCGCTGGTACTAAGACCGCCTCGAGTGATACCAAAATTTCCGAAGACGAAGCAATTCTTCGCGCGATCATGTCCGCGTTTCCGGATCGCATCTGTAAGCGCCGTCAGCCGAAAGAACCGCGCGGCGTGATGGTAGGCGGTCGCGGAGTAAATCTGTCCGAGCAATCAACCGTCTATGATGCGGAGCTTTTCGCGGCTGTCGATATGATCGATTTGAATAAACCGGAATTAGTGGTGCGCCGAGCCTCAGGCGTCAAGCGCAGCTGGTTGCCTGCGTCTCACCTGACCACAACCGTTGATGTTGTTTATGACTCGACCCGTGAGAAGGTGGTGGCTTTTAAACGCACTCGTTTCTGCGACTTAATTCTGGACGAATCTATTTCAAGTATTCCGCCCGAGATTGACTCTGGTTCTGTTCTTGCTGAAGCTGTAATTGCCAACTTCGATATTGCTGCGCTCATCGATGATCCGTCCAAAGACTATTTGAACCGAATTCGGCTTCTGCAAGAATGGCTACCAGAGCTTGAGTGGCCAGAATTCGACTCGACGAACCAGTGGAAGATGTTTCTGCCTGAATGGTGCTTTGGTTGCACGAGCATTGCCGAACTCCGCGCGAGATCCGTGATTTCTGCGATCCAATCACACCTGACTAGAGATCAGCTCGCGATTGTGGAACGCGAAGCGCCGGAGTACATCAACCTCCAAAGCGGACGGCGAGTCAAGCTGCAATACGAGCCAGGAAAGCCACCCGTCCTTGCCGCGCGGATTCAAGAATTATTTGGCGTGTCGGAAACTCCACGCGTCGCTCGTGGTCGCGTTAGCGTGATGATGCATTTACTGGCACCTAATTATCGGGTGCAGCAAATCACGCCGGACCTGAACAGTTTTTGGAAGAACACCTATCCTGAAGTAAAAAAAGAGCTTAAGGGACGATATCCAAAACACAAGTGGCCGGATGATCCGATGCAAAGTTGAATCTCCCCCAGAGCTGATACCAGTTACAGTGCCCATGATGTGGCAAACATCTTCGTCGTCAGCACTGATATACCATGGGCCCAATACAGAAGTTTAACGTAATTGAGTTCGCAAAACTGTACATGTTTCACCTCACCACTATTCGCACGGACGTGTCCAGTCGGATTACTTAGGCGGCCGCCCCATCCAGCTTCCTGGTGGTGTTGTATAGATTTTGTTCAGGGCCGTTCTGTCATTTATGCTCAAGTTTATTTTCGTTATTTCGCCAGGATCATCCGGAATATTTTCCACTCCCGGATTCATGATGTCACCCTTTCCAAGGTGGTCCAATCCGAAAGCATGCCCGAATTCATGAGCTGCGGTAACCTTGCAAACCATAGGCCAGTATTGCTTCTTCTTAGCTTTCTCATTCATTGCCAGTTGAATCAAACTGGGCAATCCATACTCGGGAAAGAAGCAAAGACCACCGCGATTTTCGGATATTTCGTCAGAGAACAAAACGATAATGTCCGCGTCCTGCAGGTTTGATGTTTGAGTAAAGCTGACCGATGTTTGCCCGTTCCACATCGCCAGTCCGTCCAGGACATAGCTGGTGTCATCCGAACTGTAATTCGCATTGGTTGAAAGACCGCGGACGAAATTCGGATCTTTGAGATTGGCGCACACTACTCGATATTCAGGCCCTTGAAGGGTTCGCCCTCGCTGCTCTGGAGGCAGCTGTAATCCTCGTGTCACACAACTTTTATCGGCATTGATTCTTTGATCCAACGACGCGACGACGACCCGGGAGTTGTGGGCGGAAGGCTTTGCAGAGTCGCCTTTGAAACAGGAGGCACTGCCGCCAGTTTGAATTTCGGATCCATTCCGCCGATGCACTGCGTCGCAAATTTCGACTCCGGAGAACGCGGATAGAGACTCATAATCTTCGTATAGCAGCGCGCTGCGTTTACTTTGTCTTTGGCGCCAAAGTAAGAATGACCCGCGTAAAGCAAAACGGATGGAGAGCTTTTGCCTTGAGCAAACGCCTTCTCGAATGAGGCTGCGGCTTTTTTATAATCCCGACGCTTGTATGAATCAAGTCCCGCAGCGTAATCCGAGTCGGCAGTCGCACCGACATCCGCGACGGACACAAAGAAGGTCAGAAAAACTAAGAAGGCGAGTCTGGAAAGGGATGATTCGGATTTTGGATAACGCATTTGCTTACCTGTTCTTGCCTTGTTGCCACAATGCCACCACGGTTTCCGAGTCGAGCTTCTCCAATCTTATTCCCAGTGAATGAAGAGAAACGTCGGCACGACCACTGAAATCTCACGTGGTGATTCGCAGAGCTGCTACATGTTAGTCAAGCGTTCTCTTGTCCTACCTTTTCCAGGTAAGTCGAGTTGCGCAACGGAGCCGCTGTGACTTCATACTTTGTGGTTGTTGCCTGCAGTTGCGGGTCGAGTGCAACTCGTCGATCGAAGACGAAACACTCACCGCTCCAGTGCTCACCGCCTACTTCTTCGAAGTAGCGCAAGATGCCACCATCCAATTGATAAACGTGCTCGAAGTTCTCTTCGCGCATTAGCAAAACTGCTTTCTCGCAGCGAATACCACCTGTACAGAACGAGACAATCGTTTTGTCTTCCAAATCTTGCTTGGTATTACCAGCGGTGCTCTGCAATGCCTGAGGAAACTCACTGAAAAAATCAATGTTGAGACTGCGCGCACCATTGAAGGTGCCGATATCAACTTCATATTGATTGCGCGTGTCGAGCAAAACCACTTCGCGACCGTTGTCGTCATGACCCTGGTCGAGCCACTTCTTCAAAGTCTTAGCGTCGACTGCTGAAGCGCGTGTGTCGGCCGGGCGGATCATCGGATGCTTCATCGTGATGATTTCTTTTTTGATTCGCACCACCATCCGCTTGAACGGCTGGTAATCGGTGATTGACTCTTTCACTTCGATATTCGTGAAACGACCTTCGAACAATTGATCGTGCCGCAAGAATTCCATGTAAGCATCGATGGAATCGCGCGCGCCCGCCAGGAAGCAGTTGATTCCTTCCGGTGCCAGCAAAATGCTGCCCAAAAGTCCAAGCTCATCTCCGCGCTCTTTTAAGGCCGAGCGCCAATCCAAGGGATTGGGTACGTCGGCGAACTTGTAGGCGGAGATGTTGATTATTTCCATGACACGTGGCGAATGAATTTGCGCTTATCTTGACAGGTCTCGAAAGGTAATTAAACCACATGGGCAGCCCCCTGATCACCCACGGGTGTTGGATCTACCTTACAAAAGTTCGCCGTGGCATCGACCTTGCTATCGATAATTGTTGAATAAACCAAGCAAAGGGCGATTGGGAGCCTGTTTTCGAACTGTTTCCGAACTCGACCTGCGACCAATTCTTGAATGGGCGTCTTTGATCTATGGTTGCGATTCACGAATCGACGAAACCTGAGTCAACCCGAATCGACACACTCTCCGTTGAGGTATGATCACGGACTCATGAAGTTTAGGAGTTGTAATGGACGACGCTATCGATGTTGCTTTGGAAATCCTGAAAAACACGGGACCGGAATTTGGTCCAGGCTTTTCAAATCACGGTCCCATGGCTGCAGAAGCGATGATCACACTTGATCGAAGCGAGAAAGTTAAACACTGGACTGAATTGTATAAAAAACGGTTGCGCGATGAGCCACGACCCAAAGAGTCCGTCACAGAGCAAAACTGGCTCGAGGCGCTGGGACGTCAGGACCGCGTCGGTGACTGGATTGTCTTTTTCGAAAACCAACTGAAAGAAGATTCGTGGCAAAATGCAATCGCGAAATGGGTTCCGATCTTGGCACCAGGGATGATGGCAGGCGGAACTCATGGAATTATTCGCACCGGCCACGCCACCAGAAGTTTGACTCGTGGAGAAAACGAACTTCGCCTCCACGAACTAGCCGAGGGGCTGGCATACTGGGCCTCTTCGTATCTGCGTCTGCCAGGCACTCGAACGACTGCAGGATGTTTGAGACCACCCAAGGCAATCGATACCGTTCCAGTCGTTCCAAAAGAAGAACTCGGGCATTACAAGCTAATCGATGAATCGATGCAGGCGCTTAGTCTTTTGCCGACGTTTCCCGAGGTCGTGAATACTGTCGACGTGAGTGGAAACTATTCAACATTTTTGTCTGAACTAACCGAAACAACTGCCGCATGCTATTTGGCAAACGCTGTCAGCATCGGTCATGCCATCGCATTTATCCATACAGTGACTGCGCCAAGCATGTTGCGTGTGATGATGCCTTACGTTTCGCAAGAGCATCACGACGAGGTGTTGAGTTATGTCTGGCAGGCTGCGATGGGTCTCTTTGCGGTTTCCGGTCAAGATGGAAAGTTCGCTGGATGCGACGCTCAAGACGAGTCGCGCGAGGAGTTGATCGACAGAGCCGTTCGCACAACCGACGAACACGCGATCAAATTTGCTGAAGCCTGTTTGCGCGAGCACACTTTGAATCCAAAACCGATTTATCTTGCTGCGACTTCCCATGCGTCTCGGTTGATTGGCAAAGAACCGGTCACTCCAGCGCTGGCAAAGTGCTAGCCGTCGGATTTGCAGGTCGACAAGTCGCAACCACATGCCACGAGGCGGCCCCCGATTAGGGAGCCGCCATCAGTGTGTACGGGAAGTTACTCACCACCCCCGTCGGTGGTCCTCCGAGATCAGTTAGTGCTTGCGGGTCTCAGGGACAGCGCTGTGTTTTTCACCTCCGGGGCGCCTGTCCTTGGCACGCTTAAATCAAGAGCTAGATCATGAGCCGTCTTCGCGCTCAGCATGTCGACTAGTTGAGAAGCACCGGAACCTGCACTTGCAGCGGCGCCACCACCTGCACTACCACCCATTACGATGCTAGGCACCCAACTTCCGCTGTAACCTTTGATGGCTTCCGCATATAACGCGTTGACGGCTTCATACGTTTTGAGCTTCTTGTCGAGGGCACCGTCGGCGGTCATCACAAGTTTTCGTGCGGTCGATTCACCTTCACCACGCAAGATGGCGGCACGCTTCTCGTTGAGAGCGGTTTGCACATCGAGCGCGGCGACGTCACGTTTTTTCTCTGCCGAAGTTACTGCGGTAGCCTTTTCAACTTCTTGGGCCCACTTCGCTTTTGCCGCTTCAGCTTCACCTTGTTTTGCTGAAGTGATGGCAGCCTGTTCAGCTTTTTTCGCTTCTGCAATTGCAATCGATACTCCGACGATTGCCTGCTGTTGCATGGCAATTTGCTTCTCTACTTCGTCAGGATAGTGAATGTCGTTCATCGACAAGTTGTAGGTAATGATGCCGAATTCTTTGAGCGGTGATTCTATTGTGTGTTTCGGTTTGCCGCCTTCGAGTTTTACTCTCACGATGTTGACAGTTTTATCCTGTCCGGACATTGGGTCTTTGACTTTCTGCGGCATGGTCACCGTTTCGAAAACACCCAGATCGACTTGTTCCTGGATGTCGGCAAGCAGCTCGTTTTTTCGTTCCGCGTAAGATTCCGTACTGCTCATCAACGGCCCTGCTGTATAAACAGCCTTCTCGAGAACTGTGCGAATCAACTGCTTGGTGACGGATTCCGGACTGCCGTATTTTGCGTGGATTCGGTTGAGGTGATTAAAATCCATCGGCATCTCCCAACTGATGGAACCGCTGATGGTGGCTTGCGCACCGTCGTTGAATCGGATTCTCAACGATTCGTCCGGACCCGCACCTTGATCCGTTTTTGAAGAAAACCAGAACTGATCACGTTTCGGATATCTCGTCACCCGTCCCCACCAACTCAACTGTGTGCCAGGTGTGGTGTACCAGTTCAGTGTTCCAACGATCGGCATCTGAACAACCATAATTGAATTGGCATCGTTGGTGGCTATAGCGCCTTCCAACACAAAACCCACACCCACTAATGCCACTACAGATAGTGCGGACACTATAGCGACTTTCGATTTGCTCATGATATGCTCCATCAGGCTCGGCGAGCCTGTTTTGATATTAGTTACTAGATTTAAAGCTGAGTAATGCGACAGCCAACACTGTTGTTCAGTTGCTCACGCTCTAAAAAGCGCAGCACAACAACGCGGTGTTATTTCTGTTTTATTACCAGGGTGGCTGATGGATACTTCCGGGCGGCGGCGATTACTGCTCGTCTGTTCTTGGATTATTGATCCATCTGATGTTTATCCAACTTACGTTCCTCGTAGTGAGGAAGATTCCGACAGCGCTATCGCTTATTTCGTTGTCATCTCGGTAGTCCGTTTTGTCTTTGTGACGATTCCAATTTTGATGTTCGTAACACTAGTGTAAATCCTGCGCTTTACAAGTTGGCAAAGCTTAGCAATGTGTTCGTTTTTTGAAAATTGCAGCGACTCCAATCTTGTATATAAACCACGCTGAAAGCCGCGAAACAGAAATGACCTGATCTGAGCCAAAAGGCTCCAGTAGCCCGGCATGGCATCCTCGTCACATGTAGCGGATAAAATAGTCGAAGGTGCTCTTTTCGACTGCCGATCCGGCGTAAAAAGATGTTCTTAGAAAAAAGCATGCCAATGTCCTATGATATCCGCAATCACTTGTGCCGTCGTGGATACAGTGGAAATGTGCTACTAAGACCCGGATAGGGGGGTGTGAAACGGTTTGGCAAAGGATTTGATCTTAATCGTCGAAGATAATGATCTGCAGAGGTTCGTTTTCAAGGAAATGGCCCTCAAGGCTGGTGTGCAGCCGCATGTTGTCGGTGACGGTTATAGAGCAATCGAATTGTTCACGCAAAACAGTTACGTTGCCATTTTCATGGACCTGACTTTGCTGAACATGGACGGGCTGGAGTGTACACGCCGCATTCGCAAAGTCGAAATCGGCACGTTTAAACATGTGCCGATCATCGCAATCACCGCACGGTCCGGTGAAGAGGCGCGCAGGCAGTGTCTTGAAGCAGGTATGAATGATTTTCTTAGTAAACCGTTTTCATTCGAACAGTTTGTACAAAAGCTAGAACGTTGGCGACTTCACGTGATCGATCCTGAAGATGACGATGAGAACGAAGACGACGAAGCAGAAAGAGAAGAAGCTGGAAAATAAGGCGTGGAAGAAGGCGTCACGCGATGAGTGTTCCGCTTCGTTCAACTGACGCTTTAAGCAAGTCCGCGAGCAACTCAACACTTCCTTCAATTATCGGTTCTACATCATTCATTCTCTCGGGCAACATCACCTCTCGACACAGTCTTTTAAAGACCGCATCAGGGCAGCTGTAATGCACGATGGTGAGCATCAGCGCCAATTGTTCTATCCGACCCTCAGCTAGCAACAAACTCGAAATCGACGACATAATAGTAAGACGATCTGAATTGCCCAACTGCACAATCAAGTGTCTAAAAGTATTTCGATTTTGAAGAATGGATTTCAGGCAATTTACCTGGGAATCTAAAGTTTCAATAGCCGTAAGCATTTCATTAGTGACAGGCAAACTATTCTCAGCGGTTATGTCAAATGCTATTCTCATGATATCGCTGGCGGTGTCACGCTCATTGACTTCGATAAGTTGTTTCCCTATCTGCATGAGAATGGAACTCACGTGAGCTGGCGTCGAGGCTTTCAACGCGCTGGTCTTCAGCAGTTCCAATTCACTTTCACTCTTCAGTCCCGAGTGAGCTACGGTGATAATTGCAGTCTTCACAGAAGCGGGTTCTTCTTGGGACAAATCGATATGGTCACCAAGAGAAGTGCACAAATAAGCAATCGCGCCTCTATTCGAAACCTTGCTGCCTGCCAGGTATGTCGCGATATCTTCGTAAGTGTCATTTACCTTGGACGTGTTTTGTAAGACCGCCAACATGTTCAAAATAGTATCGAGTTGTCCGTCTACATCGGAAGGATCTATTGAATCAGTTTTCAATCTGGAACGGAGCACACTCCATGTAGCGTAAATCCCGTCTGCGGCTAGCTCTACATTGTCATTGTCTAAAGACTGTTGGCAGAACTTCGCCAGGACTTCGAATAACAGTTTGCGATTGAGCAAATGGTAATGCAATTCTGACTTAACAGCATTTTTGATATCACTGTCTTTGCTGAGGTGCTCGGTCAGCAATCGCAACGCTCCAGCTTCGTCGCCGGCCTCAGCCCTTGCAACGGCGAGATAGAGAGCCGGTTTAGCTGCTGATTCTGCTCTGGAATTTTGCAAGGATAGAAGAAAATAGTTTTGTGCTAGCGACGGAGTATCCGACGCCAGGTAACAACATCCGAGGCGAAACAAACAAGGACTATACGCTTCGATATCCATATTGCCGGAACTTTCTAGCGTTTTGTATATACTGTGAAAAATTTTGCGAGCCTGTTCTGTTTCACCGAGATCAAATAGAAGCTTCGCTTGCTTCATGTTTTTTTCAACCCAAGAGAACACCGAGAACCACAGGTGAAGCTTGTCCCAGCTTTTAATGGTCAGTTTGGTGGCACGATTCAAAAAGTCTCGACCTTGTTTTTTCTTCGTTGTCGATCGAACGAGCGCCGCATCTGTGTCGATAAAATTGAAATCTGTCGTCGGTATTAGCTCCAAGTCATCAACAAGTCGGTTCATCTCCTCGGCGTCGGTAACGTCGCTTAGTCCGGTATCATCCGCGGTGCTGGTAGTTCTCTCAACTTTCGCTGTCGGCAAACGCTCGATTTCATCCGTCGGCGCGTCAAGTTTCGGAATGGCATCCGGAGTGGACCAGAGCATTCGTCTAACTAGTTCACACTGAAAAACGTGCTTGAAGATCGTCCTCAACAGATCTTGTCAATAGACAGGCTCGCTTGGAATTTTCAAGATGCCACCACTTGT
>JADYXR010000270.1 GCA_021772095.1 Candidatus Obscuribacter sp. | reverse complement strand
GCATCGGCATTTCGTCGATCATCAAGTCACTCCTTTGCCATTGCGCTGAATTGTAGGATCATCTCATACTCAAACCTTCGACGTCGCGATTAGCGCCGTAGGGAATAAAGGAGATTGTCGGATCTCGTCTGCACCTGCCTTCAAATAACCGTCCAAATTCCCATTCTTCTTTTCATGGCCACCCCGCCTGGCACCACGGGCGGTGCATACTACTTCGTTTAGTATTAGCAGCATGGAATGCACAATCACCAGCGACAAGCGCTGGTGACGTGCATCGGCATCGAAATCCTCGGCGATGAACAACTAACCGAAACGATTAGCTATTCAATCGCCGAGGTTCGATTTACCGCGACTCGCTGTTACCGCTTCCCGAAGAAGAGGTACAGCAGAAGCCCGAGCAGCAGCAGGCCGCCGAGCTTGACGTTGAACAACAGGGCGACCAGGATGATCACCCAAAAGATTGTGGTTCCGCTCATAGTGTGCGATTCCTCAGGTTGGTTTGAAGCTTGAAATTGCAGGCAAGAACGGAGTGGCTAAAACAGCCACTCCGCAGAACCGGACGATACCGGTAAAGTGATCTGGGTCGTTCAGGCCACCTGGCTTAAAAGACTGATTCGAATTTACGGACGGCCGTAGGCGCGTTTCAAAACGGCGCGCAGACGAGCCTTCTCGCGTTGACTGAACGACGAACCTTCCAGCGCGGTCAGATTGACCTTGAGGAAGTCCGCGGCGGTCCAGCCAAAGTGCTCCTGGAGCTTGCGATATTCGTCTGAGAGTTGAACTTCGGTGAACAGCGTGCCGTCGGTGTTGACGGTGACGCGCTTACCTTCGCGATGCAGACGGTCGACCGGATGGTCGGCGAACGAAGCCACCTGCCCGGTGACAACGTTGGAAGTCGGGCAGACTTCCAGCAGGCGATTGCCCTGGCGGTTGCCTCGGAACCCGTGACCGATGCGAAGCGAACCGCTGTCGGCATCGGTGTGGATGTGAGACATGCCGGGGTAGAGTTCCTCCACGACTTGTTCCGCGACAGACCAGATTGCATCTGCGTCGGCAGAGTCGCCGAGTTTGGCGGCCCGAGCAGTCGCTTCATTGAGCAGGCCTTCGAAGCCGCGCAATAGAGCGATGTCCAGGTCGGTGGGTTCGTCGGTCTCCCACAAGTGGATGGTGACGTGCGTCTTGGGCGCCAGCATCTTGACGTAGAGCGCCGCTTTGAGCCACCACTTCAGAAGACCGGGATTGGCCTTCTCGTCGGCAGCCAGGTCGAAGACACCCACGTGACGCTGGTACTTGACGCAGAGGTCAGCGATTTTGCGAGCCATGTCGCCGTTTTCGTGACGCAGCGCGCAGAGCGTGAGCTTGATCGGGAACGGCGAAGTCCTGGTGCCGGCGACAACGGCGTCCATGACTTGTTCCAGCGACAGCCCGCCCCATGTGTGCAGTTGCGGCGCAAAACGCAGCTCCATACCGACGATACCATCCGCGATGGCGTCATCGATTCGTTCCTCGGTGATGCGCGTGAGGTTGGCCGGCGTCTGCATCAAAGGCAGAACATGGTCGACGATCGCGCCCACATAGTTAGCCAGCGATTGGCTGGCGAAACCGACAAGAAACTTCTGATAGCTGGCTGCGGCTTGGGCGCGGCTACGGCGGCGGTCAGTCCCAGATTCAGAACCGGCGCGGCGCCAGGTTTCGAGGACGTCAGCCGGAAAAGCGATCTTTGCCTTTTCGAAGCCAAGCGACTCCCACAACTCGAGCATGGTGCGCGGGCGAAGGGAGCAATCAAGGTGCTCGTGAAGCATGATCTTAGGCAGGGAGCGCATCTTACGCTTGCCCATGTTGGTGATGTGTTTTCTCATATTACCGGACTCCGTTATGTTCTCGTTGATTTGGTGGTGTAGTAAATAGAGACTCAACCCGAAGGCTGAATGACGAAAAATGGCTCAGGCCGGACCTCTTCCCATCGCAACCGCGAGAGAAATAAGATCTTAGATTTCCGGATTGGGGAAAGTTATGAGCCGTTTGTACTCATGAGAGACAAAGAAAATAGATACGACTAAACCTAAGTTTTCTAGATCAGCTGCTACAAGCTGTTTAGAGCTTTGTAGCTTGATCGTGATCTTTAGACTTGACTAAGAAACACAAAATGGTGGTTAACAAAATATTGTTGTAAAGCGGCAGAACGATAGAGCAGTTCAGCATGGACAGAAACAATATCAGCTGGCCCCGGCAAAGCTAGCGCGGCTCGACCAACCACTGGCGATCACACGTTGACCTGGTCACTCCGACGTCTCACCAAGCACTACTGACATCACCGCGCGGAGAGAAGTCGGCCCGGCGTTTGATACCGGCGTTTTCAAAAGGCTCGATCGGTCTATTGTCTCTTTGTCGTCAAACACCGGGTTATTCATGTGGAAACTATTGCCGAACCAAGTTAATATGAGCCTAGACACAACTTCGATGAGGAACCTGGCCATGGCTATGGGTGGCAAGGCTGGCGAGACCTTTACTGAAATCAACGTAACGCCGCTGACAGACGTATTCTTAGTGCTCCTGGTAATCATGATTTTGATTGCCCCACTGGTCAACCAAGCGGTTCTGAAAGTTTCGCCGCCAGGCATCAGCACGTCTCCTCCTGAGAAGGACGACAAACCAAAACTCAACGTAGAAGTTGGTGCCGACGGCAGCATCAGTGTCAACGGTAAGCCCGTGCAGCCACCAGACACGCCAAACATCATGAAAGTGTTCCAAGCCGAACAAGCGATGCACCCCGGTGTCGAGATGCCGCTGATTCTCAACTCCGATGAAGACGCACTCCAGAAGTACGTCGTCGCAGTAATGGACGCCGCCTCCGGTTGCAACATCAACAAGATGAACGTGCTTCCTCCGCATCCAAACGGCGCCGCACCAAAAGCCAAGTAATCAATTTAGCAGCCCCCGAGATGAAGCCGATCGAGTTTCAACGTGTCCATAGCGAATGGGCTTCTGCCGCCGCATTTAAGCCGCTGCACCAAAGGCTAAGTAATCAACCGTCTTCGTCGAGATGACGCCGATCGAGTTTGATCGTTTCCATGGCGACTGCGCATCCGCCGTCGCTTTCAAACGGCGCGCATCAAAGCCAGGTAATCCAGTCATCGTCTCTGAGATGACCCCGATTATAGTTGCAACATTCCCATGACGACTGCGCTTTTGCCGTCACATTTAAACGGCACCGCAGCAAAAACGAAGCAACTTCTCAGCACCACATACGGTGCGCAATCCTGAGTTGAAATTGCTAGTTTGTCGCTAGACTGCTGAAGCCGATTTGGATCGGAGTGCGCTAACTTCGCTAGCATTCAAATCACAATATCATTCCCTAACTATAACTAATGACAAGCCAGTAAAAGCCTCATACAGAGCCTTAAATTGCCTACAGTGCGTAGTTCTTAGCGCTTATCAGGCTTTTACCAGCGCGCGCGGGAAGGCTGTTTTCTCCCGCGTAACTACTTTATTTGAACACTGCTTAGATCCTAAGGTGATTGCATCCCCTTGACAAATATCAACAGTTCTCTAAACAAAAGAACCCAGCCAGTTATTCAGCTTTAACTCCACTTGCATCGCAAGCGGGAATCACACGCACTCATCTCGACAAATCTTGTTGTGACTAAACGCGTGTGGGTTGATTTGACAGGCTAGAAAGGAGCCCCAATGGATATCGCAGAAGACAGTCCAGCAGCGGAATTGAGCAATTTTCCTTTGCGCCCGTTTATCTTTCGCGGTTTGCCGGCCAACTCCATGGAAGGGCTCCTGCAGGCTCTCAAATTCGGAGACCCTGAGAAACAGAAGCTCGTCATGACTCTGGTCGGCAAAGCAGCGAAGTTCAAAGGCAAGAAGAAACGCTGGTGGCGTGACCAAACGCTTTTCTGGCAAGGCACGGCAATCAAGCGCGACTCGGACGAGTTCCAGTTGTTGCTTGATGAGGCTTTCGACGCGCTGTTCACGCAGAACGAAGAAGCTCGCCAAACCCTTCTTGCCACTGGCGACGCGGTCTTGACCCACACCATGGGCAAACAAGACCCGACAACGACAGTACTCACAGAACAAGAGTTCGTCTCACGCCTGATGGGAATCAGAGCGCGCCTGACACTCACTTCTCCAGAGTAGCCATGGACAGTCCGCAAACAAAAACGGTCACCACGGGCTCGGTCTCTCGGTGCCCCTCTGGCATGCGCACTGACGACAGTCTGGTATATCCCTGGGACGCTACGCCTACGCGGCCAATCCGGCTGCGTAGAACTCGACAAAAACCTCTAAGGAAAATATCAAAATGAAGTTGCTCATAGTTGCAGCTTTGGTTTTCTGCATCATCGCGGTCATCGCGGTTGTGCGTTCACGCAAGAAGAATACCGCAGTCACACCAGTGGGAACCGCACCGGTCCCCACTTCGACCGTAGTCCCGGTCAGTCGGCTGAGCCGAATTCCGGAATCGCTCGCCAAGGAACGTCTCGAAGACGACAGCGACGACGACAAGTACTGGCGTCGGTATTATCGCTAGCGCCTCTCGTTCGCGATTGCTCGCATCTCGTCCCACGACTGTCGGCACGTCGGCAACGCGTTTCGCTTCACTTCGGAATCGCGAGATCCGCACGCCGGCAGACCTGCCAACAAAACACTGTCGCCCGCGGCTTCCCGTATGCCGACAGCCCCGCCGACGCTGGCGCGCCTTATCCGCACGCCGTAGTCATCGTTCGCAACGTCAACAATCATTCGCAACCGGCACCACTCATGGTGCCTTCGCAGAGGACATCACATGACCGATTCGAACTCTCCTCACCGCCTCCTGACTGCCATGCAGCAGGCCGGCTACGCTGTCACGCACTCGGTTCTCGAGGGCAACTCCGACCGTGTCGTCACCGTCACTATCGTCCCCTCACAGCGGGCGCTGGGCTTCATCCAGCTCCGCCCCAAGGACGACCAGCAGCCGACCGCCGCCGACATCCGTCGCGAAGGTCTGATTGCCACGGCCGGTCTGGTCGCCATGCGCAAACTCACCGGCAGCGCCACCACGAGCTGCTCCGCCGGTCTGATCCGGGCGCACACGATCGCCGAACGCTACGTCTACGTCACCGACGGCCCCGGTGCCGACCGCGCCGCCAGGATCACCGAGGTTATGGCCGACTGGGATCGTGAGTGCAGCGCGCTCGTCGATGCCAACGAGGCCGCCATCCGCAAGGTCAGCGCCGCCCTGCTCGAGCGCAACACGCTGAGCGCCGACGACCTCAATGCCCTGCTCGCCAACGTCGGCAAGTAAGCAAGTAAAAAATCGGAACAGCCCATCGGACTGTTACGATTACTCCGCTCTGGCGCGGACGACGTTTCTTTTCGAGGAGAGACTGTCGTCCGCCGCCAGGGCACCACCCGACTGCCGCGCTGGAGAACGCGGAGTCCAAAAGTTTTGGGAGAAATTACTATGGACTTACATCAAGAAAACGGCACAAGCCCGTTTGAAGCGAAGGCAATGGCTCACGGCTATCCCCGCCCGCAACTGGAACGTTCGGCCTGGACTTCGCTTAACGGACGGTGGCAATTCGCCATCGACCCGAACTCTGAGATTACCGACCCGTCCCGCGTTCAGTTCGACCGCGAGATCATCGTGCCCTACGCTCCGGAAACGGAGGCTAGCGGCATTCACGACACCGGCTACTACAAGGCGGTGTTCTACAAGCGTCAAGTGCAGGCGCCCAAACTCGCCGACCGCGAGCGGCTGCTGCTTCACTTCGGCGCAGTCGACTACAAGGCTACCGTCTACGTCAACGGTGCCACCGCGGCGCAACACGAGGGCGGCTACACGCCATTCTCGGTCGACATCACTGATTTCCTCGACACCGCCGACGGTGCCCTGCAGGAAATCATCGTGCGCGCCGAAGACGATCCGCACGACCTCTGCAAGCCGCGTGGAAAGCAGGATTGGGAGCTCGACGCTCATTCGATCTGGTACCCGCGTACGACCGGCATCTGGCAGACTGTCTGGATGGAACAGGTGCCCGCGGCCCACATCGGCAACGTGCACTGGACGAGCAATGTGGAGCGCTGGGAAATCGGTGTCGCCGTCATGCTCGAAGGTCCGGTTGTCGAAAACATGCGCGTCTCGGTCAAGCTGACCTGGGGCGGCAAAGTCGTGGCCAACGACATCTACGGGCTGAGCGCCGACGAAGCCAAGGCAGGCGAACTGCGGCGTCGCATCAACCTGCCCGACGGCGGCATCGAAGACATCCGCAACCGGATGCTCTGGGCGCCGCACAACCCCGCCTTGATCGACGCTGAGATCAAGCTGCTCGGCGAAGATCTGTCGGCACTGGATGTGGTGGCAAGCTACACCGCCATTCGCCAGGTGCAGCTCCAGCGCGATCGGTTTGTTTTGAACGACAAGCCGGTCAAGCTGCGCATGGTGCTCAACCAGGGCTACTGGGAGCACAGCGGCATGACGGCGCCGGACGACGAAGCGCTCAAGCGCGATGTCGAGCTCATCAAGGAGATGGGCTTCAACGGCGTGCGCATGCACCAGAAGATCGAAGACCCGCGCTTCTTGTACTGGGCGGACAAACTCGGTCTGATGGTCTGGGAAGAAATGCCCAGCGCCTACACGTTCAGCCAGAAGACCGTCCAGCGGGTGACCAGCCAGTGGATGGAGGCTTTCGACCGCGACATCAGCCATCCCTGCATCGTCGCCTGGGTTCCGATCAACGAATCCTGGGGAGTTCCGAGTCTGACTTCGGTCGAGGCTCAGCGGCAGTTCCAGCGGTCGTTGTACAGCCTGACCCGGGCACTCGACCCGTCGCGTCCGGTGATAGGAAATGACGGTTGGGAGATGGTCGAAACGGACATCATCGCAGTCCACGACTATCACCACGACCCCGAGGTGTTGCGCGATCGCTACGCAAACACGGCTGCGAGCGTACAGCACCTGATCGAGAAGGAGCGTCCTGGCGACAGGTTGCTCACCCTCGACGGCATGCAGGTCGAAGGTCGACCGATCATGCTGACCGAATTCGGCGGTATCAAACTGTCGCCGGATGCAGGCTCCTGGGGCTACTCCTCGGTGCGCCTGCCGGAAGAACTCGCAGCAGCTTACGAACGACTGATGAACGTCGTCGGTCGCTTGCCGCTTTTGTCCGGGTTCTGCTACACGCAGTTCACCGATACCTACCAGGAGGCCAATGGTCTTCTGCGTATGAATCGAGAGCCGAAGTTCTCCATGGAGCTCATCTCCAGGGCGACCCGAAGCTAGTTTTCCTGTGGACACCGCGAATGCGCGATCGTTGGAATTTCCAGCGGTCGCGCTTCGCGGCGTCGTTGTTTCACCGATTCATCCTGGAATTCCGGTTCCTCGAACTCTTGACGTTCTCTCCGCCCTGAAGGACGTGAGATTCTTGCTCCGAGGCAATTTAGCCCAGTATCAAGCGAGCCTTTTAATATGCCACTACATGCGATGCCTACGTTCAAATATAGTAATCACCAAACATTTCATGCAAATCGCCTCGGCCAAAGGCTTGATACCACCTTCCGTCGCGTCGCAACTAGTTGTCCGATCTACACCAATCCATTGTGAATTGTTGGGGTTTTGAAGGTGTTAAGGCGGAGCGTTTTGCCCACACCGCATAAAAATAAAGGACCACCTTCCGTCCTTTACTGACGACACTACATACAGTGGCACTATATTCGCCTTTTTCTACGGAGAGTTTCACTTCTGCAGCGACAAAACGTTAAAAGCGGCATTGGAGCCCGGGTTTCCACAATTCCATTAATTGCTACGACAAGCGCTAGCAGCAGATTTAATGCAAAGATTGCTTAATCATTTCTGGAAGCGACTCAT
>JADYXR010000269.1 GCA_021772095.1 Candidatus Obscuribacter sp. | reverse complement strand
CTCCTTCAGGAGGAAACTATTCAAAACACACGTCGACTCTTGAAAAAAGAGTAGAATCAATTCCAATTTCGGTGCAATTTTCAGTACGAACTAGCTAGCCTTTTGAAATGATTGTTCGATTGCAGACTGCAAAGAGACCAGATTGTCCATCCGTGAATAAACAACATCTCTCATTTCATCGAGTTCGTATTTGCCGATGCGTCCGCGATCGTAAAAGCAACAAACTTTGTCCCATAGAAGGAAAAGGTGTTTCGCGGATTTCGCCTCACGGGCTTCCTGCTGACTTTCTGGGGGGTCAAATCGATCAATTGTCATAATTCAGTTCTCCACTAACATTTTTCCAAAACCAATGTGATGATCGGTCCGGGCGGTTTAGCCGCCTTGAAAATCGTCTGATGTGTGCATTAGTTCTTCTTCTTTGACATCATTGACGAAGACTGGCACGAGATCGTTCCGGGTGATGTTATGACACTTGGGACAGCGCAATGCACCCTTGTCGAATGCAAATTCTGATTCGCATCTAGTGCAGTGATACTTACCTGGTTTTGGTGGCTTGCCCACCATTGCTTGATTGACCATTTTAGTGTCCTCTTGGTTCCATACTACTTAGACTCAGCCAGGAACTGCTTATCGACGATTCTATTCCGAACTTGCAATCACAATTTTGGGTTGCCAAAATTCTTGCTACTCCCTGACAAGAATGAAATAGCACAAAATCTTTTTTCTGAAGCCAGAACTACGTGTCGAGAGAACGAACCATAATCCATTGAATAGGGATTTCGTGGCGCAACGGCTACAGTTCTGACTTTGCCGGTTTCAGGGCTCGCTGAATAATAATCACTAAACCGAAACCGCAACAAGGGCCCTCGTATGATGTCAGCCAGGTTGTGTTCTAAAACTTTCGTGGAGTCAAAAATCTTGTCGAGCACCGCGGCTGATACCATGACGCAGCCATTCGTCCAGACCCGACCGGGAATGAACTCAGTTGACCGAAGACCAGAGGAATAGACCCAGTTCTTTGTACTTCTAAAGTCGATGCGCTCTAGTGTATAAAACTATGCGAACTCTAATTTGTTGCATAGGGAAATCCAGAGAGAGAGCCGTGGCTCAATCAATCTCTGGATTACCCGTTTACAACTTTTTGCGACTGGAGTTGAAACTCAATTGAAACCAATGAGCTTGTTTAATCCAATCTAGTTGGTTTTCTTTTCTGCTTCGAGGGCGTCTTTGGTTTTTTCAGCATCTGCTTCAACTGCAGCTTTGCTGGAGTCTGCGCTGGCATCGATTTGCTTCTTGGTCAAATCTTCTGTGGTCTCAGCGTTTTCTTTGGTTTGATCTGCATTCGCATCTGCTGCTTTCTTAGCTGCTTCGGCATTGTCTCCGATCGCATCTTTTTGTTCGTCAGCTGATTTTTCTACAGCATCTTGCTTTTGTGAAAGAGCCTTGTCTTCAGGGCTCGAGCAAGCGGTGCAGAGTGATACTGACAGACCTAGTATTGCGAGCGTTGCCAAAATGCGCTTGTTCATAAATAACCTCCAGCGTTCTGTAATTTGATGTGTCAGGTCACGTTCTGTTTGATGGGAGAAGCGTGCAACCTTTCACCCGATTTCCCATAGCACATAGAAAGTTTCATAGCGCCATCGAAAGGGGGTGCCTGAATGGTACCGCCTTATTACGAATATAGTTCTCTTGATTACCCTGATTCCTTAATGTGGATTTGCCTGAATCGTCGAATTAGCCTTCTTAAATCTTTCTGATTCAGTATTTCTACGCACTTTCATCATCGACTGAGCGGCGGAATGCTACGAAGTGAAAGATTGGAACGGATGTATGTGCCCGCCTCTTCGGAAATCGATTGTGAAGGACTGGTTTCAGTCAAATGGTTTCGAACCGTGGGCCGATTGAGGAATTCAGATGAATATTTATACCTACTTGAAAACGGACGAAAAACATTTGTCCGAGTCTATTTGGACACTCGCGAAAAATTATTCGGAGTGGACCCAAGACCACGTTTTTGCTGAAATCAAAAACGTAATCGATTCAATACACGCTCATATTGATAAGAAAAACAATTTGTTGCTGAGCAATGTTCGTGACAAAACTGAGATGGGCGAAGCCATGGATAAATGGCAATACCAAACCAATGAGATCAACGAAGTCATTAACAGCCTCGTCATGATTCACGTTGATGAGCCCGGTTTTGAAGAGCTGGTCATTAAATTGGCAAAAATGGTTGATAACTTGATCAGTTTTTCGGATCAAGAACTGATTCCAGCAGTTCAAAAGTCAGCCACTGAAGAAGAAGTTAAACGAATGAACACGCACCTTGATTCGCTGGTGCTTAGTTAACACTACCGGCGACGAGAGTTGAGTTTAAGGAGTACGAAATGGACGCAGTTGAATTAGAGAGCATGAACAACCTATTAAAAGGTGAGATTTCTGCGGTCGAATCATATGGCAAGGCCCTTGAGAAAGTGAAAACTGCGAAATACGCTGAGCTGCTACAGCAAGCTCGTGATTCGCATGCTGAGCGCGTCCACAGACTGCGCTCCGCCATTGTTGAATCCGGGGGCGAACCGATTGAAACGTCGGGCATGTGGGGAGGCTTCGCCAAACTCGTGACCGATGCCGCTGCCGCGATGGGTGACAATGCAATCGTCGCTGCGCTCGAAGAGGGTGAGGACGTCGGATCTAATGAATACGAGTGGAAGATGTTGAACATCCACGGCGACAACCGCGCGTTAGTTCGCGATGAGTTGTGGCCCAAACAGAAAGCCACTCATAAATTGATCAGCCAGTTGGTGCATGAAAACACCGCTGGAGTGGCGCCTGCTCCAGAACCTCGTGATGGTTAGATCTGACCGGGAATGAAATGCGTGAGCACCATATCTGGTGCCGCGAAACAGAATTGACACCGCTCTGGAAAGGTCTTGAACCGGACCAGGGTGGTGTCATTTTCTATTGATTGGAATTATGATACGAAATCGCCCGATTGGATTGAAGTGCGTCTACCTACGGGCTGCGCCAGTTCGCTGGTCGCAGTACATGTTTATTACTGATCGGCGTCAAGGCCTTTTGCCGGTTGACGACAGTCAAATCTGCCGCTTGACATAACTGTTACCTCCTTTAGTTTCTTAGTCTTCTGGTTCTTTG
>JADYXR010000268.1 GCA_021772095.1 Candidatus Obscuribacter sp. | reverse complement strand
CTGAAGTTCCAGTCGCACCTAAAGTAGAGCCTCCAGTTGCTAAACCTGCTGCTGAAGTTCCAGTCGCACCTAAAGTAGAGCCTCCAGTTGCAAAACCTGTTGCTGAAGTTCCAGTCGCACCTAAAGTAGAGCCAGTTGCAAAACCTGCTGCTGAAGTTCCAGTCGCACCTAAAGTAGAGCCTCCAGTTGCTAAACCTGCTGCTGAAGTTCCAGTCGCACCTAAAGTAGAACCTCCAGTTGCAAAACCTGCTGCTGAAGTTCCAACCGCACCTAAAGTGGAACCTCAAGTTGCAAAACCTGCTGCTGAAGTTCCAGTCGCACCTAAAGTAGAGCCCCCAGTTGCGAAACCCGCCACAGCTCTCGACAACGCCAAGCCAGTCGAAGTTCCAGCCGCCGTCAAACTCGAGCCTCGCCTGGTCACTCCTGCAGGCGCTGATGACGCTGCGAAACTGGTTCCAGCTAAGCCAATCTCCGTCGCACTCGAGAACGGCACCAAATCAATCGCTGCTACCGGCGATGAAATAAGCGTTTCTGCAACCAGACTTGGCGAAACAACCGCCAAAGCAGTCAAAGGCGACCTCGATGAAATCGCCCGCCTCGGCAAAGACCTGGGCAAAGGCGACGACGTTGCCACCCTCGCCAATATCAACGAGCGGCTCGCCAACATCTCCAGAACCGCCGGCAAAGAAGTTGCCGACGATGTCGCCCGCACCATGAAGCCTGCACTGCAAAAAGCTGAAGCGGCTGTCCTCGAAAACAGCTCACTCAAATTGGCGAATGCCGTCGAAAGCAATGCCAGAATTCTCGTTTCCACCGGCGACGATATCAGTCGCGAAGTCGGCAAACTGGCTCCAAAACTCGGCACCGCAGCACAGAAAGACGCAGACGAGATTGCTCGTCTTGCACAAAATCTCGGCAAAGGCGGAGACGATCTTCTCACTGTTCGCACCATCAACGAGCACATCGCCAACATCTCGAAAACCGCTGGCAAAGACGCTGCTGATGATGTCGCCCGCGCGTTGAAACCTGGTTTGCAAAAAGCAGAAAACGTAGCAATCGAAACCAACACATTGCGTTCCGTCACCAAAATCGAACAAAGAGTGACACGCCTGGCTGATGACATGGCTGGTCCTGAAGCTGCTGCTCTCAGAAAAGAAGTTGCTTCAATTCAACAAAATACTCAAAAATTGATTGCTGGAACCGACGATGCTGTAGCAACGGCTAACATCGAACGTTCGATCGCCAACCTCGAAGCCGCAGGCGCGAAGACAAAGTACGCCGACGACATCGCCAAGCTCACTCAAGACACTCGCGAATTACAATCGACTGTTAGTGTTTCGCGTCGAGTCGCAGCAATCGAATCAAACTCTTCGACACTTGCCACCACCGGCACCAAGCTCAGCGATGACGCCGTCAGACTGGCAGCCGATCCACTCAAAGTGGCAGCCAAAGCAGACCTCGATGAAATCGCTCGTCTTGGACAAACACTTGGAAAAGGTGGAGACGATGTTGCAGCAGTCACCAAGATCAACGAAAAGCTCAGCAATATTTCCAGAACACTCGGCACCGATGCAGCCGATGATGTCGCCCGCGCACTGAAGCCGACTGTACAAAGAGTCGAAGCAGCCGCTGTCGAAAATGGTGCTCTGAGATCGGCAGCCAACCTGGAGCAACGCATTGCCCGCGTCGCTGAATCAGTGACCGGACCTGAAGCCGCAGCAATCAGACAAAATCTCACCGCACTGCAACAGAGCACTCGTGGTTTCGTTAACAGCGCTGACAATGCAGCTGCACACAGCGAAGATGTTTCCCGCGCTCTGCAAACACTGGAAAGATCAGGCGCAAAAACCAACGTCGCCGACGACATCGCCAAGATTTCACGCGAAACACGCGACGTGCAAGTTTCAGTCAACGCATCGCGCAGAGTTTCTGCAATCGAAACCACCACAAAAACTCTTATCAATGACGGTAAGGCGATTGGTGATGAAGTTGCAAAACTGGCAACTGTTCCAGGAAGAGCAGCCAAAGCCGATCTCGACGAAATTTCCAGATTGTCCAACAACCTCGGAAGAACCGGCGACGATCTCGAAACGATAAGAAAGATCAACGAGAAAGTTGCGGCGATCACCAAAACTGGTGGCGCCGGAGCCGACGATGTCTCCCGCGCTCTCACAACTAAAGTTCAAAAAGCTGAAGCGACCGCGCTTGAAACAAACCGCCTAAAAGCGATAGACAAAGTCGCAACAACAGTCGAAGCCGAAGCGCGCACTCTCAGCAATACCGCCAGAGACCTCGCCAAAGTTGCCGACACGACAACGACTAAAGGTCGCGTACTTCAACAAGAACTCAAAGCGATCCAGCGCGCAGCCGACGAATTGCCGACATCCGTCAAGCCTGCCACTGACGCCACCAGACTGCGCACCATGGTGGCAGCTGTTGAGAAGACAGAACCAAAACTGGCTGTCGTTGCAAAAACCATTGACACCGCCGCCGGTGACCTGACCGCCCTTCGCACACTGGGCAATCAAACCGCTCGCGTCGAAAGAGCGGCTGCAAATCTGCGTGGAACAGTCGCTCAAGTTTCCGATGATCTGGCAGCCGGCACCACCATTCTCAAGCCTGGCACCGCACCTGGTGTCAGAAACGCACTGACCACAATCGACAGAAATGCAGCAGTTGTTGAATCGAAACTTGGAACCACCGCCCGCGTCGATCGCGAAATCCGCGAAATTCGTGTTGCCATCAACGCCCTCGAAGAAGCTGGTCAAAAGCCTCTGGCGCAACAACTCAGCAGACAGTTCAGAGAGCTGGATAACGCCAACACCGTTCGCAGCTATGAAATCACCTCGCATCAAGGTCCTGCTCTCGCCAACTTCGGCTACAAGCAAAACCTGATCGTTCAAACCATCGATCAAGTCGGTCGTGATGTTAACGCCATCAACGCCTGGGGCAACCTCACAGGCAAGGTCGACGTTATAAACGACGCTCAGCAAAACTTGCAAATGCTTCGCTTCATCGCGAAGAACGACACCAAATTGATCGGCTATGTCGAAGACACTCAATTGATGCTTTCCCGAATGGAACTTGCCGCCCTCTCCAAAGGCGGAAGAGCAGTCGAAAGAAGTTGGACCAACAACTTGTTGGCTCTTGCCGAGTCCGGCAATCAACAAGCAGTCAACCGCCTCTTCGTCAACGGTCTGCAAAGCGATGGCTGGAGAATGCGTTCGTTAGCCAACGCTCCTCAATCACTTTCCACTCGCCTCGGTCTTGCCGGTGTCGGCAGAGTCGTCACCAGACCTGAGTTCTGGAGCGCCTCCACTAGAACATTGGCAGATGCCAGCTTGCTCACGTTTGGTCTGACCACACTTTATGCCAACTATAAGTATCACACTCAGTTGATGCTCAAGGCGATCGAAGCTCAAATGGCTGGGGCCGCTCCTGCTGCCAATTCTAACGACATCCTTCGTGATGCGAAACAACCAGCTGACACCAAAAACGGTGGCGGTGAAGTTGAGCAGAATCGCTACCAGGGTCAACCAATTGAAGTAGAACCACGCCAAGAAGCGAAGGCCGATCTGGACTTCACTCCTGCAGTTGCGCAAATCACTCGCCGCATCAATCTCAGCCCTGCGTCGGAAAGCGTAGCTCGTCTCTACGGCATTGCCACCGACGATCCAAACGCACAAGACAAAGTCGAAGACTTGATTCAAACCGGCAAAATTCGCCACTGGTCAGGACTTGGCGGTATCAACGTTGCCCCTGAACAAGAAGTGAAGATGCCTGTGATTCAAACAGCTAAGTCGATCAGAATCAAAGGACCGGATGGCACCACGTACGATCCAAGCAACCGTCCAAAGACTGCAATCACCTCGTTCTCGTTCACACGCGCGATGGAACTGACCAACCAAATCAAGTTGATGACTGCAGCTCCGGAGCAACGCAGCACCGCTAAGTCCGGCACCATTGCCGGTGGCAGCGCCGCTGGTGCATCGCTCTCACAAAATCTGAGAACCATGGTCAATTTCAATTCGGTCAGAACTGAATCCGGAACCACCAAAGTTGTCCAACACATCGAAGGCACTGAAGAAGGCGGAGTCGATCCAGCCGGAAGCGGCGTCGCCAGCGTTCCACAAGGTCCTCAGGTCGGTGGTATGCCAACCGCCGGAGCAGTTGACCCAATGCGCAGCAACATCAGCACCGGAGCCATTCCTCCGACCGCTAACACAGTCAGCGTAGGAACAGGCAACTCAAGCACAGCGTACATCGATAACAGCTTCCTCTCCGACGAAAGCAGAGAAGCCGTTTAAACAGCCGTTCCACTACCCCTTAGAAACTCCCCAAGATTGTGGTGCAACCGCAGGGCGCGTTCGCAGTGGCAAACAGTTTCACCAACATGGATGTTCCAGCTCAACAGCTTTGTGAACCAGCGTTGGTCTAACTAATTTTCTTCATGACCAGAACAGTATTGTGACCGCCGAAACCAAGGGCTTCGCACATCGCGTGCTCGACCTTCATTTCGCGCGCAGTGTTCGGCACACAGTCGAGATCGCACTTCGGATCCGGATTGATGTAGTTGATCGTCGGGTGAACTCTTTGTTCGTGCAACGATAGCGCGGTCGCGGCGGCCCCTATGGCGCCTGCGCCGCCGAGCATATGTCCGACCATTGATTTTGTGCTGGAGACCGCCAGTTTGTATGCGTGATCGCCGAACACAGTTTTGATCGCCATGGTTTCGCGCTCGTCATTCAACGGTGTTGAAGTTCCATGCACGTTGACGTAGTCGATATCAGTGGGCTGCAATTCCGAGTCTCTGAGCGCTTCTCTGATAGCTCTCGATGCGCCGTCTCCTGTCGCGTGCGGGGCGACAATGTGACTGGCGTCACAACTGGCGCCACCACCGACGATTTCAGCGTAAATGTTGGCACCACGCCTGATGGCATGCTCATATTCTTCGACAATCATGATCACGGCGCCTTCGCCGAGAACAAAACCATCTCTGTCGATGTTGAACGGGCGGCTTGCAGTTTTCGGATCGCTATTGCGTTTCGACAAAGCCATCATGTTATTGAATGACGCCACGGTGAAACTGTTGATACAGGCTTCGCTTCCGCCGGAGATCATTACATCGGCGCGGTTGTCGCGAATATACATAAAGGAATCAAACAAGGAATCCAGTCCGCTGGCGCAAGCTGTTGAATCGCTCTTAGCGCGGCCCTTGGCACCATATTCGATGGCAACTTGACCGGACGGCGCGTTAGGCATCAAGCGAATAACGGTCCGCAGACCCAGTTTTTTTGGTCCCTGTTCCATCAGTCGAATGTAATCGGCTGTGGTTGTGATGATGCCACCAACCCCGGTGCCGATAAATGTACCGACGCGTTCTGCGTTGGCTTCACGAATTTCTAGTTTTGCGTCTTCGAGCGCAAGTTTGGAAGCAGCCATCGCGAAAAGCGTGACTCTGTCCATTTCTTTCAACATCGATCCCCATTTGCGGCGATCGGGGTAAAAGTCAGCGATGTTGAAGTCTTTGACTTCAGCAGCGATCTTGACATCAATACCAATCTCTTCGGGATTGAACTGCGTGATGTAATCAACTCCGCTTCGCCCTTCGAGCAAAGCCTTCCAGTTGTCTTCACGACCAAGCCCGAGGGGCGTGACCATGCCGATTCCAGTAATTACAACTCGTCTAGGGTACTTAGCGTTCAAGAACAAATCCTGCCAAGGTGGAGCACAAAGGTCGTTGGAGACAGCTTTCGGAAGAACAGAATTCACCCAAAGTCATCACCAGAACCAATTGAATTCTACCGTGCTTTAGCAGCTTCGGCGCAGTTGCGTCATAGAAGGACATATTTTTTATTGACTGAAACCAAGATAGCTTGCTGAATTCATATCGAGAAGCTTGCGTTCAGATATTCAGACAGCTGCGTATCACGGGCTTTAGAAGGGCGTTTTCGATACTTAAGCAGAAGTTGCGATTGTATCCAAAACAGGTGAGCCACCGCTCACAATGCCGTGTTGAAGTTCATCGTCACCATCGAAATCGAGACAATCGAACTCATCTTGAATTATCAAGACACTGCCGGACGACTGATCTTCGGAGTGTGGAACAGAAAAATCATGGAGCTGTTCTTGTGAGCCGCCGTTCATCAACGGATTGGAGAGCAGCAGTTTAGGTCTTTCCATGCGACCGGTGATCGAGTTAGGAAGCTGAACTGGAGAGCGATTGAGCTGCTCGTCGCGGACGTTGCGTTTGAACGCCATGTCGAGTTGCTTGCCGATTTGTTTATAGTTCGGTTCGAATCTTTCGACCATGTCCCAGAAACGCTTGTTATGACTGGCTTCAAGGACATGTGCCAATTCGTGAATAACGAGATATCTTCTGCCGCGCTCAGGAACATTCTCTATGGCGTAGCGCGAAAACGTGATTACTCGCGTCTGCAAATTGATTTGGGCAAGCCTCGAGTACTTAGCTGTACCAATCTTTACGCCTCCAATCGCCGCTTTGAAAGTCGCGTCGTTTATACGACCCACATAGCCGCTCATGAAGGACTGATACATTTCCCGCGTTGCGTTGTCGAGCGCTGCGGACCCATCGGTGCTGGCGCTGTGGCGATTTAACGAGTATTTGCTTGTATATTTGTTTGGCATTGGAGTATTAAAAAATGCTTTTAGTTTTGACCTATTGCATAAAGATTCTATATAGAAACTACGACTCGTGACGGTACCTGAAAATTGTCTAACCCAGTAAATTCAACCGATTTGAAGCACCTTCTTGATAACTTAATTGTCATCACGGGCGGTGCCCGCTCCGGGAAATCTCTGTTCGCCGAGGAACTGGCCCTGAAATCCACGCTTCCAGTCAGCTATGTTGCCACCATGCCTCACATTCCCGATGATCCGGAATTGGCATTTAAGGTAGAACAGCACCGCAAGCGCCGTCCCGACCATTGGCGAACAATCGAGTCTGAGCTGGCGATCCACGAAAAACTGGAAGGATTACCGCAAGGTCCGGGCTTTTGCGTGATCGACTGCCTCTCATTATATGTTTCCAACATAATGCTCGAGGTTCTCAACGACGCGCAAGAACCGGTGCAGCCCGACACACTGCGGCAACTGGACCAACGCGTCTCAGAGGCAATCGCAGCCCTCTCTGCAACCATCTCAGAGCGCCGGGACTGGACTTTTATTGTGGTCACAAACGAGGTGGGCTGGTCCGTAGTTCCTGATAATAAGATGGCGCGCATATACAAGGATTTGCTCGGCAACGCCAACCAAACCCTGGCAACAAGCGCCTCCACGGTCTATTTAGCCTGTGTCGGTCTGCGTATAAAGTTGAAAGAAAACGGCTTGTCCAAGCTAGAATGAAATTACAGGCGCGTCCGTTCCAATCTGCAATTCGTTTTGAACGAAATTGCAATGCGTTCTGAACGAACAGACCCGGTCGAAACACCCACGCATGTTCGGCCGTACAAGCAAATTCCAGTCCAGTCGCATCCCGTACGCAACAAATTTAGTCAGTCGAACCGTTTCGCTAAACCTCTAGAGGGCAACAATGCAAGAAACTCAAGAGGTTACAAAACAGTCGAGTCCATTGCTCTTATTCAAGATTCTGAGACCGCGACAATGGACCAAAAATTTGATTGCCTTTGCGCCTTTGCTGTTCGCAGGCCGCATGGGCGAAACGGATTCGCTCATTGGCACTGCCTTCTGCACGATTTGCTTGTGCCTGATTTCAGGCGCGATGTATATCCTCAACGACATTAAGGATCGCGAGTCGGATGCGCGACATCCTGTCAAAAAATTGCGACCGATTGCGGCTGGTCGAGTTAGCCCCAAAACGGCTCTAGTCGTCGCTGGAGTGGCGATGTTAGTAGGTCTGGTCGGTGGATTTTTAGTCAGGCCTGTGGTCGGTCTCGGGCTACTCTTATATGTGGTATTACAGCTGGTGTACAACTATCGGCTGAAGAGTTACGCCATCCTCGACGTGTTTTGCATCGCCGCTGGTTTCGTCCTAAGAGCCGCATGCGGAGGGGCTGCAGCACACGTAACTCTCTCCGGATGGTTTTTAATTTGCACCTCCCTTGGTGCTTTGTTCCTGGCAATTGAAAAACGCCGACAAGAACTACTGACTCTCGGCGACGACGCAAAAGCGCATCGCAAGTCATTCGAGAAGTACTCATTGCCATTGATCGATCGAATGGAAGCGGTAGTCGTTCCATCACTGGTGACTTCGTATTGCATCTATTGCTTCTTCTCGCCGAGCAGTCACTGGATGCTGTTAACGGCTCCATTCGTGCTTTTCGGAGTATTGCGTTATCAATTACTTTCGACTTCTGAGTCATCGACCGGTGCACCCGAAGAGGTGCTACTCCGCGATCGCTCGATTCAAATCTGTATAATTTTGTGGGTTGCGATCTCTGCCGGCGTTGTCCACGGCTGGATTCCCGAGGCGATCACCGCGGTCGTTAGCGGCGTGGATGCACTGAGCGTATTTTCGAAGTAGTCACTTTTGTTTCGCGTCAGGGGTCAAATTGGGTTCAAATTGAGCACGAGGAAATGGGTTCCGCTGCAACGGGTTCAAATTCGCTCTAATTTGAACCGACGAGCTTATCTCAACGCCCTTCGAGAACTTCAGCGCCAGTGGGTTCCGGCATAAATTTAGGCACGCATTTCAGTTCCTTGTGTCCGGTCACCGGATCGGGATTTCGTTCAAAACGCCAGCTATCGCTTAGATTCAAAACCACAAGTTCAATCGTGGTATTAACTGTGGAGCCTTTGCTCAAGTGACCGCCTATCACTTTTCCGTCGCTGTCGGACAAGGCAAGATGCACATGAATGCCGTCGGCAGACAATGTCCCCTCGCACGAGACGACTTCGAATGGACCTTCCATAACTCGCGGTTCACTTTTTCCAGCCATGCGGATCGAGGCGGTTTGCAAAGATCCGACCATGGTGAGAATCACACCGGCTTCGATCTTCTCTTCGCGGCACCACTTCTCCAGGTACTCTCGAACGTCGGTGCCCGGCGTCAGACGTACTGCCAGGTATGGACGTGAAAAGATCAATAGTTGCGTTTTGGTTTGGCTGTCGAGGCCGCCGGATTTTGCTCGTACTTTTTTGCGGGGGAGCCCGCCTTTTCTTCGCTATGCAAATCGCGGGAGAGCGATTCCATGCGCTTTTCCAGTGCCCCCGTTCCCAACCCTGTCTTCAGGGCACTGCCGGTAGTGCGCGCTTTTTGTTTCACGGCATTCGATTTCGCAGAATTTCCACCTGCAGAATTGCCACCAGAGCCATCGGCGTTTGAAGTAACCATCACCTTATTGCTGCCGACCACAAAACGGCGCCACACCTGCGATGACAGAACTTCCTCGAGCATCGCATTGCGGATGTTCAAACCTCTGGTGCCTTGCTCCGATGCAATTCGTTCTGCTAACAAAACCTTTTCAGATGGATTGGCATCCGTGTACAAAATCCTGAACTTCGCCCAGCTCAACGGAAATTGATTCATCGCCATGCGGTCTTTATCCGTCGGCGCTTTCTTGAACTTATCGCGAACGATCATGGCGAAGAGAGCCCGGTTGTCACCGGCGTCTACAGTTTTACCGGCGTGACTTTGCTCGTACAAAAAACAAGTCATGTCGGTGTACGCTTCGATGGCATCTTCAGTCAGAGGCGGCGGACCGATTTCAGCGATCCGTTTTGGTCCGAGCGCTTCGTGCAACATCGAACGTTCTTCTTCGCCGATGTCTTTTGCGTCAGCCCGCATGCTCAAAAGCGATCGGAACAACACCCGGTAATTGCTTCGATGATCCGTGTCTTGAAGCAGTCGCGCTAGCGCACTCCAGTAACTATCGATTTGTTTGTAACCAGCCTGCTCTTTGCCGCTCAGCAATTTTTTCAGAGTGGCAGTGAAACGCTTCTTCTGTTCATCCGTCAATTGCGATGAGTAGTCGGGACCTTTGGGAAGTTCACCTGGTCCTGCGACCGGTGATACCAAGCCAAACAAATTAAGCCAGGCGGTTATGATTTTCTTTGGCTGATCGACCGGCACTGAAACTGGACGAGTGATACCTTCTCGGTAGACAGGGTCACGTTCTTCCGTAACCGCATCGTCTGCCGAATCCGACGATTGACCGGACATGGTCCCTTCGTCAGCTCCCGCTTCAATGTCGGCAGTTGAATCAAACTCCGCATTAGGCGCGGGTTTCGCCGCCGGGCGCGTGCCTGGTTTCACATTGGCAGCCGGCTTCACACCCGGTTTAGCACCTGGTTTTGCCGCTGGCTTCGCTGCCGAACTGGGCTTGGCAGCAGGCTTTTGCCCTTTAGGCGGATTCAACGCCGCGGGGGCGGCATCAAGTTCTTCAACCGGAGCCTGGGCACCATCATTAATATCATCGTCAGGTGGTCTGGTCGGAGCGATGTTCTTCGGCGTCCGATTCGATTTCTGCTGACCGAACTTCGGATCAACCACTTTGTCATCGGCGTAGTCGGAATCGTAGCCCCAGTCGGCAGCCTGCGCCGGCACCATCAGGGAGTATGGCGCCAGAAAAACCGCCACCATCAAGCCTATCCGTTCAAGACGCATACTGTGCCGGAAAAGCTGCTGCTTCTCGCCATTCGATTTTTCACTGTTCCAGTAGCTTTGACTCATGTCCTGCTGCTTCCGCGACTCTCTTATCTTAATGCTACCTCTTGTGAGCGTCCGGGAAACGCCGTCTTGACAGGAAGAATACTTAATATAAAGCTCGAAATCTGGCCCTGGACATGTTAAACAACTATGTGGATAGCGACCTTTGTAATTTCATTCGTAACTTGATCAGGTTCAAATGGTGCACTGAGTGCACTCTTTGGTACAATGACATCTGGTAACGTGTGTGGTAGTCTGGGCGGGATGCCCATGAAGAACAGTTCTTCCAGTCACAACTTGACAATCAAACCTGCAAAACGGAGCAGGGCTTTCGGAGGCGACCTAGGCAATGGCAAAGATGAAGGTGAGGTACTTTCCCGATCCGGTTTTAAAACAGAAGGCTAAAAAGATTACAACCTTCGACCAGTCGGTCCGAAAGCTGGCTCAAGACATGCTCGATACGATGTATGACAGCGATGGAGTCGGTCTGGCAGCACCACAGGTCGGTGTTTCAAAACAGATTATGGTAATTGACGTCGGCAGCGGCGACGATGACGACGACACCCGCAAACCCATTGTTTTTATCAATCCGCAAATCATTGAAGCAGAAGGCGAAATGATCGGTCAGGAAGGCTGCTTGAGCTTCCCCGGTGTTTTCTTTGAAGTTAAACGGGCCAGCCGAATTGTTGTTCGCTACCAAAATCTGGCGGGAAAAGAGGTCAAACTGGAAGCCTCTGACAATCTTTTGTGCCGTGCCATCCAACACGAGATGGATCACCTCACAGGCGATCTGTTTATAGAGAAGGCGTCTTCGCCGCTCCAACGTGATCTGGAGATGACTAAAAACGGTTTCATGGAAGGTGACGTTGCCGCGATGGAAGAAAAAATCATTGCTTCCGGCGGCACTCTAAAAATCAAAACCAAAGAACCGGTCATCGGTTAACCACAGCAGGAAAAACATGTTCTGGAGTTTTAAAGAAAACACGGGCGCGCTGGAACACTTCTTCAAGGGTTTGCATCGAGCCGTCTTTCGAGTCCCCGTAACCAAACACTTCGATTTGCTTTCACAGAAAACGGATCAAATCAAATTATTGCTCGATGACGACAATCAACCGATAACCTGCAAGGGCTGCGGCTATGCAATTGTTCGCCAAACCTATCCCGACGGATGGGAAGTGGAGTCGTGCAGTTCCATTACCGCACCACAGTTGGTGAACAACAAGAAATTTGACGACTGGGTCGAATCGATACCGAAAGCGCGAGTGACAACCGAAGTCCGATGAATGCTTCGCTTGCCATATCGTGGTTATAGCTTTACTGTAGAACAGACAAGGCAAAGAGTGAACCGTGGATAGATCAGATACGCAAAACGTGGAAACCGATAAGACACCACTGGCGGTGGAAGTAGTTTCGTTTGGTTTTAAAAACGGCTCGCCACCTCCTGCCAATATCGTGCTGGACGTGCGCTTTTTGAAGAATCCTTATTGGGTTGAAGAACTTCGACCACTCACGGGTCTCGACGCACCGGTTCGCAAATATGTGTTGGATCAAGAGCTGGCACAAGATGTTTTAGATAACCTGGTCAAGTTGGTTGAGCACACGGCACCGGCGATGCTTCAAGCCAAAGTCAATACTTTTACGATCGCATTGGGATGCACCGGCGGGCAACATCGCTCTCCTGCCATGGTGGAAGCTTTGCGCGAACGTGTTTGCAGTCGGTTTGCAGACTACGAAGTGAGCAGTTCTCATCGAGAACTGATAAGAATGAAGCAAGAAGCCGAAGCAAATTTTGCCAGCGAAGACGGCGACTCATCGATACAATCAGCTTCCCAGGAAGACAATTATCCCGAGTCTCACGACTCATCAGATTCAAACGACGGGGCGAAGAAACGCTCCAAAAGCGATGCTTCAGCCGTAATGTCCAAGGGGAGCTCCAACTAACTGAATGAAAGGCTCCTGGAATTATCAATTCAAGCGACTCATGCTCCCGGGCTTGAAACGTTGGATTTGCATCATCCTGTTCGGCATCGCAGTTATTGTAGTCGGCGTATTTTTGTTGTTGGGCTTCCACCCGATCACTGTCACCGGCTTATTCTTAAGAGAAGTACTGGAACATGCGGCTGATGTTCTGCCGCACAGAATAAGCGGATTGCTCGTAGTAATCGGCGGCACCGTTTTGATCTTCGCATCTACATTGAAGATGATGCGCAACGTTCTGCGCGCGTATGTTTCCGACGAACGAGAATCAATTCCCGACGTCCTCTATAAGGTTCGCCACTTAGATTCTGGTGCACGCATTGTCGTCATCGGTGGTGGCACGGGATTGTCCACATTGCTGCGTGGATTGAAAACATTCACCTCCAACATCACAGCCGTAGTCACCGTGGGTGATGACGGCGGCAGTTCCGGACGACTGCGCGAAGCCACTGGTGTTGTGCCTCCCGGCGATATTCGCAACTGCATCACCGCTCTTGCCGATGAAGAAAAACTGGTTACTGAACTTTTCTCATATCGTTTTGAACATGGAGAAGGACTGGAAGGTCACAGCTTCGGGAATCTCTTTCTGACCGCGGTTTATTCCATGACCAATGGCGACATCCTCGAGGCAGCTCGTCTGGCCAGCCGCGTACTCAACAGTCGCGGAACGGTTTTGCCCGCCACACTCACTCCCATTCAATTGATTGCAGAGATGGAAGACGGCACCGTTAGAAAAGGCGAATCAAATATTCCGCTGGGCACAAGCAAAATCAAACAGCTTTCGTTTGAACCATCAAACATCAAACCTACACCGGAAGCGCTTGAAGCAATCATGGACGCCGAGTTGATTGTACTTGGACCCGGCAGTTTGTACACGTCCATCATTCCGAACCTGTTGATACCCGGTATCGCCGACGCCATCAAACTATCACCTGCCAAAAAGATCTACATCGCCAACGTTCTCACCCAAGCCGGTGAAACCATGGGCTATTCCGTAAGCGATCACATTCAAGCATTGTTCGATCACACAAAGACTGCGCCAGGTCAGAACCAACGGTTGATCGAAGCGGTTGTCGTTAACGAGCTACCGCCTATCATTCCACCGGAGTCTCCAGCTGTAGCCGTCCACTGCGACACCGATAAAATCAAAGGTCAGGGAATTAAGGTCGTTCTCTGTCCACTGGTAGGCGAGCGAACGTTTGGACACCATGATTCAGAGCGGCTGGCAAAGGCAATCATGACCTGGTTTGTTTCACAAAAAAAAACTAAGCCAACAATTCCGGTCACGAGCACCAAATCCGATACCATCGCAATGGGCACCGCATCTGGAACCACTGCGATAACAGAAGAGGCGGTCAGTTCCGATCTGATCGACATCGAAAACAACCCTGAGCTGGCTGAAGTATTCGAAGAAGAACGACGCGCGCAAGTCGTTTAGACTCACGGTTAAACGCACAAGCGGCTGACTGCTCGAGCCTGCGATCGGGTTTATTTCAGGCGTTTCAGAAGCTGCCGAATCGCTCCAATTAATACTGGAATCCGTCTTTGCGGAAGTGCACCATCGGCTCCAGATCTTTGTTCAGCATCTTGCCGTCTTTCACTTCGCCTACGATGATTTTATGATCGCCGGCGTCGACGACATTCGAGATCTCCAACATCATTGACGAGATGCACTTGGCGAAGGATGGCGGAAAGCCGCCTTCGCTCTCTTCCATTTCAAGACCTTCGAATCGATCCATACCTTCGGTGTGAGGTTTGACGAAATTCTTGAAGATGTCAGAGTTTGGTTTGCCAAGAACATTCAAAGTCGCCTTAGCGCCCTTCTGCAAGCGGCTGAGAATCGGACGAGCGTTGTTGACCGTAATTGTAAGCATCGGTGGATTGAAGGCGGCTTGCGTGACCCAGGTGGCGAGCATTCCTTCGCGCCCTGACGCGTCCTCGATGTTGATGATATAGACGCCGCTTGCCATTCTGCCAATAGCCGCGCCAATGCGCTCCTTAAGCGCCGGGTCCATCGCATCCACTGTGTTCGGTGAAGCCATTTTATCCTCCAATAACAATCCAAAAGCGAGTGCTCATTATATAGCCAGAGCTTTGATAAATTTGCAAGTGATAACTAGTTCGTACTGAAAATTGCACCGAAATTGGAATTGATTCTACTCTTTTTTCAAGAGTCGACGTGTGTTTTGAATAGTTTCCTCCTGAAGGAG
>JADYXR010000267.1 GCA_021772095.1 Candidatus Obscuribacter sp. | reverse complement strand
TCTGATGTCAACGGTGGGGCGCACCGGGCTCGCTTGATACTGGGCTAAATTGCCTAGGAGCAAGAATCTCACGTCCTTCAGGACGGAGAGAACGTCAATAGACAACCAAAGTACAAACTCGCCTTTCATTCAGGTTTTGACCGTCCCCTGGTAATAACAAAGAAGAGCAGCAAAGCCAATAGAGCCCCCGAGGCAAGTACTGTCAGGTTACGTTCAAAGTCAGGCTCAAATGGTGGCAAGACAGCTCTTAGAATTAGGTATGCAGCCACCGCGGCGCTAACACCGGTAATCGGTGCCAAACGTATAACGACAGTTTGAGACATCTTAAGAGCGCTACTCAATTTGTATAAAACCAGGATCAATACAGCCCATCCAAAAGACGTGGCAATTAGGCTAAGGCGATATTCGCGTCCCTCAGGCACAAAGTGAATGAATACTACATAAGCGATATACGGGATCACCATTGCTAGAATATCGATCAATGTGAATTTGATTCGCTCTGGTTTGCTCATGCAACATTCCTGAGAAACGGACAATGGGATAATCTACTGGCCGATAAAAAACGGCGCTGATTCGGAAACCCAGGAGGAGACTCTGGTTATCCGTGGTCATGCGCCGTTTTAAACCTTACTTCGTCGTTATGCGCGTTCTGGCAGTCCCATCAGATCCGCATTCAGTCCGGTAGCTCTAACACCCAGGTCGTCAATCACAACTGACCCACAATCTTGTCCATCGACTTTCCAGCTCTCCCAGTAGTTTCTCACTACCCATCCGCGGAATGCACCGGTATCAACCTTTCTCCAGACCCAACCATCTGATCTGTTGATTGAATTCACGGTTCCTTCTTTATCGTATTCGAAGGAATAATATGTGCCGTGTTCGTTGTATCGCATTGCAGTTATTCTGCCGTTCGTATCTTTGAAAACCGTGTCGCCGTAAGAGTTGTTGGTTGGTCTGTCGTGTCGTCGTGGTGACGTGCTGCGCTGTCGGCGTCGTCGTCGTTCTGCCGTAACCGTTGACTCGAATTCTGCGTCGGATTCGCTATCCATCCAATTGCTGGCTTGATCAAACATTTTGGCTCTCCTCGTTGTGGACTGTGATTGTGATTGTTTGTTTGGACTGGTCTTGATGAACTTTGTGATTGTGTCCTGGATAAAACTTGTTGTTGTTGATTAAACTCGATCTCTTCGAAACCCGCTGCTGGAGGCTTACGCCGTGGCTACAGCTTCCTTCTTTCCGGACTTCGCGTTAGTCTTTTCGAGTTCCTCGATAATTGCGTTGGTCATCGCTTCCGTTCCGACCAATTTTTCTGTCGAATTTTTGGTGGTATCACCAGCAGTGCTGCGTGTGATGTCGCCTGTTCTGTATCCCGCTTTGAGAGCTGCTTCAACCGCATTTTCAATCGCTTGTGCTTCTGTTTCCATCGCGAATGAATAACGAAGCAATAAAGCTGCTGAAAGAATTTGCGCAATCGGATTGGCAATTCCTTTTCCTGCGATATCTTGAGCGCTGCCACCAGGTGGTTCGTAGAGGCCGAAACCTTGATCGTTGATGCTCGCCGAAGCGCACAGACCGAGTGATCCGGGAATTGCAGCTGCAGCATCCGAGAGAATGTCGCCGAACATATTAGATGTGACGATCACATCGAACTGCGCTGGATCCTTTATCAACTGCATTGCGCAATTATCAACCAGCATGTCTTCGAGCTGAATATCAGGATATTCGCTTGATACTTCTTTTACGACTTTGCGCCAGAGCCGCGATGCGGTGAGCACGTTGGCCTTGTCGACAGAGGTCAATCTTTTTTTGCGCAATCTTGCAGCTTTGAAACCGGCATGAGCAGCCACTTTGATCTGGTCTTCGTTATATTCGGATTCGTCCGATGCGTAGCGAACGCCGTTTCGCTCGCCTTCTTCGTGACGTCCAAAGTATGCGTCACCGAGAAGTTCTCTGATGATCAACATATCGACACCGCGATCTAATACTTCTTTTTTCAGCGGGCTGATTTCTTCCATGCCGGAATAAACTTTGGCAGGTCGCAAATTAACCGCGAACTTGAAAGTTTTGCGCAGCGTGAGAATCGAATTTCGTTCGCAATCAACCCACTTTGGCAGAGTGCTTTCACTTACCGGTCCGCCGACTGAACCAAAGAGAATAGCGTCACTCGCCGAACAAATGTCGAGAGTTTCTTGCGGAAGGTGCGCGCCATACTTTTCGTATGCGGCACCACCGGCGGAGCCTTCGTTGAGGTGGAATTCGTGTCCGAATTTATCAGCTACGACTTTCAGCACGCGCACCGCTTCGCGCATTACTTCACGCCCGATACCATCTCCAGGAAGAACAGCTATAGTCCTTTGCATTTCAACCTCTTAGTTTTTTGTACCCACTATTGCCAGTGTCTCTTCGTTATTTCTGGACGGAGAAACTAACCAACTTTTTACATTGCGCTCTCTGAACTTCGTAATGTCGTCCCCGTGGGAAAGGATGTAATTTATGTCGTCCAAGCCATTGAGTAAACAATGTTTTCTAAACGGGTCATATTCAAACGAATGTTTTTCGTTGGAAAGTCCCTCTTTCACGAGTACGACTTGCTTCTCGAGATCGACGGTGACAGTGAGGTCACCCGACTCCGCTTTCTTAAGTAACCTTTCGATCACATTTTTCGGTAAACAAAGTAGAAGCAGGCCGTTCTTCGCACTGTTGTTCGAAAAAATATCGGCGAAAGATTCGGCGATCACAACTTTGATACCGGCGCCCGCAATCGCCCACACGGCGTGCTCTCTGGACGATCCACAACCGAAGTTGTAGCCGGTGAGCAAGATTTCCGCGTCTTTGAATTGAGCTTGATTGAGCGGGAAATCCGCTTCGGTATCACGCAAGCGCCGGAATAAATTTTCACCGTAGCCATGACGCGATGTGCTGGTCAAATATTGCGCCGGAATGATTTGATCGGTATCGACGTCATTTTTCGGAAGCGGAATTACTTTTGATGTAAGTGATTGAAACTTATTCATTGCTGTCCTTTTGAAAACTACTTAGGAGATTGAAGCTGCCGTTGATTTGCAAATTCTCTACAGATACTTCACTGGAGAAGTGATGCAACCTTCGATTGCACTGGCTGCCACCGTGGCTGGTGACGCCAGGTGAGTAATGCTTCCCGGTCCCTGTCTTCCCATAAAGTTGCGATTGGAGCTTGAAACGCACCTCTCGCCCGGTGGGACGCGGTCGTCGTTCATGCTCAAACACATCGAGCAGCCCGGCATTCTGAACTGAGCGCCGGCTTCTTCAAATATTTTGTCGAGTCCTTCTTTCATCGCTTGTTCGCGAACTGATTCAGAACCGGGCACCACATAGAACGTGACACTGCTCGCCACTTTTCTGCCTTTTAAGACACTAGCTGCGATGCGGAGATCTTCGATTCTTCCGTTAGTGCAAGAACCAACGAATGCCCATTGGAATGGAACTCCGACAAGCGACTTGCCGGCTTCGAGTTTGGTGTATTCGAGAGTGTTTTCGAGATCCTTGCGAGCAAGTTCCGGAAGTTTCTTGGGGCTTGGAAGCAGCCTTCCCAGTTCGAGACCCTGGCTGGGGTTGGTTCCCCAGGTGACCATCGGATCGAGTTCGTCGAGGTCGATTACCACTTCTTTATCGAATGTCGAATCAGGATCGCTCTTCAATGAGTTCCAAAACGCGACGGCTTCGTCGAACAATTCGGCAGGTGGCGAAAGTTTTTTGCCGCGAAGATACTCATACGTCACTTCATCCGGTGCGATTAAACCTGCACGTGCACCACATTCGATGCTCATGTTGCAGATCGTCATGCGCTCTTCCATCGACATCTTCGAAATTGCTTCACCGGTATATTCAATGACGTGACCATTCGCGCCACCAACTCCGATCAGTGAAATCAGCTTGAGAACTGCGTCTTTGGAATAAACACCCTTTTGAAGTTTGCCACGAAATTCTACTTTCATAGACTTCGGACGTTCTTGCAAAAGGCATCCGGTCGCCATTACGTGTGCCACTTCTGATGTACCGACACCGAAAGCCAGTGCACCGAAGGCACCATGGGTGGAGGTATGCGAGTCACCACATACGATGGTCATGCCAGGTTGTGTCGCACCAAGTTCCGGTCCGATCACGTGCACGATACCCTGACTGCCACTGTCAAAATCCATAAATGGAATGTTGTGTCGTTTGCAGTTTTCGCGAAGCATTTGAACTTGCGCGCGAGCCGCTTCGTCATAGATTTCGAGACGATTCTGTCTGGTTGGAATGCTGTGATCGATGGTGGCAAGCAAACGCTCCGGATTGCGGACGGCGAGGTTGCGTGACTCGATCGTTTGAAACGCTTGTGCCGAGGTGACCTCGTGGAGCAGCATCAAATCAACCGCGAAGATGCAAGGGTGACCTTCTTTCTGCGAAACGACGTGCGATTCCCAAATTTTGTCGACGATGTTCTTCGCTTTCACCTCGCCGGCATTGCCCGGTGCTATTTCTCCGGTATTGTGCTTCTTCGATTTGGGTTTCGATTTGACCTGCGACATTACGCGACAACCTCCTGAACTTGGTGAGCGTTTGCGGAATAACTTGAAGAGAAACTTCTAGCCAGATAAAGTTCGAGACTATCGACAAGAGCCTGGCAGCTGGCTTCGATGATGTTGTCGGAAACACCAACTGTCGACCACCGCTCGTTATGATCGGCCGCTTCAATAACGACGCGAGTCGTAGCTTCAGTGGCCTGGTCTGGATCGAGAATTCTTACTTTGTAGTCGACCAGTCTGACGTCGTTCATCATCGGATAGGTTGGCAGCAAGGCTTTTCTGAACGCGCAGTCGAGCGCGTGTACAGGACCTTTGCCAACCGAGACGGTGTGGAAAACTGTGTCGCCGACTTTGACTTTGACGACTGCTTCTGCAGAACTTCCTTGACCGACGCGATCGTTTACCACAACCATGATTTCGATCAACTCGAATGGTTTTTCATAGTCCGGATCATCGCGACGCATCATCAGCTCGACGCTGCCTTGCGCATCTTCGAACTTATATCCCTTCTGCTCCATTCCTTTGATGCGGTCGAGAACTTCTTGTTCTGCAAATGGCAAATTCGATGAAATCTGCGATGCGAGCAAGCGTACATTGCCGCGTCCGGAGAGTTCCGATATAAGAATCTCGCGTGAATTGCCGACCAATTCAGGCTGCATGTGTTCGTAGCTGGCGGCAAACTTTTCAACTGCCGCTGCGTGAAGTCCTGCTTTGTGAGCGAACGCCGCTGACCCTACATATGGTGCGTAAGGATCCGGGCTGAGGTTGGCGATCTCGCTGACCGTTCTGGAAAGCTCAGTCAATCGGCAGAGGCTGCCGTGCGGAACGCATGAATAGTCCATCTTCAGTTGCAACGTTGGTGTGAGCGAAACGAGATTCGCGTTTCCGCAACGCTCGCCGTAACCATTGATGGTGCCTTGAATTTGTTTTGCACCGGCTTCCACGGCGGCTAAAGAATTGGCGACTGCAAGTTCGCTGTCGTTGTGGGCGTGAATGCCGAGTTCTGCTGACACGACTGCTTTGGTTTCCGCAACGATTCTGGCGATGTTGCTTGGCAAATGTCGTCCATTGGTATCGCAGAGTACAAGCCAATCGGCGCCGGCTTCTTCAGCTGCCTGCAATGCCTTCAATGTGTATTCTTTGTCTTCTTCGAATCCATCGAAATAGTGCTCGGCGTCGAAGATTACTTCCTTGCCGTTCTTCTTCAAAAATCTGATGCTGTCCTTGATCATCTCAAGGTTTTCTTCCAATGTGGTGCGCAAAACTTTGAGGACATGCTTGGAAGAAGATTTGCCGACCAGTGCCACAGCCGGTGTATCTGCTTCGAGCAAGCGTTGCAAGTTTGCGTCATCTTCTGCATTGCAGTTGGCTTTGCGCGTGCTGCCGAACGCGACGATGGAAGCGTTTTTCAGCTTCATCGACTTGACGCGCTGAAAATATTCGAAGTCCTTTGGATTAGAACCAGGCCAACCACCTTCTATAAAGGTAACGCCGAAATCGTCGAGCAACTTCGTAATTTTGAGCTTATCTTCCAGTGAAAAGCTAATCCCTTTTCTCTGGGCGCCATCACGCAAAGTGGTGTCATAGAGGACGACTGACTTAGGTTGTGTTTTGCTCAGGGTCATATGTTGTCTCGTCTTGATGCTGTTCTTGTTTCGATTAATGGAAGTGCTAGCGGAACTATCTGTGGTGCGTTAGAGTCCAATCTGACTCGCACAAAATGCGTGACGATAATCGTGCTTTGGAAAATGTTCTTTATGATAGTTCGCTGTCGGTTGGCGGTACTTGTGACCGGAATGCTCTTCAGCCTTAATCACTTCCACACCTTGAATGTCAATCAGCTTAGCCATTTGCTTGACCGCCAGCTCTACTGGTCGTGCGCTGTCTACGACAATCCGTGCCGTCATGCGAGAGTTCGTTGTGTCTGCGTTAATCGCACACACCGTGAAGCTCCGCTGGCGCAGTCTGCCGAGGAGGCGTTCTAATCCGCCCTCGGAATTTGCCATGGTGACGTCTAGTGTGAATCTCATACTGTTGCTTCCTCCAACATTTCTGAATTGTTTTTGCCTGGTGGCACCAGTGGCCACACGTTGGCAGCCGGGTCGATTAGTACGTGAACAAGGAGAGGACCATCGTCTGTCATGATGCGATCGATGGCGCCTTCGACTTCATCTCGGGTTTGCACCGTCATTGAAGGGATACCGAATGCTTCGGCAACTTTTGCAAAATCAGGATTGTCGGACAAATTGGTTTCGCTATAACGTTTTTCAAAGAATAGTTCTTGCCACTGGCGCACCATCCCCAGTGTCTGGTTGTTAAACAAAACGATTTTGACCGGGATGTTGTAGCGCTTCAGTGTCGCTAATTCCTGGATGTTCATCATGAATGAACCGTCGCCGGACATGACGATTACTCGTGCTTCCGGATTTGCTAATTGAGCTCCGATGCCGGCTGGCAAGCCATAACCCATGGTGCCGAGTCCGCCGCTTGTGAGGTGATTGTTCGGCATGTCGAAAGTGAAATGCTGGGCAACCCACATTTGATGCTGACCGACGTCGCATGTGACGATCGTTCTTTGCTCGGCGGCTTGTGCTCTGTCGCTGACTTGTTTGATGAAGCCTGGTGCATAAACTGACTGACCAGGCGCATCGTATTGAAACGCGTATTGTTGCTTTCTCGATTTGCAGGTTTCTACCCACTCTTCGATAAGCGGTTGTGTATGCAAAAAGTTGAGCGCTGTCTTGATATCACCGATGACACCACAATCGGCGCTGCGAAGTTTGCTTACTTCAAACGGATCGCCGTCGAGGTGAACAACCCGGGCATGTGGTGCGAACTCGGCAAGTTTGCCCGTAACGCGGTCGTCAAAACGAGCACCAACTGCGATCAGCAAATCACATTCTTGAACTGCCATGTTTGCATGTTTGGTTCCATGCATTCCGAGCATACCGAGGCAAAGCTCATGGTCTCCGGGGATTGAACCGATTCCGTGCAATGTGGTCACGCAAGGTATGCCGCATTTTTCGACAAACGAGCGAAGCTCATCGGTCGCGTCTGCGATACGCACTCCGCCGCCGGCGTAAACAAGCGGCTTTTGGCTTTCTTGAATCATCGAGCGAGCAACTGCAAGTTGTTTCGCTTCTGGTCTAGGCATCGGTTCGATTTGTTTGCCTTTGAACTCGGCTTGTTCGAAAACGGCGATGCTGACGTCTTTGGGAAGATCGACCAACACCGGTCCTGGACGACCCGACCGAGCGATTTTGAATGCGCGGGCGATTGTGTCAGCCAATTCTTCAACGTGGCGAACGAGAAAACTATGCTTCACGACTGGAAGTGAGATGCCGAACATGTCGACTTCTTGAAACGCATCGGAGCCGATCATGCCGGTTGGAACCTGACCGGTGATTGCCACCATCGGTATGGAATCCATAAATGCATTGGCGATACCAGTGATTAAATTGGTGGCACCAGGTCCGGACGTTGCCAGGCAAACTCCCACCTTACCGGTGACACGAGAGTAGGCATCAGCGGCTAGCGCGGCCGACTGCTCGTGTCTCACCAGTATGTGTTTCAGATTCGAGTCATAGAGTGCGTCATACACCGGCATGATCGCCCCACCCGGATAACCGAATATGGTGTCAACACCTTCTGCTTCTAATGCCTTTATGAGTATCTCGGAACCTTTCATTTACGCCTTCCATCAGTGATTACAAAAACGCTGAACGTCTCACAAGGAGATCGTTCAGCGTACTGCTGCTGTTTCTTTTTCTTTCTCGGCCGAGCACGTACTCTTTTGAGCGCCTTTATCTGCGCAAGCGGATTTATTGAGCCATGCCATGTTGGCGCGGAGCTCACGACCGACTTTCTCGATTGGATGATTCAAATCTTTTTCGAGCAATCTGTTGTAGTTCGGCTTGCCGGCTTTGTTCTCAGCGATCCACTCTTTAGCGAATGTGCCGTTGCGAACTTCTTCGAGAACTTCTTTGATGTTGGCGCGAGCGTGAGCGTCGATCACGCGCGGTCCGCGAGAGAGGTCGCCGTATTTTGCGGTTTCACTGACGAACTCATGCATTCTGGCGAAGCCGCCTTCATAGATCAAATCTACGATCAACTTCAATTCATGCAAGCACTCGAAGTATGCAACTTCCGGCTGATAGCCTGCTTCTACGAGGGTCTCGTAACCGGCTGCCACCAGTTCCGTTACGCCACCACAGAGAACTGCTTGTTCGCCGAAAAGATCGGTTTCGGTTTCTTCTGCAAATGTTGTTTCGAGCACACCAGCTTTGGTGCCGCCCAATCCATCAGCGTATGCAAGCGCTACTTTCTTGGCGTTGCCGGTTGCGTCTTGATGAACAGCAACCAGGCATGGAACGCCGCGACCTTCCTGGAATTGCGAACGAACCAGTGCGCCCGGGCTTTTCGGTGCGATTAAAACGACATCGACATCTTTCGCTGGTGTGATTTCTTTGTAGTGAACGTTGAAACCATGAGCGAAAAGGAGGCATGCTCCGGCTTTCAAGTTTGGCGCCACTTCTTTTTCGTAGAGTTCTGGTTGCGATGTATCTGGTGTGAGAATCGCAACGAGATCTGCACCTTTAACTGCTTCGGCTACTGAAGCCACTTTCAAGCCATCGGCTTGAGCTTGCTTCCAGGTTTTTCCGCCTTCTCTCAATCCGCAAACGACATCATGTCCGCTTTCCTTCAAGTTGAGGGCATGGGCGCGACCCTGACTGCCGTAGCCAACGACGGCGACTTTCTTGCCTTTCAGCACTGAAGCGTCGACATCCTTTTCACTGTATACCTTTGCCATTCCGTTAACTCCTTTGTTTTGAACACTTTCCTTGGGTTTTAAACTTTGTTGCCTTCCTTCCGCTATCGGCTGTTCATTTTGGTTTCGAACTACCATAGCTGAGATGAACCTCGTCATCCGACACCTGTGGGAACCTTGGACTTCTCTGGAAGCCAGGTTACTGCGCCATCGGACGCAGAGGAAACTAAATGCGCATACTTGGCGAACACACCGGTTTTGTATTTTGGTGCCTTTGCTTTCCAGCCAGTCATGCGGCTTGTCAGGTCGGCGTCGACATTCAATTGTCGCGACTCGACATCGATAGTCACAATGTCGCCGTCTTTAACGAAGGCGATTGGACCGCCTCGTGCCGCTTCCGGTGAAACGTGACCGACCATGAATCCGTGGGTTGCTCCTGAAAATCTGCCGTCGGTCACCAGCGCGACTTCGCCGCCGAGCCCGGCTCCGATGATAGCGCCGGTAACGGCAAGCATCTCGGGCATGCCTGGTGCGCCTTTCGGTCCGATGTTTCTAATGATCACTACATCGCCGGCTTTGACAAGTCCGTCTTGAACCGCCTTGAATGCGTCGTCTTCTTCATCGAAGCAACGAGCCGGTCCGGAGAATGAAAGTTTTGCATTGCCCGCGACTTTGACTACGCAACCTTCCGGAGCAAGACTGCCGCGCAAGATTGCGAAGCCACCGCGAGGAGCGATTGCCGTGGCGATAGTGCGAACGACCAGTTGGCCTTCGGTTTCTTTTGCTGCGTTCGCTTCTTCGAATAAAGTTTTTCCTGAAACAGTTTTGGAATCGGTGATGAAACCAGCATCCATCAACCGTTTTGCAATTACAGCCATACCGCCTGCTTCAAAGAGATCGTTGGCGACATATCTGCCCCAAGGTTTGAAGTCAACGATGATCGGGGTTTTGGTGCTAACTCGATCGAAATCTTCGAGTTCCAAATCCACTCCGAGTTCTCTTGCGATCGCCATGATATGAAGAACGGCGTTGGTGCTTCCACCAGTCGCCGCTACAGACGCAATTGCGTTTTCTAATGCTTTTTTTGTCATTATGGAACTTGGTCGAACGTTCTTGGCGAGAAGCTCCATAACCAACTGTCCACATCGCTCAGCCTGAGCCGCTTTCGATGGATGCGTCGCCGGGACTTCATTGGCTCCCATCGGCGAGATGCCCATGAAGCAGGCAGCGGTCGACATCGTGTTTGCCGTGAACTGCCCGCCGCAAGCGCCTGCGCCCGGACAAGCGTTATTTTCTAATTCGTTCAAATCTTCTGCAGTCATAAGACCGGCTGCACATGCGCCGACTGCTTCGAAGACTTCCTGGATGGTGACATCTTTGCCCTTGAATTGACCCGGCATGATTGAACCGCCGTAGAGCAAAACCGAGGGCAGATCTAGTCTTGAGAGCGCCATGATTGCGCCTGGTATAGTTTTGTCGCAACCGGCGATGGCGACGACAGCGTCGAAGAGGTGCCCGCGCACTGCGACTTCGATTGAATCTGCCACCACTTCGCGAGAGACGAGCGATGCCTTCATCGCTTCGGTGCCCATTGAGATGCCGTCGGAGACTACGATTGTGTTGAATTCAAATGGTGTGCCACCAGCTTTGCGGATGCCGTCTTTGACATGAACGGCAAGATCGCGCAAGTGGAAATTGCATGGACCGGCTTCCGTCCAGGTGTTGGCGACGGCGATTAACGGCTTTTCCAAATCAGCATCGGTCAGTCCCGTGGCTTTGAGCATTGCTCTAGCCGGAGCTCTGTTTAATCCCTTCTTGATTCGATCGCTTTCCATGGTTCCGCTTTCCTAGCCGTTTTCCCTTAAACAAAAACCCCGCACCTTATGTCGAGGTACGAGGTCTGAAGTCTTGAGTTTATTGCTCTAAACAGGCAGCCCGCACCACTGGTACAGAATCAGTACCAGGCTAATAATGGCGATTTGAATAAGAGCAACGCTGAACATTGTGTTTGTTAGCCGTTCTTGGCGGGTGTCACGCACCCGTGTGTATTCGATGTGTCCATCATACCGGCCACTGGTGAAAGGTCAATGCGGTTTCCCCCTTTCGGGTCGATCTTCGTTACAGTCAGAAACAGGAGTTATTTATTTTTGATGTTGACAACATTGACACCTCAGATTTTGCAAAAGCCAAACAGGCTTTGCTTTTGGGTTAGATGACAGGCTTCAAAAAGAGCTCTAATGCCACCGCAATCCTCCGAAATTAAGCTTTCGAACTGACACCTAGGAAGGACTGCGGAGGCTTCAACTACCAAAGCTTACGCACCAACTTCGTGGTTGTTGAACCCGTTTATGGTTGATTTCGATGAAACTTTTGATACTGCCTTAGCGTAATCGCAGTTCAAAGCTGCCGTGCTTACGCGCATCGGTACCGATATTCGACAACACGGACTTTTGTTCGGCCGATGTTTTCGTAGGTACCCAGGTCTCTCCCCAAAGCTTATTCGAGTTGCGTTCTGTAATTGATCTCACCGCGGGGTCGGTCGAAACGTGCAGCCTGCCTAAGCTTCCATTCTTGATAGTGACTGTGGTGGCACCGTTCTTCGAATTTGTCGACGCTTCGAACTCCAGCTCATGCCGAAAACTCCCACCTGGAAGGCTGATCTCCGCTGAGCTCAGAATTCGATCGACCTTGTCCTTTCGCTTGCCGAGCTCAAATACCACGCTCTCGATCGCTCTCAGATCGTCCTTCTGGAGCGCTTTCACAAAGCCCTGACTGAGATTATCGTTATACCTGTCGCCTGCAGCCGTAGTGTAGCTGCGGATGTCTTGTTTTGAAACATCGAAGTCGAAGCCTTCAGAACTGTCTCGGCAGTAAGCTGGAAGGATGCTGACCTTCTTCTGGAGGAATTTCAAAACCTCAGGCTTCACACCAATTGGGTTTGCCTCCCGCGCTTTGCTTATCTCTAATGAGGTCAGTAAGCCATTCTTGTCACTATCGACTTTCTCAAAACCCTTGTTGGCAAACCAACCAAGCGCTTTGCCCATGGTCTGCTCTGCCTCGTAAGCGGTGCGCAAATTGGCGCCGTCACTGCCGGTCAGAGTTACCTCTCCGAGGAGAATCGCGGCAGCGTTTGCCAGATCTTTTCCCGCCGCCTTTTCCTTATCCAGCCTTTGAACAGACCAATCCGCAGTGGTACCAATCGGCTTGGTATCATCAAACAGGATTGCACCAGTATTGTCGTTAGCCTTATCCTGAGGCGCGTTCTCACATTCTTTTAGCATAAAAAATAAACTCCTTGGGCTGTTTTATCGGTTAGAACGTGTGCGTTGCACGTTCAACACTTAAACTTCCCCAGAAGTTTTTGTTGTTCACTTGAGTTGTTGTGAATGTCGCATAGAAACCGGCTCCCCAGCCGTTTCTCCGCTGCTGCGAAGAATGTCTTTCACGAAAATCCACGAGCATTCTAACTGCACACCTGTGTACTTCTTGTGGAATTTTCCGACAAAACCATAGATATTTAGTTATCTCGCAACCAGACCCCGTTCAGGAAGCCTGTTGAACGGCAGCCTGTGGGGTAAAAACGAAGTTCTGCTCCTGGCGATTTTTCTCTGCGTCGAACGCATACTGTCTATAGACGTATGCTTTGTTGACTGCATCGATCAAAGCCTGCATTGCCGATATCTCAAGATCGTGATCCTGAGCCGTTCCTTCGAACTGACTGCCATCTTCGAGCTGAACAATAATCTGCGAAACACTTTTCGCGTTGATACCTTGCGAATCCGCACGGCTCGAGTGCGTGATGATTTTGACTGGTCCAAAACGGCTCTCAATGAGAGTCTTGAGCGCTGCCAATGCGGAATCTTTTCCGGAGTGATCGGCCGAGAACTGACCTTGCTCGCCGAAGAATTCGCCCATAATCGTCACGGAAGAACGGTCCTTCTCTTTGCCGTAATCGACTGTTTCAATCGTCATCGGTTGTCTGTACTCGACGTATATACGCATCAACTCACGGTCGCTGATACCTTTTCTGCGGTCTGCACTCTTATCTTTGATGAACTGCGCAATCTTTGCTTTCTCATCATCGTTGCATTTATAGCCGTTGCTTTCGATAATCGAGCGCGCGTGATTGCCACCACTCAATGGACCAAATGCAAACGTGATGTTTTTGCCAATCGCTCTCGGGTCGAAAGGTTGGTACGCCATCGGATTCTTGAGGATCGCATTGGTGTGTCCGCCGGAAGAGTGACGCGCTGCGTTCTCTCCAGTGACAGGCCAATGCGGTTGACGCGGCAACATATGCTTGTTGACGAAATCAGAAATTTCTTGAATGACATCGAGCTTAGCGTCGCAGTGGAAGGGCGTTTGTACTGCTTCAGAATTGACGTTGCGATTGGTTGAAGAACCGAACTGTCGAAGAATCATGATGCACTGTTCCAACGAGGCGTTGCCTGCGCGTTCGCCAATGCCGTTGATGCACCCTTCGATCTGCCGGGCTGGACCGTCGAATACGCCATTGATACTGTTCTGAACAGCCAAACCAAGATCATTATGGCAATGCACCGACCAGATCACTTCGCGATCCGGAAATTCTCTTGCGATAATCTCCGCGTGCTGTTTCATCTTCTCGACGAAATATTCGCTGCCTTCAAACGTACTGGCACCGCCGATTGTATCGGGGCAATTAATCACGCGCGCACCGCCTCTTACTGCGGCTCTAATCAAATCAGTCGTGAAGTCAAAGTTTTCCCGCATCCGCGAATAGCCTTCCGGGCTGAATTGAACTTCAAGACCGGCATCATGAGCCATTTTTACGAGACGATATACGTCGTCGACAATCTTGCCTTTGTCGGCGGCATGCCCACCGAGTGATGCTTCGAGCAATTCAGGATCGACAGGAACGTAGGTGTGAAGCCGTCCTTTGCCGATTGGAATTACTGGTTGAAGCGACTGAATAGTCTTTCGTACTTGCTCTTCTCTTAACTGACAGAGTGCTGCCACCATTGGTTGGTGCGCTTGCTTGGTGCATTCTTCAGCGATTGCGTGGACGATTTCAAAATCTAATTGGCTTGCCGATGGAAATCCGGCTTCAACGACATCAATTCCCAGTGCACAGGTCAGGCGGAAATATTCAATGTTCCGCTCGAAGCTCATTCCAGCTCCGGGACACTGCTGTCCATCTCGTAAGGTGGTATCGAATATATATACCTTTTGAGAATCTCTCTGCGTCATTTTGAATTCCTTTTTGATTTAGCTTGAAACAAAAAAGCCCTGCCTTTTAGAGACAGAGCGCGTGTGCGGCGATACCGGCTCCGTCAATTAACAGGTGCTCAGCAGCAGCAGTCCCAGCATGTTTGCACAGGGATTTGTTTCGTTCAAAACTATTGCTTCGTTGGACATGATACGTTTGTACTTCCGATTGGAAACCAAGTCAATGTTTTTTGAAGTGCATTGTAACAACGAAAATTGGCGGTGTCATATATGGTGCCCAATATTTGAATAAAGCTTTTTTACTTATATATACGGTTTGATTTTGCCGTTCTTAAAGTTCGCCGCTCAACATTTTAAGTAGTCGATCGAGAATGCGGTCGCCATCCGCTCGGATAGCGTTATGCTCGTATTCATTGGTCACCCACGTTCTGGTATTGCCAATCAAAGTTGCGGTTTCTTCCGAGTAACTGGTTTCAACATACATGTCGTCGTAATAAACAGCAGCGACGGTAGGCACCGTGTTCTTCTGCAGTTTCTCAACGTCATAAAGCGTCGGCCAATCTTTATATGTTGCGAGAATTTCGGCCGCTTCTTTTAGCGGTTTCAAATATTCGTAGTCGTCGAACATCGACTTGGAGATCATCTCGCCAGTGAACAAAACTCGCCCCTTCGACCCTTCCGGAGCGAATTGCGGAAACTCTGTACGCACGCGGTCTGCTGACCAGTCTGAAGCGAAGTTTTGACAGTAAATCGCTTCGTGCAAAAAGGTATAAATTGGATTCGTTTCATACGCTTGTGCATGTTCCAATCCACGCAGGAAAGTGTAACTGAGCTCTCCGCGATTACTTTTCGCCGCAAGAATTGCTTCTTCCAGCAGATAGTGCACGAATTCGAATCCTTCGTGCATACCAAATACGATACCAAGTTGTTGAAACCTCTCCGGCGTCAAAACGCCGCCATCAGGCAGCTTTACAGGTTTCTTTCTGAGCACGGCAACTATATCATTGACCCGCTGAACATCCATTGGATAGCACTCGTAATACAATTCATTTCGACTGAGCACGCGCTGATAAGTGGCTCTATAGATGTCATCGATGTGTGCTGTAAGTGGTGGCAAACCGCCTGTGATGATGACGCGTTTTAAACCTTCGGGCGCAGCCGAAAGGTAGTGTGCAAGGCAGAATCCGCCATAGCTCTGACCCAGTGCCGTCCATTGTTGTCCGTCTTTCAACAACTCGTTTCTGATGAATTCCGCGTCTTTGACTATCGAGTCGGCGCGAAAATGTTTCAAATAATCGGCTTGCTTTTTAGGAGAATCAAATCTGGCCAGCGTTTGAAATGTGATTGGAGAACTTAAGCCTGTGCCTCGCTGATCGAGCAACAGCACCCGATAATCTTGAATCGCGCGATTGAGCCAACCGTGTTTTGAAGTCGGACGCGGCGATGGAAAACCCGGACCACCTTGGAAAAAGATCAACCACGGCAAATGCTCATTATACGTTTTGCCAACTGCAACAACCTCGCGAGCAAACACTGTGATTGTCTCGCCATCAGGCTTTGCGTAATCGAGTGGAACTTGAAATTCGTGTCCGGTTAGAACAATTCCCGGAAGTTTGAACGATGTGGTTTTCATTTATCGTCTCGATGTGGTCGTTTTAAATACATGGATTGGAAACAATATCTCTGCAAAATCAATCCGATTCGTGCGGCTAGAACAACGCCTGGAGCGTCAAAGCGGCTCATATACTAGCTCTTTTCGATACTCGACACCTTAATTGCTGAATTGATCAGCGGTTTTAAACCGATTTTGCAGTTTTGCCGTGCAACTATTTTGGTATCACAATCGCCTTCATTCCTAATTCCACTTTCGAAACATTTCGAATAAAGAGTACGCAGATTGTTACAGATAAGGCACTGATTTTGCGTGAGCGAGGGAAACCGGCTGAAGGTGGGCGTCTTCGGGCATACTCTAATTTTGCCGCGAGCATTTTGTAAACACGGCACCATTATCAGTAATCGCGGATAGTTCTGGCGAGCGACGGCTCCCGGCAATTGGAGCTCACGTGTAAACCGACTCTTCATGAAGCACGTCGCGCTCGCCAATTCTTGCAGCGCGCCGGTTTTTAAGTTGACCATCCCGTCCGGCGGCAATAACCTTGCAGAAGCAATCGCGCTGACTCGTTGGCCGCGAACTGCAAGGAAAGACACAAGACCGAAGCTGTCCTTTAGGAGGCCGCAATGAAGACCACCGGCAAAGCACCCGTCGCTGGAACCAACAACTTCAACGAAGAACAACCACCCCTGCGTGCTGCATTTGCAGTGCCGGTGAATCGTGAAATTGCCGACAAAGACGAAGACAGTCTGTTCGAAGGCGCTGACTAAACATCACAGACGCTGACTAACAATCAGGCTGCAAGCCAGTTTTAAATCATTCAACAGTTCTCGCACGAGTGTGTGCGAGGACTGTTTTGTTTTGACAATCGTGGTCGGGTATCAAGAGGCTTAACGCAGATTCGCAGACGTCTGGCGCCTTCACAGATGTTTTGAATAAGCACGCAAGGACGTTCCGAACAACTACTCGCACTCAGCACTCTCGAACCGCGTAGAAGTTCTTCCCTACCCCGAGGATGAAGTTGTATTGGACGGCACGTTCTCGAACAGAAAGGTCGCGAACCATATGACTCGCGACCTTTGAAGTTTTGATTGTCTGTTTCGTTTAGACGCTAACAGTCTCTTCTTGCGGCATCATTGCAGATGGATCGAGCAAGTGCTCAGGACGCAATACGAAGTCATCAGTGAACTTGATCTTGGGCTCGTGGAGCCGTTTTACAAGACCAAAGACCGAGAGGAGTTTGAGCGTCATCCAGGTCATATCGAATTCGTATTTTTTTAAACCGAAACGAGCAGAACCTGGAAAAGTGTGGTGATTGTTGTGCCACGATTCGCCGACAGTGGCGATGGAGAGCCAACCTACGTTCACGCTGTCGTCCTTGGTTTCGAAATTGCGATAACCAAAACGTTTTGGCAAATGGCAAACAGTGTTGATGATCAATGGCATCTGGTGAGCGATCAAAGCAGCCAGCACACTCGCCAAAGCGACCTGCCAACCGAACGCTACCCAAAGTAGAACGCGGAATCCGATGTTTGTGTATGCGCAAAGTTTTGATGCGTTACGCAGATGACCATCTTGTTCCAGATATTTATAGAGAGGATCTTTCAGCACATCATTAGCTTGTCGTTCTGGCGAAAGATGAGGCGGATAGTCACGTTTGCCGAGCCAGCCGTTGTACGCGAACTTTACACCTTTGCGCGGTGTATGCGGATCGAGGTCGGTATCTGCGTAGCGATGATGCGCGCGGTGCATGGTTACCCACCACACGGGCGATCCTTCCAAACACAGATAACCACCGATTACAAAGAAGTACTCAACTGGTTTCAACGCTATCAATGAGCGGTGTGTCAGTAATCTGTGATAACCGATCGAAGTTCCGAGGTTGTGCCAGAAATAGAACAGGACAAAGGCGATTAAGAATGCTTCCATTTAAAGTAAGACCTACTGCGCTGTCTGGGTTTATATTGAATCACTCTGATCGTCATTGATTGCGAACCAAATGGTTGCTTAGCTCAGTCTAATTTGAGCTGTGACAATTGAGGTCTGGTCATCGATTTCTCCACACAGGGACAGTGTCATGTGGAGTTCCTTCTTTCATTCTATTAAAAACGATCGAAGCTCTGCCGAATATTAATATATCAGAGAGTCGCGATCCATATAATACTGCGAAGGTTTTACTCTTTGATTCCTTACGAGGGCATCATGAACTTTTGGTTGTTTAAATCAGAACCATCTGTCTATTCAATAGATGATTTAAAACGCGATAAAAGCACTCCCTGGGAGGGTGTACGAAACTACCAGGCGCGAAACTTTCTGCGCGATACCGTCAAAAATGGCGATTTAGTATTGTTTTATCACAGCAATGCAGAGCCGCCAGGCGTCGCCGGTATTGCACGTATCGTTAAGGAAGGTTATTTCGATCCGCACGCGTTTGATCCCAAAAGCAAATATTTCGACGAAAAAAGTAAAAAAGATAATCCAGCCTGGTACCTCGTCGACGTCGGTTTTGTCGAAAAATTCGACCAGGTAATTTCATTGCCGATGCTTAAGGGAACCAAGGGACTGGAAGAAATGATGGTCACCAAACGTGGTGCAAGACTCTCGATTCAGCCTGTTACAAAAGCAGAGTGGGACATTGTCTTAAAGCTTGCTGGAGCAAAGCTGGCCGTAAAATAGATGTAGAACAAAATACGGATGCTAGCTTAATGTTAGCTAATTATGGTTCAGAGCAAACGATTGAAGGCAGCGACTAAACACATGGCGAAGCGCAGAGGACCTAAGGTCCAGCAAATACAACAACAACAGCAGCAACAGCAACTGCAACAACAGCAACTTCCGGTGAATGATACGCCAAGCAACGCTAAAGGCGACAACATGGCTCTCGGGCTGTATTTCGCGCTTTTGATTGCGTCAGCGGTGACGCTCGGTGTTGGTGTCTATTTCACATCAAGCGGTATCGTTAACGCGGTCAACAGCGTTGATTGGCTTACTGCAGTCGCGATGACAGTGATATTGATCCTTACATTTCTTGTTGCTCGAAGCTTGCTGTGGCTGGCGTTCTTCGGACCTGTAATGTTGGGTTCGAGAATGGGCGCCTGGAAAACTACCGAAACAATGTGCCGGCGGGCGATTAAACTTCCCAAGACACTTTCGCGAGGAAGCTCCTGGTCGGCTGTTGCGCTCGTTCAAAGTCTAGTCGGTCGCGGACAATTTAAAGAAGCGATGGAAGTTGCCGAACAAGAATGGGCACGCTCCGGTGAAGATCCGAAACAATTCCAAAACCTCGGCCCACTCTGCGTTGCCGTCGGTATCGCCAGCCAGGTCGAAAACGATCACAAAGAATCACTTAAATGGAACGAGCGAGCGATTACCTGCCTGACTCAATCTTACGAAGATTTATTGAAACCAAAAACTGGGGTAGTCGCGAAGGCTATGTCACCGCAGTCTAAAGAATGGCTTGGACAGGTCAGAACGCAGCTTGCTGTCGCCCATTTCAACACCGCAACAATATATTTTCAGAAGCAAGATCTTCGTCGAGCGAGAGAAAACTTCAAACAGTCTGTCGATCACGCAACACAGGCGCCTGATTTCCCTCAAAAGGACGACATCGTGAAAATGAGTCGCGAACAAATCAGTCGGCTTAAACACGCATAGTTGGTATCGATCACCTTAGTTGGTATCATGTAACTTCCCTAGCCCGGCTGTTTATGAGTCCTGGTTAAGGTGAGTAATTAAACCTCTAGTGCGCGATTAGGGTTTAAACCAAAATTCGCATTGATCAAGGAGCTCTTCGATGAAAAAGTATGCTGCATTGATGCTCGTCATAGCCGTGGCAAGCACAACCTTCGCAACACCAGTACAGGCAGCGGATGATTCGGCAGTCAAAAAAGTTGGCAACGCAATCACATGGCCCTTTAGAAAAGTAGGACAAGGTCTGAAAGCTATGGGCAATGGCGCTAAGAAACTCGTTAAGAGAGACTGAGCGACCTGTTAACCTAAACGATGCCACCATATTCGGAGCGAATTAGTTCTGAGTGGTGGTATCAATCATGAGACGCGTGCCATCAAATACGGTGGGACGCGTCTCTTGAGTTTAGGGGGCTTTTCCGCCGATTGTTTAGCGACAATTTGGGCTCAGTGGCCGGCAAGTCCGGTCGGCGGGAGCTTAACTTAATGGGAATTTAGCCCGCGAGAACTTGCCTGGCGACAAATTGCTCAGCACTTCCAATTGATTATTCGCAGCCGTCTATCTGTACTCTGGCGAGGTAGGTGTGAACTTGTTGTCCATGATGCCGAAATCGTCCGGGTTTCTTGGATTTTTCAACGATTCCATTGTCCTGAGCAATTCGGTCATCTGCAAAGCGTGTGGGCTTTTTGCACCATATACGGTGCTGTATATAGCGCGGGCTTGTTTGAAACTCAAAGCCGCTTGTGCCCATTTCTTTTGTAGAGTGTAGTTAACACCGGTACTGGCGAGCAAGTCTGCGAATTGTGCGCTTCCTGATTTGCCGGAGCGTGACAAGATGCCTTGAGCCCTTTGTAGACTGCTGTTAGCTTGTCCAAATTTCTGCCGGTGAGCATATGCCGTTCCGAGGTTGGTTAGCGTCAAAACTAGTTTCGGGCTGCTGGCACCGAATAGTTTTTCAGCTTTGATCAAATTAGCCTCGCCGTATCGTTCAGCCAATGCGAACTTGCGATTGCGAACATAAGTCGAGCACAACAAATCTATGGCGTGCATTGTTTCCGGATGATCGCCCCCGCGAATCTTCGTGAGTGTGTTGATCGATTCGAGCAAGAGCGGCTCTACGCGCTCCACACGATTAGATGAGATATAAACCGACGCTAGATCGACAGTTGCTCTTGCGAAGTAAATGCTTCCGCGTCCGGCCGAACGTTCCAGCGAATTAGCAGCGCGTTGCGCTTGTGCTGCGGCGTCAACTGCTCGACCTCGTGTGGCCTGGATTGACGCGGACTGAAGCACAGTCTCTGCCACATAAATGCTGTTGGCCGGAAGAACTTTTGTGCGTATATCGAGAGCTGCTTTAGCCGCTTGGGCTGCGCCTGTTAGATCGTTGCTGCGTTCCTTAGATACTGATTGCTCATTGAGTAACGCAGCTTTGATCAGATTATCTGTTCCTGGAACCCGCTCGGCATCCACTAAAGCGGAGGTCAATTCGTTCGCAGTAAAATTCGACTTTTGCGCGTTCAATATAACTGCAGAGTAGCGAGTGTCAGGTGCCATGCCGGGCGCATATCTTTGAATGACGCCGAGCCCTTCTTCGAGGGTGCCTTTGGCTTTATCGGCACCACCTCTGATGGCAGCCAAATAGAACTGATTTATCTTGATTTTGCCTTTCAGGTACTCGGAATATTTTGAAACCGAAGACTGCGGAGGATAGGTCGTGTCTTCTACAGGAAGCGAAGAGCAAATGTTGAGCGCCTCGTTGAGCTTATCTTCCGCTGCTTGAATCTCGCCGACCTCTGCAAGTGAACGACCTTCGGTGTTCATTGCTTCGACAAGAACAATAGTCGGCGCAAATTTCTTTGTGATGCCTGTGGTCGAAGTTGTCAGTGTTGCGGATGCTTGTCTGACCGTCGTCAAACTCTCACGTGGCAGACCTTCCTGGCTTTGAATATCAGCTAGAGAAAAGAGCAATCGCGCATAAACATCAGGCGCCTTGATGCCACCGGTAGTGGCATGGGCGATTGCCTGTTTAATTAAACGCTCAGATTCCGTCAGTCTCTGCATGCCACGATTGGCAATTGCTTTTCGTTCGAAAAACAGTGCTGTGGCACCATTATCAATTTGTCCAGGCGGTATGGTTCTGAACGCATCATCTAAAATTCGGATAGCATCGGCGTACTGTCCGGCCGCAAGCGCGGTATCGCCTGCGGTGTACACGCTTGATCCATCGCCGCGCAGTCGAGGCGTAGCTGCAGCCTCTGCGGTTCCACGTGATAGATCGTTGGCGGTCCGCTGATTTCCGCCAGCGCGTCCGGTGTCGTTCCAGCCCGAAGAACGCGAGCCCTCTAGTGAGTCGGCATTGCGCTTGGTTACTGGTTGCCCGTTGTCAGGCTTAGAAGTGCTTTCGATTTTTCGAGCATCATTAGAGGTCGAACTGTCTGTCGATTGATGCGCGGGGTTTTCCCAACCACGCGAAGAATCCTGAGCAACAGCCGGTTGTGCCGGTGCGCATACAGCCGCAACTACCATCGTAACCCAGATGAACAGCCGCTCTTCGAGCTCTCTGTTGATAATCATCTTTTCCCTCACTGTCCCGAATTTCGGTCATATTGTAGCAGGGCGAAACTTTTTGCGTTGCGCAACCTGTAGCGAAAAACCAAGTCCGGTCTTTGTCAGGTTGCTATATGGATTGGCCTGTGCGTTTTTCGGGTATTCTATCAATGGAGACCAAGCGTAAAAATATTGTTCTTTGAGGTCTTCGATGAGCAGCGCCAACGTGTCCCAAGTCAATAAAAAATCCAGCCTGGTCAATCACGTTGTTTGGTCGCCAGATGATTCAAAGATCCTGGCTTGTTTCAGAGACCACTCACCGCAATTAATTTGTGCCAGAACACAAAAAGTTTTGCGAGAACTCGTGGTTACCGCCATTGATGGACCTCGTCCCGGCGCTTCACAAGCCCATTTTGACGAGATCGGTTTTCTTGCAGCATTTTCTCCCGACGGCACGCTTGTGGCGCTGGGAAAAGACAGACTGCTGCAGATTTTCGAAGCGGCGACCGGGAAGATAATCGCGACTCACTCAGTGAAGGTGAATCCAGCCACCGCACAACAGTTCCTGGATAGTCTAAACACTGATGCTGTGCTTTCCAGGTTGCCTCCAATCGGTTCGCGCGAACAGCAGGTTCAGCGACTCAATAAGTATATAAAAGAAGTGCCGCAAGGCTTAACGACGCTGCGATGGGACAAGTTCGGCATCGCGGTTGGCACACCTGTCGGTGCGTATCAAATCAATCTTGTTGATGGCAACAGGCGTGTTTCGCTAAGACCGATCACGTGTCCGGGGATGGTCAGAAGTCCGGTGATTTCTCCTGACGGCGAGAAAATCGCTGCGCTTTTCGTGCCCAACATCGACGTCATGGCAGACCTGTATTGGAATTTCAACAAGGCGCTCAACATTGGCCGCCGAGGTTTGTGCGTATGGAACATTGAAACTGGAGCAGTCGAGGTCAAGTTCCAGGGCGATGATTTGCCGGAGTGGCAACAATGCACCATCTCGTGGTCAGCGGATAGTCAGATGTTGGCTTGGGGATATGACAACAAGGTGATTGTGTTCGACGTATACACTCAAGTTGCGCGAGTATTGGCGCGATCGCAAGATGACGAGACGCGCTTTATGGCGTGGAATCCTCGAAAAAATCATCTTGCTGTTCAGGACGGATCTGACGGCATTGTTATTTACGACAGCAGTACTGGCACCAGGCGGGCGAACTACAAAGATTCATTGTGGGGTCGCTACAAAGACATCGGCGGACGAGTTTTTGCCTGGTCGAACACCGGAGATGCGCTTGTAATCGGCGGACATCAAAACGCTCTCGAGTGGTGGAAACCTTAGATTAGAACGCGAATTTCGAATCGTAGATAGAACGAAGTCTCGAACCGCTAGTCGCATAATGCGCCAGTTGGAACGCTAGTTTTCGAACCGGCAATCGCATGATGACCGAGTTGGAACGCCGGTCTCAAAGCGCTGGTCGCATGATGGTTTAGTTCGACCGCTGGTCAGAACGCTTTTAAATTTATGGTTTTGCAACCTGCATTCTGGATTGATTGTGCAGACGACCTTGTTTAATAAACTCTTTGAAAAGTTCTTTGTTGGACTCGAAGTCGCGCTCTGGGTGCCATTGCACGCCCATCACGAACGCTTTGTCTGTCGACTCGATTGACTCTGTGACACCATCTTCGGTGCGGGCCGCGATACGCAATCCATCGCCAATTTTGTCCACGCTTTGATGGTGCGAGGTAACAACCAGCAAACCTTCTTTATCGATTATCTTCGCAAGATTGCTTCCAGGCTCGGGTTTGATGTGGTGCTTGTTGAATCCGACTTGCCAACCTTTAGGGCTCGCATGCAAGACTTTTGATTCTGTGAAACGCGTCGGGATGTCTTGAACCAAACTTCCCCCCGAACCAATATTCAACGCCTGGCAGCCGGCGCAAATTCCCAGGAACGGAATTCGACCGTTGCTCAAAACTGCCTTGACCAGCGACATATCGAAGGTCGATCTATCTATATCCATTGGCACCACGGTTTTGTCCGCGGTTTGTTTGTACAAATCAGGAGGATAATCATTGCCGCCAATCATCATGACGCCGTCGAGCCGTTTTAGTAGAAGCGTCAGTTCCTTTTCCGGCATCGGCGGTATGGCTACCGGAATGCCGCCGGCCTTAGTGATTGCGTTGACGTAATCAGGAAGGATGCGAAAAGTTTTCGGCTTTCCGGCCTCGACGTCCATGTTGATACCAATCACAGGACTGACACCATCATTGTCATCGACATCAGCTGTTTCTGCCGCTCGCGAAGAATTGACGGACACGGTCAGTAGTGTCACGAGTAAAAAGCTGGTGGCAAATGCGGTGCGTGTATTGCGCTTCAAAGTTTTGCTAAACACGGATGTGTCCTCGTTGGTTTATTTACTTGGGCGGAAAATTGAACTCGTAAACGGCGTTGCCGATTGGGATTCGAACAATTGCGTCGCTGACTTTTTCTGCGTCGAAATATAGAGCACCTGAAATTTGTTGTCCGCCGGGTACTGATGTTGGCCCGAGACTAGCTACTTTTATTGAGTCAGCATTTTGGTGCGCTTGTTGAGCAATGTCAGCCGCTTTTTGGAGAGCTCGTTGTTGCGCGGCGTAGTCTGGCACGGATGTGTGCATGATGCTCATGTTGCCGGATCTCGAACCCCATGAGTTGTATCCGCCTCCCATGCCCATTCCGCCCATGCCCATGCCACCCATGCCGTACCCACCATAAACTGGTGGGTATCCGAAAAATCCGGGCTGCCCAATGCTGGTGGTGGTCATCGTTTGTGTTGCTTGGTTGCCCCAAAAACGCACCCAACTTGCTTTCCGATCGCCTTTCTTCTCGATAGTCGCAGCAAGTTTTGTCGCGTCGACTTGGGGGGCGATATAGATTTTGGGTTTCGTCACCGTCAACGATGGAGGAATCGGGAGGAATTGAATCTGGTTCTGGCTGTCATTTTGAACGATCACAATTGCTTGTGTCGATTTGCTCGCTTCAACAGGCTTTAGTGACACTGCGACAGTGACACCATTGGCGGTGATGATTTCTTGTTGTACTCCCTGTTCAAATCTTTTATTACAATTGGGAGAACCGTCGAAGAATGGGTAGGTAACCGTTTCCCAGTATGGGTGAGGATTGAATGGTGCGAGGCTGGCGTTGCGCGCTAACTTCGTTTGCAGCGCGGCGCGGAAAAACTCTTGAGCTTTATTGATGTCACCAAGGCGACGGAGAGTGGAACCAATATCTTCTTGCAAATCTGCCGCGGTCAAGCTGCCGGGACCAGCCATCAAATCCTGCTGACCAAGCGCTTCTTTGTAGTATTTGGTTGCCTCGCTTAGATTGCCTTTGGCTTCCATAATCACACCGAGGTGAGTCAGCGTTGCAACCATCAATGGTTTGCTGGGACTGGCTATCGCTTGCCGAGTCTTAACCGCTTGTTGGGCATAACTTTCGGCTGCGTCCAGTTTCCCTTGCGCATGATTCAACCATGACAGTCCATCGTAAAGCCTTGCCGTTAGCTCATCCGGCTGCTTTTGCGAACTGACGATCGAATCAGCTTTTTTGTATTCTTTGGCAGCTTCAGCGAACCGTCCCAAATTTAGCAACGCTTCGGAATAGCCGGTTTGGAGATAGCCGCGATTGGGGTCGTTTTTGTCCACGGTCTTCAGCTGGTTGGCAAACCAAGTTTCTGCTCGGGCGTATTCGCCGAGATCGAGCGCGCGTTCGCCCTCACCGGCGGGAAGAACGTCGGTAGTCGTTGTGTTTCCGTTTGTCGCGGGCTGCGCAGGCGCCGCCTGGCAGGACATTGCCATGAGAGCACACAGCGCAATTGAGCTAAAAATTCGTTGCATAGGACTCCTTCAGTTGAGCCGCTTAATTAAACAACGGCTGAAGCCGCGCGTCTTTAAGTTTTTCCAAATGCGGACTACTCGCGGAGTGCCTGATTTATGAGGCTATAGAGAGTTGTATTGACATCCGCAGTTAAAAACGTGCGTATTGACGCTGCTTTGCGAGCGCCGACCACCGTTTATCGAGGTGAGTAGCGCTTTTCTTTGATCTTTGGTTTCAGAATGGTAAACCGATTCTCTGAATTATCGATCTGCCACACCGTCTCAATGTCAGTGTTAACGCGGCTTTTTAAATATCGGTTAGGAATATGAACATCAAGCATAGCGTCATTTTTAACCTCGGCCCAGGGCAGCGGGCTATTCGGCGCGAGCTGTGCTCGTTTTCGTTTGCATGGATAAGTGAGCTCCATCAAGTCCCCGGGCATGATTTGCTGGGGCATCTCAGGAAGCTTGTCGATATCAAGCACTTTATAGACAGCGACACTGTGCGACTTGTCGCCCTTTATGCTTGATTTTGTCTTTAGAAATTGTGCTGAAAACGTCGTGTCAATCGCGGCTATAAACGATTTCGAGTCCTCTGCGGCCACCGGCGCAGATGACAGAATTACTATGGAGAGCAAAGCCATGAAGTTCCGCTCGTTGAATTTCATGATGTTCCCCTTGCGATCTGACGTCTATTCTAATAGTGTGGCCAAGCTTGTACTCAGATTCCTTAAATGGCTGATAAACACTGGATGTCAGTAAGTTTTGAGACTTCAGAAAGCGGTATCGTATTCCGGTATTTATCGATTCTGGATTCCCGTCGGCTAATTTTGTGCGGCGGATTGTGAAACCTGAATGAACCCGCCCATATCCGAGAGTCTCAAAACCTTACTTGCCATCACGATTGGAATCTACGTGCTGTGCATGTTCGCTATCGGCTTGCTCGCGACCAAGAAAGTCGAGAACGCTGAAGACTACATCGTCGCGGGGCGCAGCTTGCCGCTTTTCTTGGCCTGGTCAACAATCCTAGCCACCTGGTTTGGCGCCGGAACCGTTTTAACCGTTTGCACCGAAGTGTCGAAACACGGCTTGCAGAGAGCCGGTCTCGATCCACTGGGATCGGGATTGTGCCTGATTCTCGCCGGGATGTTTTTCGCTCGACCGCTGTGGCAAATGGGATTGCTTACGCTTTGCGATTTTTACAAGCGTGTCTTCGGACCGCGCGTCGAAGTAATCTCGGCACTAGTGATGATACCAAGTTACTTTGGCTGGATCGCCGCTCAGTTTGTCGCTCTCGCGCAGGTGTTCGCGCTGTTCTTCAACATTCCGATAGAAACCGGCGTCGCGTTGATTGCAGTTTTTGGCACAGGCTACACGCTACTTGGTGGCATGTGGGCCGTCACACTGACTGATGCCGTGCAAATTTCTCTTGTTCTAATCGGGCTTGTCGTGCTGACCTTCAATGTTCTGACAGGTGTCGGTCACGGTGACGCGATGGTCGGATACTTAAGTGTGATTTCAACAATTGAAAAAGAAGCACCGATGAAATTGCACTGGATACCAAACGAAACACCAAGTGCCTTCTGGGATTGGGTGGCAATTCTTGCCGCCGGGGCGTTGGGGAATATTCCGGGACAAGATTTGATGCAGCGTGTGTTCGCGTCAAAGAGCGCTGACACTGCGCAGAAAGCTTGCACATGGGCGGGGATTGCCTACATCGTTTTCGGATTGCTTCCGGTTCTTCTCGGGCTCGTTGCCGCTGCCTATTACAAAGACCGCATCACTGAGTCTGTTTTGCCGGCTCTGGCACACGCGTTTATGCACCCGGTCATGGCTGTGATTTTTGTGGTCGTGATCATGTCGGCAGTACTTGCCACCATAACGAGTGCCATACTTTCTCCGGCTGCAGTTCTTGCGCAAAATCTATTACTCAAAACTGAGTTTGTTCGTTCGCGTGCATCCGCGTTGACAGTCAATCGCTGGTGCGTTGTTTTCATCGCGGCCGCCAGTCTGGCGATGTCCTATTCCGGACAAGGTGCTTTTGCACTTCTCGAGCACGCTTACTCGGTCACCATGGTCAGTCTGTTCGTTCCGCTGACCATGGGGATCTACACCAAGCCACGCAATGAACTTCCCGCGCTGGCATCGATACTGGTCGGAATTGGAGTTTGGCTCCCTCAATACTTATTGGGCTGGGAGCACTTCTTGCAGACTGTTCCGCCATTCGATCAAATCGGCTTGTCGTTGTCTTTAACCGCCACAGCCCTTTCTCTCGTTTCGTATTTAATCATCCATTTCTGGCAAGTTCGGATTTTGAAACTCGAGCGCCAGGCGGAACTTCCAGCGGCGGAAAGTAGCGAGGCTACAGACGACTCCAGCACAGGCGATTCCAGCACAGACGGCTCCAACGATATCACTAATTAAATCTGCACCTCAGTGGGGGAATTCCCATTGAGGACATACGAAACTTTACACTAAACTAGGGCATCGCAGTTCACCCAATTAAAATTCAGGGATTGAAACCCGAGCCACCGAGCGCCCAACTGTATAACAGTTGAGGCTAGCTGTTGGACGAGTGCACGTCGCCCGACGCAGCACGACACAAGTTTTCTTTCTCTCGTTGCTCAGGCGCACCATCCCTCTGGTGTCGTCGGCTTTTTTTCACCCCTACAGTGAACCGAGCGGGTAAGTAAAATGCTTTGCGTTAGCCAGTTTTTGAGAATACTTTGTCATCGTTCTATAAGGATGGTGGCAAATGGTGGATGTTAGTCTTAGCGCCAGTAGAGCCGCAGTGCTCCTGGAAAAACCTCCAATCTCGACGCCAACCAAATCGACTTCTGAACAATTATTTGATGCTGCTTATAGGGTTGAAACGCCAGCAGTTAAAGTTGCAAACGCTGATGCCAAGCCTATGGATAAGACTTCTGCGCCTGGTGGAAATGGAGCAGATGCAAAAGTTTCCAGTGATACCAGCAAAGTTCAATCTGCGGCTGCAACCGTTTCAACTGATACCAGCAAGGTTCTATCTGCCGATGCAAAAGTTTCAACTGACCCGAGCACGGCTCCGGCGGCGGGCAAGCTTCCGATCGATGGCGTCAAAGTCCAAGTCGCCGACCATAACAAGTTAGTTCGCACAATATCATTCGTGCCCGGCGAGCCGGAGACGAAACCAATTGATTTCTCTCCGTATTTCACAAATGGGATCGCCAGTTATTCGTACAAAAATTTCATGCCTGCGGAGCCGCCGAAGACACTCCTGGAGAGCGGTATCAACACCGTAACCGAACCTGTATTTAAAAATGTCGAGACTAAAAACCAGGTCAATTATTACACTGCTGAGTTTCTGAAAACGGCAAGTTTGTTCGCCAGTCCCAAAATCGGCATGTACAGTGCAGTCGCTTTATACGGATTGGACAACGTAAGAACAGATCAAGGTTTGGTTGATGGTTCGTTCGACTTCGCAATTGGTGGTGCCAAAGGCGCGGCGGTTAGAAGCCTGTTCACTTATAGTTCGAGGAATTTAAACTTCGCTGCCGGTAAGGGCGTCGCCATGGGTGCTATCAACCGTGGTGCTGAAGTAGTGTTCAGCCGAGAGATGATTGAAAATCCATCTGCGGGAATGGCGAAACTGAAACTTGAAGTCGTTAATCCGGCATTGTTGGCTTACGACGCCGCCACATTCGTCGTTGGAGAAGGACTCTTCGGTGCAGCCAATAAGATGACCGGTGGCGCGTTGCGCAAGAGTCAATTGGCTTCAGGCATGTCGATGGGCGCTTCATTCGGTATCGTAAATGGTGGCTCCGGCGAAATTATCCGGCAGCAAACCGCCGGCGAACAACTCGACATCAGCAAGGTTTTGAGGCACGCTGCCCTTGATGGCGGCGTTGGAGCGCTTGGTGCCGGATTCGGAATCAAGGGTTCTGATCCGCGCTTCTACAAAAACTTGGGACACAAGATAAGCAATCTCGATGTCACCGCCAATAGTGTCCTCGTTTCAGCTGGTATCAAACCGCAGGTCGGCAGGCGCGATTTCGTTGTTACCGGTGACCGCACTTCGCTGGATCTGTTCTCCAGAGGTGAAAAAACCAGTGCGACTGCAACAGTGCGCGAAGTCAAAAAGGTTTTGTTCTTCAATAAACAAGGTCCGGAAACAACCCTTCAAGTCGCGCACAACAAGCCGGATGCCAACGGTAACGGTATCAGGCTGGTCCCTGGCAAAAGTATTCTGGCAACATGTTTTCCGGAGATGCTTCCGGAAAGTATGCGTAAAGCTCACGCGTTTCCGGAGTCGACTGGTCCAGTGATCATGGACTCGAACGGCAAGGGCAAGCTTCGCTTAATCTCGGAGAACACTTATAAACTGGACCCCGCGACATACAAGTCGCTCGGGGAAATGACTCGCCTTGCCGGACCTCAAATTACGATCAATTTGATGGCACCACTGGCGGTGGGCAATATGGAGAAGCCGCTCGACCCAGCCAACAAAGAAGCGTGGGCGGCATTCGACCGTGAGCTGGCTGCTGCGAAGAAAGCCGGCGTAGACGGTGTCAGTATCGATGTGTGGTGGGGACTAGTCGAGCCGAAGCCTGGCAAATTTGTATTCCCATATTATGAGCACGCCTTCGATCGGATTCGCGATCATGGTTTGAAGACCATCCCGATTCTTTCGCTGCATCAATGTGGCGGCAATATCGGTGACAATGTTTTCGTGCCGATTCCGTTTTGGGTTTGGAATGATGTGGCTGCCAGAGCCGGTTCTAAAAACCCTGATTACGCGAAGTACGTGAGTGAACAAGGAAACAAAAGTCCTGAGTACGTGTCCGCCTGGGCGACTCCGCATGTTCTGCCGCGATATCGCGCTTTCATGGAAGCATTCCAAACTCATTTCGCTAATCGTCGCAATGACTTTTCCGAGATCAATGTCAGCCTTGGACCGGCTGGCGAGATTCGCTATCCATCATATAATTCACACGATCGTAATACCGGCTACCCAACTCGCGGCGCATTGCAATCTTATTCGGAAGTGGCCGTGAAAGCCTTCCGGGACTTCGCTGTAGCGAAATACGGCAGCGAGGCCAAAGCGAAAGAAGCATGGGGCGATCCAAAAGCGGCGAGCATCGTTCCGCCGCAAACACCGGAGCACTTCTTCGCCAATGGAGAGCACGCGAAGTCGCAGTACGGCAAAGACTTCTTCGACTTCTACAGCAATTCGCTAATCGAGCATGGCAGGCAAGTTCTCGGAACCGCCGTCGACGTATTCGGCAGCAACAATGCGCCATTTGCTGGTATCGATATTGGTGCCAAAGTGCCGGGCATTCGCTGGCGCGTCGGCGAGCGACAGGGCGATCAGTACGTACCAGGAGATCGGCTTGCTGAGCTTAATGCCGGTTTGATCCGCACCAGCCGTGGTGACTGGGCCTCCTCCGAAACCGGGCACGGTTACCGACCATTGATGGAGATGTTTAGAGACGTACAAAAACCAGGATCCAAATCACGAGTGGTACCACACTTCACCGCTCTCGAATTGGCTGATGGTCAAGACGGACGGGGCGTGAAGTCGATGCCGGACTCATTGGCGTCATGGGTTGGTCAGGAATCGAACCGTCAAGGTCTGCATCTCAAGGGCGAGAACGCACTTTCATTCACGCTGAGCGACAACGCATCGTGGGACAGAATGCAGAGCTTCCTCAAATTGCCGGGCAATCCAAACGGCAGATATGAAGGTCTGACTTTGCTTCGACTCGGCGGCGAGGTTCTGAACACCGAAGTCGGACGCACGCGTCTTGCTGAAATGGTCAAGGCTGTTAAAGCAGCGAACGCCGCAGCCGAGGCTCTACCGGAAGCGAAGTAGAAGATTGTTTGAATTAAACAGTTTGATTCAGAACAGCCAAACGAATTCGCTGGTTGCAATTAAACCTGGTCGACCATGCGATCCAGACGGAGGCGTCTGTATTTTTCAATATAAACATATCCGGAATTGCTGATGCTCGGTATATAAAATGGGCTATGCTATACGCCTGCACCGCGTATCCGTGTTCGGCGCGCAGGTGAGGTTCGCGTTGATCGGAGGAGATTGCGATGTTAAGCCCGTTTGCTGGAAAGCTTGTGCAGCCCGATATGCTTGTCAACGTTCCGAAGTTGATAACGTCTTACTATCTCGACAAGCCTGATGTGTCGGATCCGGCGGAGCGCGTTGCTTTTGGAACCTCTGGACACCGTGGTTCAGCTTTCAAGAAAGCTTTCAATGAAGATCACATTTTGGCGATCACTCAGGCGATTTGTGATTATCGCAAAGAGCAGGGTTTTACAGGACCGCTATACATCGGCATCGACACTCATGCTCTGTCAGAACCAGCTTTTGCTAGCGCCCTCTGTGTTCTGGCTGCCAATGATGTCACCGTGATGGTGGACAGTTATGGTGGCTACACTCCGACGCCGTCGATTTCGCTGGCGATTATCAATTACAACAAAGGCAGAAAGAGCGGCTTGGCAGACGGGATTGTGATCACGCCGTCCCACAATCCACCCGAAGATGGTGGCTTCAAATATAATCCGCCTTCCGGTGGACCAGCTGATACCAACATCACAGGCTGGGTTGAGAAGAAAGCAAACGAATATCTTGCCAACGGAATGAAAAATGTCAAAACCATTTCATTCAGTGCCGCGCAAAAAGCGTCGACCACTCAGGAATTTGATTATGGCAAATTGTACATCGATCAACTGAATTCAGTTGTAGATATTGATGCGATTCATGGCGCCAAAATAAAGGGTGCTGTCGATCCGCTTGGTGGCGCCGGAGTCGGTTACTGGGCGCGATTGATCGAGCAGTACAAATTGCCGATCGAGTTGGTAAATTCAGCCGTCGATCCGACATTCTCTTTTATGAGTGTGGACTGGGACGGCAAAGTTCGAATGGATTGTTCGTCACCATATGCGATGGCAAGCCTGGTTAAATTGAAAGACAAATATGATATCGCTTTTGCTAACGACACCGACCACGATAGGCACGGAATCGTGACTCCGACTGGTGGTTTGATGAATCCAAACCATTACCTCTCGGTAGTAATTGAGTATTTGTTCAAGACGAGAACCGGTTGGCGCAAAGACGCTGGTGTTGGTAAAACAGTTGTATCGAGCAGCATGATCGATAGAGTCGCGAACAAACTAGGAAGGAAATTGGTAGAAGTACCGGTTGGATTCAAATGGTTTGTCGATGGACTGAGTGATGGTTCGCTCGGATTCGGCGGTGAAGAAAGCGCTGGAGCGTCATTCCTTCGCAAAGATGGAACAGTCTGGACGACCGACAAAGATGGAATTATTCTGGCGTTATTGGCGGCGGAAATTCTCGCCACCACAGGCCAAGATCCATATAAACACTACCAGGCATTGACCGAAGAATTCGGAGCGCCAGTCTACGAGCGCGTCGAAGCGCCTGCGTCACCTGAACAAAAAGCTAACTTCAAAAAGCTTTCCGCCGATCAAATAACTGATTCTGAATTTGCCGGCGAGAAGATCATTGAGAAGTTAACGAATGCACCGAGCAACAACGCGCCGATTGGTGGTCTCAAAGTAGTTACGGAGAATGGCTGGTTTGCAGCACGTCCGTCAGGTACTGAGGACATCTACAAAATCTACGCGGAAAGCTTCAAAGGCGAAAAACACCTTCGTGAAATACAAGATGAAGCACGTGCGCTGGTTACGAAAGTGCTATCGTCGGCGGTGGCAGTGTAAAAACGTGGCGAATTAGAAACGCGTACCCGACGCGGACCTTTTGAAACCCAGCCGCCCGAGCAACGCCAGCGAGATTAAACGGGTTGCTCAGCTTCAACCAAACCTGTGACGCTAAAAAGGGGCTGTCTAGATAATAGACAGCCCCCTTAAAATCGTTCGAAGTGCTCAGTCGATCGTTTATGTCTTATAGACGTTATCGAGACGAAGCTTTAGCGTTCTGACGCTGAGGTCATTCAATTCTTTGTGGATTTTGTTTGTGTCAGGAATGCTGAGCTTGTTGGCATTTTTCGCCTTCATGCCTTCCATGCGCTCTTTTATGTTGGAGATTTCTTTTTTGAGATCATCGACTTGTTTGACGGTGAGTTCATTTCCAGTTCTGCCTTCATCGATTTCTTTTGAAATCTTTTCCAGACGTTGAGTGACCGTCCACTTCTTCGCTTCCGATGGTAATAATGGCGAGCATGCCAGAAGAAGCGCTAAGGTGGCTGCCACCGCGAGGGTTGTTTTTCTTTTCGTCACTGATTCCATCCTCCAAGCTACAAACAAGCGAACAGTATAGCAGTCGTGGCAGCTCCACAAATTCACAGGTGCTGCGGACAAAACATTAAAGCTATCCGCTGTGACGGAGTTGCAGTATGCATATGGTCACAACGTTCTGCGGATCATGTAGAGTCGCGTCGGCTCTGGTAATTTCCATTCTGTTTATATAAAACTTGCCGGCTTGCTCCGAACCAAGAGTTTCGGATACGAAATTGAACACGCGATCCGGACCCAGTTCAAACAAGCGCACCACCAGTGGTTGCACTCCGGAAATCACCATGACGGCATCAGTTCCATCCGTCGTGTTGACCGGGATGCCCGAGAACACTTTCTTGCGACCGTAACTCGATGGCTCAGTATACTGGTTCGGCACTTCGATTGTGCTGCCTTTAACGAGCTGCTCTTCGTACGCCGGTGACTCCGGATATATCAGCCTGACTGCTTCTTCGTTTGTTGTTTTCAGCAAAACTGCGGCATAACTGTTTCCAACAAATTTAAGCCGCACTCTGACCGTATCGCCGGCGCGCACCGCGGACGATACCGAGATTTTTTCAAAGCGATCGCTGTCCAATCCCTGGCGCAGCAAGTTTACTTCAAAGGCGTCATTGTCGAGACCATTGCCCTTTTTGAACATATTGCCGATGGTGTCAAAGAACCCGGATTTTTTCTTGAACGATCCGGTGTCTGATTGATCGGGTTGCTTGACTGTCACCGGGGACTCTCCGGTCTGCCGCGCGCGATCTTCGGCACGACGGTCTCTGGGAGACATCGAGGATATTGGCTGCGCTTGCTCCGACCCAAGTTCCTCTTGTGCCATGGCCGTGCGTCCCCAGCCTGATGCCATATCCGGTGTCACATCTATTGCGTCCAGCTGGAAGCTGCTTTCGATATCCGCGTTAGTGAGCCGGTCTCCGACGTTAGGCGGTGTAAATGCAAGAACCTCTCCGGTCTTCATCTGCGGATTGAGGTCTAGGCATTGATAGACTTGATCGCCTGCAATTGCCAGTGACGGGTGAATCCAGTCTGCATATTGCTCGACTCCTTCGGTCAAAATTCCGAAGTGAACGCCGACCACTTCACCGTTGACCAGGAGCGGCGCGCCTGATGCCGTTATCGGCAAACCAATCGAGTGCACATAATGGTTCTCGCCTTTGGCGGAGAAGAAGTCGAGAATAAATCCTGTTTCGACGATTGGTAATCTCGTTTCTGGATCGAGACTGATGCTGCTTATAGGCGTGCCGCGGTCGAGCGAGCAGTTGTTTGCGATCGTCAGCTTGGCGGGCGGGATATGCGTGGCTGGTGCGTATTCGTGACCGTTGACCTGACCGGTTTCGCGCAGATATTTGAGCGCGTACATGATGGTGCTGCCATCAAAGTTGCACGATTTCAATAAGCGCCCGAGCGGCATGCCGTAGCGAACGTGGTTCCACGTGCAGGCGACAGCGGGGCGGATCTCCAGCGGCAGTGGTTCCAGATTTAACGTGGGCACCGCCTGTGATATCACGATGTTGAAGTTTTTGCCAAACTCACCAATAATTTGCTGATACGATTCCATGCGCGTGTACGCTTCCAGCAAAAGACCAGCTGTGGACTTCTGCATGGGCGGAAACTTCGTCCATTCAGGTTCGTAATCGTAAGTGAAAGTGAATTGAAACGCCTCTTCTTCCGAGACCATCGTAAGCAGCTTGTACAGCGCTTCTTCGTTGACCAGATGGGCGTAACGAACGTGAGTCAGTTGATTCTCGCGCAGGTAAAACCGGGCGACAGGATTGTTGTGCGAATCGAAAAGAGTCAGCGTTCCTTGATTGTTTCGGTTACTCAGCAGCGTTTGAATAATCGACGTAATTTGAACTTGATTGGCGGAACCCGAAAGCGTCGATTCTTCATCCGGCATCGCGCGCGTCAACATGCGCGTCACTTTCTCGACAACGTTTTTGTCGAGGGGCGTCGGCGTCGGATTCAACGTCAATGCCGATATGTTGTTTGTCGCCACCGCCAGTTCATGAGACGGATAGATAGGCGTTTGCTGATACGTCCGCTTCACAAGCCACGGATCGTAAAAACTGTGCGGCAGAATTTCCTTGACGCCATATCTCTTGCTAACATGCGGAAAGTCGACACCCAGAGCCTCCGGAATATCGAAATACGGAATCAGGGTATGCGTACAGGCAATCGCCACCTGGGTTCTGACCAGCCAGACGGTTCCCAAAATCTGTCGATTTTGACTAGTCCGATCGACTAACCAGCCGACCGAGCCGTATAAAGCCGAGAGATCTGTTTCCTGACTCATATTAACGTTGGCATTAAAGAGAATACTTCAAAGAGAAAGAAATGAATGACTCAAACATATCATATCGGTAAGCTTAGATCTCTGGGAATCTCAATTGAGATCAATCTTGAGTTGTATCCGCTCGGATACCGCTCATTTTGTTTTGGTAGCTCGCTTCGGCTGAATCGATGCGGGTAGCGCCGGGTTGACCGTTCTTTTCTTTGTTGAAAACCAGGACATGGCCAGGTCAAACTCGTCAATTTCGCGATCTCCGAAGGTTTTTATCCAGTCAAATTCTTTCTTTGCCGCATCGAGATCGCCTGCCAGTGAGCGGTCTATGGCGTAATAGCATCTCAGTTGGGTCTGGCTGGATTTATTCAGTTTGAGCGCATTGAGCGACTGAACCGGGGTATTGCCAGCCAGGTATGAAGCCACATTCCAGCCCCAATAACTTTTCAAGCTCGATGTATTCTTGAGAACGGCATCCAGGGGCTTCTTCGATTCCCTGGCATCGTGCCCGCTGTAGCGATGCGCGAAGCTTGCGATGATGGCGGCGTTGAGCGCCCCCTTCGAATTAGAAGATGACATGCGCAGGAAGACATCGAGATCTTTGAGAGCAAGGGGCATCTTTTTCATGCAAAAATAAACGAAAGCCCGGTTGTAATAAGTATCTTTGTCATTGGGGTGCAGTCGGAGCACGCGGTCGTAGGTCGCGATCAATGTTTGAAAGTCGTTTGCTGAGACGGGCGTGGCGTCACCTTGTTCGGCGCCGTTTGTCTTGGCCGATTCGTAATCGTAGAGCGATTCGTCAAACTTGCCCTGGGTAGCCAGGATCCGCGCGCGGTTGGCATGGAGAACTGTGCTGTCCGGCTCTAATTCCAGCGCTTTGTCAGACTCTGCCTGCGCGCTTTTCATCTTGCCTTTGATCAACATCAACGCAGCTAAATTATTATGGGCGGTTGCGTATTTCGGATTTATTTTGATTGCCTGACGCAGGTCGCTCTCCCCTTCTTTGAGCCGCTTCATGCGCACGTATGCCGCACCACGATTACCAAAGGCGGTGGCATCATCGGGATTAAGTTCCGCCGCTTTGGTATACCAGGGAACGGCATCAGCAAAGCGTTTCAAGCCTACAAGCGCAAGTCCTTTGTTGTTGTACCAATCGCTTTTTTTCGGCGCCAGTTTTATCGCTTTATCAAAATCTTTGATCGCCTCGTCATAACGTCGCATGGCATGCAAAGTGCGTCCGCGGTTGTTTAAATGTTCCGGTTCGTTTGGTTCGAGAGCCAATGCCTTATCGAGATCGCTTTTCGCTCGTTCAAAATGTCCGAGTCGAAAAAATATCGCCCCCCGGTTTGCCCAGGCAATTCCGAGGCGCGGACTCGACTTTATGGCTTGATCTAATTGGCTAATTGCGCCCTCGGCATTACCCGCGCGAAACATTAAAACCGCGCATGCACTGCGAGCTTCCGACCAATCTGGTTTAAGCTTGATCGCGTTTTGCATCTCGGCAAAACCGCCATTGCGATCGCCAAGATCGTTTAAAATCCGCCCTCTTCGATAGTGCGCCTCGGCGGATTTTGGATCGGTACGCAACAGATCATCGACTATAACAAGCGCTTCTTTGGGGTGTCGCAATTGGCTCAGCGCTTGCGCCTGCGTGCAGCGCACTTCGGGATCTTCAGGATTGGTAGCGAGTAATTTTTTGATCGCGATCATCGCTTTTTCAGGCTGACCGTTGTCCAGCAGTTCTGTAATGGCAGGATATTTTTTTGTGCTCAAAGAACCTGCCGTCAGCAGAAACAGGCAGCAACAAAATAAAGTCAATGTGAGCTCGTGGCTTTTGGTCAACTTGCCATCCAGTCGGGCGCGACCGAGTCTTATGTTAAATAATATGTTTGAATCTGATTTTAATTAAACTATCAGATCCACGTTTTAATATAACTGTTCTGTGGAGCATAATGCACGACTACTATTTTTGCCAGTCCAGCAATCGGGAGTTCAGGAGACCGAATTGATTGCACCCTGAATCGCTAATCGGAAAAACCATCGCCGGAAAATACGAGATTCAATCAGTGATTGGTCGCGGTGGTTTGGGCGTGGTTTTTAAAGCGATGCAAAAACATCTCGACCGCCCTTGTGCGCTCAAAGTCATGTTCTCGGACCTGACCGGAGACCAGACCGGATTCGAGCGATTTGAACGCGAAGCAAAACTGGCAAGTTCGCTTGCCTCAGACAACATTGTTTCGGTAATCGACTTTGGTATCGCCGATGAAGGCATGGCCTATTTGGTCATGGAGTATATAAACGGCGAAAGTCTCGAACAAGTTGTCTCCCGAGAAGGGCGATTGGAGCCGTCTCGGGCTATTCCGCTGTTTATGTGCATACTAAACGCTTTGCATTTCGCTCATGAAAAAGGCGCCATTCATCGCGATCTTAAGCCGTCCAACGTAATGGTGGCACGCGATCACTCCGGGCAGGATAACGTCAAACTCGTTGATTTCGGCATGGCTAAATATTTTCGTGATGATGCCAGCGAATCGCAAAATTTAACGACGATGGGACGCATTCAGGGCTCACCTGCCTACATGAGTCCAGAACAATGTCTCGGCCGCAAAATGGATGCGCGCACTGATATCTATTCGCTGGGCTGCATTATGTATCGCGTCCTGGTTGGCGCCTTGCCCTATTCCGCGTCCAGTGCTTTTGAAGCGATGAACATGCATGTCTCAATGCCGCCTATCGGGATCAGCACAGCCGCACCGGATTTGGTACTACCAGCCGGTCTGGAAGCCTGTTTGATGAAATGCCTGGCCAAAAAAATTGAAGATCGGTATGCTAACGTGACTGATCTGAGAGCCGACCTGGAGATGGCGTTGATGGCCTGCTGGAGTGCATATTCATCTAGTGGTATCACTCAGACCGTACAGAGCGCTGCCCTGACGACGCCTTTTGACTCTACCGATCCGGAAAGTTTAAAAACCGCAGCGTCGCTCGGCAATACCGGGGCGCAGTACCAATTAGCATTGGTTTATCGGGAAGGCGAGCTGCTTCCCAAGAACGACCTGGAGTCGATGAATCTATTGATGAAGGCTGCCGAATCCGGTAACGCACAGGCGCAATACGAGCTTGCCGTTTGTTATGACTTTGGCGATTACATGGCGATGGATCCGGTCCAGGCATGCCAATGGTACAAAAAAGCAGCCGAACAAGGTGTGACCGGAGCAATGGTAAATTTGGCCTGCATCCTCGAAGGCGACCGGGGCGTCGATACGAATTACCCGGAGATGCTCTACTGGTATCGGCGCGCGGCCGAAAACGGTCACAGTCTCGGTCAGAGCAACTACGGGCGGTGCCTGTATTACGGCATCGGCACCGAGAAAAAGCTACCAGAGGCGGTGCGATGGATGACTGCCGCTATCGAAACCGATGATACCAATGATGGTGCGTTGTATCTGCTTGGTATTTGCTACTACTTTGGCGACGGTGTCAATCAAGATCGCGCCAAGGCTGTGGAGCTTTACCAAGCTGCGGCGCTTCTCGATCACGGCGGAGCCGCATGTGAACTGGGTCTTTGCTATATCGACGGCGACGGTGTGGAGCGAAACGTCGAAGAAGGAATGAACTGGTTGCGCGTGGCTGCGGACTTCGGCAGCACCGCGGCGCTGGATAAGCTCGGCAAAATCGAAAGCGCCAGCGTAATGGATGACGTTGAGCGCAATCAAGTCGAAAGTTGGTTCGCCACCACTCGTGGTGTTTCGTTGCAACCCGCCGAAGTCAAACTCCGCAGTTTGCTCAAAGAACCGCTTGATAAACCGCTTCGCGAGGTGATCTCAACACTCAAACTTTTAGCTGATCGCGGTCATGAATTTGCCACCATAATTCTCGCTAAGTGCTACGAACGAGGAATCGGAATTTCTAAAAGCCTCGATAAAGCAGCCGAGCTGTATCTATCTGCGTTCGAACGTGGAAGCGAAATAGTCGAGCCGCATTTGACGGAGTGTTTCCGCCTTTGTTTTGAAAGTGCGATCTTCCCGACTGATTCATTGACCTGGTTGCAAAAGGCCGCCGACCGCCGCAATGTACCGGCGATGCTTGCAATAGCCGGATTCTGGCGCGCTAACAATCCTCGTGGCCGTGACCTGACGGAGGCTCTGCGCTGGTACAGAAAAGCGGCTGAACTAGGCGATCGTGAAGCGCAGTATTCGCTGGCTCGATTTTTGACCATGAAGAATTTGAACAAACGCGAGCGGCTTCGTGTGGTGCGCTGGTGGGCAGATGATATCGATAGCGACCTCGATCCGACCAGCATCACTGATTTCGATGAAGATGGTTTCAGCACAGAACGGCAAGAAGCTCTGAAGTGGCTTCACAAAGCCGCTGAGGATGCCAGTCCTGAAGCGTTGCGTTTTCTGTCCGCGCTGCGCAATCGCGGCATGATGTTGGAGCCCAGTTCAGAAGAAGCAATAAAATTGCTCGAACGCGCAGCTGATCTCGATGATCCTGAAGCACAGGGACTGCTTGGTGTCGCTATGCTGGAAGGCGAATCCGTGTTGAGGAATCCCGCCAAAGGGATAGCGCTTGTCGAGCAAGGCGCGCGCATGCTCGACCCATTTTCGCTCTGGAATTTGGCGCTTGAATTAATTGAAGGTAAGAATGTGTCCGCCAATCGGCCTCTGGCAAAACAGCTTTTAGAAAAGAGTGCTGAAGCCGGTTTTACTCAAGACAAATTCTGGTCGGAAAGCGGCTTTCAATCACGCTTTTCTCGTTTGGCTGCTCTATTTGAAGACCTTGCTAAACGCGGACAAAAAGAAGCGCGCTATTGGCTCGGGCTGTGTTGTGAGCTTGGTATCGGTCTCAAAAAGGATAGAGACAGATCTGTCTGGTTGTATCTTCAAGCTGCGGAGCAAGGCTACGAGCCTGCTCGCATAGCGTTTGAAAAAGCTCCGGCGAATTTGAAATCGTGGGCACATAAAAAACAATTGGAAATCGACTTCGATCGCGCTAATAAGCAAATCGCAGATACCCAAGGGATCACTCAGTAGCAGCGTTGCAGTCCGCGCTCCAATTCTGCGATTTGCTTAATCTTCACGTTGATGTAAGAGCTATTTGACATCTGCTAAAATCAATTCCGCGTAATCAAGACTGTGTTTCGCGTCGAACTTGCGATTACCTGTCATTACGGGATTTACAGCATTAGAGGAAGACTTTTATGCCGCCGACGGCAGAAAAAACAACACCTGTAGTCAAGCGAGGCAAGGTCGAAGCTGCTGACACGTATCTCGGTTTGGCTTCCAAATTGCTGACAATTTTTGCCGCGTTGAGCACGGTCACATTCTGGGCCTATTCGACTTATTACATCGGCACACTGGAAATCCGCCCGAACAAATCGGTGGAATATCTAACCGTGAAAATCTATGATGAACGGGGCGCAGAGAGCGTTTATCACACTGGCCGAATGAAGGTCGTTCCCGGTCGCTATCAAATAACTGCTACCGCAGATGACAGCACGCCGAGCATGATGCAAGCAGACGTGAAATTCAACGCCACCACTATAGTGCCATATGTGGTGCAGGAGAAAAGTGAACCGGCGGCTGAAGAGGAAGAGTCTTCTCAGAAAGAGAACCGCCGGTGGTGGCAGATCTGGAAGAAAAACTAAGCGTTTAATCTGCCGAATTTTTCATGGTGGGTTGGAAAATAATGCATGTGCAGTTTGTTCGACAGGCACATGTTCTGTTATGTCTCAAGGTCTATGTGTCATGAGTTTCGAAGAGTTTCATACGTGGTAATAAGGCCACAGGTTCTTCGTTAGGACCACGTGGCGAAACAATGATGAACTCCAGAAAGTTATTAGACACTCGAATTGCGGCAATCGTGACGATGGCATTGACCTGTGTTTTCTTCACGGAACTCCCAGCTCTTGCCCAGCAAAACTTCGAGCAAGATTTGCGCTATGGCGGTGAAACGTCTGCGGCCTTCGCGCAACTCCAGAAGTATCTCAGCAAGAAGGATTATCGCAACGCGTTTCCTCTTGTGAAGGTGATGGCAGAGAGAGGCTATCCGAACTATCAGAATTTTCTTGCCAAGCTTTATTTGGAAGGTAACGGCACTAAGCAAGATCCGAAGAAGGCTTTTGATTGGTTCACACTCGCGGCGAAAAGTTCGTACAAGCCCGCTGAATTTCAGCTTGGCAAAATGTACTTTTCTGGAACGGGAGTTGCGCAGGATTATAAAATTGCTCGGCGTTGGCTGGAAGTTTCCGCGCCCGAAATCGGTGATGCGGCAATCCTGCTCGGTCGAATTTATAGCGATGGCTTGGGCACGGATCGCGATTATTCCAAAGCAATCGATGCCTTTGAAATGGCTGATGCTCACGGCGTAGACGCGAAAATAATCATCGGTATTCTCTACAGTCGCGGTGGATTCGGCGTCGAGAAAAATTTCTCGCAGGCGAAAAAATGGCTTGAACTCTCAGCCGCGCAGAAAAACGCTCTGGCGCAATGCGCGTTGGGATTTGTTTATTACGAAGGCGGTCACGGTCTCAAGAAAGATCTCGAGAAAGCGAAACAATGTATCAAAGCGGCAAAACCTGTGCTCATGCAAAAAGCTGCGCAGGGAAATCCTGCTGCATTAACCTGGCTTGGTCGAATCAGTTATCTCGGTTTATTTCAAAACAGAGATTTCACCTATGCTCGCCGATGCTTTGAACAATCGGGCGACTCCGACAGTCTCTACATGCTTGCGGTCATGCAGAGAAAAGGTCAGGGCGGCATCAAAAAAGACTACAAGAAAGCGTTCGATTTGTTTAAACGCGCTGACGCCGGCGGCTCGTTTCCGGCCAAAGTCGCCATCGGCGAAATGTATTACATGGGTCAGGGCGTGCCGAAAAATCTTTGCACCGCAAAGAAATGGTTTGACCAGGCAGGACGAAATGATGATCCGGTGGCGCGTTATTACCTCGGCATTATGTATGCCAATGGCGAGTGCGCAAAGAAAGACGTGCGCAGAGCGAAGATGTTTTTCGAACTGGCTGAGCCGGGCTTGGAATTGGCGAAGGCGACCAATGAAGACTGCGTTGGTTACTTGAAACATTTGAGTACCGACTTGCAGTATCTGTCGTCGCTGCCTGCTGATTTGACGAAGGCCGACGCTGAGACGACCGCTGCGATTACCGCATCTTCCAGCACTGGAGCGGGAACGAGAACCGCTTCGACTACTAGTGCTGAGCGTGTCACGAACAAGACAGTCGCTACTGCAGGTAGTGGCACCGCTGTTGCCCCCGCTGTAACCGAAGTGTCTCCAGTCGCCCCGGTCACTGCAGTTGCACCCGTCGCTACCAGCACCACATCCATTAGCACACCTGCTATCCCGGCCAAGGTCAGAGATTTTATAGAAATAAGTGAAGCACTGAAGAGTCTCATGACCGAATTCTTTCCGCGAGGCAAAGTGACTAAAACTGACAAGAGCGTGCATCTCGAGTTCAAAGCTAAAATTCTAAAGTTGCCGGGAACCAACAAGCTTGTCACCGTGCCGGAAAGCGATGGTATTGTCGGTGATATCACGGTGGTGCCGGGGCGATACGAAGGCGCCGATATCCTGCCGCTTCAGACGAATGAAACTTATTATGTTTCGTTGCAAATGGCACCATATTCCCAGGCCAAAGATTGCCATCTTGCTGCGAAGTTATTGTTTCCGCCGAATACTACAGTTGATTTCGTCAATCGTTATAAACAGTTGCTGAGCAGCTTCCAATAGGTATTGTTCCAATAGAGTTAACTGCTTCAGTGTTTGGTTTGGCAGGCTTCAACACTGTCTGCAAATCGAGTGTCCGGCGCGCCAGCTTGGGTTTAACGCGGAGACTGCAGATTTGATAGAATGCCGCGAATAACGCTAAGACCACGGGGGTTTGCAAGAGATGCAGCGGAAACCAGGGCATCGTCAGATGACGGATAACGGCACCAGTCTTTTATCTGCGGCGATTTTTATTATGACGGCGGTGGTTGTTCCGCTTCTCGGCGGACCAGCATTGGCTGGTGATTCGATCAACGACACTGCCGTTTCAAAAAACACTGTCGTTTCGAATACCACCGTGGTTTCGAAAACCGAAGTTGCATCGGTGGGGTCGGACGCCACCACCTCGGCCGAGTCTGATTCCCCGACCAAAACGGCGATTTCTGAAACCGCGAAAAACTACGAAAACGCTTTTCGCAAGGGCGATGCCAGTGGTTTAGCACAGATGTGGGCTGAGAACGGAACATATGAAGATTCCGATGGCCGCACGTATAACGGTCGCGCTGAGATCGAGCGATTGTTCCAGAATTTTTTCAAGCGTCCTGAGAATTCGCGAAACATCGAGATTGTGATTGGTTCTGTAAAACCGCTCGGCAGCACAGGCGCCATCGAGCGAGGTGTGGCGCAGGTTAAAGACAGTAACGGCAAACTTTTGTCGGCTGCTCCTTACACCGTCATTCACGTCAACAACGGTGGTAAGTGGGAAATGGCGAGCGTGAGCGAAGCGCCTGCTCGATATTTTGACAACGTTTTGGACAAACTGCGCTGGTTTAACGGCGAGTGGTCGGCCAAGGGATCTGAAGGTGAAGCCACGCTTTCCAACCGGTGGATGTCTGAGCGACATTTCCTGGTATCTACGTTTCGAAGCAAAACGAAAAGCGGAGAGTCGCGTGACGACATGCAAGTGATAGGTGTCGATCCGCGCACCAGAAGAATTGTCTCGTGGGTTTTTGATTCCGACGGCGGCTATGGCAGCGGTGTTTGGTCGACTGATGGAAAGGCTTGGGCTGTCGATCTCGTTCGCACTTCCGCGGATGGCCGCAGAATGACATCGCGAAATATTATGAAACCGCAAAGCAGTGACGCTTTCATATGGACGACTAAAGGTCGCACCATCGATGGACTGCAGATTCCGGACAGTGACTCGATTACCGTCAACAGAATCCATCTTTAATTTTAAACAGCAAAGAAGTTTTTCGGAGATCAATAATTATGATTATGTCGAAACGATTATTAACAGCAGTCAGTTTGACTGTATTATTAAGTGGTATTGCCGGTGATGCCTGGGCTCGAGGC
>JADYXR010000266.1 GCA_021772095.1 Candidatus Obscuribacter sp. | reverse complement strand
CTCCTTCAGGAGGAAACTATTCAAAACACACGTCGACTCTTGAAAAAAGAGTAGAATCAATTCCAATTTCGGTGCAATTTTCAGTACGAACTAGTTATCCTGTGAAAACTTTTCCTGTGCCAGCAAACGTTCCATTTGTCGAAAAGGTTATGGTGTCGTATTTGGTGCCTGGATCTGTTCTGCTTGAGCTTGAGCAATCGGAGCTGGTCTATATTTCACATAGCCAAGATACGCGAAGGTCACGGTTAGAGCCACGATCATAAGCACCATGAAGAGGTGCCATGCGTATGTTCTTCCGGTGATGATAACTTTTAGATTGGTTGGTGCTTCGCCTGATTGCACTGCCAACAAATCGTCTCTGAAGTCTTTCACACTCTGGTATCTGGCCGTCGGATCTTTGCGCATACATTGTTCAACAATGTTTCGTACTCGCGCTTGTGCCATCGTCACCGGTATCGTCGGTGCGTCGCCATTGACGTGCGCCATCATCACTTCTAGCGAGCTTTCGCCCTTGAATGGCTGCGATCCAGTGATTGCTTCATACAAAACGCAACCGAGTGAATATACATCTGATCGAACGTCGATGTTTCTTCCCAGGCATTGTTCCGGACTCATATAGACTGGAGTACCGAAAATTTCGCCTGTGCGAGTGAGGTTTGGCTTGTCGTCGCCTTCGGCTTTGACCAGTTTTGCGATTCCGAAATCCACTAATTTCACGCAATCGCTGCCGTCAATTTCTTTGACGATCACAATGTTGCCTGGCGTGATATCCCGATGGATAACGCCTTTCGAATGAGCGTGTTCCAGTCCGTCAGAAACTTGAGCGAAAATTTCGAGGGCGCGATCGACATTCAACTTCGTTTCCTGGTCCAGAATTTTCGCCAGGCTGACGCCTTCGATGTAATCCATAACCAGATACGATCTGCCTTCGCCGTCGATGCCAAACTCGTTGACCGCGCAAACATTAGGATGCTTCAGTGCCGTGGCGGCTTGCGCCTCTTGCTGAAAGCGTTTCACGGATGGCAAGTCATAAACATATTTCGGCAAAATATATTTGACTGCAACCGTGCGATTGAGCAGCATATGTTTTGCCTTATAAACCTGGCTCATTCCGCCTTCTCCGATCAATTCGAGAATGACGTAATGTCCACCGATAATCTTTCCGATCAACTGATCGCGATTTGGATCAGGCGGGTTAGAAGCTTGCAATTTGTCACGGTAGGTCAATCGAAGATCGTCGAGACGGGAATCCTCTTCATCGTCTTCCTGGACGGTTTTTTCCAATTTACGATCGTCGTCTGACTTGCTGACCATGCGAAACAAGCTGCTTTCTATAATTCATTAACTGAGGATACTCTGTAAAATACCATATGTGAATAAGAAACGCGTCCAGCCCACCGTCTGAGAGGTTATCACCATGTCGCAGAGTTTGAGCAGTATATTTCACCTTGGCAAGGATACGACTGCTTACCGGCTGCTAAGTTCAGAATTCGTTTCGCAAGAAACCTGGCGCCAGCACAAGTTGCTTATCGTCAAGCCGGAAGCGCTGACGATGCTTGCCAAAGCCGCATTTGCAGATGTCTCTCATCTGTTGCGCAAATCGCATCTGGAGATGCTGAGCGGTATTTTGAGCGACGAGGAAGCATCCTCTAACGATCGGTTTGTTGCCATTGAGCTTTTGAAAAACGCCAGCATCGCCGCCGGTGGGACGCTGCCGATGTGCCAGGACACGGGCACCGCCATCGTCGTTGCGCACAAAGGCGACCGAGTCTGGACGGAAGGCGATGACGGCGACGCGATTCAAGAAGGAATCAAGAAAACATACAACGAATGCAATCTTCGTTACAGCCAGATGGCGCCGATTTCGATGTACCAGGAAGCGAATACCGGCAGTAATCTTCCAGCGCAAATCGAAATTTATTCCGATTCCGGTGATGCGTACGAGTTTTTGTTCATCGCCAAAGGCGGCGGTTCTGCCAATAAAACGTTTCTTTTTCAGGAAACCAAATCGGTTCTCAATCCGGAATCATTGACTAAATTGTTGACTGAAAAGATCGCGGGGCTGGGGACATCGGCATGCCCGCCTTATCACCTGGCGATTGTGATCGGTGGATTGTCAGCCGAGATGACTCTTAAGACCGTGAAACTGGCTAGCTGTCATTATCTTGACTCGCTGCCTACGGAAGGCGACAAAAGTGGTCGTGCGTTTCGCGATCTGGCGCTGGAAAAAGAAATTTTGGAAATCACGCGCAACCTCGGTATCGGTGCGCAATTCGGTGGAAAGTATTTCTGCCATGATGTTCGCGTGGTGCGTTTGCCGCGTCATGGTGCCAGCTTGCCGATTGGTATCGGAGTTTCGTGCAGCGCCGACAGACAGATTCTTGGTCGCATAGACGCAAATGGAATCTGGCTCGAGCAGCTGGAAACCGATCCCGCCCAATTTCTGCCTGAAGTCGAACCGACTGAACTCGGTTCTGACACAATCAAAGTTGATTTGACTAAACCGATGAAAGAAATTTTGGCTAGCCTCGCCGGGAAGCCGCCGGGCACTCGTTTGATGCTGACCGGAACGTTGCTGGTCTCGCGCGATATTGCCCACGCTAAATGGAAAGAAGCGCTCGAACGTGGTGAAGAACTGCCTGAATACACGAAGCAGCATCCAATTTATTATGCTGGTCCGGCAAAAACCCCGACCGGGTATGCCTCTGGATCGTTCGGTCCGACGACTGCCGGGCGCATGGACTCGTATGCGGATATGCTGATGTCTCGCGGCGCTAGCTTGATCACTCTTGCCAAGGGAAACCGTGGAAAGATCGTTAAAGACTCATGCGGGAAGTATGGTGGTTTTTACCTTGGCACCATCGGCGGTGCGGCGGCGAGACTGGCTCAAGACTCGATCAAAAAAGTGGAAGTAATTGATTATGCGGAGCTTGGTATGGAAGCTGTGTTCCGAGTTGAAATCGAAGACTTCCCTGCTTTCATTGTGATTAACGACAAAGGCGAGGATTTCTACAGCGATATCGCGCAGAAGAGAGTGGCTCTTTCAACGTCGAAAAAATAATCGGCGAAGATAACTGTGACTCGGATTCGGATTTAACCAATCAATAACAAGATAATGCTAGGCCGCATAACAGAAATTCAAGCATTCTTGTTTCACAAGGGAGATTAAGCATGCCGAGGCCCAGCCTTTTATATGCTGTTGCAGGATCGCTTATGTTAAACGTAAGCGCGATTGCGCCTTCGCGCGCGTTGGAGAATTCACTTCCGGAAATTCCATCGAAAGTGAGCAAGCTCGAAGGTTTTGCTCCGGAGCCATGGCGAGTGCTGTCATCGGCTACTGGCGATCTGAACAAAGACGGACTACCGGACGCGGCATTGATTGTTGCCTGTAATGGAAACAGCGGTGGGCCAGGGAGTATTGGCGCGGGCGTCGCTCAACGCAAACTGGTGGTCGCGCTCAAGAAAAAAGACGGCGGGTATGAAAAATCCGCCGAGAGTGATAAAGCCACAGGTCCTGGTGTTGGACCGTCCGCTGGAATTCCTTCGGTTGAGATCAAAAAAGGGGTTTTGTTCGTCAACCACAGTTGCGTCGCCAAATCTCGATACGAGTACTATCACAAATATCAGCTTCGCAAGGGACAATGGATTTTAATCGGATATACTGCCTCCACAGGCGATACCAAAGATTTGAACGATCATCAGACCATCGATGTGAACACGATGACTGGAGAGATATCGTCGACTTGTTTGTCAGGAAATACAACGGTCAAAGAACGCTTGCTGGAATTGTGGGCGGCGCCGATTGTTTCGGACGAGCCCTCGCCCTCTGACTGGGGCGCTCCAGCGGTAAAACTTTGCGGGTCGACTGCCAAAGGAGCTCCGTCCGCGACACTGCAGGCGGTGCACTCAGCCAAGAAACTTTTTGTCAAAGCTCAACTTGACGGTGACAAACATTTGACCGCAGAAGATGTCTGTTTGATCGATAGTCGCGGTCACGTCATTCCTCCTGAATCTTCGCGTGCCACCATATATGGTTATGTCGTCAACTCTTACGATCTGGCTGTTCATCCGCTCAAAGAGCTGATCTCGAAGCAAGAAAGCAATGGACATCCGGAACCGGTTTTGCGACTTAGCGTCGCCGTCAAATCGCGCAGTGCCGGCAATCAAAAATTGACCACTCAGGGTAAAAAACTTCCGGGCGCGATTTTTCTGAGTAAAAACAAAGGCGCGCCTGAATTGAAAGATGTGGATGTTCGCGCTGGCGATCCTGTTCATCCGTTCTTGCAATACGAATCGATGTAATAGTCGGATCAAGAGAAACTTCCGAGGTGACGCCGTATTTTCTTCAGAGTCTCTATACCGATCACTGCGCGGCTACTATAATGCTAAAAAGGCAAGTCGTTCGATGAACGAAAATTTCGTTCATTCCATTGGCAAGAGATAAAGAGTTGACCGAGGAAGCGCAAAATTCGCAACCAGTAGCAGACCCCTTACGGCACGGCATCAGATTCGGCGAGTTTCTTGCCGCCCTCGACGCCCTGCAGCCGGAGGATCTTGCTGGTGCGCTCATGGCGTCGAAACAGCTTGGCATTCCTCTGGGCAGAACGCTTGTAGTCAGGCGGCTGGTGTCGAATGAAGACCTCGGTCGGCTGCTAGAATTTCATGGTTTATATCGACGCAATCTGTGCGACTTCGATCAAGTTAGAGAAGCCTTCAATCTTTCGAAGGTGCAGGGGTTAAACGTCAAAGAGGCGCTTGGAGCCATCGGTCTCGCCGTCGATGAGATCGAATCCGTACGACTGGGCGAGTTATTATTGGCTGCCCAATTGGTTGATGTGAACCAGCTGAACAATGCCTTGTCGTTGCAGAATCTCTGCGGTTTGCCGCTTGGTCGAGTGCTTTGCATTCACTTTAATTTTCCTCCGGAAATTATCGACGCGGCGCTCAATTTTCAAACCAGCATACGCCAGAAAACTCTGAGTTACGTGGACGCTGTCGATCAGCTCAAAATCATGCCTCTGGAGTTGAATTCGCCGGCAATGAAACTTGCTATCGAACTCGATTTCAGAGATCTTTTGATTGCTGGAAAAGTTTGCAGCGAAAGTGACGTTCAGACCGCGACAAACTTTGCGCTCGCCAATAATCTGCCCCTGGAGCAAGTTTTAGCCGGTTTCACCTGGATCGATCCGGCTCTGGTTTCTGCCACTCTGGGACTAAGTAAATTGGTTGACGGCGGCTACATCACAGGATACGAAGCCGTGAATTTTTTGACCAACACCGATCTTTCCAAAAAGAAATCCGGCGATGACGGCAGTGAGAATTTGAATTTGCACAAATTCCTGTTGGCATGCGGGTTTCTGACGCCTCAAGATATTAAGGAAATCGCGCGTTTGATCGTCTCGCGAAAAAAAGAATTCGGAGAAATAGTCGGGCGCACCATAGACGATACTACTCCAAAAGACGAGTTGCAAAATCTGGTTTTCCAAACGTTCTCATCGGATGCGCTGTTAGCAGCGTTGCTATCGAAGATGTTCGGCAGTGACGAACTCGTAATCGCTCACGCTCGGAATTTGGTCGATTTACTTTCCATCAATGGCGCTTCGGTCGAGCAAGCGATTCTCAGTTTTGCTGCTATTAGAAGAGATGTCGCAAGGTTTAGCGCCGCCAACTAGTTTGCTGAAAATTCGTTTGCATTTGCAGGCGATCCGTTAACTTGAGCTAGAATTGTGACGTACCGACTCGCCTCAATAGGTCAGATTGACTCTCTGAAGATGACGGATTCAGACTTTGACGTAACTGCTGATTTGCTCGCCCCGGTGGCGCCGGACCCTGTGGGGGCGGACAACCGCGTGGGCGATGTTCTGGCGGGCAAATACAAAGTTCGCGACGTGGTTTCCAACAGCCCTTACGGGACCATGTATGCCGCAACAAACTTGGCAAACGGCGATCTGGTTTTGGTTGAAACGATCAAATCGAGTATTCCGACCGGTCTCGATACTTTTGCAAGACTTGCGAAAGGCTTTGAAGGCCTCGAGCATCCGAACATTTTGAAACTACTCGCTTATGAAGAGATTGATGCAAAACCTTTTTTTGTTTGGGAATTTGTTGATTTTGTTCGTCTGGAAGATTTGATTAGTTCAGGTGGTTTTCTCGAACAAGAATTTGAAATTTTCGACACCATCAGTCAAATTTGTCGCGGTCTGCAATTCGCGCATGAGAAAGGAATTCCGCATGGATACTTGCATCCGCGCAACATTTGTCTTGCCGATCTAGGTGGAGAGATTTGCGTAAAAATCGCGAATTTTGGTTTTGCCCACATGCTTCGACAGTTGATTTCTTTTGAGACTGCCGGGATTGTTCTGCAGCCGAAAAAAGAGAATGACATTTACCAGCTCAGTATCTTGACTTATTTCGTGGTCACTGGTGAATCACCGAAACCCGGTCGCACACTCGATGAGATACTCGATCCGCGTTCGGCCGACAAGGTTGGTTTTGAAGCTCTGGCGGATCACCGTCCTGATTTGCGTTGTTACGATGAGTTGATGCAGATCCTTGATGATACCGCGGATCCAGACGAAGAATTTCGTGTTAAAAGCGCCAGGGAATTCGAGGATGGGTTGATCGACTGGCATGAGTCGACAAAATCGGCTGTGGCAGCCAATTCTGAAGTGGTCGAGAAAGTTGCTCAGGATCAACAAGCTCCCGAGTCCGCGCAAAAGAAACGACGAAAAATCACGAATAACATGCGCACTACCGTGAAGCAAATGGTTAATTTGAAGTCGAAACAATTCAGCCAGGAAGAAACGGCTGTGATGAAATTGACTAACATTGCGGCGGCGAAAGGTCCGCGGCAATCGCCGATCAATTCCGTCATTCGTCTGTCCGTGACACTAGGTGCGGTGCTGCTTATCACCGGTCTTGCTGTGTATGCCGCGTTTTTCAAACCACGTGAAGTTAAGGAAGGCTGGGTAAGTGCATCGCAAAAGTTTGCCAACATCGTTGCTCCGGGCAAACGTGATGACGGCGAAGTTTCAATTGAACCTATAGAAATTCCAGCGGTCTCGCATGCACCGCAGGTGGTGCAGCCTGGAGAGAAGCCGCCTTTGATGCCGATGGAAACCGCTAAGCCGAAGACGAAGTTGCCGCCGTTTGACTCTAATATTTTGCGCGATTTGTATAGAGCGGATTATGTGGCAACTAACAATCAAAAGAAACGCGGGTTTCGAATTGAATATCGAGAGTTCAACAAGGATTGGATTAGTAGGTAGTTTGACTCGGCATTTGAGAAAGTTCTTGGAATCCGGTAAATTGAATTAGTATGACGGACAATCTCAAACAAATATTGAAGACAATTGCGCCACCGCCGACGCAGGTCCAGTCAACCGACCCGTTGGTCGGCAGTCGTTTGAACAACGAATATCATATACTTCAACTGCTTGGCCAGGGCGCCATGGCGAAGGTTTATAAAGCGCGGCAGGTCACCCTTGATCGAACAGTCGCGATTAAAATTCTGACTTCGGAAGCACCGGATTTAGTGGCGCGCTTTATTCATGAGATTAAAGTACATAGTTCATTAAAGCATACGAACATAGTTGAAGCGCTTGATTGTGTGACTGACATGCGCACTGGGCAGACGTGTTTCATCATGGAATACCTCGATGGTTCCTCGTTGCAGCAAGTTGTGCGTGCGAATACTGGTGGTTTCAAATCCGAAGAAGATATTCTCTTTGTTGCCAGTCAAATGGCGGCTGCGTTGAACTACGCCCACAGGCAGGGCGTTATCCACCGTGACTTGAAACCTGCCAATCTTGTCTTTGTAGAATCGCATGGGCAGCTGCAAGTTAAGGTTGTCGACTTTGGGATGGCGCGCTTGCAAGAACAGTTGCAGCGCTTTACTAAAACCGGACATATTGTCGGTTCTCCTCTGTACATGAGTCCTGAGCAGTGTATGGGCAAAGAGCTCGATGCGCGTTCTGATGTGTACGCACTGGCGCTTGTGACATACGAGATGGCTACCGGTAAAGCACCATTCGCCGATGCTGCCTCGCTGTATGACGTCATGCAGTGTCATTGCGACCCGGACAAGAGACCGACTTCGATTGCCAACAAGAATCCAACATTGCGTTTAAGTCAACGGCTCGAAGACGTCATCAACACTGCATTGCAGACTAATCCCGATCAAAGATTCCAAACCGTGAAACTTTTCGAGGACGCGCTGAGGAGCTGGTATGACAGCGTTGAAAAAGGGCTGACGCAGGAAGAAGTCGATCTCAAGCCGATAGAACGCGGGTCGCCGCCGACGACGGAGGAAGTTGATACCAGTAAATCGATCGATAGTTTGCCGGCGCTAATGAAAAGATCGCAGGCCGCTGCACCTCGCGTGCCGGCCGAACCCCGCATGCCCGCTGCACCTCCATCTGCAGAGGGCGCGCCGGTTACGGGACTGGCGGGCATGAACTTAGGCAAGTCCGCGGCTGCGGCTGGAGCTGTTGGTGGAGCACCGATGAACTCAACCGGAACCGCCAGCACAACGGCTGACGACGGAATTCCTGGCGCAGCTGCTGCGCCGGCTTCGGCAGGTGCAAGCACCGAAGGCGCGAATCAAGCGAAGTCCGCAACAGCTCCAGGCAATGGAGCGCAAGTTATTGGCGCGCTGCCTGATCCTTCGACTGAGGCCCAGAGTGTTGCGCCTGCACCACTTCTGTTCAACTCAGGTGAGACCGCGCAGGGGAAAGGCGATAATGCCGCAGCCCCAGCCAAAGCGGTATGGCGCATTCCGGAGATGGTCACCACGCACCACGGCGGTGGTTGGGGGGTGGTCGACGGACAAGAATTGAACATGATTCGCCAGAGCGAACCGATGATCGGCAGATTGTTGAACAACCGATATCGGGTTCAGGAGCTGATTGGCGAAGGTGGAATGTCGGTCGTTTATCGCGCCGAAGATAAAGAGACCGGCAAAATGGTGGCGGTCAAGTCGCTCAAGTTTGTGGATGCGGAGCTGGCAGAGCGGTTTTCGCGCGAAATCAATTTGCACATGGAACTCAAGCATCCCAATATTGTCAGAGCGATTGAGCGGATTTCCACTTACAACCAAACCTTCTTCGTTATGGAACTGCTCACTGGCACTGTACTTGAGGACTATCTCGAACGTGAATTCAACATCTCATCGTTCAACGACATCTGTTCTATTCTGTCTCAGATTTGCGATGCATTGGAATTCGCCCACGACCAAGATGTCATCCATCGAGATTTGAAGCCGGGCAACGTCATGCTGGCCGATCAAGCTGGCCTGCTGCGCGTGAAGGTTCTCGACTTTGGATTGGCGCAGATTCAGGATGATTTGCAGCGCATGACGCGCACTGGAATTCTTGTTGGTTCGCCAGGTTACATGAGTCCAGAGCACTGTCTTGGTTTGCCGCTGACCTGCCAATCGGATATTTATTCGCTCGGAATTCTCGCGTTTGAAATCATTGCCGGTGAACTTCCGTACGAATCCGAAACCGATATCGGCATCATGAAAGCGCACTGCGACAAGAATCTGCGCGCTTTGCCGATTTCGAAATTTCGTCAGGATCTGCCCGCGATTGAAGAACTGGAGAAGGTGCTGGCTTGCGCGCTCGAAAAAGATCAGACCGTTCGGTACGCCGCGATTGAAGATTTTCGGCGAGGGCTAAACGGCTGGTGGCTAGCGGCTGGAGGGGGAGCTGAGGAGTCGCCGTTTAAAGAACGGCGTCGGCGAAGAAAAAGAGTTCGAAGTCAAACCGGTATTCCTGCCGCCACGGCAACCGGTGACCAGACCAGTGTTTCGCAATCGGGCACAGCGGTCAAAGAGAAAGATTTAGTCGCCGAGAAAGAAAATCTCGATTCACTCGTAGACAAGCAACGCCAGTCTCGCGCGGAAACGGTGACGGCCAAGTGGCGTGCAGACTCGCGCTTCGACGGCGGCGGACGCAAGAATCTAACGATGGTAGTGATCACTATTTTGATATTCTGCGTGATGGGCACAGTTGTTTGGTTATCCAATAACAAACCCAGGGAAAAACCAGCAGTCCAGGCGGCACAACAATCTGTGCCGACTACTCCTGCTTCTGGAGTGGGCTCACCGAACAGCACCACGAGCGTTTCGCCCGGTGAAGCGACCACTGCGACCTCTTCGACTGAAACTCCGTCCCAGTCGCTACCAGCTAACCAGCAACCAGCTTTCCAGTTTCCTGACCAGTATCCAGCCAACGACATTCCGGTGGGCGATGACCCGATAAAGCCGTCGCCATCAGACGTTCCTTCAGTTTCTTCTTCCCCGGTTCCAACCGACGGCACAGAACCACCTAAGAAACGCGGTTACAAGATTCTCGCGCCCGGTCAGTTGAAGTATTGAGGCCAAGCCAAGTCTTGAGCGAGCCTGCGGAAGAGGAGCGGGTCCGATCATCGCCTCTCAGTTGAGAGCTGACAATTCGTAGCTCATCCACGACCTTTTCGCGGAGCGAGATTCGGTTGCGTCAGCAGCGTGTTTTTCGTTGAGATCGAGACGCGCTTTTTCGAAACTTCTTCTTTGTTATTCGATGCGTCAATTCACTTGAACGGCTCAGTATCGTCAGCAGGATAAGTGTTTGGGATGCTGAAGGTTTCCAATGGCTTTGTTGGAAAATGTCATGTTACAGTATGGCTACCCATCTCTTTTCTGTAGTATCGAGTAGCGCAATGTCAAACAGACGCACGGAACGCGGCAACATGCTAATTCTGATCACGGCATTTGTCGTGATTGTGCTTGCCTTGTTGTTTTTCGCACTTGGTTATGTGAGGCTGGTCGGCAGCAGTTCGGAGCAGAAGACCGCGATTGAAGCGGCCGCCATCGCCGCCGCCCGGGACATCAGCACGATCGTTATCAACACGCCGGACTTCGGCTATGTTGGACTTTCCGATTCAGCGCCGATTGGCTCTGCAACCTCGGCGGGCGACGATTATTACTTGCCTGTTCACAGCATCAACACTTTGATTGGAACGGCGAGATTGGATTATCTAATCGCAAGTCAGCCCGGGCTGGACGTTCCCGAATGGCGCGAGTTGGCTACAGCCGATTTGGAAAAAGCAAAAGCCGCGTCACAAACGCTAATCGACAGAATCAAAGATGCGGTAAAACCAGGCGGCGTCGAGCGAAACAAGCATGGACAGGAAGTCCGACCATACAATTCGGCGGAGCAGGCATATCAACAAAATTTGATTCGCATGACCGGGGGGTCCAGTTACGTCGCCAATTCTATGAAGTTGGAACTTGGCGAAATCGAGGGCCCGACTTGCGTTCCCGTACCGTCTCCGCTTGGATCGGACAGCTCTTTAACCGCGACCAACACTTCATCTGGTTGCTACAAGTCTTACATCAACATGCCGCTCGGTGATGTTGATTTCGTTTTTGCCGCCATTGGAAGTTCAATTAAACTGGTTGATAACAGTCGTTTCGTGCCTCGAATTGCCGGTCTGCCTTATGACTATCCAACAATCGTCAGAGCAGAAGCCGTGCAACTCGTTAAAAATGCTACCGGTCCGGATCAAAGTTTGAAGTCGGCTGCCTGTGCGCAGCCAGCGAGCGTATACGATCCACGTCCTTATCCGGGCGCGCTCACCATCAGCTTTCCCGACGGTCGACCAGACGGCAATCAGGCACTGAACACGCCCAGGGATATGTATGGTCCGATTTTGAGTGAACCAAGTGATGTCTGCGATTACCTCGATGCCACGCCGGGAGATTACCCGACCACTAGCGGCAGTCGAATCGTCGCCAGCTCATCCTGGCCAATTCCTTCGGATCCCACTGTTCATGCGTCATCGGCATGCAAATTGGCTGTTTACGATTGGCTCCGTAGAGCCGGAACACGCGTCAACATCGACTCGGTCGTAGGGATGCACTACACGCCGTTTCTGCCTCAAGGTCCAGATGTGCGCTGGCCTCCAGGACGCGAGGTCGGATCCATTCCGGATGGAATCGCACACATTTACAAGTTTGACACCGATGGCGTAATCGATTACGAAGCGGTGCATCAGAAGCCATATCCGTGGTGGGTTGTTAGTGACAAACAAAACATGATTGAATGTTTTGATGCCATCACAGATGGTGCCGCGGAACGAACGATTCAACCGGTCGCGTTAACCATAATTCCGCCAATCGGCATTCCTCTTGCGAAAGTGGTTCTCACCAAGCGATACGACATGTTCGTTCGGATCTACAGCCGTCGATATGGTGATCCTGGTGGCATCCACGAGGGCGAGCCGATGGACAACAATTTGGTTTCGTACTCCAAAGTAAAGATCAATGGACTGAATAAATTTGGTACACCAACAGCCTCTATCTTTGCCGAATCCTCCGGACGAGGCGCTCTGAAAAAAGGTGGATCGACGATTGGTGTAGGTGTCGGTGCGATACCAACTCTCATGCCACAGGAAGATTTCGCATTCACGTGGGCGCTGGTCACAATCGGCGATCCGAACGTTGACAGAACTCCGAAATTCCCTGACGGCACCGATAGGTACGAAAAATTCGACGGCGCCGGACCCGGTGTCCGCCCAACGTATGGTGCGAATGGCTCGGTTGCGGATATTCGGTTCCGCAGAGTGGTGATCGCCAAAGATCCAGTGTCAGAGGTGATTTCCATTTTGGGAAGCGTGCTTCCAATCCAAAGACAGCAAGGTTACATCGGCGAAAAATAGACGCTGAAAGCTGCAAAATGAAGCATAATATGAGCATGCCTTCTTTTCGTTCCAACCTTCCGCGCTTTTCTTCGATTGCCCTGAGTCTGTTGTTGCAGACTCAGTTGTGCTGTGCGTTTGCAGCGGATGTGGTCGGACTTGATTCGGCTTGCAAATTGTACGCTGCTGGAAAAGTGCAAGAGTGCGCGAAACTGGTTGATGGTTTCCTGGCGAAGTCGCCGAAAGATCCATCCGCACATTATTTGAAAGCGAATTGTCTTGTGAAGCTGAAAAAATTGCCTGACGCAATTCATGAATACGCGTTGGTAGAACACTTTGCGCCCAACACAAAACTAGCTGCCCAAGCCAAAAGTGCAGGGGCTAAACTGGAACTGTTTCAGTTGCAATCAAGTGCCAAAGTTAGTGGCGAACAAAACGGCGGCAAAGTTAATCCGAAACATTTACCGCCCGGCACAATTGACTTGATTCGAAAACAGGCTGTGCAAGCCAGGAATCGGGCAATTGAAATGGGGCAAGCGGAAGCCGGCAATGAAGTGTCGAAAGCCGCCAACCAGGCAAAAGCAGAATTGGATCGAGCCGAACGCATGGCTCAAGGCGCACAGCACCGAGGTGATGTGACTGGCGCTTCGGGTTACGATGCCGAGTTGGCGCGTAATCGCGCGCAAGCAAATGCCGATCAGCTCAAGCAAAATGGCGAGATTCGCGCTGCCTGGAAAGAGCAAGAAGCCAGGGAGAAGGCGGAGATTTTGGAACGTCAGGCTGAAGAACTGGAAGAGCAATTGGTCAACGATCGCCCGTATAAAAACAGATCGGTGAAGCTCAATCCGGTCGGAACGAATTTATACACGCGGAATTATTCGAGCGCGAAGCCGCCAATCAAGCAGCTGGACGCGCAGGCGTATACTTTGCCTGGTGACGCGGGGATGCGAAGAACATCAGCGACAGTGAATGGCAAACCAGGCTCGGCACCGAATGCGGTATCAGGTCGTTATCGAGCAGGCACAGGCACCACTAGTGCAGAAGCGAAAGTAAAAGGTTTGGTTGTGCCAAGATAAGGCTCTGCGCAGGCGCATGCGTGCTCTTAGAAGGACGCGCTAGTTCATTTCCGAATTTGCGGATTCGCATTCCATTTAACTATCGAACCAATTTTAGACTTGCCATGAACCAGGTATGTCTAGTTCAAATTTTACAAAAGCATTAAGCTTGTTGCTTTGCGCGTTTGCGGTAAACCACTTTCCATGCCAGGTGCGGCGAATTGTCCGGCAGAACAAAACGGGCTCGTTCCATTCTGACAATTTCAAATTGTTTTTCCGCTTCGTCGACTAGTTCACTTGCTTTTAATTGCGGCGGACCTTCCACGCCTTCCGGACGAAACTCATCAGCGTTGCCTGCCAGGCACAACCAGAAGCCACCTTCACCCAGTGCAGTGTGAACGCGATCAATAAATTTGCTCCTCACATCTGGTGCCATGACGTGGTAGACGCCACGGTCAAAAACAAAGTCGACTGAACCTGCTGGAACTGGCTCTGCGGCTAAGATATCGGAGACCTCGAATTTAACTTCCACGCCTGAATCTTTGTTCTTCTGAATAGCCGCAGCGATAGCAGTCGGAGCATAATCATTTGCCACCACGGTGCAACCTTGTTGCGCCATCCAAACTGCATTGGTTCCGGTTCCGCATCCGATTTCGAGCACACTGGTTGGTTTAACTTCAGATCTTTGAAAGTACTCCACCAGTTCCTCTGCAGGCATACCAGTGTCCCAGGGCAAAGAATCTTTTCCCGCTTTATAGCGGTCGTCCCACATGTCGCTGCTGTACATTCGGTTTCCTCCGGTCTCCCAAAAACACACGGTCCGAACGGAGCCGCGGCTAACTTTATACCTGGTTTATCGCCAGGTTCAGGCAATCGCTATGAAAAAAACACCTTTGATAACTGGCTGCAAATTCCGCGCAGGACCGTCACGCTAAGATCAAATAGCTCGTTTTGTTGCAAGTTCTTGCTGACTTGGTGTGTTGTGCTTCAACAGCCGTTTTCCGTTTTCTGATGCCACCAGTCTGAATTCTTTAAATGAGAGCGCCTTGCGAACCTCGACCAGTGCTTGTGATTGTTGAAACAGAGGAAAGTCGGATCCGAATAAGACGCGTTCGGGACCGACGGCATCGACGGCGCGACGAATGATTTTTGCGGGCTGCCAGGACGTTTCCAGAATTATATTGTCGCATCGCTTAGCCAGTTCTATAGCGCCTCTCCATGACTCCCAGCCCATGTGATTGAGAATGAAAATGCATTTTGGAAAAGCTCTAATGAGTGGTGCTATTTCGCCTAATTTTAAGCAAGTAACATCTTTAGACAACACTTCAATCGGAATATGACCCGTATGAATCGCAACAGGCAAGCCAAACTCGCTGGCAAGTGCCACGAAATCACCAGCGTTATCTTTAAAGTTTTTGGGCTGATAACCACCAACCATTGGATGAATTTTCACGCCGTGAATCAAACCGTTTTCAATGAATGGTGCCAAATAGCCAACAGGGTCAGGATGCGAGCTTTCAACGGATCCAAAAACGCAAAATCGACCAGGATATTTTGAAGTTTCATCGAGAATTTCTTGTGTCGTGGTTAACGGTTCCAAAGAGTGAATCACTGATTGGCTGATGCCGAGCCTGTCCATACTATGTATCAAACGTTCCAGTCCATGCCGTTTGAACAGTCTCAACGCTTCGGCGAGAACGACCAGTCCGAATCGCGAATACACAAAGCGGCTCATGTCGTCGTTGAAATTCATCGCGATAAATCGCATCATGCGATCGTGCACACTTTCGGTGAGATCGGCGATCGGTTCCGCGAAGGGCACGACGTGGCGGAATATAAATGTGTTGCGTGACTCAGGAAAGACTTTCTCAATTCCCGCAAGTGACATTATGTGTGCGTGAAAATCGACTATCTCAACTGCTTTTTCCATGGTTTCTTCTTTCTTTGATTTGCTTACTAGATAGCATTAAATCCACTGGTTGCGGCCAGTGACTGCTTAAGGCGAATTAGAACAAGTTGAGTGCCGAAAAGTAAGCTAGACGCTGAAATTCGAGAAAATAAACTTCATGCGTTCGATATCTTCGTCGACTTGTTTCTTGAGTTTGTCGAGCGCGTCCCAATCATGGTTCGCAGCGGCTTCGATAATCTGTTTCTCTCTAGCCGCTAAGGCGTCCAAAGACTCCTGGGGGCGCTGTACACTCGCTGCCCACTGACGCTTGTAGTCGTCGTACTTTTGCATTTCACTCTTGGTCAACAACGCCGTGTCGGTGTTGTCGCGGGCATTGTCGACTGTCACTTCAAGACCGTCGGTTGTTTCGACGTTGTCGTCTGTCGCGAGGGATATCAATAAGTTGAGCGGGTCCTGCTCCATCGGCTTTTGCTGTGACTCGGCCAGCAAATTCTCGTTGGGCGCCGAAGCTTTCGACTTGTCTTTGCCGTCGTCAGATGTATCAGGAGAATTCGAAGGATTTTTTGCCATGAGTGTGCTCTTGGGACTTTTTGTTATATACCCAGAGATTTAAATGAGTCTCCCGGTTCCACACTTCAACCGATATCGGTTGAGTGTCACAACCCGTGCGGATGCAATCCCAGATTGGGTTTGCGTAAATCGGAAAATCGCGGTGTCAGAACTCTGATAGCTGAGGGCAGCTTGCGTTTAATTTTCGGGACGCGTCCAGGAGTGGCTCTTTTCAGGAATCATGTTGGCTTGATGGCTGAAATAGCTTTTCAGAAGTCCCTGCATTCCGCGTTTGCGTAAATCGATGTGGAACGGGCTCTTGTACCAAGTCATCAGTGCTTCTTCTGACGTCCAGATGCTGACAAGCATGTATTTGTTGCTGTCTCCAGGGCTGGCGTACGCATCGATGTAGACACAGCCTGTTTCTTCGTTGTTGATTTTCAGGCACTCGCCCACCATGCCCATAAACTCCTCGTGGAATTCTGGTCCCATGAGGGTCACTCCAAGCACGTTCATTACTGACATCGGTCATCCTCGGTTTCTTCAATGAAGTCTAATGTTAAACCATCGGTTGCAGGTTTTTGGCGTCAGAATCATTGTGGTTCAGGGCATAAACCCCTAAGGACACCTCAGAAGACGATCGATGGTAAGCACAAACAAAGGCGACGTCAGCGATTCGGCCGCTGGGCAAGTCAAGCCTCAAGCAGATGAAATAGAGGGTCAACCTGTAAATGTTCAGGTTTACCAAAATCCGAAGGACTTTGCGTCTTCGTTGACTACCGCCGTGGAAAAACAAGACCAAAAGGACGGTGCGATTCTTCAGCGCATTGAGGGTGGAGCCGCGCCTTTTCAGCTTGTCGCCGATGCCGGCTTCGGAAAACCGCAGGTGGACGCTGGTGCTGACCAGGCAGGCAAGCCTGTTGCGAACGACGCAGTCACTAGCCGAGTTGAGCAGGATGGCAAGGTTGTTCGAGAGCGCACACCGGGCGGTGATGTTGTTCTTGCGACCGACGACAAAGGGAAAATCCATCGGTTTCCTGATGAAAAGATTACAAAATTACCTGTCGACTTCAAATCGATTCCTGATTGGCGAGTGAAACAAATTACTTCGCAGGCTGATGGGTTGATTAAAAACTATACCGATCCAAAAATGCCGAATGGAAGACCTGATGGAAAGCTGAGTTTCCACGATATGTCGAGCATGATGAAGGACATCGGCAAGATGGATAATTTGACGGAAGTCGAAAAATGCCGGTTGTGGACTGAGGTTCGGATCAAGATGCAGCAGAAGGAAGTTCCGATTCTTGATGCTGACGAAAAAGAAAAGATGATCGATTCCTGGAAAGGGAGTGATGATCCGTGGCACGCTTTAATCACGATGAATGATGGCTATCATGGAAATCATTTGATCAACATGTCAGAGAAGGACGCATCAGAAGCGATCAAAAAGCATGAGAACGGCGGCGAGGCCGACAAAATGGGCTTTGTTCGAGGCATGATGTGGAAGACGGCTAAAACTGTTTTAGGTGTCAACACCGGTGACGTCGAAGCATCAGAAGGTCAGCTGCGAGCGCTTCGTGAGCTTAGATCAAAAGGGACGTTCAGCGCGTATGCCGATGAATGGACGCGGCAGTTCGTTCGTAACGACCGAGATCAATATGGACGCCCGAAGTGAATGAAATAGTTTTGCTCCGGTGAGACGCCGATACCAAATGCGGTGCCACTGTTCTAATGAGGCTGCGCATCTCGAGCGCTAATTCGCTCGTGATACCACTTAGGTAAATGTACGCGTTTATCATTCAAAGTCAGGAATAATGGCGCGACGTGAATGTCGTTGAACATTTGCTTCAGGCGGTAATATTCATGTTCTAAAGCATCGAGTTCGTCGTCGATTGCTAAGACTTCTGCTTGTTGATTTACGTAGTGAAGGGCTTCTGCCGGATCCCATCCTTGTTGAACAAACGCTTTGGCGATGGCTTCTTTGGCCTGGCTGACTTTAGCCATTCCGCAATCATCATGCGCAATCAGGATGATGTTTTTTACGCCCTTTGTCAGGACATATCCGACGGCGAACTCCTGCCCTATAAGCCGGCCACCAGCGGTTCTAATCACATAGGCATACTTGGCTGGAATCGGAAGTGCGTAGCGAAACTCGATGCAAGTCGAGATCAAAATTTGTGGTTGATCATTCACATGCAGAGGATATCCGAAGTTTTGTGCTTGGATAAAAGAAGCGATTGGAGTGCCATTCCAGCGAGCTGGAATGTCATTTGATGACTGCATCTGAATCAAGCGTGACTTGTGTAATTCAGGTATGGATGAATAAGAATCGTACATGCGTCCTCCATCAATTTTTTGGAGGAGACCGGAACTCGAAAATTCCGGCTGTTAGCACCATCCTTGGTGCTATGCCTCAGGTTTCATCGGACTATGCCTTTGAGCCCCGTTAACCAGGCTAGCAGAAACCGCAACTGATTGGGACTTTCCGTAAGCTTTTCTTCTATTGTGTGTTGATGACGTTTTTAAACCGACAAGAAGTGCGGCTCTTTAGCCAACGTTCCGTTGTTTTGTACGGCATAGATTGTGCGATTCGGCTGCGTGATGCCCTGCGTGAACTCTTCTTTGTCGATCGGGCGGATATCGCAGCGCTGCAAAACATACGAGCTGCCGTCAGCATCATGCGAGGTTGCGGTCATGTCGCCATAAATCATCGCGACGGCGCGCTCTAAAAGCTGATGGCTTCTGGCATACGAGGCGGGCGCTTTAGCGTAAAACGTCCATTTTTTCGATGGCGACAGTCCGCCGGAAGCGAACGCCAGAGCGTCTGTGCACGTGATTTCAAACAGTGCCGGTTTGCTGGTGTCGCCTGTGATATCCATGATGAACAGCGGACCACAGTCCCAAACTGAGAATTTAATCGGTTCGTCGTCGGGCTGGATTGTGAACTCTGTGCCCTTGTTGACCCAGATTTCGTAGAGTTGAGCGTTGTCGGCAACTTTGTCATAGAAGGACCAAAGTTCCTCAACATGCTTTTCGGTCGCGCCGTTGAGCGCTTCGTCGTATGTCGCGTATTCTGCTAATTTCTGTGGTTGAGCTTCTGCATTGCTGATTGGCCGGGCGTAAATAGCAAATGTCATGACTCTTCCTTTGGCTCTGAGAGCCATTTAAACAAGTGAGTCGATATTTTACCCGATCTCAGTGTTGGTTTTGCTTCAACTGAGTGTACAAAACATCACATCCGTTATCAGAGCAGCGCGTAATTTGCATCTTGCCGCCGGTGATCGCTTCTTTGATTTTGTGCTTGGTGACGACCTTTGAGCCGATCACAATAGCCACTGCTTTGCCTAAATTCTTAGTGCTGAACTCTTTCAGCGGAGTGATCTGATCGTTTGCAAGTTGCAACAAAAGTTTAGGCTTGCCTTGCGCGTCCTGTTCTTTTTGAGGATCTCCGGCGAGTTTGAGCGGGATGAATTCTTCGGGGCTGATTGTCAGAAACGTCGGCTGATCGCGATCTGACAGGGGAAAAAATTGATAGTCGTAGAGGACGATTTGTTGTTTGCCGATCGGATTGAGTTTTTTCTCGTCATCGGCTTCGTTGAAAACTAGATAGAGACCGTTGGGCAAACTGCTCGTGGTGGCTTGTTTTTGTATTGGTGATGCAGCGCTTGCTCCGAATTCCGCGTTAGAAGTTGGCGCCTTCGTTGGCTCTGAAGTTGATGTGTCAGCTGCTAAGACGAAACTGGAGGTGTTCAGCAACAGCGCGCAAATAAGGCTGCTCGTAAGGTGATTGGTTTTTAAATTCATTTGTTTATCTACCGAATCGGATTTTTCTAGCTGTGCCGTCTTTCATTACAGGAATTCCGGCTGATGTAGAACGCTTAGGCATGCCGCCTGAGCCGTAGTAGCGTTGCGATGCGGTTGGTGTAATGAACGCGTTTGCGCGTGCGTTATTCGAGCCCGAATAACCGCTTGTCGAGCCGATGCCGCTTGAACCGCCCGAACCGGAACTTCCGTTGGAGTAGACTCCCGAATAGCCGCTGGATCCGCCGTTAAAGGCTCCGCCTGCGCCACTGACTGCGTCGCCTACTCCGCTGACTGCTCCGCCGACGCCGTTAACGGCTCCGCCCACGGCGTCGCCGAGGTTGTTTTTTACGAAGTTGAAAATTTTGCTTCCAGCTGATGATCTGGGCTGACTGCTTGTTTGCGAGCTTACGGGCGTTGGAGGGCTGGTCGGAGATAACAGGGCGGAACCGCCCGTGCTGCCGTTTGAGAACGCACTGGCAGTTCCGGTTTCGGGTGTCGAACCAAAAGTTGAAGGTGTCGATGGCGGTGTGGAAAGACTTGAGTGACTCTCCGAAACTGAACCCCAGATCGCTTTAGATGGCGGGACCGTTTGGGAGGGAGATGATGGTGCCGACGAATTGTAAGTGTTGTAACTTGGTGTTGACGGTGAAGTTGATGGTGACCAGCTTTGCTTGGGCGGCGATGTTGATGCCGATGTCGGGTTTTGCAATTGCACCGGCGATGATGATGAGCTTGGCTGTTGAACCGACGTCGACGAAGAGGACATGCCGCTTCTCACCCACGAACCGTCGACGCTGCCACCGTGCAATTTCAGTTCTCCGCCGATCATCGAGAAGCGACCCTGTTCCGCCTTCCCTGATTCTGACTGCAACTTAAGCGCGCCTTCGCTGGCGGTGATGCGACCGGAGTCTACGACTTGACCGGCGCTCGTCATTTGATAGTGACCGTCTCCGCCGATGTGCAGAATTTTGTCCGGCTGCCCTGCAGATTCCGGAATCTTCCAATCGCCTGCCACTCGCGGCTCAACCTGCGCCTGTGCTTGAGTGCCGCACAGCATAAATGCTGCGACTAAACAAAAGTGCGTTCTCATTTCGCCTCGCCTGAACGTCGATGGGTGAAGGAGTTTCCATTGCCCTATTATGACCAATTGTTTGGCGCTTGTCAGTTTTAAATTTCGAGGATTAAACTGATAACAAACGATGATTCCACCGTGAGTAAACCGATTCTGGTTGATGATTCGAGTGATTAAACGGGCGTTTTTAATTTGTAGCCGACGCCATGAATGTTTTGAATTAGCGATGTTTTTTCGTCTTGATTCAATTTCTTTCTGAGCGTTTTTATGTACGTGCGCACGGCTGAAACAGAAGCGTCGGAATCCGCTCCCCATCCGCTGTCCAGAATTGCTTGAGGGCTGTAAGTTTGGTCGGGATGACGCATGAAAAACTCGAGAAGTTTGAATTCGAGTGGCAGCAAACGAACCGGGTCACCTTTGTTTATGACGACGCTATCTACGCTGTCCAGTTCGACGTCGCCGATCTTGATGATCGTTTCGACGTAATTTTTCGGACGTCTAAGAATGGCTTGAATTCGAATCGATAATTCGCGCAAATCAAACGGTTTTGTCAGGTAATCATCAGCACCCGAATTCAGCCCCAATGCCTTATCTTCGACGGCTGTACGCCCGGTGAGCATGAGCACTGGCAGAATGCCCCCGCTTTTTCGATATCGATCGAGAACCTCAATGCCAGTCACTTCCGGTAGCATCCAATCGAGGACGATCAAGTCGTAAGTGTTCGCCGACAATTGTTTTAAAGCGTCTTTGCCATTGGTGACGAGTTCGATTTGATGTTTTTCAAACGCGAGCCAATCCCGCACGCGGTGCGCGAGTTCCAAATCGTCTTCGATTATCAGCAGTTTTGCCATAAAAATTCTTTTGAGTTTTGAACATGCTAACACCAAGCGGGCGGCGATGAATAGTCGAAAAATATTTGCAATAGAGATCTTTCGCCAAAGAGTCGGTTGGCGCTCAGAAACGATAAGTCATGCCACTTACGGGTAAGAATTACACAAGCGCTTCTGGAGATAGCTTTGGTAAAAGTCCTGGTAGTCGAAGATGATGTCGAGATGTCCGAGATGATCGGCAACTGGCTTGCCGAGGAGCATTACACGGTCAACACTTGTCACTCTGGCAAGGAAGGACTAGAGTTGATGCGCTTTTACAAATTCGATGTCGTTGTTTTGGATTGGGAATTGCCAGAGATAATAGGCGTCGACGTCTGTCGCGAATTTCGCAGCAAAGGCGGTGGCACGCCGATTCTCATGCTTACCGCGCGAAAAAATATTGCTGACAAAGAACGCGGTTTCGAAGCCGGTGTGGATGACTACCTCACCAAACCGTTCGATCGCGTTGAGCTAAGTGCGCGCCTGCGATCGCTGTTGCGGCGCCCGCCGACGGCGATCGGTACGACGATTCGCAAAGGCAATTTCGAGGTCGACACAGTCGCGTATCGAGTGACTTATAAAGGCAAAGAAATCCAATTGTCGCCATTAGAATTTCGTGTTTTTGAAGCGCTGATTAAAAGCGCCGGGCAAGTGTTGAGTCCTGATGGCATTATCGCAAAAGTTTGGGGTGATTCTGGAACGGCTTCATTGGAAACATTGCGTTCGTGCGTTAAAACGATGCGGAAGAAAACCGCGATGGATAGTGAGATTTCGCCGATCAAAACTGTGCACGGGCAAGGATATGTTTTCGAAATTCCGGAACCTGCAAAGGCAGAGAACGGAAGTTCGAGGATTAATAATAGCACCGGTGGCTGATGTGATTCAGGCACTGAAAACGTTTAGATGGGTCGAAAAATATAAGTTGAAGTCTGATACTGTCCGTGGTGGCTGAGGTGATTGTGGAAATCAAAAATGTTTTGATGGTTGATGATGATGATGACATTCGAGAAGTCGGTGGCATGAGTCTCGAAGATGTCGGCAACTGGAGCGTGTCTCTTGCGGGATCTGCGGAGGAAGCGCTTGCTCACGTGAGCACTCACACTCCGGATCTGATTTTGCTGGATGTGATGATGCCAGACGTGGACGGACCGACGACGCTTTTGCGACTGCGCGAGTTGCCGGCGCTTGAGCAGGTGCCGATTATTTTTATGACTGCGCGTGTGCAAAAAGACGAGGTGGATAGTTATCTGGCTCTGGGAGCCGCGGGCGTTATCGTGAAGCCGTTCGATCCCATGACATTGCCTAACGAAATTTTGGACATTTTGAGAAAGCAATCATCCAAAAATGACTGAACAAACTCCAGTTTTCGAAGTGGATGGAACCATCGTCAAACGTCTAAGGATGATCGCTTTATGCATCACTGGTGCAATATTTGCACTCGCGCTTTTTCAAATGTTTGTTCATGCGTTTTCACATGATTTGCCACTGGCAGCGATGCTATCCAGTCGTAACCTGAACTCGGTGTTTTCAGTCGTAATGCTTCTCTGCACCGGTGCTCTCGCCGCGAGCTTGTATGAGGAGAAAGTGCCAGCCTATAAATACTTGCGTTTGTTTTCGGCTCTGACGGCTGCCACCATCGCTGGTGTGCAACTTGATAAGGCATTTTTGAACTTATCGCAAATGCCACTTGATTCAGTTATCGACCTGATACCGGAGCAATCGGTGTGGTTGGTTAGATGTTTTCTGAATCCAGGCGATGCTGTATCCAGTATTCTAATCGCGCTGGGGCTGTTAACTTTGAACGTGCCGCTCAAACGTCCGAGTGTTTACTGGTCGGATTGCTTTTGTATCGCCGCCATTTTAACTTGCTTGATGTCGCTCATCGGCTGGGTTTTCGGTGTACCGCATTTTTGTTTGGGCGGGATTGATTGTCAAAAAATTGCGCCGGCAATTCCGTTGACGTTGACTTGTTTAGGGGCGGCTGTTTTGCTCGCCCGACCGGAACGCGGCGTCGTCTCCGTCATGTCGAGCGCCAATGCCGGTGGTGTAATCGCCAGATTTTGGTTTCCTGCAGCAATCGGTGTGCCGCTTCTGCTCGGCTATCTGCGTGCGCTTGGTCAGGAAGCCAATTTGTTCGACCGTGATACCGGTCTGACGATTCTTGTGTTGGTGTTGATTGCCACATTCTATTTTTTCATTCTCTGGTTTGCCAGACGTGTGGATCACATGGACGCTGCTAGAAAGCTGACCTCCGAGAGATTGGCGGCAAGTGAACAGCGTACCAGGCACATCATCGAGAGTGCGATCGAAGCTTATGTTTCTATCGACGGTAGCGGCGTTATTGTCGGCTGGAACAATGAAGCGACTGAACTTTTCGGTTGGTCGCACGAAGAAGCCGTTGGCGCGAAACTCGTTGAAAAGCTTGTGCCGGCGCAGTTCTCAAATGACTACGTCGAAAAAATTTCAGCTTTTCTGCAATCCAAAGATTCTTTGTCGATGAGCAAACGTATGGAAGCATTTTCTGTTCACAAAGATGGACATGTCTTTCCAATCGAGATGGCAATCTTTCCAGTGCACTGGGACGAGGGCATAAACTATTGCGCTTTTGTCCATGACATCAGCGATCGCAGAGAAGCCGAGGCGCGGGTAAGTGAGTTCTATTCGATTGTTTCGCACGAATTGAGAACACCTTTGACGTCCATCAAAGGTGCTCTAGGAATGATCGATGGTGGCACCTGCGGTGAGATCGCGCCGAAAGCCTCCAGGCTCGTAACCATAGCCTTACAGAACTGCAATCGTCTAGTGCGGCTAATCAACGACATTCTTGATATTCGAAAAATTGAAGCCGGCAAAATGGAACTCGACATTCAAGAACTCGACGTTGAAGCGATAGTTAATCGAGTGATAGAAGATCTGCAACCACTTGCTGCTGCTTCAAAATTGACTCTGATAGCGGATTTGAATTTCTATGGATCTATTAAGGGTGATCCGGATCGTGTCACTCAGATATTAACCAATCTGGTTTCTAATGCGATCAAATTTTCATCGGCTGATGGAAAGGTGACGATTCGCACAACAAAAGGGTCTCGGAAGTTTTTGCGCTTCAACGTAATCGATGAAGGACCTGGAATTCCGGCGAATCAGATCCATAAGTTGTTTGGAAAGTTCAGCCAACTAGATTCATCCATGACGCGAAAGAAGGGTGGCACAGGGCTTGGTCTGGCGATTTCTAAGGCTCTTGTCGAACAACATGGTGGCGTAATTGGTGTCGACTCCGTTCATACGAAGGGCTCGACATTCTGGTTTGAATTGGCACTTGTTTCTGCGACATCGACGGGAACCCGCGTCAAGGCTTTCACTCCGGTCAGCTTGAACAGAGTTGTTGGTGTGGTTGCTGATTCGAAGTTGAGGGAGACCATAGCGGAACTTCTGAGCACACAGGGTGTCAAGGTCGACTTCGCCACCACAATCGATGAACTGAATCCGATTCTCGAGTCGCTTCCTGACGCGATTGTTTGGGACATTGACTGTGATATCGATCTGCTCGATCGATTAAGTTTGCAACGAGAAACCCAGCACATTCCTGTTGTTGTACTCTGCGATCAAAAACCAATGAATTTTGATAACCAGAATGGTGATGCTATTGAAGATGACGGCATTAAAGATTGGCTGGTTAAGCCAATCGTCAGCGATGAATTCGTATCTTGTCTGCGAAGATTATCTTTGCCGACCGGTGCTCCTCGAATCCTCATTGTCGATGATGATCTCTCGACTCGCGAGATTCTGAGCGACGTGCTTTCCTCCGGCGGATTCCGCTGTTTAGAAGCTGCTGATGGGGCTGAAGGAATCTCGATTGCAAGAAACGACAGACCCGATTTGATTATTCTCGATGTTGGCATGCCGCGACCTGATGGTTTTGAAGTTGTATCCATTCTTCGACAAGAGCGCGCCAAAGTGACACCACTGATCACATACTCAGCGCGTGAATTGTCCTCGGAAGACAAAGATTTACTCACGCTGGGACCGACAACTCACTTCACCAAGGCGAAAACTTCCAGCGACGAAATTTTAGAAGCCGTCAAAGATTTGATCAAGCAAGCCTCTGAAAACACCGAGGGATAGAACTTGTCGACCATCCTTATTCTCGACGATGATGCCGAATTTCGCGAATTAGTGGTGCCGGGATTATTGGAGCGCGGCCATTCCGTGATCGAGGCGGGAACGGGTGAGGAAGCGACACAACTGAGCACCGGTAAGGTTGTCCATCTGTTTATCGTTGATGGTTTGCTACCGGATACCGACGGAGTGGCATGGATTGCTAAACTCAGAGCTCGGGATCAATCATCAAAAGTTATCTACGTTTCGCGGCTCTGGCAGGACGATCAATCGTTTGCGCATCGAATGCTCTCCAACGATTTGATGGTTTCGTTGGTGTTGCACAAGCCGATTGTGTCTGAAGAATTTTTGGAGCAAATCGATCGTTTGCTGTTCATGCCGGGTAAAACAACTGGTTCTGCTCGTGGGAAAAATCTTGCGGAAGGTTATGCCAAGCGGCTTCCTGAAAAGTTGGATCAGATGACGACTTCGATTCAAACAATTTGCAGTGCTAGTGAGGGCAAAAAAGATGCACTAGATAGTTCGTAGAGTCTGTAAAATATTTTGTGTCAAAGGTCAGAGCCAAACCGCTCAACTAGAAAGGACCTGACAATGACATCAACGAAACCGAACGATATGAATAG
>JADYXR010000032.1 GCA_021772095.1 Candidatus Obscuribacter sp. | reverse complement strand
TCGCATAGATACTCGATATGTAAAATCCGGGCGTTCAGCTCAGGGCTTACCCTAAACTTTGGCTCAAAACTGTCTCACTTATCATAGACACAGAGGGCCATCGCTATTGGCTTTTTGAAGAACTGTCGTTGCCGATGATGCGGGAATTCCGAGAACTTGCGCGAGTGCGAGCTGCTCGATTGCGTAACTGTGCATACCGATTGCGAAAGAGAGTTTTTCTGCAGCTTCGTCATTGTCCTCAACCAGAGTTGAAAAACTGACGCTCACACCTGGAACATCGAAGATCGCAAAGTCAAAGAAAGTTGGTGCACTGATCCGCGCGCACCTACCAACATTGTGGTGATACACGTACTTACAGTTACTCATCTGCGAAAGCAGGTCAGAGCTCCGAGCCAGTTCAGCGGCCAGGGTATAGAACGCCACGGACAACTGCTCTCCAAGAAGCTCCTCCGCGAATTCATTAGCCCCAGAAGCTTTTGCCACACTCATCCGTTTCTCGTGATAATGAACCATCCCTTCTCGAGTGGCACCGAATGTGGCACCAATGAGGTAATAGAATGTCACTACATTACCCGTGTAGGGAGCGTTAATGAGGAGATTGAAGGACTGGTCGTACACGGTGTCCACGTACGGGTGAAGAATAGTGACGAGCGCCAAAGCAGAGGAATCAGCAGCTTGCGCAGTACCCGCGTTCTTAAGCTCACCATCCAGGCGCAATTCAGGTTCATAAGAGGTGTTAAAAAAGAACGTCAAACGTTTTCCATAAATTTCATCGCTGAAAAACGTTCGGTCGATGCCCGGATATTCGAACTGCATGGTGGTCCGATATTCGTTGGGAATCACCTCCCAGCTATCCGGTTCACCTGTCTCATAGGGCAACGAGGTTTGTCGCACTGGCGTATCGATTTGATTGATCGAGCGGCCGCCTACGATCTCCTCCATAGTAGCGGTGGGATTGTTGGTTTTAATCCAGTCGATGAGATTTGATGCATAACCAGTCAATTCCGTCCCGATTGCCGATTCATTAACGTTCTGAATCCACAAGTCTCCGGTACCGTGTGTGGTACCAGTATCAGCAGCGCTTAGAAGCGAAGTTTGATCGTAGTCCATGGCGACGCCCAAGTCGATGCCGCTAATGTTTGTGTATGCTTTGTAGCTAGGATCAAGGACATATTCGACATTGTCGATCTCGACCTTAACCCAGACGTGATTGAGCGAAATTCTTGCTTCCTCGCCCTCACCGTATGGATTGTTCGGAATACCGCCATGCGTGAGTACATAGCTCGGCAGAACAATATCGCTAGAATCAGTGCCGAGCCATGCAGCCGCCTCGTCTTTGGACAGATCGATCACGCCATAGACGAAATTAGCCGTGTAGCCCGCTTCACGCAAAAGATCGACAAGCAGCGAGGCCTGATCCCAGGCATTGCCGATTCCGTCAATCAAACAACCGAGACTGCCTTTCTGCACGCCATTGGTTGGATAATATTCGATCTGATTGTAAACATGATAGAAGATCAGATCGACATCATTCTTGAGAGCTCTTGCCATTTCCGCGATGGATGCGGGGCTTTGGGTAGTCGACGCAAATCCCGGTTGTGCTGCGAAGGATTGCGTCTGCATTCTAGCTACAGCCTGCGGTAAATGGGCCGCATCGACTCGCGTCTTCCGCGCAGCAAAGATCGCAACCGCGTCAGTAGGCGACACTCTTTTAGCAGCTTTATTCGGCAGATTATTTAGAACGCCACCGGTCTTCGGGTGAACCGAGTCCACCTCAAAACGGAATTGTGGCTTGTTGTTTTGATTGCTCATGAGTAGATTTCCTATTTCTCAATTTTGTTGTTTGCAAAAAGAGGCAGCCGAAGTAGCCGCCTCCAGAAACGGATTGATTAATTCACAATGTTTTTTTGCGGTTTACAACATCATGTCGACGATCATGCCGCCCTTGAATGCGACACCGCCGTTGTCGCCGTAGGCCAGTACATCTCGCGAGCTGACGTTCTGTTCAACAATGCTCATTGTGTGTTTGCCGGCAGCAGTGTTTGCCCGCAATTTTGAACTGACTTGAGATGGTTTCAGAATCGACCCATCCATGCCGAAAGATTGAGTGGAGGAATCCGCGGTAGTGGTATCGAGTCCGATACCAAAATCATAGTCGGGATTTCCAGAACCACCTGCACTTTGATTTACCATAGTCATAGCTTCAGCAGAAACATAACCGTTGCTACTAAGGATGAATTCAACATAGTGCTCGCCAATGGTGGACCCAGCGTTAATCCTGCGCCAAGTCGTGGTGTTCCTCGTCACAACCCAGCTGTCCGTAGACGGAAATGCCGTCAGGCGAGCCTTTTGACGAGCGCGCTCATCAATGTGACAAATTCCACGGCGTGCATCTCGCCAGTCACATTGCCCGGTAGCATGGACCATAATGTCGGCAACCGCTCGGCGAGAAGTGCTGCCAGTTTTCACGTAATAGCCATCAGCAACAAGCGTATCCGAGGGCGGAGTTGTACTGTTGGTCCAGGCGACCAGCTCACCCGTGTCAACAACATTGTCACTGTTGCTGTCATAGACATAGAGTCGATAGTTTTGGGCAGTTTTGCCAGACAAGCTGACGGTGAAAGAGCCGACTGTCATAAGGTTCGTCGAACTGCCGTTCCAAATACCAATCTTTTTACCAAAAATCGGTGCGATGTACAAAGTGGTGCCATTGGTGACATCAGTTAAACCCCATGGATCGCTAGTCGTTAGCGACACGCGCAACAAGCAAATACTTGGGTCACTGACGCCATCAGAGCCTGCCGGCCCCGTAGCTCCCGTCGGGCCAGTGGCACCCGTGGCCCCCGTCGCGCCGGTAGATCCAGTCGCACCGGTGTCGCCTTTGGCGGCAAGAGTGTTCCAGTTAGCAGATGGCGGCGAGCTGTTGGTGTTGTTGGCGACAGCGATGTAAGAAACGCCATTGAGCGAAACTGCATTGTCGATAACGTAAGCGGTGGCGCTGCTCCAGGCACCACGCCAGACTAGACCCTTGGCACCCTGCGCACCAGTGGCACCGGTAGCACCAGTCGAACCGGTAGGCCCAGTTGCGCCCGTTGCACCAGCGGAACCGGTCGCACCGGTGTCACCTTTGGCGGCAAGAGTGTTCCAGTTAGCAGACGGCGGCGAACTGTTGGTGTTGTTCGCGACTGCGATGTAGGAGACGCCATTGAGCGAAACTGCGTCGTCAATGACATAGGCAGTTGCGCTACTCCAGGTGCCGCGCCAAATCAGACCCTCCGCCCCTGTCGCTCCGGTCGCACCGGTTGCACCAGTGGCGCCAGTCGGACCAGTCGGTCCAGTCGCACCGGTAGCCCCCGTCGCACCGGCGGAGCCAGTCGCACCCGTGTCGCCTTTAGCAGCCAGGGTGTTCCAGTCAGAAGACGGCGGCGAGCTGTTCGTGTTATTTGCAATTGCGATGTAGGAGACACCATTCAGCGAGACCGCGTCGTCGATGACATAGGCAGTAACGCTACTCCAGGCACCGCGCCAGATGAGCCCTTCGGCTCCCGTCGCACCGGTGGCACCGGTGGCACCAGTGGCGCCAGTCGGACCCGTCGGTCCAGTCGCACCGGTAGCCCCCGTTGCACCGGCGGTGCCAGCCGCGCCGGTGTCGCCTTTGGCGGACAAAGTGTTCCAGTCGGCAGATGGCGGCGAGCTGTTCGTGTTGTTTGCGACCGCAATGTAGGAGGCGCCATTCAATGAGACGGCGTCGTTAACGACATAGGCTGTGGCACTGTTCCAGGCTCCAAGCCAAACCAGGCTGGAGGGAGCATCTTCCCAGCTGGGAGCCGCGGGACCGTGGGTGGTGAGTACTTGCCCATCGGCTCCTGGCGCCAGTCCCACGACTTCAGAGCCGTCACCATAATAGATTGTGCCAATGTCTACCGGCCATTCCGAAGCGACTGAAACGACGCTGGTTCTGTTACCGGCATTATCATACGAATAGGTAATTTGACTGCCAGTGTTGAACGTGACTTGATGGATTCGCCCTTGCGAATCGTAGCTGTATGCGGCTGCGTTAGCCATGATTGTATTCCTTAGTTTGTTTGTTTTGAAGTTTAAAAGGCACCAAATGCGATGCCTCGAAGCGGAGTTAGATGTGGTGGATAGATGTATCAGATGCAGCTTTCAGCGCGTTGAATCCGATAGTATTGCTTATGTTTCATCCGTGATTGGCACGAGCTGGCCGACCGCTCCTGGCGGATTTACAGCCTTAAAACACAAGCGCTTTCTATCGCCACAAGAGCCACCGGAGATGGCTCTCCCAAAAGCAGCTGACTAAATCCATCTGCTTTTGGGAGAACCATCTCCGGGATTATTCGATTCTGATTCTGTTTTTCGACTAACAGAACAAGTGCAGGTGCCAGTTGCATGAGTTGATTCTGAGCACTTACAAATTCAGGTTCCAAGACTATTCTTTGAAAGAGGTACTACTGACGGTGGCGTTGCAATTGTCGCCAAACAGCGCCAGTAGCACCAGTTGGATTTACGAAAACGATACGGCTCCTTGTGCCGTGTTATTTAACCAATTTTGCTCACCCAGGTTTCGGCTGCTTTTTTACTCGGCGTTAAAATTCGACTCTGCGCCAATTTGACTTCACCATGTGCGTTAGCCAAGTACATCTCTTGTTTGCGACCGCAGATCCAAGTTCTTTGCTTAAAACTATGCATCTGAAAGAGGCACTACTGACGGTGGACTTCCAATTATTTGAGAACGCGTCAGTAGCACCTCAAACTTACGAAATCGGTACGGCTCCTTGTGCCGCGTTATTTAACCAATTTTGCTCACCCAAGTTTCGACTGCTTTTTTACACAGACTTCAAACGACGATCTTATGATTTACGAAATCGGTGGGTGCGGCTCCCTATGCCGCGTTAGCAAATTTATTTTTTCTTCCGCACATCTAGCGCGATGATCATCGCTTGCGCGAGCCATCGACCATTAACCGCACATACTCACAACTTTCGATTACTCAAAAACAAACGCCCGCTCCCAGTCCATGCAAAAAGCACGCTCTCTATGAGGCGTGCTTTTCGGTAATTTCTTTAGTGCAGTTGCTTATTTCAGGTCTTTGGTTCGGTGTCTTTTGTTCAGGGAGAGGGGGTTGTTTCCCACACCATAGCGAGTGAGCTTGTTCGTTTGCAAGCACCTGGGCGTTCAATAACGACACTACCGGCGGTGGCGTTGCAAAGCGCGGCAATAGCACCGTATACAGTGTCATTGCCGAATCTGACAACCCAGACTTCCTGGCTCTGGAAGCCACTTTTCATTAACGAAATCTCGGTGGCTGATCTCGCGCTAGGGTTGCTTTATTCGCCATATAATAGGACAGATCTTTGTCCTTCTTAGAACTTGAAACGGTCAGCAATCTTCTCGAAGACAGGGATTGTAAGCGTCGTTATTACAAGCAGTAGCGATCCGTACACTGGTTGATAAGACTCGAAGGTTGCGCTGAATGGCCCGCCAAGGGCGAACACCCAAACAGCAAACGATATTGTGCCTGTGATTAATCTGAACTTTCGCGAGCACCTGAGTATTGAATTCTCTGCTGGTTTGAACCAGATGTAGAGCGGTGTCAGCACTAACATCGATGAGAACACCGCCCAATAGATCGACAGGCTAATTTCCGGCAGCGACTTTAAAATGCCGTCTAGAGCCAGGTAACCGGCGATCATGTCGCTCGGAACTAGAAGTAGTAACTTTTCAAAATAGGAGGAAGTATCTGGCGCCGGCTCGGCCGGTTGGTCCGTATTCAATGGAGGTATTGGCGGATCGATTACCGGGGGGTTGCCGGAAGGAAGAGTGGGGTCTTGGTCGTCCATCTTGATTTCCTTTATTTAAGCTGCCACTGTGGCTTGCTTTGCAGGAAAATTGCGATCGAATTGTGACGTCCGGTGCGTATATTAGTAATGGTGTTGGGTATACTTGCTGCGTTGCGCTTGGTGGGATTTATTTCCTGTGTTGTCAGTTTTAGTGTGGTAACCGAAACCGTAAACAACCGGGCGCAGCTTTTCCCAGCGTAAATGCTCGAATTACGCATTGCAGTTACATAACTCGAAAGGCTTGAGCTGTCTGCCTTTCGGGATTTTTGCACCGATTCACAATATCACTTAGCGCTGGAAATCGCGCCACAGACGACGGCTCAAGGTTTCCTTTATTATTGACATGGTTAAAAAAAATATTTTTCCCACCTCGCAGGGATATGAGAGTGACGAATATTTTGACCAATCTCATAATTTTGCAAAGTGCGACCAATAGACCGATTTGAGCGCCGAAGTTGTCATAGCACCCACTTGGCGGATTGACCTTTGCTTATTTGTTTGCTTCATTATTTTCGGCGCTCGCAGCGACAACGCAGCGATTTCAAACCGCTGCGGGGCGCAGAGCCACGCGCTCCAGCTGCTCAACCATATATTTGCAGCTGGTCACAAAAGCTTTGTCACTCGACCATAATTTCAGCCATCATTTTTTCCGACGGTAACTGAAGCAGCCTTAGCCGCTTTCTTCTTTCGAATGAACGAAGTAATCGTCAGCCCAAACAGCAGCAGCGGCGCGAGAATTCTTGAGGCAAGTGGCTCCATAATCACATTCCAGGCAGGCACCATATAACTGTCTGCAAGGCTCTGAAAAAACTGGCTTATCTGATCGTCGCCCCAAAAGAAGCCGCGAGTGATGTTTATATGAGCGTTCCTATCCCAATACCACTGCCAATAGTTCTCAGTTCCAAAGGCATCTTTGGCAGTCGCAACACCAATGTAATTCGGTGTGTAGTTTTTGAGATCGTCCGACAGTTGCTGCTCGACAATCCCCGGACTATATAGTTGGGCTGCGCTGTTCTCCTCACAGAACGCTTGTTCCATGTGGCAAAATGAACCGGCCAACACAAGCATCAAGATCAAAAATTGCCTATTCTTGCTCATGTTTCTTCGCCCCTTTGGCAGCTTCGAGTCTATCCAGACGCGTCCAGATCATCGCGGTAGTGTTCTCTAGAATCTCGTTTGCCGTCCAACGGATTTTTTCTGACGCCACCTGATAATCCAGTTCCACACTGGTTTGAGATGCCACCTTCTTCACTCTAGTTTCTAAAATTAGTTGCCGATCCAAAAGCACCGGCGGATCTGATTTCAACTCTTCTCGATAATTCATGATGTACCGGGCTTTGCAGAAGCCATCTTCATCTGGCGTGTCGTCAAACGACTTCTGCACCCAAAACTTATCGCCGATGTTGTTTTGCATCACCTCTTTAATTGACGCCAGAACATCGAAATCGGACGCGGCAAACAGCCTGGCGGGTGGATCTTCTAGTACTGCCTCGTGGTTTTGCATCTTGTCGCGACCGACCATCCAGATGATAAATGAACCGATGCAAGCGCCTAAAAATCCAGTGTTGGCGTTACCGCAAATCAGCCAGACAGCCGTTCCAATTAAAGGCCAGGCGACAACGGCTAGTATTGCCCATGGTGCTTGTAAAGTCAGTTTCATTGCCTTGCCTCTGCTAAATATTTGTTTGCGATCGCCTTACCTTTGGTCGATACAAGCAACCATCCGGCGGCGCCTGTCCACAATAGAAGTAATATGAATCGACCTGGCATCTCGTTGAGCTTGTCACCAGGCTCGACGAAACCTTGCTCTTTGCGAAGCTTTGCCACCTTTTGCCGCCACGCCTCGTCAACATCAATGCCAGTAAAGCTCCCGCGCCGACCGGATTCTTTCTCGGGCTTGTTTTTCCCGTTTCTGATTGGCGCGTTCAGCATCCTCGGGCTAGAATACATAACCGGCCCGCCTGGTCACACCCATGCTTGCGTTCTGAAGGGGCTCTGTGTTCGTGTAAGGCTCGTATTCAAATACTTGCTCATGATCCTTGTGGTACGCCTGAAGCATTCGACCACCGTTCAATTTCCAATGTAATGGTTTTATTGATATTTTCTTTGTAAATAAGCACAGGGAACTTTTTGGAATCTTGTCAAGCCTTCACCAGTGAAGTATACTCAAAATCTACTCAGGTGATTCATATGGCTACTAAAGACATTCGGCGCGAAAATTTTGATGTCAGCCCTGAGCAACAAGCTGATATCGAAACGTTGCAAGCTGTTCTTAACACGAATAGCAAAAAAGAAGCTGTCTTACTGGCTGTGCAACTGACATTGCATATCGCTGCTGAAGCGAAAAAGGGAAATCAATTTTTTGTTGGACATCCCGGAGAAGCACTACAGAGGCTCATCATGCTTGGAATAGAAAGACCAGAGTTGAAAGGTTGGACATACCTTGTTGAACATGCTCACCCCTGGAAAAAGCAGCTCTACATAAAGGGACGCAAGCTACCAGCTGCGGTTGTTTGGAGTGAAATGCACGTCAATAAACTTTCGATTGAAGATGCCGTAGAAAACTGGGATTTACCTAAAGAAGTAATTCTCGAAGTTTTGCAGTACTGCGAGGCCCACAAGACTCTTCTTGAGATGGAAGCCGCAGAAGAAGAACGTTTGCTCAGAGAAAAAGGAATAGAAATTGGCCGTCCGACTGCTCATCGATGAGTGCTCCGAGGCAAAATTGCTCGTTCGAAAGCTGCGAGATGCAGGCCATGACGTTGTAACGGTGAGCGAAGCCAACTTGCGAACTGTTCGCGATGCTGACGTTTTTGCTGCCGCAATTGCAGACAATCGCATTGTGTTGACCAACAATCCTGGTGATTTCGTCACACTGCACGATGCCCGGATGGAGCAGCACCAGACCCATCCTGGCCTCTTTCTCGTGTATAACCGAAACACGCCTGGCGACATGAATTATGACCAGATAGTAAGAGCTATCGCGAATCTGGAAGGTACTTCTGTTTCACTCGAAAACGCCTATCATTCACTTAATAGCTATAATTATTAGATCGAAAAAAACAGGAAATTTGAGATCGGGCATTTTTCTCCGAAGGCTCGTGCATGAAGTCGCTCATCACCTTGATGAAACTTTTCTACGCTAACGGGTATCGGCTTTGCCCTCCATTCGTTTATTCATTTTGCCAGTCGGTCCTTCGTTGGCGCCAGCGGTGTTCATTTTGCCGGTTGGTCCTTTCTTTCGGCTTGTAGTGTTCATTAAGCCAGTTGGCCCCTGACTGGCTTTGGCTGAACCAACTTTGGATTTTCGGAGACTAACTTTCATGGTGGCTTTAGCTGATGGTTCGCTTCGAGCGTCTTTAAGCGCTTGGGCTGCGGCTTCGTGCGCTCGCCGTAATGTGTTGCTGACCGGTTGGCAACGAGGACAAAAGTGCGATGAGCGACCGGCAAGTTTCAAACGCTCGATCGAAGAGCCGCATTGGTGGCAGCCTTCCGCTTCACGTCCATAAACCATCGCGGCGTTTTGATAGTCACCGTTGACGCCGGTCAAGTTTTGATAGTCACGTAAGGTTGTGCCGCCAAGCTCGATTGAGCGCGTCAGAACTGAAATTATTTTGTCACGCAGAACTGAAATTTGTTCTCGCTTTAGTTTGCCCGCAGGCTGCAACGGATTGATACCAGCTAGAAACAGCGACTCATCGGCGTAGATATTTCCGATACCAGCAATGATTGTTTGATCGAGAAGAGTATTTTTGATTGGCTGATTTTTACCGCGGAATGCTTCGACCAGATAGTCGACAGTCAAGTCAGTTAGCGGCTCCACACCAAGCGAAGCGATACCGGTTACGATCTTCTCAACAGCGGTGCCGGCAGGTACATACCAGATCCTTCCGAATACGCGCATGTCCTCGTAATGCAGCTCTCGTCCGCTTTCCAGAACCATTCGAATGCGTACGAAATTGGTTTTTTCCAGCAGAGCGAGCTGCTTCGCTGTCACCGACTTCTCTTTCAATACCAGCCTACCGGACATGCGAAGATGCACGACCAGACTGGCATTTTCCGAAAGCGACACGACGATATATTTTCCGCGTCTGCGCGCCGATCCGAAAGAATGTCCTCTCAGTAGCTTTTTAAATTGGCTGACTTCCGGATATCCAACTGAATCGACGCGTAAAACTTCCACTGAGCGAACTACTTCGCCTTGCAAAAATTCGTTTAACCCGCGCGCAACTGTTTCTACTTCCGGAAGTTCAGGCATGATAATTTACTCCCTCAAATGGCTTGAGCACCGCGCTCTCGAGCTTTCAAATTCCGTCAAACTTGGGTTTCTCGAGACTAAAACTACAGCGTGACGTTTCAAACGATTACAGGAAATAAAACGTCGCACCTAAAACAATGTAGACAGCGAGCAGCTGAACACCCTCCATCCAGTTCGACTCACCGTCAAAAGTGACAAAAGGAAGAATAATTACTGATACCACCACCGCCATCACTTCGAATTCCGAGAAACACAAGTCCATCGGTTTTCCCATGATAAAACTGGCGAACACTATCACCGGCGCGACGAACAGAGCGATCTGCGTAGAAGAACCGAGAGCGATGTTGATGCCGAGATCCATTTTGTTTTTCATTGCCATCATAATTGCGGTACTGTGCTCGGCAGCGTTACCGATGATGGCCACCACGATCACGCCGATGAACATATGTGTCAATCCAATTGCTTCAGCGGTTCCTTCGACTTGCTGAACGAGCAATTCAGCGAGCAGCGCAACCAGTATTGTCGAGACAGCCAGCACGGTTATGCTGATTTTAACGTTCCAGTTTTCGGTGCCGATCGCTTGTTCGAATTCATCATCGACTTCTCTAACATACAAATTTTTGTGCGTTTTTAAACTAAAAAACAAGCTCAAAAAGTAAACCGAGAATTGCACGATTGAAATCGCTAAAGCCAGGTTGTGTTCTTCATCCGGAGTGATCAATCCGGCAGTTCTGCCGTAGTAGTGAAACACCGCCGGTACTACCAGACAGATTGCGGCGAGCGCTAGCAAAGTCGACGAAGTAGTGGCTGCCGTTTTGTTGAATGTCTGGGTTTTGTACTTCAAACCGCCGCAGAGCATGGCAAAACCCATGACCAGCAGCACGTTGCCGATGATCGAACCGGTAATCGACGCTTTAACGACGTCAATCAAACCGGCGCGCAAAGCGGATAGAGCAATCAGTAATTCGCAGGCGTTTCCAAACGTGGCGTTGAGCAAGCCGCCCATGCCGGTTCCTAATTTGTCGGACAGACCCTCAGTGGCGCGTCCCATCAAACCGGCAAGCGGCGTGATGGCAAGGCAGGCCATAAGAAAGATTACGGGGTCCGGAAATTTCATGTACTCGGCCACAAAAGCCAGAGGCACGAAGATGAGCATGTATTGCAGAATTGTCTGCGGTCGAAATGTCATTAGTTCAGCCCGGGAAAAGGAGTGAGGACCGAAAAACCAAAACGAAGACTGGTAAGAGCCCTTGAATTGACGCGCTAGAAAGCGCGGCGCCGCAGGGGTCCGTAATCATACTGCCTGCCAACCGTTCAACCATTAAAACCGCCGGGCGCCAAACCCCCGGCAGCACCAGACTTAGTGGCAGTATCAGGGCTATAGCGCGACGCAGCGATGTCGATGAACTGTGCAATTCGATTATGTCGAGTGGACGTTTCGCAATCGCTCAATGCATTTTGAAAATATTCTTATCTGAAGATTAGATGGATATTTCTGCCAGTCATGAGTACTGAGGCCTTAACATATGCAGACATGATCTTATTTACTTGGAGGTGACCTCATGGTAGCCACGACGATGCCGGGCGGCAGGTTGAAGATGGAGTGCGAAAACGCGCACTTCCTGAGAGCGCAACAGCAGCTCGATGAAATCGCACGTGAGATGGGCTTGCCATCGCAACTTCATGAGCGCCTGCGCTATCCAAAACGTTCGATGATCGTCACCATTCCTGTGCGAATGGATGACGGACTGGTCCAGACCTTCACCGGCTATCGCGTCCACCATGATGTCGCTCTGGGACCCGCTAAAGGCGGCATTCGCTTCCACCCTGAAGTCAACCTCGGCGAAGTTGCTTCGCTGGCGATGTTGATGACCTGGAAATGCGCGTTGATGGGACTGCCTTACGGCGGCGCCAAGGGCGGCATTCGCTGCAAACCATGGAAGATGTCGATGGGCGAACAAGAACGCCTGACGCGGCGCTACACCTCGGAAATCATCAATTTGCTGGGACCGGACAAAGACATTCCGGCGCCAGACATGTACACCAACGAGCAGACCATGGCCTGGATCATGGACACGTACAGTATCAACGTCGGGCACACCGTCCCCAGCGTGGTCACTGGAAAGCCGGTATCCATCGGCGGATCGCTCGGACGTCATGAAGCTACCGGTCGCGGTGTCGCTTACTGCGCAAGACGCGCCGTTAAGCATCACAACCTGACAGCCGAACATCCAACTGTCGTCGTTCAAGGTTTCGGCAACGTCGGATCGATCGCAGCCAAACAGCTCCACGCCTCGGGATACAAAATCGTGGCAGTCTCCGACGTTCACGGCGGCGTGCGCAACGAAGAAGGTCTCGACATTCCGCGCCTGCTCGCTTACATCTCGGAATTCGGCAGAGTGACAGGCTTCCCACATTCGGTCACGATCGATAACGCCGAATTGCTTGCGACAAAATGCGACATTTTGATCCCTGCCGCCCTTGGCAATCAAATTCGCGAAGACAACGTCGACAGTCTCAACTGTAAAATCGTAGTTGAAGGCGCCAACGGACCGACCAGTCCAGAAGCGGATGCATACCTCCACGAGAAAGGCGTTCTTGTCGTTCCCGACATTCTCGCCAACGCCGGCGGCGTCACCGTCAGCTACTTCGAGTGGGTGCAAGGTTTGATGCAGTTGTTCTGGGCTGAAGAAGAAGTCAACGATCGACTCGAACAAATTATGGGACGCGCATGCGACCGCGTATTTGCACTCTCAGCAGAAAGAGGAATTCGCCCACGGATGGCGGCTCTCAGACTGGGAGTTTCGACCATCGCCGAAGCTAAGCGGCTCAGAGGTCTGTACCCATAAGAAGAACTGCAAGGCATGCGCCTTGCGGAAAGTGTTCTCGGCTCCGGAGCGTCCAGCCCTGGTTCCTGCCATCGCAATCAATTTAGATGTTTGAATTTGACTTCGAAACGGTAAATATTGATTCAGGCCGGGAACAAGAATTGGAGGTCTATTAGACCTGTTCTCTGGTAGTCTTATTATCATTCTCTCTTTAATGCTCAATCGAATTGGAATTTAGATGTTCGGCAAAAGTCCTACCGGCGGCTCACATCAATCGCAGCAAAAGACGGTTCGTCTGCCTAAGCAGATGGCGATTCCCAGCTATGGGGACGTGCAATTTCTGATGCAGGAAGCGCAGAAAATGTCCGGACGCACTGTCGAACTGCCTTTTTCAAGTGCTGATAAGAAAACCGACTTCGTCCTTTCCGTTCGGTACGAAACCCGCGACGTCGATCCCGATCAATCGATGGATCCGGAATGGGCATTGACGCAATACTCCGGCGGCCCGCCACGCATTATGTGGAAGCATCCTTGCCGGGATCTGAGTTTGATCTGCAACTTCATTTTGCAAGCTGGCGGCGGCGACGCGCTGGGCGACGTTCTGCCATCCAACGCCATGATGAGCGCCGGTGGCACTGGTGGTGGTGGAAACGAATCGCAGTCGACTGGAGCATACAATCCAGTGGCGACAACCAGCGGACTGGCGCCTACACGCATGGTCCTCCCGGGCGGTGCAGCTCCGGTGGAGAGTCCAAACATCAGCTTCGACCCGCCAAGACTGGGTGCTAAAGCCACTCTTGAAGGCGATCTCAACAAGCTGCAAGTGCCTAACCTTTTACAATCCATCAACCTGGCAAAAATGACAGGTCGTTTGGACATCAAAACCAAAGTCGACGCTTGTCAGGTTTTCTTCCAAGAAGGCATTCCACTGCACTGCTACTTGAAAGACAACCAGGGTGATTCTGCTCTTGCAGAATTAATCACCTGGACGGCCGGCGAATTTCGCTTTTGGCCCGATGAAAAAACTCACGACAGAACAGTCAACAAGCGCCTCGACGCCATCCTCATGGAAGGCGTCACGCTGCTCGATCAATGGAAGTATCTCGAGACCGCAGGGCTGAAACAAGAATCATGCCTGGTCAGAAAAAACGCCATGATGTCGGAGCAAGAATTGAGCGCTCGCTTAGAGAAAGGCGCTCCGCTACCGCTTGAGCAACAAATCGAATTTTATGACATGGTCGACAACCGCAACACGTTGTCAGATCTTCTGCGCAAACGCCCGATGCAAAAAATCCAGTGGGTGCCGTTATTGTTCAACCTGGTCAGCTGCGGTCTGGTGCAAATCACCGACCAGGCACCGGCGCAAAACCGACTCGCCAGACTGAAATCCATCGGCGTAGACGAAAACCAATTCCAGAGCGTGATCAAAACTTTGACTCGTTCCGAAACTGGAATTTTCAACTACTACGCATTCATCTATTTTCTCGAGCAGGAATATCTCAGATACGAATATTTCAACCTGCCGTTTTCACTCATCGTCTTCAGCCTCGGCATCAGAAAAGGCGGCGACGACAGCCCGGTTGTCGAAGCTCTGCAAATGATCGCCATTCGCCGAGCCATGCAACGGATCGGACTGGTCAAACGTCAGATCGACGCCCTCGGCCACTACGAAACATTCGACTACGCCATTCTTCTACCCAACACCAACGCCGCAGCTGCCGCAGCTCTCGCTAACCGCATCAGCGACGTCCTCCGCGAAGCACCGCTCGCCTCCGACATGGATTCACGCGCCCTGGCGCTGGCATTCGGAGTGGCCACCGTTCCGGAAGACTGCGTCGACCTGGATCGCTTGATTCAAGCCGCCAAGAAAGCACGCGACGAAGCAAAGAACGGCAAAAAACGCGTCGTTCTCGCCCGCGATGTCGTCGGATTAACTACCAAAGGCGAATAGTTTTCGCAACGAAATCGCTCAAAACAATAAATCAGTCGCCCGAACGGCTCACTGTGATCCATTCTTCGGGTTTACGCCGCTGTTGATAATCACGCAAATCCCGCAGCTACTGTGCTTTCTGGACATTAAATATTCTTGACATCGAATTTTGTTGCCCTAATATAAGAGATGCAGATGGTGCTCTCACTCGTTAAACTCAAACTCTAGCTCTAATTATTCTTTGAATGGCATATAACTCTCACCATTCCGCAAGCTGGTCCGATGGTATCGCTGGAAACAACTCAATCGATGGTTCCGGAAGTACCGACTCAATTGGCTGGGCGGACATAGAAACATCACTCGACGCTTCGAGTCTAAGCGGTTCACTTTATGGCAGCGGCTCGCTGGCTCGAACTGCTGATGACACCGCGACGACAGCGCTTGATTCACTGGCTCATCCTGGTTTCGGTCTCGTGCAAGCGGGTGTATCACCGTTTCGCGGACTCGATCCGACCGGCGAATTTGCCAGTTTAGTCAAACGCAATCAAGATGTTCTTGCGAACCTGGAGCCTGAAGCGCCTGCTCCATTGCCCGAGCCCAAGATCGGCAAAGCATCGAAAGTAAATTCCTCACTGCTCAATTTGCTGGGCAATCTCGGCAAACGCGAGGCATCAGTGACTGTCGCTGACGCGGCTAAGCCCGTCGAGTTGAAGGCAGAACCTGAATCGCAGGCGAAAGTCGCCATCGGTCTCGAGATACCTGTTGACACTGACGTTCATCAACCAGGAAGTGAAGGCAAAGCGAAGGTTCGCTCAGCTGAGTCGGTTGCAGAACAAGTCGGAATCGACAACATCACAGTCCTGGAACGCCCGGCCCATGCCGAGCGCCGTGTTGCTCAGTTCGAGCCGGAAGTGGCGCCGACGGCCGCGGAAAAACTACCCGAAGTAAGTCCGATTGAAAATCCCTACAAATATGTAGGCGATCAGCACGAAGCCATCAAAGCGAAATTCGACAGCGGCAACGTCAAATACGGGCGCACCACTCTGCTTCCTGATGGTCGCGTAGTACAAGTTCAAACCGCCTCAGACAACACCACGCTCACCGAAACGACTGGAGAGCAAGGCGCCAATTCGATGGTGGTTCACGATCGTTATCGCCGACCGGTCACCGAACAACGCACCGATAGCGATGGCACCTGGTCTTTCTCAAATCTTTCGTACAACGACACGAATGGAATCAAACCGTTTTGCTCTGAAAAACTGACAGTCAATTCCGATGGATCGGTGGTCAAACTGCGTTTCTCCAGCATGGGACAAATTGAGTCGAGACAAACGTTCGTCTAAAGTCGAGTTTGATCGCCTTGCCAATGCCTTAAGATAATCGGGTCACACACTGCATCGAGTGCCCGATAAAACATGACGTCGAAAAGTTGTAAAGTCAATGCAACAGAAATTTCGCTTGTGCGCGGCGACATCACAAGACAAGATGTCGGCGCCATAGTTAACGCCGCCAATTCTTCGCTATTGGGCGGTGGTGGCGTCGATGGCGCCATTCATAGAGCCGGCGGCCCTGCCATTCTCGATGAGTGCAAACAAATCCTCGCCATACAGGGCAAATGTCGCGCCGGTGAGGCTGTAATCACCGGTGGTGGCAATCTCAAAGCCAAGTTCGTTATCCACACCGTCGGTCCAATCTGGCGCGGCGGTGCGAGCAACGAAGAGAAGACGCTAGCTAGCGCCTATAATCAGAGCCTTTTATTGGCTGAGCAATATGAAGTAAAAACCGTGGCGTTTCCGTCAATTAGCACCGGCGCCTATGGTTTTCCGATAGATAAAGCTGCGCGAATTGCGGTCGCAGTGGCGCGTGAATTCTGCAGTGGGCATAACAGTCGTGGGGAGATTCGTTTCGTACTCTTCGATGATCGGACATATGAATTTTTCAAATCCGCTCTTGATGAATAGAAAACCTCTGCAAAAGGGGCACAAACATAGTGGAGTGAGCGAGGGCATCCGAGCGAACGAAACGGTCTATTGTGCATGTGTGTTCGTTGATTCGGCGGATAAAACCAACGAGTCAAACTCTGGGACGTAGTGGCTAAACGTGGAGTTAAGGTCCAGGTAAGTGTCGTCATCCATTTTTCGAAGATTTTCGAGTAGCGCCAGGCTTGGTGACCTTTTGGTGCACGCAGGCATACTGACGCCGGCTCAGCTCCAAGAGGCGATGCGGTCTAGCCGATCGAAGAAGCTGCAGATCGGGCAGGTTCTGGTGATGTCGGGCTACATGACGTCCCGCGACTTGCAGATTGTGCTGGAAGCGCAGTCGATGCTGCGCGACCGAACCATCGACCTTAACTTAGCTATTCAATGTATTAAGGTCGCCCGCAAGATCGGCGGCAACTTCTCGGACGTGCTCGAGGATTACGACGCGACGGCGGCGCAGCGCGCGCGAACCGGCAAGCTCGGCGAGTTGTTATCGGAAGCCGGTTTGGTCGGCGAAGAAGATTTATCAGAGGCCATGGAACGCAGCGTCAACACGGGCATGCCGCTTGGTCGCATGCTGGTTTTGAATCGTATACTGCCTAGCGAAGTTCTGCAAAGGGCACTCGAAGTGCAGGTCCGCCTGCGCGATGAAGTCGTCACCAGAGAAGAAGCCATTCTGGAGTTGCGTCAGGCAGCCGGTCTGGAAGGCGAACCACCGAAGACTGTAGTTGAGGACAAGAAAAAGCCGATCGTCAGATTGGGCGAACTGCTGGTCATGGCCGGCATCCTCAACGAGAATGACGTAATGGACGCCCTGGAATGGGGTCTGGCTAATCAACAGCCGATTGGTATCGTTCTGGTCTCTCAAGAATTGATCACCAAAGAACTTTTGGATGCCGCGCTATTTTTCCAAAATCATGTTCGAGATGGAAAAATGGACGCCATGAAAGCATGCGAATTGCTTTCTGAAGTGTTCTCGACCGGGGCTACTCCCGAAGAAGTGATGGCTGATGCGACGCCTAGCAGAACGCGTCAGGAGCCCGAGTTTCCACCAATCTCTTATCAGCAGTTGATCACCATGTCGCGCGTGGTCACTGATGAACAGATTGAAGGCGCGTTTGATTTGAAGAAACAAAACGCCGCCCTGATTGGCAAGGTGTTGGTTTTGACTGGTCTGATGGATGTGCCGACGCTGCAAAACACATTGCGCTGTTTTCAAATGGTGGCGAAAGGCTGGCTCACACCGGACGATGCGATTGCTTCGCTGGATTATTGTTTGCATCAAAACGCCGACATGCCGATGGCTTTCGAGCAGGCTCTGCGCGAGTTGAAGTGGAATCCAGATACCGGCTTGAAGATGCGTGGCGAACCTGGTGCCACCGAAAGTAGTACCAGTATTCCAGTCTTGACCGACAGCGGCACCGCCGTCCCTGCGCTTAAATCGGAACCCGCAGAAAGCGCATCCAAAGCCGACGACGAGAAGCGCGAGTTGGCTCCGGCAGCCGCTCATGTGGACGAAGCCGAAATTGCTGAATCAGAGAAGACGACCGAAATTAAGAAGGGCGAAGTCAACGGCAGTGAGCCTGTGGACTTAGAGAAAACTGTCGACCAGCCGCTCGAGAAACCCGAGAAAGTGGCGGTGGGCTCCGCTAAGGAAGCGACGGCAGAAGCGACAGCAGAAGGGGCAGAACCGATGTCCGCAAAAAAATCATCTGAGCCGGCAACCGCCAAGAACGAAGAAACAGCTTCTTCTAGAAAGGGCAGCGGCGGCGGTCGTGGTGAAACCGGACAGAATGGCGCTGAGCCCGGCGACGATGATGAGCCGGAAATTTGGAACGATCCTAATAACTCTTTGACCGCTCCTCTGCATGACGAGGACGATAACGCCGGAATTGACTCTGAGTCTAAGTCTGATGGCAAAACGACTGGTGCAGAACCGTCGGACGCAGATCCTGAATCGAAGGCTGAGACGGTAGAAGAAGCCACAGCTGATGTCGCTTCTAATCCAAACGATCAGAAGTCCGAAGCCGAGGAATTTAAGCCGGAAACTGACAAGAAAGAAGCTGAGGAAGTTGAGGCTGAACCTGCCAAGGCTGAAGCAGAACCTGAAAAGGCTGAAGCAGAATCCGAAAAGGTCGAAGCAGAATCTGCCAAAGCTGCAGCAGAGGCTAAAGCCAAAGCAGAAGCGGAAGCAGAAGCGGAAGCTACCAAAGCAGAGCCTGAGCCGGTTGCGGCTGAAAAGCCGGCAGGCCAGTCAGAACCAGCCGCGGAAAAGAGCCAGAGCTCGGGCGTCAACGCCGCTCTTGCCGGTCCGAGTCTAGCCAGCGCGCTCAAATCGCTTTACGATGATGACGCTGACGAAGACGAGCCTGCGGCGCAAGCGAGCGCCACTGAAGCGCCTGCTGCAGAGAAGGCAGATGCCGACAGTTCTGCTGGTGGATTGAAGCATTTACTCAACCGATTGATCGCCAGTTCTGATGACGACGAGGAAGAACCTGCAGCCGCGGCTGTGGAACCAGAACCTGTAGCGGAACCGGCCGCCGTAGCGAAAAAAGCGGAAGGCCTCGATGCTATTAAAGCGCAGTCTGCAAAAATTGCAGAGAAACTGGCGGAGTCGAAAGAGCCCGTTGCCGAACAGGCCCAAGAGCCTGCCAGCGTTTCCAAAGACGCCGACGAAAAGCTCGACGAAAAAGGCGAAGCCCAAAAAACATCCGACGCCATTGCTGCCGATGCGACCGCTTCACTGGAAGACTCGCTCGACGCCATCGTGATTGCGGCAAAAACCGCACAGGAAGCGGCAGAACTGGCTGCAGTCGAAGACGTGGCAGCGATGTCAGCCGAAGAGCTGCTCGTCGAAATCATGAAGAGCGCTCAGAATCCGAATTTGAAGCCTGCCACCAAGCGTGGTGGACGTTTTTCGGAGACAATTTTGCCGGAAGACGCAAAAGCCAGACAGCTAGCCAAACTCGTAGGCAGAGAAGCGTCGAAAGATTTGGCTGACAAACTGGCGTTCGATTCAAGCGGTGAAGAAACTCCTGAAGCTGTAGACACAGCCTTCGGCCGTTTGGCAGAGACGTACTTCGAACAAGGCAACTACAAAGAAGCGCAAGTAATTTACGAGCGCATGCTCGTACACCGGCTTAACGACCTCGGTCCGGACAATCCGCTTCTTGTCGAAGACTACAATAATTTGGCAATGACGCTTTGCGTTCAGGGACGATTCGATAAAGCAGAACCGTTTATGAAGCGTGCGGTTCATCTCTATGAATCAGGACCGAAACAGGATCCAGTCGAGCACGCCGATTATCTGCACTCGCTCGGCACCATTCAATACAAACTCGACAAGCATAAAGACGCAGAAGAAATCATGCTCAAAGTGGTTTCGATTCGACGCGAAGCTCTGGAAGAAGATCACGAAGATATTGGTCGGGCCTTGGCAGACTACGCCAAAGTTTTAAAGAAACTCGGCAAAGACGAATCGGCTGAAGCGATTTATAAAAAGGCGCGCGAGATTTTGAAGAAGCACAAGGATTAGCCGCAGCAAACTGGCGTCCAAAACCTGACAATGCGCACAACGCGCTCGTGAGATGCGACCTTCGTTTTTGTGTCGCTAATGAACGTGCCTTCAAAAAGGCTACTGGAAAGTGCCGTTCCAAGATGCCGTTCGACATTCAAGTCGAACATTTAAGCGCTTCAGGCGAGCCCGGCAGCACCAGTTTTTTTCAATCGCGAAAGCTTATTTGATCTCGCCTGGTTTGACCAACCGATATTCCGGACGCTCGGTAGCCATGTAGCCAGGACCGTGCTCGCGAACCTCGAAGAACTTACCTTCTTTGTCACGAAAGATTTTTTGACCTGTGGAATTATCTTTAGCTACTTCTTGCAATTTATTCTTGTTGAATTGCTTGGTGGTGAAGAAAGTCTCTTTGCCCTCTGCCAGTGTGCCGATTCGAACAAGTGGATCGCCGGATACCGGATCGATAGCGATAAAGTTAGCGCTCTTGCCGTCGACTTTTATCTTTTGTCCACTGCGAAGGCTTGAAAGATCGCGAGCCTCTGGCATCGCTGCAGGCTTCTCGCCCGCGTCACGGTTTACAACTTTGCCGGCATCACCGGCGGTGGCTTCCACTCTGTCCGGCAGTACTCGAGCGGATCCATCCGGGTTTGTAACCGGCTCAACTTTGACTTGGATTACCGGTGCATCTCCTGCTTTGAGAAGAGCGGCTTCGGCTGGAGTAGGTTCAACACGAACAGGAGCGAGGTCGGTCTGCGCTGGAGGCTCAGCTACGCGCTCGGCGACTGGCGGTTCTGCACGCAGTGGCGCCGGCTCGACCGGAGCTTCAACTCGTGCAGCTGGCGCTTCGACAGCAGGCGGGACTTCAAGAGGTGGTGCTTCGACACGCGCAGGTGGTTGGACAGGTGGTGCTTCAACTTTGACTGGTGGAACTTCAACCGGTGCAGCCTCAGGCGCAGTGTCCTTGACGACCAGTTCTTGCGGAGGTCTAGGCGGCGCGGCAATGCGTGGTGACACAGGTCCACCTGGCTTTGCTGTGCCAACCAGGCCGGCGCCGGCGTCTCTTCTTTGCTCTGGTCCACCCCGGCCGCCGCGATCGAAACCGCCACCGCGTGCGGGTTCTTCCCCAAAACGCGGTGGTCTTGGATCGCGAATCTTGCCACTGATGAAATCCTCAACCATTTGCTGAGTTTTTCCAAAGTTAGGATCGGCTTGTGGAACAATATGTTCGGCTGCTGCCATCGCTAGCTGCTGATGCTGCTTGGTGAGCTGGCTGTCGCGATCGGTGCGATGATTTTTGTTGCCGAAGAAAATCGCATCGAGAAGAACTTTGACGTCGTTTGCGTTTTCTGCCTTTGGCAAAACCATTCTGAGCAGATCTTGATACTCTGGCGCAGCGCGCTCAGGGTCAAGCTTGCCCATGATCGATCTCAACGATGCGTGATCGACGGCTCCCAGTCTCAACAAATTCTCGCGAATGATCGGATCTTCGACTTGCATAATTTCGTTCAATTTGCCGAGCCGGAAAGCGGCATCATTAGTCGGCGCTTTAAATTCACGCTCCGGACGAGCGCCTGGACGAGCCTCTTTCGGCGGTTGCGTCAGGCGAGCGGCTTCCATCATCTGGGCCAGCTCAGGAGGCAAAGTATTTTTGTAGGTTGGTGGTTCGCCTGCAATTTTTGCGTCGACGGTGTGCTGTTGACGGAGTCCATCAACCAGCCAGCGCGGCAATGCCGCATCGAGAACTTCATGAGGTTTGGCGTCAGGCTTGGCACTCTGTTGCGCCTGTTCGACGCGGGCTTCAACGTAGAAGTTGAGCCATTCCGGCAGTGGTTGTGCTTCTGTTGGTTTTGGTGCGCTGAGGAATTGCCTGACCGCTTCAAGTGGTATCGCCGGCGGTTGCCCTACAGCTGGTGCTTCACCGAAACCGCGATATTGTTTGTAGGCTTCCGTAACCTCAGGACTGAGCAATGCGTCTCTGCCATTGATCCAAAGTGAACGCAAATTCGTAGCACCATCAGTAGTGGCACCGGCTGGTTTGGCGTACGCGTAATCGAGCCATTTTGCAAACTGTTCTGTGGTCATTTGTCCGAAATTTTCGGAAAGAGCCATGGCATCCATCTTGTGACGATGAGGATTGCCCTTTTCGAAGGCTGCCATTTTCTGCGCCATACTCACTTCAGTTGGTACAGAAGCTGGAGCGGTCTCAGTTCTCAATAATGGATCGGCTACACGGGTTTCAGGTCCGGCTGGTTTTCCTGCAAGCAGGGCATTAATGTCATGATTACCGCCGACTGCATGATCGAGCTTCGGCATTAGCGCAGCGTCCGGATCGACAGCCCGACCTTGTTGAGCTTCGGCAGCTGTAAGGTCCAAACGAATTACCGGAGGTTTGCCGTCGGCCGTGGCTTTCGATTCGCCGCCTGGAGCCTTGGCTGCTGCTTGCGCGTCAGCAACGTCGACAAAGCGAGCAAGATTGCTGGTGCCGAAATAATAGTCTAGTGGTCCGGCTACTTTACTGTATTTGTTTTGTTCGCCGTACTGTCTTGCCCAATCGTGCATGTCTTTGTTTTCATTGAGCCATCTGAAAACATCGTGCCGGAAATTGACGTAGCCATTAACATCTTGTGGCATCTCGCGAACGATTTGCATAAACTCGGACCAACGTCCAAATTGATCCATCGTTGCGCCTGGAGTTTTCAACTTGATGTCGCCTTCGATGACGCGGTGCTCAACACCTTTAGGCGGCAAATAGGCTTCGCGGATCAGAGTCATCATGCGTGGATCATCAGCATAAGCCTTAGCAACTTCTGCCATTTGACCCTTCAATGGCGCGCCTTCAGTGCGAGCAAAATTGAAGAACTCAGCAACTTCTTGCGGCGTGCAATTAATATCGGAGGCCTTGAAGGCGAGGTTGACGCCCTTTTCGAAGGTCGCTTCCAAACCTTTTGGTACAACGAAATCGGCTTCCACCGGTTGCGCCACCTTTTCAGCAGGGGCTTCAGCGGTTTTCTCCGGACCAACAGGCTTTTCAGTGCCGGCGGGTTTTTCACTTTCAACGGGCTTTGAACTTCCGGGGGCTTTTTCAACGTCGCCACTAGCCATGCCCCGACCGGGTTTTAGATTTCCTTTGACCGCGTCGGCAGCTCCAGCTTTGTCCGCACGACCACCAGTCATTTGGCTATCGCCGGTCACCGTGATGGTTGCAGGCTTTTCAACATTAGGCGCTGCTGTGGTGCCGGCACGCTCACGCGCAGCCAACATCTCAGATAAATTGTTCACGCCGGCTTTGCGCGTGGCGTAAGCTCTGGCGATATCGCCGAGCGGCACTTCCGATCCTGGAATTGTGTGAAGGGCGCTGAGAGCACCGCCAGCCATAAACATTGTGTAAGCGCCTTGCTTGCGCTCTTCCCAACTGGAAGTGCGTCCTTCGGACAGCCTGGCGTGGGCTTCAGCATTGACGATACCGGCTGGAATACCGGGCAGGGCGCCCATTGTGACGTCGTAAGCAACCCGAGCAGCTTTTGGAGCTTCGACCAACGAAGCAGCCATCGAGCGACTGGCATGTCTGAGACCGACACTACCGGCGGTGAGCGTTCCAAAGGTTGCCGCACCGGTGAGACCGTGTTGAGTACGAGCTGTCCAGAACTTATCCATGTCCTTCTGTTCGACTGGACGAAGTAAAAAGTCGTAGGCAAAACCAGTGAGGGCACCGTCGGCGATCAGTCCAGCATTGGCAGTGGAAGCCAATCTCGACGAAGCCATAACGCCTACTTCTGTTCGTGCCGCAAAAGATAATCCTGATTGTTTCAATGCGCCTTTCGTCAAGAAGAAAGGCAGAATCATGCCCCCGGCGCCACCAATCTGTTGCGCATGCCAGCGCGCGGTGCCGAAATCTTCGTGCTGCGGAGCCGGCATTTTCGTGAGCGTCTCGCCAAGGTTAGACTTAACGTCCATCCGGTGAAGCACGTTATCTGCAACTTGTCCAAGCGATGTGACCGGCGCTTGCAGTCCGGAATAGGCTGCCGAATGAAGCAGTTCGCCACCCAGATCGACGACCGTCGGGTCAGGGCGTGTAGCTTTTCTGAGATCTTGAGTGAGCTGGAGCTGCCGATTGATCGCGTTGAGCGCGTCGTCGCTTGCCTGCTTTGCAGGATCGACGCCCAGGTCGCCAGCTTTTCTTGTTGATGGTGCGTCGTTAGTTTCCGGCATTTGTTTTTTTCAATATTTCAATAGAAACGTATGAATCGTCAGTTCAGATTACGATTAAACCCCCATACCTACAATGGTGGTTCTCCCATCGCCGATATGTCTGTGTTTTCACACAGGCGCCGGATTAATCATTAAATTTGATTGGTCGAACTAAACGTTCAGAATTAATCTAAAAGAGCCTTTGGGACGATCTTGGAGCTGAGCTTGTAGATGGTTTTGGCGCTACCGGCGCTTGCAAATGCGATTCCAGATATGGATCACGGACGACACGGGCACGCGCCGCCTGCAACTGGACCTCATGGGTATTGGCTATTTGCATCGCCAGAGCGAGCGCATTCCTTGATGCAATCATCTGTAGTTCGCGAGCCGCATCGATCTCAGCGCTTGCGGCTTTGGCCGCTTTTTGAGCGATTTCGGCTTCGACGATGGCTCGATTGCCGCGACCTTCCGGAAGTCCCACCACTGGCGAAACAGCAGCCGACACAGCAGACGACATAAACTGACGTGGAGCACCGCCCATCCGTGAGCCGCCTTCGTCTCTGCGCTGACCATCGCCGCGCTGACCGTCGCCGCGCTGACCGCCGTTGCCTCCACGCGGTCCGCCCTTACCATCCATAGGCGGTCTCGGATCGCGGATTTTGCCGGTAATCATGTCGCCTATTATTTGATTGACTCTGCCAAAGTTCTCATTCGATTGCGGAACGATGTGCTCCGATAACGCCATCGCCAATTGCGTGTTCGCTTTAGTTTGCTGGCTGCCGGCGTCATTGCGATGAGCTTTGTTGCCGAAGAAAATCGCATCAAGCAACATTTTCACGTCCGACAATTTCGTTGCTTCCGGCAAAATTAAACGCATCAGTTCTTTGTATTCAGGTGAACCTTTCGCCGGATCGAGTTTTTGCACGATGTTGCGCAGATTGGCATGGTCTTGCGAACCCAGCTCGAACAGCCGATCGCGAATGACTGGATCGTCGATTTTAGCGACCTCATTCAATCGTTCCATTCTCATGTTGAAGTCGTTGACCGGCTCACGAAACTCTTTCTTCGGTGGTCCCTTTTGAGGTTGAGGAGGCGGCTCCGTGCGGCGCGCCGCTTCCATCGACTCGGCTATCACCTTAGGCAACAGTGGCGAATAGGACGGCGCATTGCCTTCCCAGCGACCAGGCGTGACATACTTCGCTTTGATGTTCTCAGCCAGCCAACGCGGCACGGCATCGGTGAAGATCGCGTGCGGAGTGGCTCCGGGAGCGGCGCTTTGACTAGCCTGTCCGAGGCGGCTTTCCACGTATTGTTGCATCCACTCAGGCATCTCACCAACTGGTGTTTTGGGCGGGCTGCCTAAAAAGCGACGAATTTGTTCCAACGGAATCTCGTGGGCACCTTCACGAGGCGCCACTTCTAAACCGCGATAGCGCAAGTAAGACTCGACTACATCCGGCTGCGCAAGGGCAGCCTTTTGTTTGATAAACATTTGACCGATATTCATAGCACCAGGAGTGTTGCTGCCTTCCGGTTTGGCGTAGACATAATCGAGCCATTTAGCGAATTCACTGGTTGTCATAATGCCGATGTGCTCGGATACCGAGTTTGCGATGATGCGCCGTTTTGATGGACCACCGTGCTCAAAACCAGCCATGTCTATATCGAAAGCTCTAGGTCGTGGTGGCGCAGGTTTTTCAATTGTAGGTTGGGCGGCGATTTCGGAAATGCTTACCGGAGGTTCTGGACGATTGACCTCTGTGCGAGCGAGGGGCGCCTCACCGGCGGCATTCCGCATAGAAGGCGGAAGAGGGAACGAAGGAGCGTCAGGTATGGCTTTATGGACCGGTATCGTCGGCAGTGCGTCAACATCAAATAACGCCCGATACTCCGGTGTGCCAACTGCAGGCTGCGGCTTGAAGGCTGGCTCGGAGTCAGCAACACTCTTTGTGCCCGCCGGCTGAGTTACCGGTGTGACCGCTGGTGCATCGGCAGCGACAAATCTGGAAAGATTGGATGTTCCAAAATAATAATCGAGTGGACCGGCTATTTTACTGTATTTGTTTTGTTCTCCATATTGCTGCGCCCAATCGTGGAGATCTCTATTTTCGTTGAGCCATCTGAATACATCATGGCGAAACCGAATATAACCATCGGTGTCTTGCGGCATCTCTCGCACGATCTGCATGAATTGTCCCCAGCGCATGAACTGTTCGTTGGTTGCGTCGCCGGTTTTTAATGTGATATCGCCCTGCACTACTCGATTTTCAATGCCCTCAGGCGGCATGTAAGCTTCTCTGATCAGCGTCATCATACGCGGGTCTTCGCTGGCATACTGCTTTGCCACTTCAAGCATGGATTGTTTCAGTGGCGCGCCTTCTCCTCGGGCGAACTTGAAAAATTCCATCACTTGTCGCGGTGTGCAATCCACGTCTGATGCTTTGAACGCCAGATCTACTCCAATTCTTAGCGTCTCGACATGTTCCTTCGGTACAACTAATTTCACTTCGGTTGGCTGCGCAATATTCTCGACGTCCTTGCTCGCCATCGCGCGTCCAGGCTTGAGCAAACCGTCGGCAACCGCTAGTGTGGAGTGATCGCTGCTACCTCTTCCGGTCAATTTGGTGTCACCAGATACGGTGCTGGTTTCACTGTTCCGAACTACGGCATCGCCTCTGACAGGAGCGTCAGATGGCGCAGTCTTGGCAGCGCTGGCGCGTTCCGCCAACATCGCTTCCAGGTTGCCGGCAGCTGCTTTGCGTGATTGATAAGCGCGGGCGATTTCGCCAAGCGGCACGTCAGAACCTTGCAGCGTGTGCGCGGCACTTAAAACGCCGCCTGCGACAAACATCGTGTAAGCGCCCTGAGTAATTTCTTCTTTGGTTGCCCATTTGCCTGTCGACAACTTGGAGCTCACTTCGGCGTTGACGATCCCCGCTGGAATACCGGGCAGTGCACCCATCGCCGCGTCGTAAGCCACACGAGCCACCTTCGGCGATTCCACCAGCGAGGCCGCCATCGAGCGGCTGGCATGTCGCAGTCCGACACTACCGGCGGTGAGCGTTCCAAACGTCGCCGCACCGGCAACGCCGTGCTCGGTTCGCGCTGTCCAGAAGCGTCCGTTGTCTTTAGCTTCGACCGGTCTTAAGAAAAAGTCGTAGGTAAAACCAGTCATAGCACCATCGGCAATTAGCCCGGCATTGGCAGTAGAAGCCAACTTCGATGATGCAAACACAGTAGCCTCAGTTTTGGCCGCAAACGATAATCCCGATGTTGAAAGCGCGGATTTCGTCGCGAAGAAAGGCAAGATCATGCCGGCACCGCCACCAATCATTTGAGCGTGCCAACGCTGCGTGCCGAATTCCTCGACTTCCGGAGGAGCAAGATAGGTGAGAGCATCTGCGATTTGCGTCTTCTTGTCGTCAGAACTCAGCAGTTTGTCGCCAATCTGACCAAGCGATATAAGCGGACTTTGCACGCCCTGGTAAGCCGCTGAGTACAGCCCTTCACCCAGCAAATCAACAGGCGTGGGGTTGGCGCGCTCTGCTGTACGAGACTCCTGGCGCATCGCCACTTGCTGAGAGAGTTCTTTCATTACCTGCTCGCTGAGAGTTTTGGGGCGATCGTTTTGACCGTCTCCGTTTCCCTTGTCGTCATTTGCTGACTGGCTACGAGCGTCGAATAATTCGGACATATTTTATATAGAAGGAGCTAATAAGCATCACGATAAGATTAAACCTGACGGACAACAATGGGGATGCTCCCATTGGCGCCTACAAGGCTTATGACGCCTGTGATTTGGCAAAATCAAACACTGGCAATTGCGATTCGCCCAGCACCCGTGGCGAGCCCCCAGACTTCATCGTTGTCCTCTAATCTGGCACTGTCGGACCATGACACCGGCGGGGTATGATCGGGTTGACCCCTGCAATTGCGCAGCCATACCTTTGTATATGTCATAAACGAGCAATGTCCAAGATCTTATTAGTCGAAGACGAAGCAGATATTTCCGATCTGATCACCGCCTGGCTCAGAAACGATCACCACACGATCGAATTGGCAGCCAACGGCGAAGACGCTAACTCGCTTTTGATGATTTACACATATGACGTCATCATCCTCGACTGGATGCTGCCGGGCTTGAGCGGAGTCGAAGTCTGCCGGCAATACCGCAAACGCGGCGGCACCTCGCCGATTTTGATGCTCACCGCCAAGACTCACGTGGATGAAAAATCAGCCGGACTGGACGCCGGAGCTGACGACTATCTGACAAAACCCTTCGAGCTCAAAGAACTGTCCGCCCGAATTCGAGCACTGCTGCGTCGCCCGACAGCGTTCTCCGGCACAGTACTCAAGGTCGGACCAATCGTCATGGACACTTCCACATATAAGGTCAGTCGCGTCGACGAAGCCATTCAATTGCTGCCCAAAGAATTCGCCCTGCTCGAATTTTTCATGCGCCACCCCAATCAAGTGTTTAGCGCTGAAGCGCTGCTCGACCGGGTTTGGACATCCGACTCTGAAGCCTCGCCGGAAACCATCCGCACATATATAAAGAGGTTAAGGAAAAAAATCGACGAAGAAGGCAAGCCCTCGCTGCTTGGAACAGTCCACGGCGTCGGCTATAAACTTGTCGAACCTGGCTCCTAGTCTCGATTTCAACCTGCACAGTTTTCGTTCAAACTTCAACCGATATCGGTTGAAGATCTACGTGTGCGGAAAACCTTTTCAACAATTTTGGATATTGAATTGGATTCCACGAATTTGTCACATCTGAGGTCTAAAGTAAGAAACATCGAAACACAAACAAAGTGAATCGGCGACAAGACGGGGAACGATAGATGTCACAAAACGCGAAAGCCACCAGCCAAGTCGGAAGATACTACACGCTCAAATCACTCCAGCCACTCAACCTGGACGAGCTGCAATATCTTCACCACGGTGGTCTTACGCCTGAAAGAGATGATGCCCAGGGCTTCTTTCACAAGTGCATTCAATCCTTCAAAGTGAATCTCCCGAAAATGAAGCAGTTCGCTGAAGAACTCTTCTACGAGCCGGCTCCAACTTCCGACGTATACGGAAGCGCTGACTAAGCACTGTTTCGAACTATCTTTCTGACAAAGGGGCGGGCTGAGTTTTATACTCAGTCCGTCGGGGTTTCAGGGTTATTTTCATGCCTGGTGAAGTCTCTCCCTGAGTAGATGGTTATTCGTTTGAACAGGAAACTCTCCCTGAGCAGATGGTTATTCATCTGAACAGGAAACTTCCCTGAGCAGATGGTTATTCATCTGAACAGGAAACTCTCCCTGAGCAGATGGTTATTCATCCGAACAGGAAACTCTCCCTGAGCAGATGGTTATTCATCTGAACAGGAAACTTCCCTGAGCAGATGGTTATTCATCTGAACAGCTTTCTCAACCATCTGACAAAACGAGTCAGCTATTTTTTCTACCAGATACCGTCTCGTTCAAAAGCAAATTTTCGATGATTGAAATATAGTCGCGATACTCGTCCGTAAACTCATGCATCTCAGCGGACCGCAGCATCGACAGCACTTCGCGCATGCGCAACTTGCCGCCGTCGGACAAACTGGCATCGCCACCACTGATGAAGACAGCGAGCTGTTTCTTGTATTCATCAAGGCTATCTTTGTGCGCTTTAGCGTGAATGGTGACCCGAGCGACGCGCAACATCGTTTTCAAATCAGTGCGTTGCAGTTCGGAAGAACCGTTCAGACCAAGCTCTTCGATAGTTCGCTGGTACATTTGTTCTGTCTCAGCGGAATCGTCCACGTGTTCGATCGCTTCGTAAATCGCAAGCGCTTGTTTGTACAAACGACCTGCAGTCAGCGGTGTGACGTTGGCCGAACGCGAAGCATTCTTGCCCATCATCGACAAAAAATCACTGCGCTCCATCGTCGCGCCGATTCGTTCTGCAACTTCCGACTGCGCTGCATAGTCGTCCTCAAGGCTCTTTACAGCCTCGTGCTGATCATGCACGTCTCGATCGAATTCATTCTCTTGGGAAATTTGCAGTCGCCCGACGACGACGGCGAGGAATGCGCCGATAATCCCTAGTAGAAAGAGAACTGTGTATAAATCTGCGTTCATGGACTCCAACAAAAACGAATTCGCATACCTCTATCATATATCCGCGCCACCAAATGAAATATCATTTCGGACAAAAAAATTTTTCTATTAGATATCCAAAAGCCCTAACGCAATAGCCATCGCTGTTTCAGTGTGGTACCACCTCTGGTTGTACTGACAATTGCCATTATCGCTAACTTGACATAAATCCAAATTATTTGCATGCTCTAAGTATGGGCTTTCGGGAGGCTATCATCATCGAAGCGTTTGACTTACTAGAGTATCAAAAGAAGGCACGCGAAACGTGCGATCCAAAGCGGCTTTTCGAGCTCTGGGAAGACGTTTGTAGACGCTACGATCGACGCGAGATCAATTCGTACGAACTCGACGAAATGCGCGAAGCGATCCTGCCCAACCTCCAGGCACTTGCTGGACTGCGCAAATCGATCAACGACATCGATAAGCCTGGAATTCGGCGCCTGAAAAAGCGAGCCTAGTTTATTCATTCAATAATTTTGCACTCGGCATTGCGTGTTGAGCTGAGCATTTTTGGTTCAGATTGACTGCATAACTCAACGTCATTGCAATGTACTGCTTCTTGAACGCTTGGAAACTATTGCCTAGTGCCTCCGTCTCAGGCTACATTGACGCTGTTAATCGATTAGGAAAATGGATGCGAAGCAGATTGCTGCGAGCGAATTTGGTCACGGGGACGATCGTCACCGCGATGTCGCTTGCCCAGTTTAACTGGCAGGCAGTCGCAGCCACCGACTGGGTCGAAGATAACGAAGTCAACGAATTCCATTTGCCGAAGGCCGAAGAACAAAACGATTCACGCTCTGAACAACCGCCTCCGACCGAACAAATTTCTGACGACCGACAACCGGCAAACAGGCAGAACGGCGGCGGCGTGGATGAGCAAACTTCGAGCCCAGACAAGAGCACACAAGGAAGCAAACGAAAGTCAGAATACGTTCCGCCGGATGATGCGGTAATCAAAAACGTAACCGATGACGGTGGCGTCGAAAATGGCCCCCGCACACCACTTGAAGCCCGCATCAGCACAACCCGCCCAGGTTGGTCCGACGGCGATGGAACCGGAGTCGATCAACGCGCACAACAACTGATGATGCAGGCGCCGATGTTAGCGACGCCAAAAACTGTCTACGCAGATCCCAAAGCTTTTAAAGCGTGGTTAACCGCGACCAATCCTGGCGTCCTGGAAAACGCCACCAAAGAACAAGTAGTCGAAATTAAGGGAGAGTGGGATGATTGCGCTCACGCTCTGCGAACTTTTGGCATTCCGTATACAAGAGTTCCAGCGAAGAAATTTTCGGAACTGAATCTTGATCGCGTGAAGATCGTGGTGGTGAACTGCGAAGGACACTTGCCCAACGAGGCGATTTTGTCGCTTCGCCGATATGTCGCGATGGGCGGGTATTTGTTGACCACTGATTGGGCTCTGCAAAACGTGGTAGAGAAAGCCTTTCCGCGCACGGTCCGATGGTATGAGGGTTGTTACACCAGTGACTCATCAAACAGAATTGTCCCTGCCGTAGTCGTCGGTCAGGATCCGGATATGATTGCTGGAATCCCACCGGTCGGACATTGGCAGCTCGTCAAAAAAAGTCAGGTCGCACAAATTGTCGATCCGTCAAAAGTAAAAGTTCTGGCGCGGACTCGACTGATGTCGGAAGACCCAAATGGGTTGGGCATTCTCGCCGTCGTGATCGAGCATGGCACCGGACGCATCATGCACTTGGTCGGACACTTCGACAACAGTATCGAGATGGCATCAAACAGCTCGCTGCCCGATCCGGCACCAGGACTAGCTTTAAGTCTACGGCAAGCACTAGCTGCAAATTTTATAGCGCAGGCACTTAAACACGGCGAACCAGCAGCGCCAACCGGAACGCAAACTAGTAGCGAAAAATAAAATTGACGTAAAAGGCGCCTGCACTCGAGTTGCTGACGTTCGTTTCGAAACGGCTCACCGTGCTGATTCAAAGGTCAGAAGCTCTAAGTAGTCGCCTGTTGGGGATCAATGGTCAGAAGCTGATCAATCGTCTGAGATCATTTGCATCGCCATTTGCGGTTGATAAGCGCGATTGCCTGCGTCACTGAGAATGAGACTGTCGGCGGTTTCTCGACGATGCTCCAACCATCGCATCGGGATGTAAACGGCAAGCCCGGCGATCCAACCCTGGAAGGAACAGATTCCGACGTGCAGCGATTCCAATCCGGGGATGATACCGGCGGTGGCGATACCGGCGCAGCAACCGACCGCAAGCGCGACGATAGCTGGAGTTCGGATGAACGGCAGATCTGCGTCAGCGGTTGCATTGTGCAAATCGCATTTGATGCCAAACAGTTTCCGCACCAGAAAATATTCCGCAACCAGAACAACCGTAGGCATAGCCATGATTACGCAGTTCAGCGACGCGACTTTCTCGAGAGCCTGAGCGCCTCCGCAAGTAGACAGCAGGCAAGCAACGATTGCGCCTAACAAGGTTAGTATCACAACCGCCGCACGATGAGGAAGTTTTGCTAGTTGCGAAAGAGCGCTGCTGGAGCCATAAAGATTGGAGTCATTCGCGGCAAAATACGAAGCTGTTAAAACGACTGCACCGATCAACGCAACTCCGCCAAAAGAATAATCGTTCATGAACGCAGTCGCGGCACCGTTCTCCGTGATCCCGGTCATACGTGCGACCAACCAACCAGTCACAGGAAAGATAATCACGCCGATCAAAAGCGCAGCCGACATCGGAAAACCAGAGTGACCGACTTTCGCTTTTCCATGGCGCCAGTAGTCAGCTTCATTGCCCCAGACACAAACACCGATAACAAAGTTTGCCACCATAGTTAGTGCCAGAGGAAAACTGCAACTAGCAGGTTCTGCGAAAACAGCGGGACTGGTTGCGACTGTTACCTTGGTCAGTGTGTAAAACACCCAAACAATCAGCATCGGTGCTGCAAAAAATCTCGCGAAGTTTGCGACGCCCTTGAAACCCCAGAAGTTGTTCAACGCCATCAGAACTGCAAATGTCGGAGCCAATATCGCAAGCGGCAACTTCAGGTGAAACAGTCCTTCCAACCCTTCTGCCATGAAGAGCGCCGTCAATCCGTACCAGGCGATGAACATCCAGATCAAATTGAATGAAACGATGTTGTTTCCGAATTTTCCGAAGACGCCTTTGATCAAAGAACAATAGCTTCGACCGCTTACGGCGCCGATGTGCGCGGAGGGAAGTGCGTAAACCAAAAGCAACAGACTGCCGATTATCGTGCATGCGATCACCTGCACAAGAGACAATCCGCTTTTGAACCAGCTGAATCCAATCAGGACACAAGGGAAAACCGTGACCATGGTCACCCACAACAGACCCATCGTGAACGGCGATCGTCGTTCGGAAGTTGAGATGATGTCATCGCTGCAATGATTGGTGTCAGGTGTGCTCACTAGCGGCGCCTCACAAGGGTGTGGCACTACTATAGGCAGTTATCAAGAGGACGTCTCGGCACAGGTGGGGTAAGTACGCAGTTTTGATTACGGAAGCTTAAAACATCACGCGGATCCACAGCGTTTCTTCCCACAGCGCCGTTTAGATGACCGCCCTCGAGTTCAAATGGAAACACGCGTTTAGAGGGTGTGGACAAGCAGATGGACAAAAGCGCTCAACTTGTTTTAGTGCGGATACCACAGTAGCTAACGGTCTGCGTCGTTAGACAACGACAAATTTGGCTTATAAAGAAACGATGCCGTCAGTTTAAAGAGTCAGCGACACTGCCTTTAAATTTGAATGCTCGCCGCCTTTTCCTGCTTGTCGAATTTGATTGGCAACTTCCTCAGCGTCAAAAACGAAAGACTGCATATTCGCACCGTACATCAGGCTTTCGCCGACTGAATGATCGGTCGCGTAGTTAATACACTCTTTGGATGCTGACACCACAAGCGGTGCCTTACCGACAATCTTTTTCGCGACTGACATTGCTCGTTCCAGCAGAGCTTCATGCGTCGGCAACATGTCGTTGATAAAACCAACTTCTTTGGCGCGTGCCGCCGGCAGCCGATCTCCAGTAAAGGCCAACTCACGAACAATACCATCCGGAAGTTTTCTCGGAAGACGTTGAAGTGTTCCAAGGTCGGCCATAATTCCAATGTTTACTTCTTGAATGCAAAAGTAAGCATCTTCAGTTGCAAATCTAATGTCGCACGCACTAATCAAGTCCAGTCCCGCACCGAGGCAACCGCCTTGAATAGCGGCGATCACAGGACAGCGAGATTTTTCCAGAATTGTCAGAGCGTCTTGCAAAGACAAAATCAAGTTTCTCAAATGTTCGCGATCAGTCGATGTGTCAGTTCGGAACTTATCTTGAGCGGCGAATACGGACAGATCCATTCCACCAGAGAACATCGGTCCTTGCGCGTCAATCACGATGCATCGCACTTCGCCGCCGTCCGACAATTCTTTGATTGCCCGTGGAAAGTCGGTCCAGAACTCAGGCAACATCGAATTGCGTTTTTCCGGACGATTGAAAGTTATGCGAGCAATCTTTTCGTTTACGCTCAAATCAAAACAGCTAGTCATTTGAGATCCTCTTGTTTGGTCCGTTTAAGCCTGACTTCTATTTCAGCGCTTCCTGTTTAACAGGATCGAGGAAGAAGTCGCGCATCAATTCCGCGGTTGGATCTATCGCATACTTCGAAAGATCATCGACGCCCGAGGCTTTGATGACATCGACATCTACGAAGAAATTACCGGTGCACTCAGTTGCCTTCTGATTGAAGATCCAGTATGCAGCATCCGCTACAATTTCAGGCTGCCGGCATTTCTTCATCGCTTCATCACCGCCGAGTAAATTCTTCACTGCAGCAGTCGCGATGCCCGTTTCCGGCCATAATGAATTGACAGCAATTCCAGTTTTCTTCAACTCGGCCGACATCCCAAGTGTGCACATACTCATTCCATATTTCGCCATCGTATAAGCGAGATGATGAGCAAACCAACGCGGATTCATGTTGAGAGGCGGGGACATGTTCAGAATGTGCGGATTCGAAGAATTTTTCAGATGCGGAATTGCCTGCTTCGAACACATAAACGTGGCGCGCGAATTCACTTGATTCATCAAATCATAGCGCTTCATCTCGGTGTCCGCAGTCGGTGTCAGACTAATTGCGCTGGCGTTGTTGACGAGAATGTCGAGTCCACCAAACTTCTCTACAGTTTTTTTGATCGCGTCGATCACTTCTTCTTCGTGTCGCACATCGCATTTCAGAGCGAGCGCTTTGCCACCACGCGCTTCAATCTCCTTGGCAGCAGAGTGAATCGTTCCAGGCAGACGAGAATTTTCCTCGACAGTCTTGGCGAGAATGGCAATGTTGGCGCCGTCTTCGGCCGCGCGAAGCGCGACTGCAAGACCGATGCCACGCGAGGCTCCGGTAATGACAAGTGTTTTTCCAGCTAACGTCATGATATCTCCGGCGTGCCGATCGAACAGTTTCGCGACGGCACGGATCTAGGGTTTTCGCCGCGCATCATAGCGATTCCAGGAGATTTTTGAAAGTCTGATCAGTTTAGATTGGAGGAATTTAGCAGACTAGTCCGGGGGATTTTCCTCGAAAAACTCGATAGATTCGCCAACAATTTGCTTTTCATGGTGGCATAAGATTGCGATGCTCGCGCGCCAAAATTTCTGCCGGACATTTAGATGCATGTAGGTTGAACCCGTATCGTTCCATGACGAATAAGTCCGTTCCAATTTTTTCGCGGACAAAAACTGCCTAACGTTGCAGTTTAAAGAACTCCAGAAGTCGATCCGTCGCACTGTATTTGGATTCTCCGCCGACGCCGCCAGGCCAGACGTGACCCAAACCGTCGACCTTGACACTGGTGATGGTGGCACCTTTTCCGTTAGTGGCGGTGTGCTCTGCGGCTAAGTGTCGTGGTTCTTGTCCGGGTTTCCAATCATCGACGTCATAGATATCCGTTCGTTCATTGGGAGTTTTAATGTCGTTTCGTTTTCGATACCATTCGAACTCTTCCGGCTCGCTACGCATTCCGGCATTGGCTCTGAGGATGTCGCCGACGATTGGGATAGGCCAATCAAATCGTCCTTCATATGGAACGGTTTTGTCATTGCCGGATTTGATCGAAATCATCGAGATGTCGTCAGCTTGCGCGTTGCCTTTGTCGGGATGCAAACGTTCATTTTCTGGAAGCCAGCCGCCGACAACGCCAATGGCAGCAAACTGACCTCGCATACGCGGATCGTTTGCAGCGTGATGGACGAAACTTTCGCCTTGCGAAAAACCGACTGCAAATACCCTGGAACGATCTACGTTGAGGTTACCGGAAAGCTCATCGATCACACCTTTAGTGAAGCCGATGTCGTCCCGCTTGCTGAACGCCCGTTGTCCATTGTTCCAGGCATTGTCTTTGTTTTCGTTTCCTTGAAGATAAGCGACGATGAAATTATGGCTGTCGGATTTTTCATTCAATCCTGCCACTTTCTCGATGCCGACTGCACCATGATCTCCTGGATCCTTTGGATCCGACATGCCGTGATAAACCAGCATGAGCGCAGTAGGCTTCGACGGGTCATAATTTTTCGGGACGTGCAAGCGATAACTGCGATCTTGATCGCCAATTCGGATGGTTTCCTCGGTGGTTTCGCCAGCAAAGCCTTTCTTGAGCGGTTCCTGATTTTCTCTGGCATCAATAATGGTAAGGTCGTGGATCAGCACTGTGCCGTCGGACTGGGGATTGAACCCTTTCATCATCTCGTCGTTGTATAGCGGTATCGGCTTGCTATCAGCGTCCTGGTCAGCCTTGTCCTGGACAGGCTGCACGGAATCAAAAGGTTGGGGCATGGCATGATACCTGAAATAGCAACAGCGATTCGCTCGAGACGCATCGCAGGGGTGGAGTTACACCATAATGGCTGCAGTTTGTGTCAAAGTTGTGACAGGTTTAAACAACAGCAATTGCATTCCGGCAACGCTGCCGCGATGCTGAACCAGCAGCGCCTCACTTCATCCGATCAACGCTATTGCAACATGACGTGCCCGCAATTGAATGGCGCCCAGCGAGCGTGCTACCAACCTTTACGAATCAACGTCCACTGCCCGGTGGCTCCGGTATCGGCTTTCCATGGTCCTTTGAGTCTGACAGAATCGTAGCTTAACTTCAATTCGGCAGTGCCCTTCTGATTGCTCCAGGTTTTTACGTATGCAATAGTGAGCTGTTGTGTTTTCGGATCGTAAGTTCCACTCTGGATGGTGCCCTTCTGTGCGGGCGATTCATGCCATTCACCAGTGAGTAGAACATTTTTGGAGTTTGGATCTTTGAGTGGGATAAAAATGACTTCGCCTTGATCCGATTCCCATTTCCCATCCATCAAAACGACAGCCTGGTCCACTTTCAACGTACCCTTGTCACCAATTACGGTATCACGGTCGTATGGAATCAAAATGAAGTCGAAACGATTATTTCTCTCGTGTTCCTTCTCTACTTCCCTTCTCGCCATAGAACGCGCGTCATCGAAGAAGTCAATTTCAACCCGGTCCTTAGGAAGTTTGCCGGCACCAAGCAAGTACGCTTTCACTGCTTCAGAACGTGCCTTAGCGTGCGGATTTTTGCTTTCCGAAGTGGTTGGCGCTGATTGCACCGCTGTGGTTGAATCTGTTTTGCCTTCCGGATGCGAGTCGCTATAAACCTCCACCACGAGCTTTTTCGGGTTCACTGAGGAGTAGTGATCAGCCACCCTTTTTAAATCAGCGTCGATGTTTACGGCTTTCGTGTCACCACCCTCAGTGGCGCCCTTTTTCTTACCTGTGAGTTCAGGACACAAACTCTGATCCAGAATCGAGATTTTAGAAGCTGAATTCAACGCGCCCACTGCGTCGATATCGGCACCTGGCCACTGATCCGCTGGATCAACATCACTTAAGTCGGTAATTCGCACAAAGTTATAGATCGCATTTTTGCCACCTTTACCGGCGATGTCGATCTCAGAGGCCGTGCGCAGATCGGCGCCGAGATCAATCCAAAACTTTCCGTCTCTCGACACTTCCACTTTAATTGGACTCTGGTTCTCCAGAGGTTCAAACACATAGAGATCTGGACCAGGAAAGTCAATAACCGAGTTATCCGTAAACCGCAAAGTAATAGAACCACCAGCACCGAGGGCAGCGAAAGATGGTTTTCGCGCGAGCCTATCGCCTTCGTGATCTCTGAAATTTGGCGTACCCAGAGCAGGGTCGGGCGTTTCCCAGAGATGCGGTGGTTTCTTTTTCCCAACTTTATACTCAACGGCTTCGTCGGCGAAGGCTTCAGCCCCGGCTGAGAAATATATTCGCGTGTGCTTGGCGCTGTCGAATATATGCGCTTTCGTCACGGCATCGGCTGGTTGGACTATGAAACCTGCGATGGATAGGGCCGCTGCCAGTGACATCACTTTCGCCCATGAGCGGGACCGGTCAGAGCGCGACTTTTCAGAGTTAGATTTTTCAAGACAAAACTTTTCTGAGCCGAACTGTTTCGAGAACGCCTTTTTCTTCAAAATAAGCTCCTTAGGTTCCTGGTGACTTGGGCGGGCTTGCGCTGGAGTCGTTGAGACCCCAATCATATTCCTCGTAGATGACCTTAAATCCCTTCGAGTCATCCGGTCCGAAATTTTTGCCTGCCGCTTCTGGCGCCTTCGACAAAACGAACGAGGCGACGATTTCGTCATCGGTCGGCGGTGGGAAGCGTTTTCCTAAGCCGACAATTGTGGCGAAGTCGAGAGGAAACCATTTGAACAGCGAGGAGACTCTGATCGTTTTTTTCTCAAAATCAATTTTTACATTGTTTGAGCTGCTCAAAAACAATTTCGCCGCGCGGTCTAGTTGTTCGTCGAGATTTGCGGCGCTGTAGGCAACATGGTTGATCGGCGCGCAACCTTTAGCGGCGCACACGACGGCGAAGTGGGTGCGCGGCTCTTGAAAGTCACGGCGCAAAATGTCGTGCTCCATGCTCTCCAGAGTTACTTTTCGTCCGGCTAATTCGATCGAATTATTTTCCCAGAAACCCTCCACCTGCCGGATACTGCTGGGTGGATAGTAAGGCTTGGTGCCGCGAATCGGATAATTGTCGAGAACCAGTTTAATCGTGTAGGCGTTGTATGCGTTGATCCAAAAAACCAATTTTTCTCTCTCGGACAGGCGATTATATTCGCTTTTGTCGACCCTGGAGAGCGCATGAAGATATGCTTTCAGCGGTTCCGGATGATGTTTCCATTCAGCGTAGTTGACACCATTTTCGGTGACATATTTTTCGAGCTGCGCGGAAAATAAAGCGTGCGTTTTGTCGAGCGAGATTCCATCCGTGGTCGGCGACATTACGGTTTTAGTGCTCGGAGGCGCGCTCACCGTCGAACTCGAAGCGGACGATTTCACCACTGCCGGACTTTTTGGCGGCGGCGTTTCTGCGGTACCAGATTCTGCTGCTACTGAAGGTTTGATTCCAAAAAATGATAGGCAGCTTGATAGTGCCACCAAAGTTGATACCATTGCTATGGAAAAGTGTCGCAAGCAGTTCTCGAATCTTCCCGCCACTGGCGAGCTATGCTAGCACAGTCTAGAAAGACTTTCAGGCCAATATACCCTTGGCATGGGAGTCGGGGTCAAATAAGGGTTTTGCCATGATAATTATTGGAATCGAGTCTTAAAACTTACGCCCAGCGCGTGGCAAGAACTGGTGTATTCAAGTTGCCGAGACGCCCGGCTTGCGCCTGGTTGTCGGACTCTCGAAAAGCCTGGCTCCGAAATTTTGAAATTGTTTATCGGCCCATCTCCAGGTTATTTCGGCGTCGAGTAGGGAATAATGTGGACAGTCTAGAGGTTTACGTCTCCATATGCGCCATGGCGGTCGTCTAACTTATATCCTTGTGCTTTTCTTTCTTGCCACGCAATTCATTTCGATTTTCGGCACGATGAGCGTTTTTGCTTCGCCCGAAAATATTGGCAATTACGAGGATATCAGCCCAGATCATATCGTCCCGCTGGACCCGTTCCTCGCGGGCGGAGCAGCGCATCACGCCTGTTTCCGCAACAACACAAACAATAACAACACTGCGGCGCTAAAGTTGTTCCGCTGGCTGCCAATGTTCATTTTGCAGTCGGTGACGCTCTGGCTAATCGCCCCGATTATCTTGCGGTGTTCTCGGCGATTCCTGCTGATCAGGTATAAAATGCCTGATCTGTGGCTGCTGCACAGGGCACTATTGATCTAAACCAAAACTGATCTGCGCGTAACGGTTCGCCTGTTTCAGACTGTTTACAACAGCCGGCGTTTGAACCACGTTGTGATGATGAGACAGCAAAACGCTGATTCACCGTAGATCTTCGCATGCTTTTAGAAACCATATAGACGAAGGCAAAACGTTGCAGTTTCGGCTGAAGCGGCATCTCCACCGAAAGGGGTTCCTCAGTGACCCTATGCGCGGTGCAAGCGTCGCAATCAAAACCACCTCAAGTTTAAAAACCGCAACCGAGTCGTCTGGTTTCTCATCCGGAAAGTTCGTTTATACCTGCGTTTACTCCCTTATGGAGCTGCAACTGGTGAATACTCTGCCAATTTTTTCGAAGCAATTTTATAACTCAAGATACTTCAAGCGGCGACACTACTTTAAGGATTTACTGGCCTCCGTTGTGGTCTTCCTGGTGGCGCTGCCACTGGCTATGGGTATCTCCATTGCGTCAGGCATGCCGCCTGCGACCGGTCTTATCACCTGTATCGTCGGCGGTCTGATCGTCGCCCCGATCGCCGGCAGTCCGCTTCAGGTGAGCGGTCCGGCCGCCGGACTGAGCGTCATCGTCTACGAGATTTTGCAACAACACGGCGCCGAAAAGCTCGGGGTGATTATCGTTCTGGCTGGCATAATGCAGCTGGCCATGGGCATTATGAAGATGGGACAGTGGTTTCGAGCCGTGTCACCAGCCGTCGTGAACGGCATGCTCGCCGGTATCGGTATCCTGATTTTCGCAAGCCAATTTCACGTAATGCTGGATGATGCACCGAAATCGACAGGGCTTTTAAACCTGGCCGGTATCCCGGTTTCGCTGTTTGATCGACTGACTGAAACCGCTGTCAACAGTTCTCACATCGCTGGCTGTCTCGGCGTTTTGACTATCGTGGTAATTATTTTATGGGAAGCGATTCCAATCAAACAGATAAAAATGATTCCGTCGTCGCTAGTCGCGGTTGTGCTCGCTACAGCTTTAACAGCGATTTTCAACTTACCGATCAAGCACGTTGAACTCCCCGAGAATTTGTTTTCCGTGGTCAAAGTTCCGACTCACTGGGGACACTTCTGGGACCTGAACATCTTACTGGAAGCCATGGGGTTGGCACTTCTTGCCAGTGCTGAGACTCTATTGAGCGCAATTGCAGTCGACAAAATGCAGCCACTTAACCGCACGAAGTACGACAAAGAACTCCTCGCTCAGGGCGTCGGCAACACAATTTGCGGGATGCTTTGCTCGCTTCCAATGACCGGCGTTATCGTCCGTAGTTCCGTCAACATCAGAGCCGGCGCGAAGAGTCGCATGTCGGCCTTCTTCCATGGTCTCTGGATTTTTCTACTGGTAATCTCCTTTCCAGCCATGCTGCGATTGATTCCAACCTCAGCGCTAGCCGCGCTGCTCGTGTACACCGGGTACAAATTGACGAACTTCAAAATCGTCAAAGAACTGCGCCGAGCCGACAAAATCGAGGTCGCCATTTACTTCATCACGATGGGTGCAATCGTCGCAACCGATTTGCTCACCGGTGTAATGACCGGTGTGGCACTGTCCATCGCGAAATTGGTTTATATGTTCTCGCATCTAGAAATCAAAACAGTGACCAATGCCGAGAATCAAACAGCCACTCAAACAGCAGTTCATCTCAGAGGAGCCGCCACATTCCTCAATCTGCCAAAGCTTGCTGAAGCGCTTGAATCAGTGCCACCAAATACTGAACTCCACATTCACCTGGAAGAACTCGACTACGTCGACCACGCTTCGCTGGAGATGATCATGACCTGGGAACAGCAGCACAAAGCCACTGGTGGGCTTCTGGTAATCGACTGGGGCACATTGGGTTCGATGTTCCGTGACCGCCGCCGCACACCGAGAGAGGAGCCAAAACCGGTCGCCGTGGTAGAGGATGCGCAGTCGGAAGATTCCGACGATTCCGGAGAAAACGAGGTTATCGTCGCCACAGGTTCTGCAAAAAGCGGTCAGATGGTGGACGATCGAAAACCATCAGGGGATTTGTTCTAAGAGCCGAATAATAGAGACTATTGATCAAGGCGTAAATAGATAATCAGTTCGCGATAATCTCATTCCGTTTCTATCGGAAACGAGCGGAGTCAATGCGTTATTGCTTAAGCACTCTGCCCTTCACATCTTCGAACGCTTCTCTATCAAAGTGGTCAGCGCAGCGGCATCGTAAGCCGGTGTGGAGCATACGCCATTACCGCACGAGAATGCTGCGGCCTTGGGAAGGTCGGGATATTCGACATCCATATTCGGCAGACTTCCTTCCGCTTTGTCGTACCATTCGATACGACGATAAACTGATGGACTGCGGAGCGCGGTTGAAAACAATTCTTGCGCTCGTGGATCTTTTTTGGCACCAACTATGGTGATATGAAAAGGAACGGTTGAAATCTGATTGTCAGCAATCAGAATTCCGCCAACCATGAATCTTCGAGTTCGCGCTACAGCAGGCGTTGACAGGTAGCGCATGCATTGTTTTGCGATCTGCTGATTTTCTTGTTTGCCCGTGTATTGAAACAGCAAATTACTGAATCGAGCGAGCATGATGTTTTCGTCGAGTAATGGAACTGGTTTAGCGACCTTGCTTGAATCGGGATCCGCGGTGACATAACCAGCCGCTTTGGTTTTATCGCCACCAGTATAATTGTTGAAATGATTGCTTATGAAATCAGCACAGCCTTGTGCCCGGTCTAACCACTTTTTATCGGCAGTGGCTTCGTAAAGCGCCAGGAACGCTCGTCCCATCGACAGCGAGTCGCCCAGGAACGGTCCAGCGTTGTCTCGCTCATCATGACTGTAACCACCGCCGGTGAGAGAGCGATTTTTCACGATCGATTCGGCAGCACGCGTCGCACGTTCCAAATAACTCGGTTCTCCGGTCGCCATATAAATGTGCGCGAAACCGTTGATCGCCCACCCGTTTTCACGCGAGTAAATGTGTTTATCAACACGAGGAATTCCACGCTTGCGGCGAGCTTCGTCGTCCAGACCAAAGTAGTCCTCACTGTGCTGACCTGGAATGAGATCGGCATCCTGACTGGTATAGAATGCACCGTCGGGTGAGGTCAAAAATTTATCGAGATAGTCGGCGATGCTTTTTGCCGCCTTAGTGTATTTCTCGTCCTTATAAAGCATGCTGCCTAACGCGTAGATCCGGAGATTCTCGCCCTGCATTTGCATGATCTTTTCATAGTGCGGATGTTGCCAGTCACCACCTGTGGAGTACTGATACACACCACCCCACACGGGGTCGAGCAAGTTGAGCTGGCCATCCAGGGTTCCAGTCACACGAGCTTTTGCATCTTTATCGCCCGACAAGGCAAGTTGCATAGAATGCTCGACACTGTCCCAATCGAGAAATTTTTGTTGGAAACCCCAGGCACCGGATTTAGTATCATAGCCATCGACGTGTTTCTTCTCTAACTCATCTTTGATTTCTTTGCTCAAGCTGCTCTCTGCGCGAAAAGTTACATCTTCTTTCGAAGCCGCTTCGGGCGTGGGATCTTTGATAATCGCCGCGAGCAATTTCTGCATTCTCTCGGGTGGAATATAGCCTTGTCGTTTTACCAACTCGTCGCCATTCGCGTTGAAGATAATTGTTGCCGGCCAACCGAAGTCTTCATACTTATGGCTGAGGTCGGGGCGCGAGTCCTGATCGACTTTTACGAGAATGAACTTTTTCTTGAGAAGTTTCGCCACGTCAGCATCGCCGTATGTCTTCTCGTCCATCACATGACACCAGTGGCACCACACCGCTTCTAAATCCAGCAGAACGAATTTCTGTTCTTGCTTGGCGCGGTCGAAGAGCTTATCATCCCACTTTTCCCAGACTAATCCGTTCGGCGAGGCATGCGCATTCTCCCCAGAGTTAGCGAGCGCCGGATCGGTAACTAAAACTGGCGACGCGAAAATCAGCATCAGTAAAAGAAAGGACCGGTGGAAGTTTTTTATCATCATTAGTTCAGTCGCCTCAATTCACAACCGTTTCGCTATCCTTCCCGATTCATTCTGCCGGTGATCGCGTGATCGCATTTATCCATGAGTTTATTGATTCCAAACTTTTTGAAATTTTTGCAATCGAAATCTATCAGAATGCATTCTCACGAGATCAAAACCTTCCCGAAAGGTTACTACACTCCGACCTGTACGCCGCGATTGTTCGAAACTTTGATGCAAATTGTTAGCCGAATGCAAAAGAGATTACTCAACTCTTTTTTCAAGCCACTGAGTCAATTTGTCGTTTAATTCTTCCAGCGTAAATGGGATCTTCAAATAATCGTCCATGCCCGACTCGATGCAAGCGGCATAGGTCGCGTTCTCGTGTCCGCTGATTCCGATGACGGCGGTATGCGAGTCTGTCTTCTTTTCGATAATGCGTATCTTTCGCGTGCACGTCGGTCCATCAACGTCTGGCATTACCCAATCCATAATAATGATGTCGAACCGGTAGAGTTGCAGCGCCTCTATGGCATCCGCGCAACTATTGACTACATGGACGGCGATGCCGAGGCGGTCTGCCAGTAATTCAAAAAGCCTGGCGTATTCTGGATTATCATCGACTATTAAAACAATGGGCTTGCCTTCGGCCTTGCGCTCGTGAAGGCTAATTGCTTGTTCTTCGGTGTTTACCATGGGTTTCGAGCCTCTGAGTTGATAATTCCGTGACTGCGAAATTTTCAAAATGTTGCCACTTTACTACAATTAATCTGGGAAATTTTTCTCCCAATCCACTCGGTCACCCCGGTAGCGGCTCATCCAGTGATCGCCGCCGCTTCCGGAACTTTGAGTTTGCGCCGGAACTTCATGGGGCTTTCGCACCGCATCGTAATCGAGGAGAACCAGCTTGCGACCGCCGTTCGGTCCGTTGACATAACCGAGCTGCGCTTGTCCAAGAGAAGAAACGCCGCCATCCCAGAAGACGTAGGTGCCGTCTCTGTCTATCTTGTCGTGGAATTTCAACAGCGATTTGGTCGACACTGGTGTTTGCGCGCGCTCTTGGATGTAATACATAATCGGCTCGCGGTCGACTTCGATTTGCGTAGGCTTGGTGAGCATGCGCGCGTCGAAGCGATAAGTTCCGTCCGGAGTCTGGATCGTCCGATGACCCCAATCCGGCTGCCACAACGGCTGTCCGTCCTTGCGATATGGACGATCGGTCATCTTCAGAATCCGCCCATCAGCCAGTTCGAACACGATGCTGTCGGCGCCGCCATCAATGACGCGCAGAGCAGGATCCTTAAAGTGTCTCATCTCCCTGGCGTACTTTTCGAGCGGACGCGGCGTGCGGAGCATGTCTGCAGTGGATGGCAAAACCAGCAGATCGGAAACCGACATGCGCCCTAATTCAATGGTACCAGCAGTAGTGGCACCAAGCGGTCTTTCAGTGTTGAATGATAAACGATTGGCAAGTCTGGTTAAGTAAACCGAGCCATTAGTTTCAGGGAAGATGTGCTTGGTTTTCAATTCACCGCGCAGGGCTTGCGGATTGCATGCGGCGATCAAATCGCATGTAGCAGCTAAACGAGAGTTGATCGGCGTTCTGGAATCGCTGTGCTGTACTAGCAATTGCTTAGTCTCGCCAACCGGATCGCCTTTTGGTGTAAGCTCGCGCACTGCCACCACAGCTGATGCTGAACGCGAACCACTGAGTCGGCTCAAACCAGCTTCGTCACCACCGACAATTTGGAATTCGCGCGACGTAGTTTTGGGGATGCTTGGGTGAATGACGTCCAGATAGCGGGGACCGACAATGCCACCAATTTTCCACGACCTGGCTGTTGCGGGTCTATCGGCTGGATTGGTTTTGGGCGAGAAGTCGGATTGCTCTGTAGTTTTGCGGCTAGTTGCTTCTTCCACGCGAACACCAGCTCTGGTGCTCGAAACGATTGCATCTCCATCGCCTGATTTTACGGCTTTATTGTCAACGGCTTTGGCAGACCGAGCAAGCTCAGATGCGGCACTCGGCGAAAGTGAGGCTTCCGGTCTCGGGCTGGCATCGAAGATTCTGGCTCGTTGAGCCGCTGCGGCTCTATTACCCATCAATCCACCAGGAATTGATGCAATTGCGTCAGTGCTACTGCGGGCGATACCACGACCAACAATCTTGGTGATGTCGAATTCGCCTGCCGATAATTGCCGAGTTGTTTCTTCGGCACTGCCGCTGGCAAAACCGAAGGCTGCAGAGGATGACATGGTCGCTGATAAATGGCTTCTTTGAGCGAAGTTTTTCACCATCGAGTTGGACATGGCCAGTTGACCGCCGCCAAACACCAGAAGATCTGTGGCGACAGCTTCAGGTCTCAAGGTCGAAGTCACGACGCGACCGGCACCGCCCAATAAATCCAGACTGCTGTCGGTTGGATTCAAATAAGTTTGCCGAGTCAACAACGCATCGCTGAAGCGAGCGGAGCTGCCCATCATCAAGGCACGAGTCGGGATGTCGACAGTAGATTTACCGATCACTCCGAATATTCCGCGGGTGACAAGGCCTTTAGTCGCGCCCAATGTCATATCTATAGCTTGAGTGGAGCCGGCGTCAGAAGGCTTTGCAGAACCTGCGGCAAAACTGACCGCTGAAAACGCCAGACCTTTCTTACCGCCAATGAAAAGTCCTGCCGTTTGAACCATCCCGCTACCGTACCTGGTCACTTCGCCATCGGTGGCGAGCACGCGCTGGTCGGAAGCGATGGCACTGCGCATTTCCTGCTCCATCGCCTTGTCAGGTTCGCCTTTGAGCGAGCTTGCCTGTTCTTCCAGAGCCTGCATTTTGCGGAGACTCTCGGATTGTCCGGTAAATGGGTCGGCGATGTAACTAATGCCGCGCTCGAGATAGCTCTGAGAGTCGATTTGGCGCTTGTGCTCGGTGATTTCGCGTGCAAGTCCCCGCGCTATCGGCTCTTTCTGCTCGGCGGCGGGGAGAGGTTGTGTGTAGTCGCGGCTCAACAGCGTTCTGGCTTCGGTCGAGTCGACGACGCCGTCGGCCGTCGAAGTATCGCCTCGCAAGAAATTGGCTGATTGGGAACCACTGTCACGCATGAAGTAAGAATAAGTTGGGATATGCCCGTCATCAATGGGGAAGCTCCCACAGACGATTTGTTACGGGTGAGGGATCAAAGGGTTGGCAGGTATGGTTCTATGCCTGGTCAGAACTTCAAAAACCTGAGAGGTGCCGGTTCTCAAGCGATATTCGAAAGACAAAACCGCATTGAAACACTTTTGATATTACGGTATAAAAACGAATGCCCCACCACATATTGGCTTCGTCAAAAGAAAAGTCGGCTATATTGCGTTTAGAGGTCCCGGCTTTACCTTGAGTCCAACGACTCGTGCCCCAGCCCTGCATGCGGTCCTGCAAGAATCCCGGAATCTCTCAACCGAATAGGCCTCTCAACTTGCGGTTTCCCACTGGCAACAAGTCGTGCAGCGCCGCACGCCGCAGAATGGGTTTTGATCGTGAAACAAACAGCACAACAAGTCGACTACAGACTGGGAGAACTTCTGGTCGATCTGGGAGTCGCCTCTCCGGACGAAATAGGAAAAGGTCTTCGCGTTTCGGCGCATACCTCACTTCCTCTCGGGCGGACGCTCGTAATGCTCGACTACGTTAGCGATTTCGTTATTCGATCTGTAGTCGAAGCGCAATCAATGCTGCGCGATCGCTTGCTGGAGATGAATCAGGCCCGACAAGCCATCTCAATTGTCGAACGCAAACGCTGGAGCTTTGCTGACGCGTTGGTCTCCCTTGGCGTTGATGCCAGCGCCACCAAAGGCACGAGACTCGGCGAACTGCTTCGAGACGCGGATAAGCTGACGCCCGATCAACTCGATTTGGGATTGTCGGTTTCAGATCATTCCGGCTTGCCGCTCGGTCAAGTTCTTGTCCTGCTCAACAAAGTCACCGAAGACAAAGTACGCATGACGCTCGCTTTGCAACACGAATTGAGAGCGTCGAATTTGGAACGCAAAGACGTTCTCAAACGGCTGCGCACCGCCCATGGTGCCGACAGCACATCACACAGTTTGCCGGCCCTGGACGCGGCTGCGCCTCGCCGTTTAAAACTCGGAGAACTGTTCATCTGTGCTGAAGTCATCACTGATGATGAACTGGAAAAAGCTGTAGAAACCAGCGCCAAATCTCAAAAGATGATTGGCGAGGTTTTGCTCGAAAAGAAATTGATAACGAAAGATATTTTGACTGCCGCGTTGCGATTGCAATCGCTGCTCTGGTCGAACGTGATCAATCTGGGAAAAGCATCTGATGTTCTGCGCGAGGCCAATCGGCTTGCCGGCGCACCAGACTCAATCACGGACATTGACGGATTGGTTGAGGAAAGCAGACCGAAGAATGTTTCATTGTTCGAATTCTTGCGAATCACAGGTTACCTCACGCAAGAAAAAATCCGCGCATCGCTCAAGAAGATAATGAACGAGCCGCGACTACTGTCATTCATCATGAATCGCACTAATCAGTCCGGATCGACCGAAGAAGACTACGTAAGAGAAGCCACGGAACTGGCGTTGCGAGACGCTGCTACCTTACGATTCGTTATCAATGAAACGCATCCAAAAGATCGTCCGTTGGTAGATTCGGCGCTTGTCTTCCACCAACTAGTTCAAGAAGGCAGACTGACTCTTTGCCAGGCGCTTGTTAATTTCAGCATCAAAGTGAACGGTATCGAATCCGATACCATCGCCGCGCAAGCATAGTATTAGACACGCATGCAATATTGACGTATCGCTGTATTCAACGCCGGTTTGTGTGATCGCGGCGCGCAAAAGTAGTCAATCTCCTCGATGCCAAATTCATTATTGTCGACGCAGTTAATTAAACGCGTGCTACTACTCGCCTCTCACAGACATAAACGTTTAGTATTCAAAAATCTGACCCAGTTTGAATCAGTTTTTATCGCCCGGCTTTGACTTCGGCTTCTTTGCGCGTTTTAAGCTCGATGTCCACATTCTGTGCGTCACCGATGCGTTGCAATTCTTTTTTGAATTCTTCGATCGGAATCGATGGTGGCAAAAGAATCGTCGCATTCATGCAAAATAATGGTGAACCTGTTTCTGGTGCGCTGATAACTTCGGTGTGCATCGATTGAATGTTCACATCTTTATCGCGAAGTTGCGATGACAGTGAGTGAACGATCCCCTCGTGGTCAGCGCCTCTCAGGAATATTTCGCAAGGAACATAGGCGCTGTATTTTTCCGCCCCCATCGGTTTTGTCAATTTGGTGGTGACGGAAATTCCGTCTTTCTCGAGTTCGCCGAGATCCTTGAGCAGCGCGTCGGCGTTGATTTCGCCTGTGACGAGCATGACGGCAGCGAATTCACCACCAAGGATCGCCATGCGACTTTCTTCGAGGTTGGCGCCGTGACTGACAAGAACTTCAGTAATTCTGGCTACGATTCCCGGACGGTCAACGCCCACGGCTGTGACCAAAATGTGGTTCGTCATCTTTCTATGCTCCTAGCGGTTTGTCGGTGGAAGTTTAGCAGGCGGCCACCTGCCATTCAACTGCGCTTCGTCAGATCAGACGTTAAGTTCAGTATGCAAGACACCAAAACTGGTCAATGATCGGGCGCTACCGGGGTAGAATTTTCGGGGGAAAGAACCCCCGAGAAGGTGTAATCATGGGACGTTACAATCACGACATGCTGCGTGGACTTGGCGGTGAGATGCTGGAAATTCGCGATGGCTATGCCCGCGCGCAGCTGCCTCTGAGCGAGAAAGTGATGCGCCGACGCGCGTTTATCACGCCGGCGCAATCGTTTCGCTGGCTGACGAAGTCGCCTCAGCGGCCATTCACGGCAGCGAGGTCGACACTGACGACATGGGCGATAAGCGATTTCCATACTCAATTCAACTGAGTGTTAATCTGCTGACAAACGATCCCAAAGGACCAATCAGTGCTGAAGCGACAGTCGTGAAGCGCGGTCGCGTCACCATCGTCGAAACTGTTGTAAAAACCTGCACCGGCGAAACCGCTGCGCTCATGCGTTCTACGCATCTCATGGTCGACCCGAATAAAACTGGTCCGCATCGTAAAACCTGATCCCACTTTCGTTCAGGATGGAAGCCGTTCGACCGGGTATCTGCCCGATCTCGAGAAACGTTGGCGGGCGCCACTTTACAGCCACACTGACTACTGATTGCCCAAGCAAGGGAATTGAGCCAGCGCCGGGGTATATACATGACACCCCGACGATTCCAATCGCGCCTTTGCATGGCAAATAAAGACAAGAATAAATCCGCGACGCCCGGCCCTGCTCCGGCACCGGATACCGAAACTGACTCAACAGAACGACGCAGAATATTGTCTGCGATTATTCTCGAGCGCCTGCAAAAGCAGGATGTGGTTTGGATTCGGATAGCCGACCCCGACGTGCACCGCGTCGATGATTTGCAGATCGCCACAAAAGCGCGAATTGATGCCTATCTGATCCGCTGGAGCGAGTGGGCCGACACACTGACTTTGGAAGACCTGACATCAAAGGAATCTGACTCAGATAGTTTGATGAAACAACTGGCGGATGGTTGGCTGAAGTTGAAAAACGATTATCGTTTGCCAGTTTCTGTGCATCTTCTGACAAACGATCAGCCTTCGGCAAAAAGAATTAAAGACGCAAAGAAAAACGATTGCCATCTAGCAAAATTTCTCGCTCACGAATGGAAGATAAACCGCCGAGACAACGACGATTGGATAAACATTTGGGATGAACTGCACACGGCCAGCGGGTTGGACGAAGACCAATTTAGTGAGTTCGTAGACGCATGCAAGTTCGATTGTTCCTACGCGCGACCAGAACTCGACGAAGATGCCGATGAATACCAGGCTTACTACTGGGTCGAACATATCTACGACTCGCTATTCGAGCATGAAGATCACAGCACTTTGCCAATCGAACTGAATCATGCAGAACTCCTGCAGCTTCTCGGTTGGCGCAGCGAACAATCTCGACAGATATTGAAATTACCGAAGGGTGATGTTTCTGCCATTGCCGGATTGACCAGCGCTATGCATGGAGGCGAATCTCTCGGTGGCGAATTGGCAGGAGACACAACGCTAAATGCTTTCTCGACCAGCAGCAGATCGCTCGATTCAGAATCTCCTGACGCGGAACCACTTCAGACGAAGTCACTTGATCCGCAGTCGTTTAATTCAGAGTCTCTTGATGCAGAATCCTCAAGCTCTCAATCATCCGGTTGGAGCGACTCGAACATTCAGGCCTCCGCGGCTACCGAAGAAGAGATGCTCGAGCGGCGGAGCGAGGACTTTCAAGCCAACGATGAAAACCACGAAGACGAGATTGAATCAAATCCCGAAGGTGATTTCAGCGCTGAAAATTCCGATCAGCATAATGAGTCCCAGAAAAATACGGATTTTCCTTTCACACCAAACCCCAGCGATTCGAAGCCGCAGCCATCGTTAAGCTACTTAAGAGGCGCATCCGCAGCCTGGCTTCAAGCTGCCTCCGATTCCGATAGTGAAACGGCTGACTGGTTGAAAGCCGGCGCCACTCCAGCGGGCACCACCGCCAGCGGTGGCACATTCTTTGGTGGCCCAGCGGCAAACAATTTCAAAAACAACGCAGAAGCGGAATTTAGCGAATCGGCGGAGAGCAGTGGCGTGACTGGGGATCCGGCGCCTTCTGGACTGGCTGCATCGTTAGCCGCCAAAAAGCAATCCAGGGAGAAACCTTCGTGGAAAGACCTGGCAGAAAAAGAACGTCAGACTTCAGGTCCGCGAAAATTTGGTGACCCCGTCGAATCAAAAACAGATAGCGCCGATACTCAGAGAATCACTGGCCGGCTGCGACAAATGATGAGTACCATCAAGACCGAAGCTCCAGACGTTGACGCTGAAATTGACGGGGAACATGTTGACGGTTACGCCGAGGATGTCGACGGTTTCGACGGACAAGTGGACGGTCGCGACGAAGAAAGTTCCAATTCAAATGACGAGGTTCGTGACTACGTTCATAACGGCGATTACGAGACTGGTGTACAGACCGTGCACATTAGTAAAGAGCGCGGTTTCATCGATGACTTCGGGAGTTCCGAAAGCGACAGCACCACCATTGGTATAGCTGCGTTTGGCACTGACGATTCAGAACAACCGGAAGAGTCATCGGCAGCTTCTAAGAAAACGAAGAAAGCACGCAAGCCGAAACGGCGACAATCAGAAATTTTGTCTGAAGTCGAGCAGCGCGAATTGGAGCTCGATCCCAGCCCTGGAGCATCTGCCGAAACCCGCTCCTATAGCGAGGAGGAAAGGTCAGCTTACGACAATGACGATCAGCACGCCAACCAAACTGACACGTTTTCAAAAATATCTCGCTTAGCACGCAGACAAGAAGGCACCGAAGTTGGTGACCTCGAGGCCAGCCTCAACGCCTTTAACTGGTACATCAACAACGGTGACGAGCTGTTCCAGGAGAGCCGTTTTGAAGACGCGGAGAAGGAATATATTCGCGCGTTAGAACTCCTTGGTACTCTCGATGTTCCAACCACCGACGAGGAATTCAAAGTACTTCAAAATCTGGGCGATATTTATTTATTTCTCGACCAGCCCGACAAGGCAGTCGAACTGTACGAATGCACCAAGGAAGATCGGTTCAATTCTAGGATTCCGGCATCAAAATACATTGCCGCGTTAATCAAACTAGGCGCTGTTTATGAGGAGAAGAGTTGCTTTAATGACGCGGAACGCCAGTATCGCAAAGCAGTTGAGGTAGCGGCAGAGAATCTCGCAAAAGACGACCCGATTCTGGTGCGGTTAAACCAGGCATGCCTTGATCTGGCGAGAAATAGATCGACATTAATGTCCAGATTTAGTTCGACCGAAGTGGATCGAATTAGAGTTCTGGCAAAGCAAGAAGCCGAAGTTGCGATCATGCATCGCAAAAGGAAAACAACAGAAGCAGAGATCATGCAGCCCGAGATGTGGAAAGGAGGCAGTCGACCTCAGACAGAGGAGATCGTCGCGGCGCCGGCATCTCCAAACCAACGATGGATGATGCTTTCCGGCGCGATCGTCATCATCTTCATCTTCGCTTTCGCCATGTTTGTTCCGCAAGCCACCGTCCCTGGTGGCAACTCCACGGCAGCCACTGAATCCGCAGGGATCTACAGCAGTGCTGATGGGCTCAAAGTCATAGACTTGGCGAATGGCGGCAAGGCGCAGTACTCCTTTGGCGGCACGTCAAAACAAGCGAGCTACAGTTTCGTCGGAGACGAAATTAACGACTTGCTTCCGTTTATTCCCGGACATATGCGCACGGCGTTTTTATTCTTCAATTCGAAAGACTCCGCTATTGTAGACAGCAATGGAACCTATCTATACGAAAGCACGGCACCGGAGCATGAGCTCGTCAAGCGGATGTGGAAGTATGCCGAACTGGCGCAGGGCTACCGGCAAGAGAAAAACTTCTATCCGGAATCAGATAATGCGTGGATGATTTCAAAAGACAAATTGACATTCCAAAATCCAATTACACGCGCAGAAGACCAAGCCATCATATTCAGTGCCACTGGCGAATCAACTGACACCCCTGTTCGCAAAAGCATCGCCGACGGCGAACTCTGGAAAGGCCAGCCTGCAGCCAGTCCAGGAAGAATCATCTGCTACGTTTATAACAGCAGAATGTTTTTCATTCGCGGCTATGACAGAAACGGAAAAGTTCTCACGAGTTCGGATCCAACAAAATCTTTCTACATTGAATGTTCCGACGGACTCGATATCACAAAAGAAGATTTGAAAGCACCCGTTATAGATTCGACTACGACTCCGGTTCTAAAATCCGACAAGAAGTTGCGCTTTATTTTTGCGGCCAGTCCCGAAACCGAAGCTCGATTCAACCTGCTTCTCAGCGCAATCCCGGGAGGGCTGTTCTGTCTTTCGTTGGTATCACTGGCGGTGTGGCGTTATCGCGTCAACAAGAAAGTTGCAGGACCATTCAGTGTTGGCGCATTTGCCCTCTCCACAGCACTATTATTGGTTTGGTTCGTCATCGGAATTCTTCAGGTTTAGCTCTAGTCTATTTCTTACGGCGGATTTCAAAATCGGCGCCGTGTGCGAACTTTGTGTTGACTGGAACTGATGATCTGCAGAGCTCGCAGGTATCCTCCGGCCATGCCGGAATTTTGAATTCCACGAGATAAACAAAATTTTTGAGGGTTCATGACGGCAGCATCAACATTGCCGCGAGAACAATACGCAGCGCCTGCAATCACCTCGCCGCCGCACCGCTCTATCGCGGCTACAGTCTGCCTGATGGAAAGACCAGTGTTGACAATGTCATCAACAACAAGAACTTTTTTCCCTTCGATCAGTTCATCAAACCCACGCTTTAGAACAAACGGCGGTTGCAGACCGGGCTGCGATTTGTCCAAGCCGTGCTCAGTGAAAACACTCGGTAGTTGCAGGAAGTGTGCCACCCACTGCGACATCACCAGTCCGCCGATTGCCGGGCCACAAACAATTTCGGCGCCCAGGTTTTCACAAGCCTGCGCCAGCAATTGAGCCAACTCAGAAACCTTGGCGGTGTACGGCAGGAGCGCGTCTTTATTGACCCACCCAGAACCGTGATCACCGGAGATATAAACGAAATGATCTCCTGTGATTATGGTGTTCGATTCGCGCAAAATGTCCTCGGCGCGATTGTTCATTTGCTTCATTCGCCTAAGGAGTCTTCATCATTTTGTATCCCTTAGGGATCTCAAACGCGCTCGCCGGCGGAGCTCCACCCACTGATTTAAGCGTCATCACGGTTGTGCCGCCGGGCGCTTTAGTGGTCGATTGGACCATTATTTTGACATCGTCGCCAAGCCACGATTCGCTTTTGACACCACCGCTGGTGTACTGCCAACCATGACATGGATGACCCGCGACCACCCTGGCGCCTAAGGATTTACCACCAGCTTTTTTAACCGAGCTCTCGTCGCCGACATACTTTGAAGTTTCCGGGAGTTTGGTCTGCATTGCCATTTTGCTTTGTTCGATCAAAGTGGTGCTGGTCATCTTCAAGTAGTCAACGATACTTGTGTATGCCTGCCCCTGCATCTTGGTCTTAGTTAAAAACTTTCCTGCACCGTCCGATGCCATGCGCATCTCCGACGCGCCTTGAGGTCCGGTCATCGTGTAGGTGGCGTCGTACTTCTGTTTAGGATAGTCCCCGGCCAGCGCAGGACCGGCTAAAGAGAGCAACAAAACCAACGCACCAAAATACCGATTTGCCATTACTAACTCCTTGGGATTAACTGTTGAACATAACGGTCACCGCATATGGTGCACTCGAACGCTAGTCCTTTACGAAAGAATCGCAAGTCTAACGAAGACCTTTACAGCCGTCACTGTTTCGACGCTATACGCGTTTCATTTAGGAAGAAATAGTATGACACATCTCTCATAACTCGTCCGTTCATCACCGCATTTCAAGCGTTCCATTCAATCATCGGTGCGTGTTCTGCGACTTTGCTATGATTCATGCACGACGCGATATCACAACGTCCAAGTCCAGGCGACACCATGACCGACCAACCTACCGCCAGTCCTTACGCCGCAATCAAAATTCCTGATTTCAGGTTTCTTTTCGCCGGCAAATGTTTCGTCACGCTGGCTGTGCAGATTCAAGCAATGGCTGTCGGATGGCAAATTTATGAGCTGACAAAAAACCCGTTAGCGCTCGGCATGATTGGACTGACCGAAGCGCTGCCCTCCATCGGCATTTCGCTGTACGCCGGTCACGTCGCCGACAGAACTAATCGACGTATGATCACGCGCATCGCCGTTTTTGTTGTGCTGTGCACAATTGCAACTCTTGCCGGCTTCACGCTGAAACTTCCGCCCGGCGACTCGCTCACTACCGTGATTTTCGTCGCCATTGCGGTTTCTGGTTTTGCTCGTGGATTCTACAATCCAGCGATGTTTGGTTTGTTATCAGATATCGTTCCGCGCGAGCATTATGGCAACGCGGCTGCGTGGAACAGCACGGCGTGGCAGTCTTGCGCAATGGTAGGACCAATTCTGGGCGGTTTTTTATACGTAGGTTTTGGCGCCGGATGGACTTATGCTGCGGCGACTGTGTTGTGCTTGTTCGGTCTAGTCTGCTTTTCCATGATCAAAACTGACAGCGTAATTGAACCGCAAAAACATGACTCGATAGTCGAAAATATAAAAGAGGGATTGAATTTTGTTTTCTCAAACCAGATAGTACTGGCTGCGATGGCACTGGATCTGTTCGCCGTGTTGTTCGGTGGCGCCGTAGCGCTGTTGCCAATCTTCACTTCCGAAGTTTTCCACATGGGCCCGCAGGCTCTGGGAACGTTGCGAGCGGCACCTTCGATTGGTGCATTTCTGAGCGCAACCTATCTGATGCATAATCCGATCGGCGGTCACGCCGGCAGAATATTCATGGCTGCTGTAGCTGGTTTCGGGATTTGTATGATTGGCTTCGGTCTCAGTACAAATTACTATATCGCGCTTTGTATTCTGGCAGTCAGCGGCGTACTAGATGGTATCAGCGTTTACCTTCGCTCCACCATCTATCAGTTGCTCACACCGAACGATATGAAAGGACGCGTGGCAGCAGTCAACAGCATCTTCATTGGTTCTTCAAACGAGATCGGAGAATTCGAATCCGGTGTGGCGTGCAAATTTTTAGGGCTGGTTCCTTCGGTTGTCTTCGGCGGATGTATGACACTACTGGTGGTGGTTGTTGCATTCTTCAAGGCGCCAAAATTGAAAAAGCTGAACCTCGAAGATCTTTATAAATCCGAGAACAATTCTTAGACTGCTATTTCGGAAATGGCAAATTTGCTGGAATTTTTGTTGGAACTGCAAATCAATTTCAATTACCGATAGACCAGATTCCTGCTGGCCCAATTTCCACTGGATGATTAATCCAGAGTAACAAAACATCTCTAAATCGCACGTATTCACATTAAATCAGAAGCCAAGCGTTGAATTCGGCCGTCTATATATTAAACTCAGTGGAGCAATTTGCGAACGTTTCTCAATAAGTCACGTGTCGCCAGTTAGGCGAATAGGCTTCGCCCTGAGAAAGACTAATGAGCGAGGCGAGACCACGGTATCCGTATGGAAAGTCAACAAAACAATTTTGGATTTGGTATCGAAACTGAGCATTGTCTTTTGAACGACAAAGACTTTTCGCCGTTGTTTCAAGAGGACCTCAGGTTTGAGCAGCTCCTCGAGCTGGTCGACAGCATTCCGGTTTCAGATTTTTCAACTGATGGATTCAATATAAAACCGCTGCATAAAAAAGCCAATCCATATTTGATCGAAGGTTACTACCTTACCGACGCCGATATGAAGCCAACGAAAATGCTTCCGAAGGGCATTGAAATTCGCACTCCGATTGCGGCGACAATTGATACCACTATTGCAAATCTCAAAGAATTGACTGAGCGCTTGCGTTGCAAACTCGCTCAGGCAAACATGACGATCGCATCCATTTCTCATCATCCGACCGCGCATGATTTTCATGCGCCTCCCAATTATCATCGTCATGATTACTGGCAGTGGGCTTTGACGGCGATGACCACGTATGGTCCGGACATGAACATCAGCATTCCAAATTCCCTGGTGGATGAAATCGATCGCGAACCACTCGGCGAAAAGATCAACTTTTATATACCATCACTGGTGGCACTATCTTTCAACTCACCATTATACGATGGTGGCTTGTGGACTGAAAACGGCATCGTCGGCAAGTCGGTTAGAACATTCAAGCGCTCAGCCTGGGCGCCGTTGTATTACATTCACACTGAACCAGCGCTTCGTTTTGAATTCAAAGGATTCGAGATGGCGCAAAACATGGATGACTACAAAGCTTATTTTCTTTGCGGCTTAGCAATGCTGCTCGACAAATCGTTGACCGGCCGCGCCTCTGATGCACATCGGTTGGAACGCCTGCGTCATCTGTCCGTTAATGGGCTTAGCTCTCAATCAGAAAAAGAACGTGCCGCTCTGGTCTTAACAAGCGCAGAGAAAATTGCTCAGCGTTTTGAGATGGATGGATCAAGTTTAAAAACATTATGGTCTCGCTTAGAAAGCGGCGTCACGCCCGCGGATCGTGTCATCAATACGTTCAAATTGAATGGCAGCATCAAAGACACCATGCGCAGTATCGTGGTAACTCCAGAAAATTCAGCACTAATTCGTCCGACTTCACAGACTCTGTGCATGTGAGGATGTGACGTGCCAGAGCGTTCGACAACAGACTCCAGCGAACTAAACCTCGGCGGAGCGTTGAGCAAATGGTCGGGCGGTTCAAACAATCTTTTGCTTTTGTGTATAGCTAAAACCATTAGAACGATGGGATTCGGCGCTATCTCGATTGTCCTCGCGTTGTTTCTTTTGCAGCGTGGCTTCTCCAGCGCCGAGGTGGGAATGCTGCTTTCAGCTACCCTCCTCGAAGACGCGTTTGTGACCACACTCTCGGCTGCATTTGCGAACAAAGTAGGGGTTCGGAATGTTTTGTACATCGCCTGCGCGGTCATCGTATGTGGTGGCATCATACTTTCGACGGCTGAATCGAAATTGGTTTTGCTCTTCGCGGTAACGTGCGGCATCGTCAGTCCCGCCGGGTATGAAGGCGGTCCGTTTGCGCCCTTGGAGCAAACGATTATCTCCGCCTCAACGACAAGCGAACAGTTGACCGGGGCATTTTCCTGGTACAACATGGTTGGTTTCGGCGGTGCAGCAATTGGAGCACTGCTTGCTGGAATATGCGTGGCGGCGATGAGCTCTGCGCCGGTCGTTCAGGCGTACCAAACAATTTTTCTAATTTACGCGGCTGGCGGAATCGTTCTTGCTATTCTTTATTCCATGGTGAAATTCGCGCCCCACGCTCAGTCGGTCAAGACGCAATTCCAGCAAGATATAAAACCTTCCACTGATATCAGCAATTCAGCGCCGCGCGAAACCAACTCGAATGAGACCGAGACCTCACAAGCATCAACAGGGCTGGGGCTGGCAGAGGGGCTGGAAGAGAAAACGGAATCACAAACATCGCCTCCTTCGAGCAAGAAGTTCATATATCAACTAGCCGCGCTTCAAAGCCTGGACGCGTTTGGTGGTGGCTTCATCGTTCAATCACTACTAACATTATGGTTCTATCAGCGGTATCAAGTTGACGCCACTTTCCTTGGACCGGTTTACTTCTGTTGCAACGTGATTGCCGCTCTGTCATTCTTCTTTGCGCCTATGATCGTAAAGAAAGTGGGTCTCCTCAACACAATGGTATTCACGCACTTGCCGACCAGCCTGGCATTATGCCTGATGCCGTTCTTGCCGAACGCCTGGTTCGCGGCGGGATTGCTTCTTTTGCGCAGCGCATTTTCATCAATGGACATACCAGTCCGACAAGCGTACACCATGCTGATCGTGGCTGAAAAAGATCGCCCTTTCGCCGCGGGATTGACGACATCCGCGCGAGCAATCGCGCAAGGCATTGCTCCGACTCTGACTGGTTTCCTACTCCAAAACGTAACGACGGGACTGCCTCTGATTCTGGCTGGAGCGTTCAAAAGCATTTACGACGTCAGTTTATATTTCTGTTTCAAGAACGTGCCGGTTCACCAGGATCATGAAGCACCAAAGGTGGTGGCACGTGCCGGTTGATTCACAGCAACTGCAAACAAGCAAATCGAAGCCGTTCCATTCCGACTTGAGTTTGCTTATCAAAACTCCGCAGCGCTCGAAGATTCGAAAAGCGATCTTCCTGATTCACAAATGGGTTGGCGTCGTTGTCGCCCTGTACATCTTGTTGATGAGCCTGACTGGAGTTTCCCTGGTATTTCACGATGAGTTGTCCGCGTGGTTATGCCCATCGCCGAAGATCTCTGTTCAAGCAGAACGAACATCATTTAGCGACATCGTAAGAAATTCCGAAAAGGAATTTCTCGGATACAAAGTCACCGGTCTTATTGTGTCGCACGAAAACACGCATCCAGTAGATGTTTTCACAGCAACTAAGGATGGCAAGAAAATTCATTGCGAAGTCGATCCGTTTACCGGGAAAGTCCTGGGAGTAAAAAAAGAAAACGACGTTTTAAAATTTCTCCGCGATTTGCACTTCAATTTACTAAACGGAAAAACAGGAAGAATCGCAAATGGAGTTGGCGCCGCATGCCTGTTCACTTTAGTTGTAACGGGACTCGTCGTCTGGTGGCGAGGCATAACTAATTGGCTCGACGGTTTTCGATTGCCATTGAAGGGTAGTCTGAAACGTGTAGTGTGGAACCTTCATAGCGTGCTCGGCATCTGGCTTTTACCTGTTTTGCTTGTCTGGAGTATCAGCGGTTTCTATTTTGGCTTCCCCGAATTTTTTGAAAAGAATTTGAATGCGATTGTTCCAGTCTCTTCGCAAAAGAAGCTGGCTGAGCCAGATGACAATGATTCTAATCCCGAACAATCGCCAAAAGTTTCGGTCGCAATTCCTATAGATCGATTTGTCGAAATCGCGAAAAAGCAGTCAAGCAGCCGTTTTTTCGTCGAACGAATTGCCTACCCCGACAAGCGTCGCAAATCTGTTCGAGTATGGCTTAGCGACTCTGAATATGCCGACCCAAATAACCCGCGCACACAAGTATTTTTGGATCCGAATTCTGGAAAAGTTCTTGCCGTTTCCACTTCAGAAAAACCGCCAATGGGTGATCTGATTATCCAGTTATTGATAAACATCCATTTTGGAAGATTCCTCGGCACGATCTCAAAAACAGCGTGGCTTCTTATCGGTCTCACACCTGCGGTTCTATCTATCACCGGGTTATTTTTATTCGCGCACGGCATAGCGTATCGCAAAGCAAAGCGAGCAGAATCGAGCAGACTCGAATAACCGCCACGGCGTCGCTTGGCATCATAGACAGCTTCCAGACAATTACATTGTGCTATATGGATTCCATAACTTTAGTTCCGTATGACGGAAATAATCACCACGCCCTCCAGGAGAAACAATGCGTAACAGCCTTACGATAAAATTGATTGCAGTTGCAGCACTTTTTAGTCTTGCTACTCCAGCTTTCGCTCGAAACGACGACCGTCACGATGGCCGTCGCGACGGTCGCAATGACCGACACGTGACGAGGCATTACACCCCCAAGCGTTCTAATCAGTACCACAAGTACAACAAGCATGTTTACAAGCAAGTAAACAGAAACAATAACAAACAGGTCAAGCACTATTATAAAAACCAAAGACGCGCGGTCCAGAGCGCGAAATGGGACTGGAACCGCCACAACTGGAATGAGCAGCGCAACTACGTGCACAATAACTGGGCGGCTCGTAGCGCTCAGGTAAGCGCGGCCCAACGTGCTCAACTAGATTCGCAACTGCGCGCTCAATGGCTCGCATACCATAACAACAATTGGAATGGTGGCTACGAATGGAATCAATACAATGATCCACAATTCTTGGACTACATTCATAACAGACAACCAGGCTTGATGACGAGCATCCGCAACGCTTTCAGATTCTAAGTATTTCAAAAAACAAAACAGTTTACTGCCGATCGCAATTTGCGGTCGGCAGTTTTTTTTCTCCATCCCGACTCTCATTCTGATGTTCCGCTTACTCCAGTGTCGACGAAATCACGAGCAGTCCTTCAACAATCTTTGATTTAGCGCCGGCATTCTAGTACAATTCAACTCTCCTGGATATTGGCAATACAGTCAGTTGGCTTCAAACTGAATCGCATCAACGCGCAGTTTGAATCGTCATGCATTTCCCTGGAGGAAACAGATGAGCGTGAGTACGACACCCGGTTTGACGCATAGAGTCGTGGTGCTGACGTCGATGTTTTGTCTTGTTTCCGTCGGTCAGAAAGTTCATGCCGAAGGCGATCATGCGGACAGGCACAATTTTCGAAATAACGACATCCGCGAACAATTACGCGCTCAGCGCTGGAACGCCGCTCACATTTTAGATAAGTCAGAACGAAAAATTCAGATCAGGCAGGATCGAGAAGTGCTGCGCAACACTGCTTTTCGCCAGCAAGATTTCATTCCCGACGCAAGCGCCTTAGCAAGACACGAACGCAAGCAAGCTGCTAACTCTGCGTTGAACAATATTCTGCACAATCCAATCAACCAATTGCCCAGACATACCGGCACCATATCTGATACCGGAGGTAACGCCAGAAAAATCGATCTCGACCTCACTTCTTCAACATCAAAAATCATTCTCGGCAGCAAACTGTTTAATGAAATTGAAACAGTAACGATCGACGTTGGCGGCGAAAAACAATCGTTCAGAGCGGGATCTCAGGTGACCGCCGGACAATTTGTTGCGATCAAACAAGTTCTCGATGCCGGATCTCAAAGTTTAATCCTCGACAAAAGTGGTGCCGCGGCCGGTGGCAGCTTCAGCATCAATTCCGTGGCGACACCGAAGGTGAGCGATCTCGTAATTGCTGCCGGTGTGACCGGGATTGATGACTTCGCAACCGACAGACGAATCGGGGTAAAAGGCGATTTCACTAATTACGGCACAGTGGTTGGCACTTCGTCTAATGACAAAATCACCGGCGGAATTATTTTTGGAAACAACATAAACAATGAAAGCGGCGGAAGCATACAAAGCGTGGGCGCCAACGAGGACTTGGACCTCACACTGGCGGCACGCGACCGGATTCGTAATGTCGGCTCGATTGTCAGTTCTGGTTCCATAACGTTAGAAACCGGCTCCGGCACTCTGTCCAACACTGGTGAAATTTCATCTGCACGCGGCAACATCAATGTATTGTCTCCCGATCCGACCAGGTTAATCGATGTACAGGCGCAAGGTGGCTCATTCGAAGCACTGAACGGCAGCATCAATATTAGAGACGGTAGCTACTCGGGCGCCGCTGACGTACGCTTACAGGGCGGCGATTACTTATCGAAGAGTCTAAACATCTATTCCGGCAGCGGCATCATCGACGGCAACGTCGGAAAGGTCACCGGCGAATTAAATTCAGTCGCCGCAATCGAACATTTTTATGCCTCGACTGATTTACTGATCATCGGAGACAACTGCATAACCGGCGATCCTACGTTTGCAAACTCGACCGGCGGCATTCAGATTCAAGGACAGAATACTTTTGGAGAAGCGGTAGCATTCTTAGCTAACGGCGACATCACCGCTAATGGTACCGCGCAAGTGGTCGCTAACGGATTCAATGTGACGATCATTGCCGGCGCCGCCATCACTGTCAGTGCAGGTCCGGAAACGAGCACTGTGCCAGGTTCTGCAATCGGCGCCGGCACCACTGCAACCGTGGATTTCAGCGCCGGCAACGGCGGCAGCATCGACTTGAGCGGAAGCAGTGTAGCCACTGTAATCGACACCAGTTCTTCAACCGGCAATGGTGGCAAAGTCGTGCTGGGCGCCCGTGCAAATGGCACGACCGGTGGCTTGATCACTTTGAGTACGACTAGCTTGATTGATAGCAGTTCTTCTTTCAATAACGGCAATGGCGGCGATGTGAGCGCTTTTGCCGGAGCAGATCCGGCTTCGGCTATGACGACATTGCAACTGGGAAGCATCTCGAGCAACGCTGGACCAGGCACCGGTAGCGGTGGCAATGTCAGTTTAAACACCGCTCAGCCAACCGGCACCGGCGGCTCGTCCGTAACATTCGACAGTCTCGGTCAGATCATCTCCGGTGGACCAATCATCGCCGCGACCCCAGCCGTGAATGGACAAATTTCAGTCAATAACATCAGCGCTACAGGCTCCGCCACTAACGCAACAGTTTCAATAGTAGCGGGAAAAGCGATCACAGCAGGCACGATCAACGCGTCCGGAAATGTTGCCATATCCGGTTCTTCCGTGACACCGGCAGCGATCACATCGGCTTCCGACATAACGATTCTCACAACTCTGTTGCATAACGATGGAGCAATCACCTCGACCAAGTCCGGCGGCTCCATTCTGGTTCAAAGTCCAGCTGGTCTAACTCTGGAAGGCAGCGGTTCGTTCGCGCTCACAGGCGGCGGCACCGGTACGATAAGCCTGGACGCAAACGGCGATAACGCGCTCGCTCTGACGTCATCTCATACATTCAGTCCCGGCAGCTCGGGCACCGTTTCCTTCACATCCGAAAGTGAAAACGGCTCCATCACGATTGCACCGGCAATCACCCTGACGTTTAACGACGGCGGAAAGCTCAACATCGGAACACCGTTCCTGCACTTCCTCGGCGATGCATCTGCCTTGAACGCACCAATGGCTTCAGACATCAAGATCAACTCGGGTGGCGGACTGTTTCCATTGATGATCGCGTCGCCGGATAACGGCGTCGTGACAATCAGCACCGGTGGCGGTACCATCGATATTACGCCGACCACAGGTTACGATCTAATTTTTGCTAATCTTTCAGGTGTTAATCAGTCCACGCTGAATCTGATGGGCGGTCCGGTCACGACCAACACTGTCGCCGCAGGCACCTTTGTTTCATCGGCGATGCACCTCAATTCCGACAACAATCTGGCCATGTCCACTGGTGGCGCCGGCGGCATTATCGGTCTGGCGTTTCAACCTTATGTCGGTGGTTTCGTCAACGGCAATGCCACCACTCAATTTGACGGATACAGCCTCGACACCGTCAAGGCTCTGATGCAACAGCTCAAGAACGATGGCTACACTGATGTAGCCACTTATTCACAAGGCTCGTTTTACTTCGGCGGACAGTTCTACGGACCGACCGCCGCTACTGCCGGCTCTAACAAGTTCAACATTCAAGCCGCAGCCGCGGTCGGACTCGGTATTTCAGCCGGAGTGTTTCAGCAAGGAGTAAACGGCGACAGCTTCAACGTGGCGGACACCACGCAGGAACTAGCGTTCATCCTGCAACAAGCGCAACTCTACCCTGGCACCGTCAAGGAAATAATCATTTGTAATGAGTCGATTTTTGGAGCAGGTTCACTCAACGATTTGAACACTTTGATCGCAGCGGCGATCGCGTTGCGCAACAGTACTCCTGTAACGCCTGGCTCCGCCACAATGTTTTCCGCGGAGACATTGCCGATTACAACGAGGCAACGCTGGGATGTTCTGGCAGGAGTGAACAACAACGCCAACCCACTGCAAGGCGCGCTAAAGACCTTGATCAATTCAGTCGAAGGGCACATTTACGCCAACATGTACGCCTACTTCGATGGCGCCTTGCCCGATAGTTGGTCGACTGCACCGGCCGATCAAACAGCGTTCACCACTGCTGTGACCAACAGCATGAGCGGCACGCTCACTGCGCTCAAGACCGCGTTTCAAGGACAAGGAATCGCGACTAATATTCGAATAGGCGAAACCGGCTGGCCAACAGAAGGACTTCGAGCGCCGCCCCTTCCAACAGCTCCTGCGCTCGGTAATGTCACACTCTCGAACTGGTACTTCCAGGCCATGAAAACCTGGTCGGCAACCAACAATGTTCCGACCGTGATTTTCCAGGCATACGATCAGCCATGGCAAACGGTGCCTGCGGCCCAAGTTCCAACTACGCCAGGATCAAGCGAAGGGTACTTTGGGCTGTACACCGCTAATGGTGTATCGACTCAGACTTCGTTCACTTTGACGAGCATTACGAATAAGTTTGCGCCCAATAACTCATTCAGCATCGCTGCAGTCGGCACCAGTGCTCGCATGTTGTCCAATGCAGGAACGATCACTGCAAGCAACGTCGTGGTCGATACTCCGCTGCTCGCCAACAATGGGGCGATAAGCTCAACGAGCGCAGCTGGATCTGTTTCGGTCTCAAGCAATACCGATTTCGATTTGACCGGCACAGGAACAATCAGCCGCTCAGGCGGCGGTACCGGTTCAATCGCATTCACCACAATTGGTGCCAATGATCTCGAAGTTCGCGGCACTCATACTCTCGATGCCGGAGCTGGAAACGCAGTCACATTCAACGCTGTTGATGACGGTGCATCGTTCACTTTGGGACAGGGTGCCACCATCAACCTGCCCACCAATAACACGGCGCTCGCTATTAATTCCGAACATTTTCTGCGTAACGGAAATATAAACACTAACTCGGGCACCAATCCTAATACCACTGTCACCTTTAATGGTTCCGGTGACAGCACGATCGCATCCAGCGTGGGACCGCTAGACATCGCAGGCATGGACATCAACGTCGCGACCGGACATCTGGCATTGCTCTCCGCTGGCGACATCATAAATACCGGAGGAGCGATTTCTCTGGATCTAAACGCTGGTGGTTTTGGTGGAAACCTTATCCTGATCGCTGGACATAGTTTCGACGACATCACACTGGGTTCAGACGATCCGTTTTATGTCCTTGATGCTGTAAGCAACACCACAGGCGGCGTTGTATTCAATGCAGCCGGTCATGAAGTCAACATCAACACAGCCGGAGCAAATGGCGGCGGCAATGTCGAGGTCTATGCCAACGGGTCTGTAGCCTTAAACGAGCTCACTACAAGTGGTGGCAGCGGTCTCAGTGGCAATGTCACAATCGCTGGCAATGGAATAACAACAGGTCAGATCAACACGACCGCGACAGCCCCATCAAATGCGGGTTCTGTGAATATTCAGTCAGGAACCGTCGTCCACGATGGCGTCCACGTTACCTGTGGAGTAATCGAGACCGGTTCGTTCGACATCGCCGATCTGGGTGGCAACATATCGACAGGCGCTATTACGGCGGACCAATCCAGTGTCCGAATTCAAACAAATGGTTCTGCCAGTGCGATCAATTTCACAGCCGGCTTGCCGGTTGCTCACGACCTCGCATTACTTGCCGGCACTGGCACGCTCAATCTGCCGACCAGCAATATCGCCGTATCGCAAGATTCCTCAGGCTCCGGCGGCTCAATAGCGCTCAGTGCATCCGACTTCGCAGGCGCCGGTATACCATTGGTATTGAATGCCTCCGGAGTTGGCACCGGCGATGGTGGCAGCGTAGTCTATACGAATACGTCCTCAGCCGATTTACAAATCGACGAAAACCAATTGCAGATCCTCGCAACCGGCGTAAATGGTGGCTCCGTAAGCGTATCTGGCGCAGGCAACGTCCGGTTCAATTCATTAGACTCCATCTCAGCTGGACCAACCGGTCCTGACGGAAACGGCGCGAGCTTCAACCTTGCATCCACCGGCGGAGCGCTGGTAATCATCGGCGAACTTGACGCCAGTGCAAATGGAACCGGCAGCGCCGGCGACGTAACTTTGGACTCGAACAGTTCCAACGTATTCAAAATCGGCACATCGAAAACAAAAAATGGCATTCAAGGTCGACTTTCGATGGATGGCGTCAATCCTGGCTCTCTGACTGTTCGCAACTCGGGCGGTGGAATTTCGATTTTACAAACACCGACATTCGACTTTGAAAATCTGACCCTCGATACCGGCAATGCGCCCAAAGGTTCGATCACTTTAAAAAATCCTGTCGTAGCCAACAACACCATAACGTTATCCATCGGCGGCAAGGGGAAGCTTTACAGCCAACTGCTTTCAGCTTCCACTATCGCTCTTATCGGCGGCTCCAAAACGATATCCGCTGTGATTGACGCGCAAACGCTGACGGCAAATTCCATTGACTCAGTGAAGATCACCAACATCAATGCCAATGCCTTGACGATTGGAACATCGAATATCGGCAACGCATTCTCGGTCAGCAGCCTGGGGACGATCAACACTTCCGGCAACATCGTCGCCACTAACTCTGTTGAATTAATTACCGAAACTGGCGATATCCTCTTAGGTGGAAACATCACAGCCGATGGAAACATCCTTCTTGAAATAAGGGATAGCGGCAACTTCCAGCATCTGGCGCCATTGGGCACCGATGTGCTCACGGCCGGCACGGTTCAAATCATAGGCACCACATCTAGTATCGGATCCGGCAATACAATTGCAGGAGCGTTACGGGTTGAAGCCGACAAACTAGAACTCTCGACCGGTGGCACATCAAACGTGACCAACGTTGGAACTGATCCGGTTGAGCTGGCGAAGGCATCTACAGCCGATGCGTTCAATCTCAGATCTTCAGGCACAGTGATAGTTTCATCCGCGTTAGCCTCATCACCATCAATAGCAATCGATACCACCGCTGGCGTCGGCGACATAATCATTCAGAAATCGTTGGGCAGCAGCTCCACAACTCAGACGATAAATCTATCCACAGCTGACGGCTCGATTAGCGCCAATAAAGCGTTGTCCGCTGCCACCACCATCACGCTGCAAAGCGCCTCGGGCGGTGACATCGGCACCGCCGGTAATGCGCTGCTTGTCAGTGCACCATCTGTGCAAGCAACAACCAATGCCGCAGGCACTGTGACCTTAGCCTTCAGTGGAAGCGCTCCTTCAGTGCTGCTGAACTCCGCGTCAGGTGGAAACTTTAGCGTTTCATCGACCGGCAATTTGACTTTGAACGATATCGCCGTGAGTGAAGGCTCGATAACCGTGTCCAATCGAGAAACAACTGCGATAGCAGCTGGAGCGAATGTAACGGTGAACTCAACCGGCGCGGCCGGCTCCGGAAGCATCACAATCCAGGGCACTCATAAAGCAACCAGCGCCATCTTTGTCGGCGCCGGATCCACAATCGCTACTTCCGGAATAGGCGGAGGAGACGTCGCGCTCTTCATCGGAAAGAACTCTCCACCAACAGAGAATCCACTTCCGGATGGACAAACCGGCAATATCTTCGTCACCACATCCGGTGGCGGTCAAGTGTTCGCCGATCTTTCCACCATTACAGCTAATGCGCCGAACAACGCGTTGAACGCTATCGGGAAGAACGTCCTGATCAACGGCGGCGTCAACGGAGCCATCACACTCGACGGCAATGTCACTATCACAGCAGATCCACCAGTTGACGTAGCGAGCTTAAACGCAGCAGCCTCAGCCAATATAAACATGACAGTTTCCATCAACAAAAACGCGTCAGGTTCCATCGCACAGACCGCGCAGAGACTGCCTCTTAACTCGAATCCAGAACAACCGGGTTCGTCGAATCTCCACTCACCTGACGGTATTTCATCGAGTGTCGTTTCACTTAACAACAGTCCGTCGAGTCTTAAATCCCTGGACGTCAATTCTTTGAACATCGGTTCATTGAACATCAACACCTTGAACCTCAATGCATCGAACAGCAATTCGTTGAACACAAATTCGAACGTAAATTCGCTGAACAGCAACTCTTCAATCTTAACTTCGACCAACTCAGCGTTGAAGCTCTCACAAACCAATCAAGCCGAAGTTGCAGGAACGCTAACTTCGATTCCCGAACACTCGCAGCTAGTGGGCAGTGCAGAATACATAACCGGCGAGGTCGATGCAGTTCACCTCACGCAAGAAAACGCACCGAGTTCAAATCAACAGAACCCACACCAGATCTCTTCGGGCAGTTTCCTCTACACACCGGCAGATGATATGGTCGTGAAAACTTCTCTCACCACCGTAAAAATAGACAAAGGCTCCATGGTACTCCTGATGGTGCACGAGAATTCCGTCGCAGTTTTCAATCTTCATGACTCCCACAAGAATGCGGTCACTCTGTCCGCAGGCAAGCAGAGCCTATCCGTTTCCCCGGGACACCAGGCGGTTCTCACTCGTTCAACCTCCGACGATTTCCATCTAATCAATCCGGCGGAAATTTTCCAATACCGCAATTTGAAACACAAAGTCGTCGCGAACGGACTGCAAATGTTCACTTCCGAATTCTCGGTTCCAACCGCGCTCATGGCTATAAAGCCTGCCAAGCAGTTGCTTCTATCTCAGGACAAAAACTTAAAACGCCTGACCAACAATGTACTTAAAACAACCGCGATCATGGCAGAGTTAAACCGCTCAAGCACCAAATTCGAAGAGATGCCACACCCGCGATTGGCTGTCTATCAGAAATAGCGAGAGTTAGTTTTCGGGAAGAAATTCCGCATATCTCGAAAAGCCAGACACTTCGGAAGTCACTTTTAACCACATCTTCTTGTAGGTTTTTGAAAACTTTTCTACGCCGGCTTTTGTGACATTCGGACTGTTGACTATCTCGACCATCCGCAACGAATTTGATTTGCCCAGAGCCATAATTCCTTTGTCGCTAATATCACTTTTGTTCAAATGCAAGGTTCGCAGCCGCGGAAACTGCGCGAAAAGCGCGAGATCAGTGTCGTTCAATTTGCAATCGCGGATTCTCAGAACATCGAGATTAACGAGAGTTTTAAGGCGAGCTAAACCAGCTCCGGTTATCTTCGTTCGGCTCACATCCAGCTTCATCAGCGTCACTAATTTTGCAATTGAATCACAACCAGCATCCGTTACTTTAGTTCCTGCGATGTTCAAATCAACGATTGGACAATTCTCTATCCATTTCAAATCCTCATCATGAACAGACAAACCGTTCACCTCAAACACTTGCAAGTTTGTAAGCTCCTTGCAAATCTCCAATGCCTTGCCACTGCATTTAGTATCAGCAAATTTCAACGTAGTCAGCGTTTTGATTTTTCCCACAGGCGTCATCGCTTGATCGCCAATGTCATTGCCGCTTAGATCGAGCTTCGAAAGGGGCAAGCGTTCCAGATATCGAATGTATGAAGGGTCGAAAACGCAATCGTTAAGTTCCAGACTGCTCAGATGTTTCATCCTCGCTATCAGTTTGAAACTTCGCTCATTCAACTCTAAATTGCGATAGTTCGCCTGTTTCCGATTGGGATCGGCTTTCAAATCCCTCTGAAGTTCGGCGGTTGTCTCATCGATGCCCGGCTGAAATTGCGTTTTGGCGAACTTGACTTTCATACCCTTCACTGTTTTGACATGCTCGTCGGACTGTTCGAGCAGCCGCAACACCATCAAAACCAGGGCACCAAGCAGCATGACGGTAATTCCGAACAGCATAAAAAAGTCGATTTTGACTCGTAGCTTGATTCCAGTCTCCTTTAGTGAGCAGCGTTATAGCTAACTCATGCCCGGCAGTCAGCCGATTTAATAGAAACTGATTGGAAGTGAAACCGCAAACGCTTGTGTGCCAGTGGTGCTGAGGTTTTGCCTTAACATTTCAAGTGTCTAATCTATTCGCGGAGGTAAGGGTCTAGGATATACGGGATCAATTACGACCGAGAAAGGACAGCCGGGCCATGAAGAACAGCCATTTCAGTCTAGCGATTGCAATCGCATTCACAGCTGCAAACAGCCTTCTGTGCAGCGATGCCGCTACAGCCGCTCCGATTAAGGTGGTCAAAGGCGCGTCGACAGCGGGGATTGATGCCCGAATCAAAACCGATGCCCTCGGCAAAATCAAGGTCAACAACGGTTCCGTCAAGTTCAGCGGCAACGACGTCACCGTAGGCGCCGTGCCAGACTGGCTTTTCGACCGCCACGTCGTTTTGACCGGTAAGTTGATCGACTCCCGCATCTCGTCATCCGCCAGCGGCACTGTGATTCAGGGGCTGATGTATTTCACGGGCGGCGATTGGATCAATTCATTCGAGGATTTCAAACGCCCGGACAATCTCGAATTGACGGATGGTTCGACTCTGGTCGGCAAGGTTCGCGCAGTAAATCCGTCGAACATAGATTTTCAGGTTCAAACTGGACAGACTAGACGCGTCAATTTGACTGATGTGAAAACGATTTTCTCCCCGCGTGCTTACTCGTTTAGCATTCCAGCCACTGATGTGAAAGTCGATGCGGCGACCGGTGACATGACTGGGGAAGCCAGTCTTGGAAGTTTCGACTCTAGCTTGACGAAAGATGCTCGCAAATTGTTCGCAAAGAAGGATCCAAAAGCAGTCGAACCTAAATCGACGTTGGCCGGCTCGGAAGGCGGGGTGACGAAGGGTCAATTGACTACGATGATCGTTCTCGATGTGGTCAACACCATCGCACCAGCCATAGTGGCACCAATCGTAGCGCCGTTGGGCAGCCGATCGGCAGTCAATCAATTGCGTCAAACAGAAATTCAAACTCAACGCGAATCATTCAGCCGGTAGGACTCGGTGATCCGACGTGCGCACTAGTTCAAATTACTAGTGCAAAATACAAGCGAAACGCGTTACTTGCTTCGCGTCAAAGTTAGATTTGCAGCTTGTGAATCGAATGCGAATCGAGCGTTGCTGAAGCCACTTGAGCCAGATCTTGTCGAACTGCTGCCGCCGCCGACAAAGGTTTCAGAACCATAGAGTGGAGGATCGGCGGTGATTTGAACATTGCCTGCCAGCGAAATTGCCTTAGATGAAATCGAATTGCTGAAGGTGACGTCGGCGCCTTGTGCGATTACGAAGTTTTGGCCCTTGCCGCTGATTCCGGCCGTGCCCCAGAAGATGTCGGCGCCCGCGCCGAACTCAGCGAAGCTTACGCCGGAGCCTGGAGGAGTCCCAGTCACCTGCGTGACGTTGCCTAACGCGATGGTGATGTCGCCGAAGCTCGGGTTCGAGTCAGTAAAAATGTCGGTGTTGACGCCGAGTACGATCTTAATTTTGGTCGAGGCGTTGTCCGCAACCTGCATCAAGATGTTTCGTCCTGAGTGAATCTGAGCCGCCTTGGTTGTGAGCGTCCCAGTGCCGATTACGAGGTTGATGTCCGAGTTATTTCCGCTTGTGATGTTGCCGGAGAAAGTGGTGCTCCCTGGTCCAAAGTAATCGAAAACACCGGATGATAAACCACCGACCACTTGAAACGATTTGCCCGCCAATCCCTGGAGAAACACGCTGCCATTTGCAGCAGTGGCGGTGACCGCAAGCGTGCCGGTGTTAGCGACATATCGTGATCCTGTGCTGGTTCCAATGCCGCCGTTAACAGAAATCAGTTTGAGAAGTGGTGTCAGAATAGATCCAGGAACGGCGCTGGTGGTTATAGTACCGTCAGAAGTGAGAGTAACTGAAACGTCACCATCTATGGTGCCACCCAAAGAATTGAAACTGCCTGCAGTAGTTAAGATTACATTGTCCGCTGCAATGAACGCACCCGGCAGCATCGCTAAGTCATTGTCGCTGATTAGCGAAAACGTTTTGTTAGCGACCATCTTTTCGGTACCCAATAAAGTGGTCGTTGTCGCATTCGAGTTGTGCGCGAAAACATTGCCCTTGCTACCGGCTGTTATGAACAGATTATCGACTGCGACCTCGACCGGGTTAAATGCATTCAAACCAGTACCGGCAGCGAACGAACCGAGAAAGGCTGTATTAGCGGTAATCGGGGCAAGCGAAGGATCTGTCATGAAGGTCCCGGCGCTGCTCAAGTTCAATGTATCAGCGGAACCATTGAAAAGAACTAGTCCCTTATTCGAGCTGACGATCGCGATCTCCGAAAACCCGGTGTCGCCGTTTGCGATAATTTTGGCGGCGTTGGTCTGCATGGCTACCAAGCCACTTTGACCGATGTCGCCGGTTCCGGCGTCAACAGTCAGCTTGTTTGTTGAGAAGAAATTGCCGTTGCCGATTTGGATACCGGTGCTGCCGCGAGAGATCAGGTTAATCGATCCTGTCGTAGTGTTAGTACTGATGCCGACTTTCGATGCCGGCAACCATTTGATCGTTCCGGAATCGATCGACACATTTCCACCGGCGGTCAGTTGCCCGCGAAAGGTTGTGCTGACACCGGCGTTAGTCGTACCGGCAGGTGTGAGAACTCCGCTGCCGGAGCCATCGACAAGATATGTTATTGCCGCGCCCGCGCTTGGCTGATCGCTGACAAACGATATGTTGCCACCACCACCGGTGCCGCCGGATGAGTTGATTGAAGAGATGGAATTATCAAAAGCGGGGACCTGGGAGCCGGCGATTATAGTGACATCGCCATTGGTGCCTGTACCTTTTCCACCGGATGTTATTGAACCGAGTGTGTGCTGAATCGAGCCATTTGCGCCTGCCGCCATAAACGCGGCGAGCGTGACGTTTCCGCCGTTAGCGGCGGTCTTGGCGGTGGGGCTGGCATTGATATTGACCGCACCGTTGACACCCAGAATAATGTTACCGCCGGTCACGGAACTGTTTCCAGAGATCGTGGTTTGCACACTGGTCGCTGGTGGTGGCACCGGACCAACGCCGGCAGATGAACCGCCGCCAGCGGAGATATCGGCTCCGGCGATAAGCGTGATGTTGAAGCCTTGAGTGGCACTGTTAGCAGTCAATGTCAGCGGTACGGATGCTGTGATGTCGCCGGAAGCGATGATGGTCAGATCTTCGCCGACGGTGATGTTGCCATCGAGACTTATGTTGCCGGTGTTGCTATAAGTTGGATCACCGGTCAAACAAATTTCGCCGAGCTTGAGGGTTGAGGTGTTGGTAGCGACGTGAGAAGCAACGCCTTTTTGATTGAGGGTGCCGGTCAAATCGTCCACATCTATTTCGGCAGAACCTTGACCAGCATTGACGTTTACAGCCTTGCTATAAAGATTCCCACCTGTGAAATATGTGTTCAAGACTCCGTCGTAAGAACTATTCCGCACATTAATATCACCGCTGCGTGCCACGATTGTGCCACGAGTATTGGTGACTTGTAGCACTGCTGTGTTTGCTCCATCTATGGAAACACCGCCATCGGCGGAACTAATCAAACCGGCATTTATGATGTTTGAGGAAGACAACGAAACCGCACCTTGAGCAGAGACGACGCCGTTCTCAACGTTGCTGATTTTATGCCCTGCTGTGATCACAAGTTCACCGGAACTTGAAATTGTTCCAAAATTGGAAAGCGTGTCATCGGCATGCAAACTCAAATCAATCGGTTGATTCGACCTAGTCGAACCTCCTCGTTTAACTGCGATAATCGGTAACTTAGAGGTGATCAATCCGCTGCTTTCGTTCGTAATGTTGTCCGCGGAAAAGCCGGTGCGATGAGCGTTGTTACCGGAGGAGTACGCATAAACAGTACCAGCGTTAATCAGATCTCCGCTCACAGAAAACAACGGCGTTTTGGAAAAATCACCAAAGGCGCTAACGTTGATGGGAATAGACAAATCATCGATCTTAATGCGTTCGCCTCTGGATGAAACGGTCGAAAAATCAACGGTGCCACCAACTGCAGTGCCGGCATTATCCAGAATCAACTGCTGGCTGCCTGCAGAAAGCACTTGCCTCGCCGCGACATACTCGGCGGCTGTGACTTCGGAACCAGCGGTCAACGTTTTCGAGCCACCACCCACATCGATGGTAACGGATGAGGCTCCGCGGAATAAACGATTGCCGAGTTTGATGTTTAACTGGCCGGAACTCAAATTGAGATCGACCCCATTGATCGACAAAGTATTTCCGGATTGATTGATTTGCACAGAACGGCCGTTGCGGTTGCCGTGACTGTTATAGCCGGAACCGTCATTAACGCCGGTAATCGGCGGTGCACCACTATTGCTACCACCGCCTGAACCAATCGGCTGAGTAGTGATCGGTGGAAGTTCGCCAATCCTGTTTCTATTCCGTACTTTGCCAATTTTGTCCGCACGCCGCGCGAAGTTCTCCTGAATCGAATTCACACCTGGAATTGGTGGCGCACCGCCATTGCTACCACCACCTGGTGGCATCGGTTGAATCGTAACAGGAGGAAGAATCACCGCGCGTGGTGACTGCGACTGCCTCCATGAAGCTTTGAGCGCCTGACGATCCATGCTTTCATTGATTTGCCGAAACTCGCGAACGCCTTCACCGTCTCTGGCACCAGCTTGCGCAACGCAGCCCAGCATCACGGTTCCAGCGATCAAGACAGATGTGCACGCACGACTGGCAAAGTTCGGTCTCGACATGATATTCCTCCGAACCCGATCAAAAAGTCATGGCTAAAGACAACGCTTTTAGCCAAAGAAAAAAACATTAGAGATACAAAACTGGGTTGATGAAAGGTTATCACGCGTATAGATGGGTGTCTATCACACTCTTGATAATCATCGCCAGATCAGATTAGGGATTTTTCACATAATCAGCGCGAGGCATGGTTTGTTTGCAAACCTCTGCGAATATGCAGCCTGAGTGACACCACAACTGGTGCGGTTAATCCATCGCTTCGAGAAGCGGTGTTCCGCATGCCCGCTCGAGTTCCGTGAAGGCTTGTTGATAAAGTTGAATGGCTTCCAGATATTGCGTTCTGATTTGAACGTTGTTTTGTTGGGCCTGAATTGTCGATGTAATGTCCGACTGACCCACTTCGTAACTGCGGCGCGCCAGGCGGGCGACTTCGTATGAGTCGGCAAGCACGTGCTCTTGATAGATGCGCAGTTTTTGTCTGGCAGCCAGAACATTGTTGTATGCCGATGAAACTTCAGAGGTAATCACGTTTCTCAACGAACCGTTTTGATATCTCAATTGTCGCTCGACGGCTTTGTATTTGGCAATGTCGCCTTGCTGAAAACTGGTCAGGTTGGTCGGCACGTTGACGCCGAAATAATACGAGTTCAAACGCGGACCGGTCGGTGGGTTGCCGGTTTGTGAGCTGCCCATCCAAAATTGCGGACTTGGAAAAATGTTGCCGTACGACGTTCGCAACTGCGCCTTGTTAACTGCAATCTGGCGCTCCAGCGCCCTCAGTTCATAACGATGTTTTATCGCCAGATCGAGATAGGACTCGAGCACCTGGATGCGTTGTTGAAAATCCGGCAACAAAATATTGTGTGCGCCGGCTGCTTTGGCGATGTCTGCCGTGGTCAAAAATGGTGGCAAACGAGGAATTTGCAATGGCGTTTCAGGCTTGCGGCCCATGATGACGTTGAGCTGCTGCTTGGCGCGAATGACGCGGCGCAGTCCCACTCTGCGTTCTACATCGTATTGCGACTCGGCAAGACGCGCTTTCAGCATGTCCAATTCGGGAACGTCACCAGCTTGAAACCGTTTCGAGGAGACGATCATAAGCTGGTGCGCCAGATCATAGAGGCTGTTCAACGTCTCGAGCGTCTCTTGTGCCACCACTACTTCGGTGTATGCCAAACGCACTTCGGCTCGCAAACCCCAGAGCTGCGTGAGCAATTCTTGTTTGTTCTGCTCGATTAGCCGTTTGGCAGCCAATAGACGGAAGACTAATTTCCAGGGTGGCTCGAAATTAAAGACGGCGCCGGTTCTTCGAGTTTGTTCTGCGGCGACGCCATTGTCGTACATCCAGTCCGGACCGGGCTGCTCGGTGGCTCGCGCCAACTCCGACTGCGTGACCGGAAGAAGCGCACGCAAAGCGGCTGCACGAGGACTTTTCACGAGCGCCTGATCGAGGGCCTCGAAGATCGTCAGCATGGAGCCGCCACTCGGGTGCTCGCGAACCTTTTCTTCGTATGTGATGGTGGCAGAGACAGTTCCAGGTACGGTGCCAGGCTTCTCAGGCACCTGGTCTTCAGTGGTTGCCGAAGGGCTGATGTTGTCGATGTCAGCCGGAAACTCATCGCCGTGATTAATCACTCGCGACTTAACCGATTCGACGCCGCCGGTCGGTTGCACGTCCAATTCGGTTCCGGACGAGCTGCTGCCTATACCAGCATTCGATCCAGCCGCGGATGAGCCAGCGGCAGTGCCTGGCGCCGTGCCATTGGCATTATCATCGCCAGGCGCCGTAATCCTGCGGGGCGTCACATTGGGCGGAAGCGGCGTCGAGTCGCGTTGATAGACGTCGGTTCCCGGTCCCTGGTTCGGTCGTTTCAACAGATTGCTATCGTTTGGTCCTCCCGTAATGGGCAGGTCGATAGACGGTCTGAGCGAAGGCTGGCTGATCGTGCTCTGGGGCACAATCGGTGTGTCAGAAATCTTGGTGGTCGGCGCGGGCGCGGGCGGACGGACCTGGGCCAGTTCAACCGCCGGCTCTTCTGAGGTCAGGAATGCCTCGCCCTGCTCACCACGTTGCAACTTCAAGGACGACCGGGTTCGGTTATAGCCCCGCTCATCGCCCTCATTACTATCGGACACTGGCTCCAGAGGCTCCAGCCTACCGGCCAATAATTTTTTCGGCTCCACCGGACCTTTAATAGATGGTTTCTGCGAAGAATCCAGCGGTAAAGACTGGGCGATAGGCGCCACTGTCGGGTGCGTTTGCAGCAATGGCGCAGGGATTTCGAGGGATTGAGCCGCCGAAATTCCAAGGATCAGGTTAGTAAAAGTGAGCAGTAAGGTTTCCATTCCTGGAAAAGAATACCTGACAGGAAGCCAATCAAATAGTTGTCCCGCTCTAAGAAGGCGGGCGTGCGAGCCTTGAACCCGTATTCAGTGGGCTTGACAGGGATTCGCTTACAATTTGCTAACATTGATCAGTTTGCTTTTGCCCGGTCGTGGCAAGGAATCAAAAGAATCATATATAGTTCTTTAGGGTTAGCGGAGACGAGTACCGAGCGAACAAAACGAAATTGAGGTTGGCACGGTGACATCGAAAGAAACTGGATGAACGAGAAACAGAGCAGAACATTTCTTCGAGGGGATATGGATTTTACCCCTCAACGAATGATGCGCTACATTCGTTCGCGAGCGCGTCTGGCGACCGACGAGGATATCGAGGATATTCTTCAAAACGCGCTTCTAATGGTGACCCAGCACTTCGACCCCACGCACCCGGACGCCAATCTGGCCCTTTATTGTCTCGGGGCTTGCAACAAGTCTATTGCTCAAAATCTGGAACGCTATCACAAGGTCAAACTTAAGAAGCGCGAAGAAAAAGAGAAAGAGAAGAAAGAGCTGCAGGCGGACATGCGTCAGGTCAGCGTTTCTTCCAGTTCTATAAAGGAAGTAGACGGCGAAGTCATGACCGTGAAGAACATGACCCCCGCCAAAACTTTCGACGAGAAGCCATCAACCACCAGCCAGTATCGGACGACTTCGCTGGATTCTATGTTTGATGACGAGGATGGTCGCTCGCCAGAGGACCTTTTTGGATGGGAATACAGCGTTTCGTCTTCCACTGCTGAAATCAGACCGGACAGCAAAGCGTTAATTAATGATCTGATCGAGCAAGTTTTGCAGGAGCTACCGCCTGGAATCCACCGCACCTGCTTCATTTTGAAGTACGTGGAAGGATATAAACGAGAAGATCTGATTGAGTGTCTAAAAATGGAACCGAAGAGTATAGATACCATCGACAAGAAGATTGTCCGAACACTCAAGGCATTTAAAGCCAAGCTTGATAAGGACGAAGCAAGGATCTAGGAGACGGCGATGACTACTCTGAACGACAAATTGGCAACCGTGATGAAAATCGAAGATGAACGCGAATGCTCAAGTGCATTCGAATCATTCTGCCGGGAGAACTTCGATAGCCTGCCATTGCCAGGGGAGAATAAACAATTCGACCGGGCAATGTGGAACGCATCCAGTTTTATGAAGCTCTCACCCAGCGATGAAAAAATCGTGAGTCGAGTTACCGAACGTATGATCGGCAACACAGCGACCGCGACATCGAAGGCAGTACTCAAGGTCAAGGACCTCGTAGGCACCACGCGTGAAGCAGCAATTGCCACATGGCAAGATTTGCTGACAGGCATGCAGTGGAATTCGATGGTTCCAGCAGGGGCAATGCGTGGCATCGGAAGCCAGCTTGTCTCACTCGGCAGCTTTGAAAAACAAGCTGAAGAAACAAAAATTCAAGTCAACCTGGGCTGGCTTGTCGACAAGGATCAACTGCGTTTACTGCTAAACGCTAAAGATACCGCCGACAATGGCATGCCTGATGTTGAAGTACGCATTCTGGAAAGCGAGCGAGGCGTAGTCTTCACCCGCAAAACCAATCTTGATGGCGCTGTGGTTGCACCACAAATCAATGTGGGTCCCGGCGAATATCAAATTCAAGTGGCATGGCTCGACAAGGTAATTGAGACGCCGTTCTTTAGAATATAAATTGGTTAGATTCTAACGCTCGCCGTTCACAAAATATTTTATCGTGGAAACCCTTTGTGGGAATCCGCAGTCATCGTCACGGTTTCAATCTTCTAGATTCTCTCGGTTGCAATCAATGTTGGCAGCAGATGTTTCCGAGAAATAAGTCCCCGGGTTCCAAGCCCGGGGACTCTTTTTGTGGTTGTTCTCAGCTGTCAGTCGAGGATCTGGGAATAACGTTGAAAGAGCTTCAAGCGTGGCAAGCCGAAAATGAAAACAATATTTTATGGCATATTCTCATGGGCCTTTTTTCTTTCCGTGATGGGCTCGTTGTTTCTCGTTTTTAACGACGGATCGTTTGAATCGAACCTCACCAAAGCAATTCTGTTCCTGGTCATGTTTTGCAGTCTTGGCATGATCATTCCTTGCACGACACAGGAGATCGGCAGTAACGCGGGTTATTATTTAAAACGATATAAATTCGCGCAAACGGTACTCCGATTCACGCACTGGATGTACCGCCTGCCCGTTTGGATTTCGCTGCCATTTCGATCCTTTGCGGCTATCGACGCGGCCAGAGTATCAATATTGAGCAACGATCTCCCACAAGCTGAAGAGTGGATGGCGACGGCTCGCTCGATGGCTCCAAATGAAAATTGGGGGATGAAATTTCGCATAAATGTGACCTCTGGCGAAATCAAATTTCTAAAAGGCGATTTTGAAAAAGCGAAAAACTATTTGCACCAGGCTGTGCAATTGCATGAGGAGAATAAGGAGCACTTCAAAGCGCTGCGTGAGGAGTTGTCCGAGTATCAGGTGCGCAACCTGGATTTGTTAGGACAATTAGCACTTGCCGATGACGATCTAGTTTTAGCCAATGCTTATTTTCAGCTCGGTATTGAATTAAGAAAGGAAATTAACACTTTGCGCAATACAGCAGCAGCGTATGAGCTTTATTGGCGGTCGCTGAAAAGCGCTGCCAAAGGCGATCTGAACGGTGCGGAAAGTCATGCTGTCGAAGCGGTTTCTAAGCTGAGAGCAAAACAAAAGCTAATACAAGATCGAGAAGTTTGTGTCGGCGTCGTACGGACGCTCAAAACACTGGGGATGTCTCTAGCGTAGTTGAAATTTGATGATCATGGCTCTGGGTGCTCATCTTCTTATTATGATATCAGGCTGCTTTAGTATTGCAAGTGGTG